>CAZAOZ010000012.1:0-67146 GCA_964486865.1 uncultured Bordetella sp.
TGCCGACGGCATCAACACCCATTTCAGTGAAGCGCTTGCGCGCATCCGGCGCATGCACCGCGGCAACAATCTCCTTGTTCAGCCGCTCCACCACCGGCTGCGGCGTACCGGCCGGCACCGAGTAGCCGACCCAGAACTTCATCACCATTTTCGGCATTTTCAGCTCGATCGCCGTGGGCACGTCGGGCAGCACCGGCGACCGCTTGTCGTCGGTGACCATCAGCGCGCGCAGGCGTTTCGCATTGATGTACGGCAGTACCGTCGGCGCCGCCGAAATCAGCACCTGCACCTGCCCCGCCATCAGATCGGTCAGCACGGCGCCCGCGCCCTTGTAAGGGATATGCACCATGTTCGTTCCGGTGACGCTCTTGAACAGTTCCGAGCCCAGGTGCGTGTTAGTGCCGGCGCCGCCCGAGCCGAAATTCAGTTCGCCCGGACGCGCCTTGGCCAGCGCGATCAGGCCCTTGACGTCTTTCACCGGCAGCGACGGCGTCACCACCTGCACATGCGGCACCGAAGTCGCGGTGACTATCTGCTGAAAACCCCTGCGCGCATCGAACGGCAGGCTCGGCAGCAGTCCCGGCGCGATGGTGAACGACAATTCCGTGGCAAGCAGCGTGTAACCGTCAGCAGGCGAACGCGCCACGCTGCTCCAGCCGATAACTCCCCCGCCGCCGACGCGGTTATCGACGATCACCGGTTTGCCGACCTGCCCCGAAATTTCTCTCGCGATCACCCGCGTGATCAGGTCGGTGCTGCCACCGGTGGAATACGGCACCACCAGGGTAATGGATCTGGCCGGAAATGATTGCGCTGCTGCGATGCCGGAGGCGGCGGCAAGGATTGCTGTCGCCCACAGGCGGCGGTAATTGCGGTTCAACATGAATGCTCCCGGGTGGATGGTGATGTTCTTCAGAACGTTAGGGTCTGTTAACCAGAATAACCAAGGGCTCCCGGCAGAACCAACCGGAAATGGCGGCATTCGAAATTTTATATCCGACACTCGTCGGCGGCGCACCCCAGGTCACGATCCGATTCAGCAAGCAGCCGGCCAAACGACTCCGGCGTGCGGATCACCCGCCCCACCACCGCGGGCGAATGCGCCTGCAGCCACTGGCTGTGCGTCGGATGGTCGCCGCCGGCGACAATCAGGATGATGTTGTCCGGCTTCTGCGCGATCGGCCATGGATCGAGGTCGATGCTCGCGCGCGTGACCGGATTGGCGTCGATCTCGATCCACGCCGGCGCGCCGGCGCGCTTGAGCTGCGCCATCGGGATTTTCGAGTGCTCCCACAAAAACTCGCGCAGCTTCCGCGGCGTCCAGCCGAGTTTCGCCATCATCCCGGCCACCACCGGTGACACCAGCATCACGCCGGGCGTGCCTTTTTCCCAGCCGGCCAGCGCGGCGAGGTTCGGCGTACGCATGAAATCCGCCATGCGGTGCAGGCCCTGCGTGACATCCTCCTCCGGGGTTTCCTTTTTCGCGCCACGTCGGCGGATGTTGCTGACGCCGCTGGCAAACATGACCGACACGGAGTTGGTACCCGGCTCGAAACCATGGCGCTGCGTCGCGTGCGGCGCCCAGCCCGAGGGCAAGCTGGCCTCGTCTTCGGCGAACACCGCATTGGTGTAGCGCATTGCGCCGAAAATCGCCATGGTGCCGATGCCCGGCAGCGCACCGCCGACATTCTGCTGCAACAGGCGCAGCGCGCGGCCGATGCTGGCACCTGCAGGTCGCTGCGGATCGGGGCCCAGGCAACCGAAGCCGGAATTGAGGCGAATATCCTTTGCAATCGGCCCGTTGACGATGACCACCGGAAACGGCCCGCCGGAAGTCGCCTGCAACTGGTCGAACACATTCGCCGGATCAAGACACGCTTCAACCGCGGCTACCAGCACTGGCAAATATTCCGGACGCCCTCCAGCCATCGCCAGCGCAATCGCACAGGTCTCGACGGTGGTAATGCCGCCGCGCGGCGGAAACTTGCCCAGCACCTGCGTGCGCGGAAAAGCCGCGCCGCGCAATATCCAGTCCACGCGCTCGCGTGTTGCCGGCCATATCGGCAGACCGTCGCCCCACAGATTGGTGATCAGCAGGTTGTTGGCTTTCTGCAGTGCGTCTTCGTACGTTTTGCCTTCGACGCTGAGCATCGGCAGTTCGCCATTGGATGATGGCGTGAAGCCGGACTGCCATTTCATCAATCCGTTGTAAAACTCCCTCTTGCGCGCAGTGATGGTCGACAGGTCGCTGCCCGGCAGGAACATGTCGATGGGGAACGTCACCATCGCGGCGTCCGGTGCCAGACCGAGACCCGACACGGCGTTTTTCATGACGCCGACGAAATCCGTCCGCGTCAGCGTGACGGTGGGAATGCCCATTGTTTCGATCCTCGCGACTGCACGGCCGCAAGCGGTGGCGCAGGACCCTCAGGCCGCGTTGCCGACGATGACGGCGTCCACCCCGCTCTGTTTGACGAGCTTTGCCGTCTCCTCGGTGGGAATCAGCGCGTTGCCTTGCGGATAGGCGTCGATCGGCAGCAGTTCCGCCGTCGGATAATCCGCCTTCAGCAGATCGCGCAGCAGCGGCAGCATGCGAAACGCCTGCCACTGCTCGTTGCTGACAAAGCCGATACGCTTGCCGGCCAGCGTATCGATGCGTGGCGCGAATGATTGCGTAACTTCCAGCGCACCGGATGGATCGTGGAATTCAATTCTGGTCATATGGGGAACCCTCCTGATCAAATCCATTCTAATGGGAGCCGTCGCCAGTATAAACACGCTTCGCTCATAAAATTGACATTTACCGTCGCGACCGATGAAACCGTACAATTCACATCATGAACACACGCTTGATCCGTAGCCTCGCGCTCGCCATCGCGCTCGTCGCAGCGTCCGGCATTGCGCACGCCAACGCACCGTCCGCCGGCCAGGCCGCGCGCGCCGAAGCCCGCTACGCACGCACCCTGAACAGCCCATCAGCCGCGCCCGCCGGCAAAGCGGCCACGCCGGCAACGGGCGCGCGCAGCAGCAAACCGCTGCATGCCGTCACCGGCGTCGCACCCGGTCAGGCCGGCTATGTGCATTATTTTCTGCTGCGCATGCCGGACGATACGACGGAAGTGCAGGTGGGCATTGAGCTCGCCGACCAGACCATCGCGTGGTCGTTTCCCGGCCTCGGCGTCGCCGTGTCGCCCTTCATGGAAGCCGCCCATTTTGAAGCCGGCGGCCAGGGTTACGACGTCTGGCATCTCTACGGCCTGCGGCCGTTTGCCGACAATGCGACCATGAGTAAACTGCGGCGCGAACTGCCGGCGCGCGTCGCACGCTGGGTCAAGGCGGACATCCCCTATTGCCTCGATGACGGCCCCGCCCGCCATTGCATGAGCTGCCTGGGATTTGTGCTGCGCGCGCTATATCCGGGACGCGGCGACTCTCCGGCGATGCCGCAGGATTTCTGGCGCACCGTAAATCCGGCCCGCTACTCGCCCAACGACCTGCTGCTGTACCTGACCGGCATGCTCGATCAGCCGAACCGCGCTGCGCGGCTGCAGCGCATCAGCCGGCTGGAACTGCCGGCCGACCTGCGCAGCGATCTCGAGCGACTAGTCCATGCGATGGGCGCGCATGAGGCAGCGCCGGTGGCGCAGAAACGCGCCGGCGCCCCGCGCAGCAGCGCATCACCCAAAAAACTGTAGTTCGCGCCGGCCACCGGCTGAGCATCTACAGCAACGTCTGCTGCCCGGCAGCACCCTCCACCACCGCGCCGGGTTTCGACAACGCGCCCACCCGCACGCCGAGCAGGCGGATGCGCCGGTCGAGCGGCACGCGTTTGAGGCACTCGCCGGCGGCGCGGCGGATCACTTTCGCGTCCTGCGTGGGCTGCTCAATCGTTAAATCGCGAGTCACGGTTTTGAAATTGTCATAGCGGATTTTCAGGCCGATGGTCTTGCCGGCATAACCCTTGCGCTGCAAGTCACCCGCCACGCGCACGCACAGGGCGGTAAAGATCTCCGTCAGCCGCGCCTTGTCGCGCACCGGATGCAGATCGTCCTCAAATGTCGTCTCGCGGCTGATGGACCTGGGCTCGCTGTACGTCACCACCGGCCGGTCGTCGCGGCCGTGCGCCGCTTCGTGCATCCACGCGCCGTAGCTGTGGCCGAAATGTTTCACCAGCAGCGCCGGGTCGGCCTGCGCCAGATCGCCGACGGTGCGGATGCCCAGCGCCTCCAGCTTCGCATTCGCCTTCGGTCCGATGCCGTTGATCTTGCGCACTGCCAGCGGCCATACCAGCGTTTTGATCTCGTCCTCGCGGATCACGCTGATCCCGGCCGGCTTGTGCAGCTCCGAGGCGATTTTCGACAGCAGCTTGTTCGGCGTGATGCCGATGGAGCACGACAGTTGCGTCGTCTCGCGCACCGAACGCTGGATGTCGGTGGCAATGGCCCGCGCGCGCGCCCACGGGTCGGGCGCGCCGTCGGCGGCGCTGGCCGCCACCAGTTCCGTCAGATCGATGTAGATTTCATCGATGCCGCGATCCTCGACCTGCGGTGCAATCGCGCGCACGGCATCCTTGAACATTCTGGAATAGCGCCGGTAGGCGTCGAAATCCGCAGGCAGCAACGCCGCGTCCGGCGCCAGTTTTGCCGCCTTCATCAGACCCATGCCTGAATGCACGCCCAGCGCCCGCGCTTCGTAAGTAGCCGTGGTGATCACGCCGCGCCCGGTGTAGCCGCGCAGTGTGGAGAATTCCGTATCGGCAGGATCGTTCTGCGCCGCGCGCCGCCGTCCGCCGACCACCACGGCCTTGCCGCGCAACTGCGGATAACGCAGCAGCTCGACCGATGCGTAAAACGCATCCATGTCGAGATGGGCGATGTAACGGGGATGCGCGGCGGGTTCCATAATGCAGTCGTGCCGATTGATTCTACCCGCGGATGACAAGCCCGCGCCGTTCAGTGTCTAATCCGGCGTTCCGCAACCCTGACTGACGGGATCATCACCATGACCGAAGTAACCGCCGCCCTACGTTCCGAATTCGCGCCGACCGGCACACTGCGCGTGGGCCTGAACATGAGCAACTTTCTGCTGACGCGCACCGACGCCGCGACGGGCAAACCGGCAGGCGTGGCGCATGACCTCGCGCTGGAACTCGGCCGCCGCCTCGGCCTCACCGTTGAATTCGTGCCGCACCCGAATCCCGGTGCGCTGGCCGATGCCGCGAACAAGAACATCTGGGATGTGGGTTTTCTCGGTGCCGAACCGGCACGCGCGAACGAAATTGACTTCACCGCGGCTTATGTCGAAATCGATTCCACCTATCTGGTGCCGCCGGGCTCTGCCCTGAAACATGCCGGTGAAGTGGATCGCAAGGGCGTGAGAATCATCGTGCCAGCCAAAGCCGCTTACGAGCTGTATCTCACGCGCACCATCAAAAACGCCGAGCTGGTCAAGGAAGCCGGCGCCGATGCGTCATTCAAGCGTTTCGTCGATGAAAAATTCGACGCTCTCGCCGGCCTGCGCCCACGCCTCGTTTCCGACCAGGCCAAACTGCCGGGCTCGCGCATTGTCGAAGGCCGCTTTACCGCCGTGCAGCAGGCAGCCGGGGTACCGAAAGGCCGCCCCGCGGCAGCCCGATACCTCGCCGCGTTCATCGAGGATGTGAAAGCCGCGGGACTGGTCGCCAAGGCCATTGCGGACAACAAGGTCGTCGGCCTGACCATCGCTGCCGCGGCGTAAACCGCGCCGGGCGCTGCTCGCACTTATTCAACAATCCAGACCGGAATCGACGGATTTCAGCGTGGCGCGCACCATCAAAACCTATCTGACGACCGAACGCGCCACGCACGGCGACTTCTGGATCCGCAACGAAAACCGGGCGTCGCACGCCGAACACGCCCATCGCCACGAATTCTTCCAGATCCAGGTCAATCTCGAGGGTACAACGCGCCATTACATCGGCGCCGCCGAGCGCCGGCTGGAACCCGGTTCTCTCGCATTTGTATTGCCTTACCGCGTACATCTGGGTGGACGGCCCGCAAACTCGCGTTTTTACGTCATCAATTTCCAGCAGAACTTTTTGTTCCCCGACCTTAACGTCGATCCGCTGGAACTGGAAAACGTGCCGATTGCCCAAGCCCCGCTGCTGGCGCCGTTCCTGTTCCAGGACACGCTGGATTTCGTGCTCAGGGACGCCGATCTGGAGCTCGTACGCAACGCCTGCGGGAAAATGATGGCCGAGCATGCCCGCCGCAGCCTGTTTTCGCGCGACATTATCCGCGCCAACTTGGCGCTGCTGATCGGCACGGTGTGTGAACGGTTCGAGAAACCGCTGTCCCTGGCCGATGGGCATGCACAGCAGCGTCACCATACACAGACCCTCGCCCGCGTGATGCGCTACATCCGGGAAAATCTTTCCGGGGACATTACACTCGCCAAAGCTGCGCGCGCGGCCAACCTGTCGCCAAATTACCTGACAAACCTGCTCAAACAGGAAACCGGCAAGACTTTCACCAGTCTGGTGACTTCCCGGCGCATGGAAAAAGCGCGGGAATTGCTCACCCATACGACGCTACGGGTGTCGGAGATCGCCGGCGCCGCCGGCTTCGAGGACGAAGCCTACTTCAATCGGCGCTTCAGGCAGTATTTCCACACCTCGCCGGCCGCCTACCGCGACAGGGAAACGCCTGCTGCGGTGCGATGATGGATTTCTCCAACAAAATCCCGGTTTCTTCCTTGCGGCCTCGCACGCAAGACCCTTAGCCTCACCCTTGGCCCACACCTGCAGGAGGTTCGCCACATCATGGTCATCAAAGCCAGTGTCGTCATGTTATCCGGCACACAATTGCTCGGCACGGCACGCAGCCGCACCGTAGTCACCGACCGCCCCCTTGATGAGGGCGGCACCGATGTCGGTTTCACCTCCGGTGAAATGCTGCTGCTCGCAATCGGTTCCTGCGCTTCGTCGGGAGGTCTGCGCCGGCACTTCGCGGAAAAAGCATACCCTGCGGCAACCTCCGCACCGATGTCCGATTCGACGCGCCGACCGCTCCCGGACGCCGCGACCGCATCGTCATCGACCTGACGATGGATGAAGCCCTGTGCATCGACAGGCAGGGCATCAGGGCCGCCGCCCTGTCCGGCGGGGTCACCAGTCGCCTTGCGGCAGGGTCGGACATGGAAATCAGAATCAACGGCAAACCATGCTCCGGATAGCGCACTCCGCAATCCGGCGCTGACGACATAAAAACAGGCATCCACTGGAGGAACCCATGATAACAATCCGGAACAATGCATTACTCGGAGTCCTGATCGCGCTGGCGGCGACGCCGGCGTGGTCACAAGGCAGTGCAGCGGGTTATCCCGCAAAGCCCATCCGCATCGTCGTGCCTACCGCGCCGGGCGGGGGTGTCGATGCCTCGGCGCGCATCATCGGCCAGAAACTTCTGGAAGTTTGGGGACAGCCCGTCCTCGTGGACAATCGCGGCGGCGCCTCGGGCATCATCGGCGCCGAGATCGTGGCCCGCGCCCCCGCCGACGGCCACACGCTGCTGGTCACACCGACCACGTTCAGCACCAACGTGAGCCTGTTCAAAAAACTGCCCTACGATACACGCAAGGATTTCATTCCGATATCCCTGATCTCCAAAGAGCCGAACATACTGATGGTACATCCCTCACTGCCGGTGAAATCCGTAAAGGACCTGGTTGCCCTGGCCAAGCGCAGGCCGGCGGACCTCAACTTCGGTTTCGGAGGGGTCGGGAGTACAGCCAGCCTTTCCGGCGAATTGTTCAAACTCAAGGCGGGTGTGAATATGGCCGGCGTGTCTTTCAAGGGTAATGGCCCGGCCGTTACGGCGTTGGTGGCGGGAGAAGTCCAGGTGATGTTTCCCGGACTGCCTGCAACATTGTCGATGATCAAATCCGGCAAATTGCGCGCGCTGGCCATAACGTCCTCGAAACGTTCGTCGTACCTGCCGGACGTGCCGACCATGGCGGAAGCGGGCATTCCCGGATTCGAGGTAACCAACTGGATCGGCGCTCTGGCACCCGCGCAGACCCCCGGAGAAATCGTCAAAAAGCTGAACGCCGGGCTGGTGCAGATTCTCGCCATGCCCGCCACCAGGGAACGTTTCGCTGTTGTCGGCGTGACACCCGACAGCAGTACCGTCGATGAATTCAGGATGTTTCTTCATTCGGAAATCGAGCGCTGGGGCCATGTGGTCAAGGCGGCCGGCATTCCAGTCAACTGAACGTGCAAGGGAAAATCACATGGCTTATACGCTCGACGCATTCTACGGCGACGCACGAACCCTCCTGAAGGCCGATTCCGGCCCCGCCGGCGTCGAACAGGTCCGCAAAAAAATGGAAATCCTGGTCAGCGACCCCGGATTCGTGGCGGAGCATTTTCACGAGAGCGTCAAGTACGGCCCGCGCCGGCTGTTCGTCGATCCCGAAATCGGCTTCGAAGTGCTGGGCTATCGCGCGGAAAAAGCCCGTCATTCTCCCGCGCACGACCATGGCGATTCCTGGGCGCTGTATGCCCAGGTGCGCGATTACACCGAGATGACCGAATACACCCGCCTCGACGACGGCAAGGATCCGGACAACGCAACGCTCGGCATCAAGTCCAAATACAAACTCGAGAAGGGCCAGGTCGGCACATACTGGGGCAGCCAGTTGCATTCGACATACACGCCCATCGACTGCTGTTACCTGCGGGTTACCGGCACCGACCTGGAAAAGCGGCCGCGCGTGCGCATCGACCAGAACACCGGAAAAATAATGAAGTAGTAAAGGTCGGGGTCTCCGACGGCATACCGGACGGGTTTGCAGCTTTCATCGATTCCAAAATCGGCAATTGGAGCAAGTCCATCAAGAACGCTGGAGTCAAAAAGGAAGAACTGTGACCAGGAAACTGCCTTTGACATTTTTAGTTGCAATATTTGCAGTTGCGTCAACGGCCGCGTACGGGGCGGAGCGTTACCCAACAAAACCGGTACGCCTGATCGTGCCGTTTGCCCCCGGAGGCAACGTCGATATCGTCACGCGAGTAATTGCGCGCAAGCTCGCGGAAAATATCGGCCAGCAGGTAGTGGTTGATAATCGTGCCGGTGCAGGAGGAGTCATCGGGACCGAGCTTGCCGCACGCGCACCGGCCGACGGTTACACGCTGGTCATGGTCACCGCCAGTCACCTCACCAATCCGGGTTTGCGTAAACTTCCTTACGATACCGAAAAGGATTTCGCGCCGGTTTCCGTCGTTGTTGACGTGCCCGTCATTCTGGTTGTTCATCCGTCACTGCCAGTGCGGACCGTAACTGAATTGATTGCCTTGGCAAAAGCCAAGCCGGGGTCCCTCAACTTTGGCTCGGGCGGAGCGGGAACGGGCGCTCACCTCGCAGCCGAGTTACTGAAGAGCGCTGCCAAAGTGGATATTGTGCATATTCCGTACAAGGGTATCGGACTCGCGCTGGTCGATCTTCTCGGCGGGCAGATTCAGATGATGTTTTCCGCGATGCCTTCGGTTATTCCGCATGTGCGCCAAAGCAGGCTCAGGGCCCTCGGGGTCGCGGCAGCAAAACGCGTACCGGCCCTGCCGGACTTGCCTGCCATCCGAGAAACCGGTGTGTCAAACGTGGAAGCCAGCGTCAGTTTCACGCTGCTCGCACCCGCGGCCACATCCAAAAAAACCATCGCCTATCTGAACAAAGAGATCGTCAAAACACTCGGCGCACCGGAAACAAATGAACGGCTGGTGAGCGAAGGTGCGATTCCGGTGGGCAGTTCTCCTGATGAGGCTGCGCGCTTCGTGACCAGTGAAATCGCCCGCTGGAACCGGGTCACAAAAACCTTGGGCTTGCGCCTCGACTGAGGATCATGAATTTTCAAACCACACCGCGTTGCCATGCAACGATCACCAATCAACAGGGAAGGAAATAAAGTGAATTTACGGGAAAATCAGAAAACAGAGGCATTGGTCGATCCGGCGTGGGTCGCCGCCCACAAGGACGATCCGGATGTCGTCCTGATCGACATCGCCGGCCTTGGACAGGATGAACTGCAGGCCTACAAGGCAGGTCACGTGCCGGGCGCCTACGGCTGGAAGTGGAAAGACATGCTGTGGGAAACGCACATGCGTGATTTCCCGTCTCCGGAAGAATTTGCGAGGCGCCTCGGCGCAGCCGGCATCGACAATGACACTACCGTGGTGTTTTATGGTGAAGGCGTTCAATTCGGCATCTACGCCTGGTGGGTGTTCCGCTACTGCGGCCACGAGAAAGTGCGCATCCTCGATGGCGCGCGCTATCAGTGGGCAAAAGAGGGGCGTCCACTGGTCACCGACGTACCGGCACCCCGCCCCGCAAAAAAATACCACCCGGTTGCCCGCATTGAAAGCATGCGCATCCTGCGCGATGACGTTTTTAAATCACTGGGAAACAACCAGACCCTGCTGCTCGACGGCAGATCACACGAGGAATACCGCGGCGAGCGGGTAGGCGCGACCGGTGGTCCCGATGTGGGCGCGATGTGTTATGGACGAATTCCCGGCGCACGCCATCTCTTTTTTGACGACCTGCTGAACCCTACCAAGACTCTGAAATCCAGAGAGGAATTAGAGCACCTGGTCAATGCCTGCGGCGTGAAGCCGGACAAGGACATCATCGTGTACTGCCGTCTCAGCCACCGTGCAACGGTTTTGTATCTCGCTCTTACCCAAATCGTCGGAATTGAACGGGTAAAAGTGTATGACGGCTCCTGGACTGAATGGGGAAACGTGGTCGGCCTTCCGATCGAGCGTTGATTTACCCAGCTACCGTCAATCACATATCCAGGCACCGCCGTTCGCCTGGTCATTAAACCTTGAATAAAGCGAGAACCCCGATGAGTAATGGAAAACTGCAGGTGAACGTACGCCGGATTGAAGGCAAGAGACTCGAAGTGTCTGCACGCGGCAACCGCCTGATCGTTGATCAGATCTATGCCGACGGCGGGGAGGATATCGGATTCCGGCCTACGGAACTCCTGCTGGGCGCCCTCGGGGCCTGCACCATGGGCACGGTGCTGACGTTCTGCGACAACATGAAAATTCCTGTTGAGTCCTTCACCATCGGCGTCGAGGGGAAACGGGAACCCGCGCCCGAGCGGATCAGCGAAATACAGGTTTCGATCAGCATTGAGGGAGACATTCCTGCTGAACGACTGGACACGCTCAAGCGTGTCGCAAACGGCTGCAGGATTCACTACACAATCACGCACTCCCCGAAAATCGGGATTGACCTGAACTCAGGCGGCAAGACCGTCTGACGGGCACGCTAACGCGTGCGCCCCATGTTCACATATATCCGAGAAAGCAAATGATTCCTGAAAACCTGAAATACATGGAAAGCCACGAGTGGGCAAAAATCGCAGCTGACGGCACGGTGGAAGTCGGCATCACTTTTCATGCGCAGGAGCAACTGGGTGACGTCGTATTCGTCCAGCCGCCTGAACCGGGATCCTTGGTCAAGCAGGGGAGTGCCTGTGCGGTGATCGAGTCGGTCAAGTCGGCATCAGACATCCACGCGCCGGTATCGGGCGTGGTGTTCGCAACAAATCAGGAACTGGCGGCCCGCCCGGAACTGGTCAACAGCGACCCCTACGGGACATGGATGTTCCGCATCAAACCCGGCAACCCGGACGAGTTCGGCGCATTGCTCGATGCCGCCGGTTACCGGAAATTCGTCGAATCCGGAACGCATTAAGCGCTTCCCGGCCGGTTCTGTTACAAGGCGCGACGCCCGCTTCCTCAGCCGCCACACCCGGCGCATGCCGAGACGCGCTATTCGCGGATGCCGACGTCCCTGATCAGCCTGCCCCACTTCGCCATTTCGGATTTGATCGTCGCGGCGAAAGCTTCCGGCGTCGTCGCCATCGCTTCGGTGCCGGCAGCAACCAGTTTTTCCTTCACGTCGGGCCGCTGCATGATGCGCACGATTTCGGTGTTGAGCTGGCGGATGACGGGGTCGGGCGTGCGCGCCGGCGCAAACATCCCGTTCAGCGACACTGACTCGTAACCGGGCAGTGCTACGGCCGGATTCCCGGCGCGCGCCACGTGTTTTTCGAAAAACTGCTGAACACCAACAAAAGCCTGAAATCACGAGACGAACTGCAGGCCGTCTTCGATGCCAGCGGCGCCGACCCGCAAAAGGACATCATTGCCTACTGCCGGCTCAGCCACCGCGCGACGGTGCTATAGTTCGCCCTCACGGAAATCCTCGGCCTGAAACGGGTCAGGGTGTACGATGGCCCGTGGACCGAATGGGGCAACGTGGTCGGACTGCCGATCGAGCGCGGACCAAAAACGGTGCGCTCTTTTTCCAGAACATTCGCACAGAAAAACACGATGGAAGGCAAGACGACGATGAAGGAAAGAATATTCCGATTGGGCCTGTACTTGGGTCTCGCGGTGCTTTCCCTGGAAGCAATCGGGCAAGGTTTCCCTTCAAAACCAGTACGCTTTATCATTCCATTTCCTCCTGGAGCCGGGCCCGATATTGTCTCGCGGACAATAGCACCCAAACTCTCGGAGCGATGGGGACAGCAAATTGTCGTTGACAATCGTCCCGGCGGTGGGGGCAACATCGCGGTTGAGTTGAGCGCAAAAGCAGTACCTGATGGTCATACGCTGCTTCTGGCTTCCAATCACGTCACCATCAACCCCAGCTTGTTCGAAAAAATACCTTATAACCCGAAGCAGGATTTTATCGGGGTAACACTGGCCGCAGTTACTCCCAATATCCTGGTGGTCCATCCGTCCCTGCCTTCCAAATCAGTCAAGGAACTTGTCACGCTTGCGAAATCAAAACCAGGGCAGATCAATTTTTCGTCGGGTGGAAATGGCAGTGTCGGGCATCTTGCCGCCGAAATGTTCAAGGCATCCACCAAGGTGGACATGGTACATATTCCGTACAAAGGTCCGACCGCGGCCATAACCGCACTTTTAAGCGGGGAGGCCTCGATAGGTTTTCTCTTGGCGGCAGCGGCATTGCCGCATACCAAAACCGGGAAGTTGCGGGGGCTTGCCGTAACAGGCAGCAACCGCTCGCCCGCGGCTCCGGAACTGCCGACCGTGGTGGAGACCGGCGTGGCAGGTTACGACATCGTGGCATGGCAGGGCGTATTTGCTCCGACCGGCACACCACAAAACATCATAAAAAAAATATATTCCGATACGATCGCCGTGCTCGGCATGCCAGACATCAGGCGCGCACTGTTGGCCCAGGCTTTTGAACCCGTCGGAAACACACCGGAAGAATTTTCAGAATACATAAAGAACGATCTCGTGAAATGGGCCAGAGTTGTTCGGGAAGCGCGTGTCCAGGTAGATTGAGGGAATCAGCGGGTGATCTATCACCCTGAAGCCCGGGAACCGCTCATTGCAGCCCGCATCACTCGCGAATACCGGCCTCGCGGATCAGCCTGCCCCACTTGGCCATTTCCGACTGGATCGTCGCCGCGAACTCTTCCGGCGTGGTCGCCATGGCATCGGTGCCGGCAGCAACCAGTTTCTCTTTCACGTCGGGCCGCTTCATGATGCGCACGATTTCGGTGTTGAGCTGGCGGATGACGGGATCGGGCGTACGCGCCGGCGCAAACATGCCGTTCAGCGACACTGACTCGTAACCAGGCAGCGCCGCGGCCAGCAACGGCAGGCCGGGCGCCAGCGCCGTCGGCTGCAGGCTGGTCACCGCCAGCGCGCGCAGCTTCCCCGACTTGATATGCGGCGTTACCGAGCCCGCGGTCGGAAACATCATTTCCACCTCACCGCTCAACAACCCGATCAGCGAACCGCCGGTACCCTTGTAGGCGACGCGCACGATGTTGAGCTGCGCCATCGCCTTGAACAGCTCCGCGGCGAGATGGGGTGCTGCGCCCAGCGAGCCCGCCGCGTAATTGAGTTCTCCCGGCCGCGCCCTGGCCAGCGCGATCAGTTCGCGCACCGACTTCACGGGCAGCGACGGATGCACGACGATGATGTTGGGTGAAGCAGCCACCAGCGTAATGGGCACGAAATCCTTCACCGGGTCGTACGGCGTGTTGCTGCGGATGAATGGGGACAACCACACCGCGCTGCCGTAGAGCAGCAGCGTGTACCCGTCGGCGGGCGCGCGGGCGACGATTTCAGCGGCAATCGTGCCGCGATTATCGACAATCACGGTCTGCCCGAGCGCCGGGCGCAACTCCTGCGCAATCAGCCGCGCGACAATGTCGTTGGCGCTGCCCGGCGCGACGGTGACGATGCGCACGGGCTTCGCCGGATAAGCCTGCGCGAGCGCAGCACCCGGCGCGCCTGTGCCGAGCAGAACCATCATCACCAGCCATTGCCACTGTTGCATCGCCTGCCCCTCTCCCCAACCCTCTACTCCGCTTCAAGTGTTCCCTTGTCCCCGCTTGCGGGGAGAGGGGGGTTCATTTTGTCAGCCGCTCTTATTCTTGTCAGCCGCCATTGTTATTCAGCAGACTGGCGGCGCACGTTGCGCCATCACTATACCAATGGTTCGTTACCGCGGCCGGTCGCCGCTGATCTGCACACGATGCATCATGCGGCGCTCGCGGTCATCAAACGCATCGCGGCGGTGAATCAGGCAACGGTTGTCCCAGATCAGCGTGTCGCCCGCCTGCCATTCGTGGCCCCACACGAACTCGGGCCGCGATGCATGTGCCCACAGCTGATCGAGCAGGCGTTCACTTTCTTCGAGCGGCAGGCCGATGATGTAAGCGTTGCGGCGGCGACCGAGATACAGCGCCTTGCGCCCGGTCAGCGGATGGGTGCGAAAAATTTTGTGCTGCGCGCCGGGCGCTTCGCGCGGATCGGTCACCTCGGCGAATCCCTTGCGCAACTGGCCGGCACTGTTGTACGTCTCGTCGTGAATCAGCATCATGCCCTCGAGCCGCGTCCTGAGTGCGGCGGGCAGCGTGTCGTAGGCGAGATACTGGTTGGCAAAGTACGTGTTGCCGCCGGCGGGCGGCACTTCCAGCGCATGCAGCATCGCGTAACTGCAGGGCTTCGCGCGGTACGACATGTCGGTATGCCAGATCGCTTCGCCCGCGCCAAGATTGCCCAGCGGCCGGCCGTCGGCCGTCAGATTGGAAATCACCAGGATGTCCGGATACGCGTCGATATAGGGCTTGCCGATGACGCTCATGCCCGGCGGCTCGAGTTCGCCGAAGGCTTTGCCGAGCGCGATCAGTTGCGGGTCCGTAATCGGCTGGCCGCGCACGAACACGACCAGATGTTCCAGCAACGCCTGCTTCAGCGTCGCGACCGTGACGGCATCCAGCGCGGCCAGATCGACGCCCTCGACTTCCGTGCCGCAGCCTTTGCCGCTCGGCACGATGCGCGGCGCCCGCATTGACGGCAACGGCGTTTTTGTCTGCACATCAGGCATCGGTTTTCTCTGGTATTGCCTTTCCGGGTGATGCACCAATCATACGGATCAGCCGCGCCCGCGGCCAGCACCCTAAACCCCGCGCATTCCCGGCCGTTAATGAATCAGCTCCGGCAACTCCGGGTCGGGCCAGTCTCACGAACCAAGGCCAAGTCGATCCGGTTGCTGCCACCGAAGTCCGCTGTTGTGCGCGCCCCTCTGCCGGGTGTACCTGATGCGGACGTGCGGCGACCACCCTCCACCCGCAGTCCGGGGGGTTGTCCCGACCGGGGTTCCGGAGTGACCCAAAGGGCGCGGCTCAGGTCGCGCCCTTTGCTTTTGGTCTTTCAGACTATTCAACGGGTTGTACGCGCCGCCCCGGCGATACCCGAAATTGCGCGACGTACCGCCCCCTGTTCTGCTCAAGAAAAAAGCAGCTGCTGTCGATAATGAACACAGCAGTAGTGGTCGCAAGAATCGGCGCGGTATTACCCGCGCCGAATCCGGAAGGAGGTTGCCGTCATGCAACAACTTGCTTTGCCTCTGCAAATCGATCCAAGCGCGGATCCCGCGCTGCGGCGCGCGTGGCTCATCAGCCGCGTCCGCCTGCCCTTTCACATTGCCATCAATACGCCGGCCATCGCCATCTGCCTGCGGCAAATGGCTGCCGCAGACCGCCGGCGCCGCGGTTACGCCGCCGGTTGAACAGCGCGGGCGTTACAGCCCCGCCTGCGTGATGAACTTCGAGATCAAATAGGGTTCGATGGCCTCGCTGCCGCCCTCGGAGCCGTAGCCGGAATCCTTCACCCCGCCGAACGGCACCTCGGGTAACGCAAAGCCCAGGTGATTGATGGTCATCATGCCGGTCTCGACCTGCGCCGCGATCGCGTTCGCGGTTTTCGCGGACTTCGTCCACGCGTAGGCGGCGAGTCCGTACGGCAGGCGGTTGGCCTCGGTCACCGCATCGTCGAATGTCCTGAACGGATTGATGATCGCCAGCGGACCGAAAGGCTCGGTGTTCATCGCCATCGCGCTGGTCGCCAGTTCGGTAATCACCGTCGGCTCGAAAAAATTGCCCTTCTCGCCGATCGGGTAGCCGCCGGTCTGCACCTTGCCGCCGTGTTTTTTTGCATCCTCGACGTTCGCCACCATCGCGCTCTGCCGGCGCGGATTGGCCAGCGTCGCCATCTTGGTATCCTTGTCGAAACCGTCACCGACCTTGATCGCCTTCGCACCTTCGGTGAACTTCTCGACGAACTGCTTGTAGATCCCCTCCTGCACCAGGAACCGCGTCGGCGACACGCACACCTGGCCGGCGTTGCGGTACTTCATGAAGGTCATGGTCTTCGCCGCGAGCTCGACGTCGGCATCATCAAAAATGATCACCGGCGCGTGGCCGCCCAGTTCCATGGTCGCACGCTTCATGTACTGGCCGGCCATCGCCGCCAGTTGCTTGCCCACCGGCGTGGAGCCGGTGAAGGTGATCTTGCGGATCACCGGATGCGGAATCAGGTAACTTGAAATCTCCGCCGGGCTGCCATACACCAGGTTGATGACGCCGGCCGGCACGCCGGCGTCAGCAAATGCGCGCACCAGCTCCGCCGGTGAGGCCGGGGTTTCTTCCGGCGCCTTGATGATGATCGAACAGCCGGTGGACAGCGCCGCCGACAGCTTGCGCACCGCCTGGTTGATCGGGAAATTCCACGGCGTAAAGGCCGCGACCGGGCCGACCGGCTCCTTCACCACCAGTTGATAAATGCCCTCGGCGCGCGCCGGAATCACGCGACCATAGGCGCGGCGGCCTTCCTCGGCGAACCAGTCGATCAGGTCGGCGCCGGCCAGCGCCTCGAGTTTGGCTTCGCCGACGGGCTTGCCCTGCTCGAAGGTCATGTAAGTCGCGATGGTATCGGCGCGCTCGCGGACCAGATCCGCGGCCTTGCGCATGATCTTGCTGCGCTCGTAGGCCGACACCTTGCGCCATACCCTGAAGCCGGCTTCCGCAGCCTCAAGCGCACGATCGAGGTCGGCTTTTTCGGCGTAAGCGACCGTGCCGATCTGCTGGTGATTGGCGGGATTGACGACCGGCAGCGTGCGGCCGGCGGTAGCGGGGCACCACTGGCCGTTGATGTAGAGCAGCGTGTTGGGATACGTGGACATGGCGGTGCACCTTATGCGAGGAGTAACGGAAAGGCCGAAGGATAAACGACTTTGGCGCGGGCCGGGCACAGAACCGGGTCGCGGCGGGACTTACGACTGAATCTTCCTGAAGTATGCCTTGTTGGCGATCTCGACCACGCTCATGCCGGCGGCGACGTCGCGGTTGCGCTCCTCCTCGCCTGCCGACAGCGCCTGCGCGCGCGCCAGCACCTCATGAATGCGTGCCCGCGGGATGAAGCACACGCCGTTGTCGTCGGCCACCACCAGGTCGCCGGCATTGACCGGCACGCTGCAGATCTGCACCGGGCCGTTGATTGCGACGGTCTCGACGCGCCACTTGCCGGTGATCAGGCTCACGCCGCGCGCCCAGATCGGATAGCCGATACCGCGCGCGGTGGCGATGTCGCGCGTCGCGCCATCGACGATCGCCCCCGCTTCGCCCTGGCGCTTGCCCACGTTCGCCGAATTGCCGCCCAGGCTGGAGATGCCCGCCACGCCTTCGATCACCAGCACATCGCCAAGTCGGGCGAGATTGTGTGCCTCGATGTCGGCCTGCTTCGACTGGCGCGCCATCGCGCCCAGCGTCGGTGGTACCGACTGCATGATGTTGCGCACCGTCATCACCGGGCCGACCATGCGCGCGCCGGGCAGCATCGGCCGCAGCGTCGCCGCCGGAATCGCGCCGTGGATACCCAGTTCGTCCATCGCATCGGATACCGTGCCGGCGAGGTCGGTCAGCGCCAGAAAAGCATCAATGACGTCCTGACCGGGACGCGGAATGTCGCGCATCACGATGCGCGCGGGATCAATCTTGCCGGTGAGTTTAGGTTCGGCCATGACAAAAGTTCCTTTACTCGGCCTTGGCGCCGGACGCCTTGACGACCTTGGCCCATTTCTGGATTTCGTCGCGAACGATACGGCCGAACTCATCCGCAGTGGTCGGCATGACGTCCGCCCCCAGCCCCGCCAGCCGCTTGTTGACTTCGGGCATCCTGAGTACCGCGACGATGTCGGCATTCAGCCGCGAAATGACTGCGGCAGGCGTGCGCGCCGGCGCGAAGAATCCGTACCAGGAAGTTACGTCGTAGCCGGGCACCCCGGACTCGGCGACCGTCGGCAAGTCGGAAAGATGCACGGAACGCTTCAAACCGGTCTGCGCGATGGCCCGCAAACGGCCCGCCTGCACCATCGGCAAGGCCGGCGGCAGCCCCAAAGAAGCCAACTCGATATGCCCCGCCATCACATCAGTCACCACGGGACCGGCGCCCTTGTAGGGCACGTGCACAATCCTGAGATTATTGCTGACGTTGAGCAGCTCGATCGCCAGATGATTCGGCGATCCGGTATTTGCGCCGAAATTGAGCTTCCCGGGCCTGGCCTTGGCCAGGGAGATCAGGTCCCTCATCGATTTCACCGGCAGCGACGGATGAACCACGATGACGCTGGGCGCCGTGATGCCCTGCGTGATCGCGACGAGATCCCTTGCCATGTCGTACTGCAGATTCTTGTACAAGCTCATGCCGATGGCCTGCGGTATGCCCGCCGACAGCAGCGTGTATCCATCAGCCGGCGACTTGGCGACGAACTCCGAGCCGATATGGCCGCCCCCGCCGGTGCGGTTTTCGACCAGCACGGGTTTGCCCAGCCTGCCTGCCAGATCGTTGCTGACCATGCGCGCAAGGATGTCGGCGGTGCCGCCGGTCGCCAGCGGCACGACGATTTTCACGGGGCGGTTCGGATAATCCTGCGCCACGGCGCATGTGGCGCCGGCCATTCCCAACGCAGCCACGACGACTGCCGTCCATTGCTTGACCATGTTCTTCTCCGGAATCATCAGGTTTGAGGTGACAAGGTTGCGACCGAATCAGAAATCGTAGAGCCGTCGGGGATTGTCCGCGAGGATATTCTTCTGGACCGTCGCATCCTCGGTCCACAGTGACAGGATATCCAGCAAATCGCCGTCATTCGGCATCACGAAATTCGCCGGCATGTGGCCGGGCACTGCGGGATGCGGCCAGTCGCTGCCCCACACCAGTCGGTCGGGTGCTGCGGCGATCAGCGCTTGCGCAAACGGCGTCACGTCGGCATAGGGATAAGGCAGTTCCGACAACCGGTACGGCGCCGACAGCTTGGCCCAGAATTTACCTTCCCGCATCAACGCGAGCAGCGCCTGGAAGCCGGGATTGTCCACGCCGGCGGCCGCCGGCACATGACCCATGTGGTCGAACACCACATCCACCGGCAGCTTGCGCAAACGCGGCGCGATCCCGTCGAGATTGCGCGCATCGGCATGCAGCTGCACATGCCACTTGAGCCCGGCGATGCGCGCGGCAATGGCTTCGAGGTCGTCGAGCATCAATCCGCTTTTTGCGAACAGGTTCACGCGCACGCCGCGGAAGCCCGCCTTGTGCAGGCGCTCCAGTTCCTTTTCCGGCACGTCGGTGGGCACCACCGCCACGCCGCGCCATGCGCCTTTCATTTCGTTCAACGTGTCGAGCTGGCGTTCGTTGTCCATGCCATACACGCTGGGCGTTACCAGCACGGCGCGTTCGATGCCCAGCAGCGCCAGCAGCGCGCGATACTGCGCCAGCGTCACGTCCGGCGGCGTAAACAGGCGCTTGGGCGAAAAAGGATATTTGTCCACCGGGCCGAAGATGTGCGCGTGGCAATCGATGGACCCGGGCGGCGCCTTCAGCCTGGGCTTGCGCGGCGACAGGTCGGGGCCGTCGCAGACCGGGATGCCGTCGCTGTCGCACTTTTGTGAACCACCGCTCATTTCTTCTTCCTCCGGTTGCGTTTGCATGCTGAACGCTGGATTGTAAAGAAAAGCGCGGCCCCTCCCTGTCCAAAGTCCACAAAATGCGCGACGCCAGACTGACGGGGCACACCGAAACCCCCGGCCCGATCGCACGGCCACCGGGACCACAACAGCGGTCGGGCGCACGTTCCTGTTCTAGCGCCTGTTAACAGTCATTTCGTGAGATGAAGTAATTGTTTAATTGTTAACAGGCCCTAGCGCCGGGTCAGCAGCGGCACGATCGCATCGACGGCGATACGCGCCTTCTGCCGCAGCACAGCGTCGTCATTGTTGGCGACCGGATGCGCGATCACCGCGAAGGGATAATCCTTCAGGCCGTTGACGCCGGCCACCGCTCTTGCGGTGGCGACGAAGCGGTCGGTCATGATCGCGACCGCCGGGATGCCGAGCCGTTCGGCTTCGATGGCGTCGTGCAAACTGCACGACGAGCAACTGCCTCAGTCGCCGGTGGCGGCGAGGATGGCGTCCGCGCCGCGCATCTCCATCAGCATCGGCGGCGGCACCGGCCGCGAGGCGTCGGGCTTGCGCCGGCGAATGCACTCGCGCACGCGGTATTCCTTCTTCAGGATTTCCTCGATGAAGTCGAACAGCCGTTCGGTGCCGATCTTGGCGTTGTCGATCATGCCGACCACCGCGCCGTCGAACGAGACGAGCGGCGGCGCCATGCGCAGCGCCTCGCCCTGCGCGGACTGTGTGGGATCAAGGACTCTGAGCATCATGGTTGCCTCCCTGTGTGAAGTCACGCGCCGACGGGTATCGTGACCGCCAGCGATTTCTTGCCGTACCACGGCGGCAGTATCGCGCCGAAGCCGCCCGCGGGTCCGCCGGCGGCGATGACCAGCAGGTCGTCGGGCGAACGCAGCGCGCAGTACACCTTGTCCTCGTCCTTGCGCCCCGCGACTGCCGCCTTGCCGACGCCGCGCCATTCGCCGCGCTTCACCCGCGCCTTCTCGAACACGTAGTCGCGGATGTCCTGCTTGCTCCAGCCGGCAGCGGCAAAAATCTCGCGGTGCTGCTTCGGGATGACGACCGCGTAATTGCCCTCCCAGATCGAGTACAGCAGCATGTTGCTGCGCATCGCCGCGGCGTAGGTATCGAGGATTTCCTTCGGGTCATGCGTCCATTCGTTCATGATCTGCGTCGGCGACTCCACCTGCAGCGCAGTCACCGCCGACACGCCGGCGGGCACGCCGCGCTCGACCGACAGCGGCAGCCACGGCGAATCCTCCTCGTCTTCCGCCACGCAGAAGGTGAACTTGCCCGGATGCCCCAATGTCGAGCGGTCGAGCTGACCCGGAATGCCGCCCAGCACGTTGAGCAGGATCAGGCGGATGCTGCGGCCGATGGTGGCATTGGCACGGCAGGCGTTGGCGAGCACGTTGTGCGTCGCGTTCATGCCGATCGCGAGCCGGATGGGTCCGTTGACGACAATGAAAGGCGCGCTGCCGCCGGTACTCGCCGTACTCCCGTGCAGTGCGTACTCGGGCTGGCACATGGCCCTGACGATGGCAACGACGACCGGCAGGCATTCCGGCAGGCAACCGGCCATCACGGCAGCGATCGCGATTTTTTCAGCGGTAATGCTGCGGCGGCGCACCGGCTCGACACCGACGACGTCGGCGGCATCAAGCTCCGCTGCGGCCAGGAATTCCGCAACCGCATCCTCGGTCGGCGCAACGATGGGCAGGCCATCGGTCCAACCGTTGCGCTGGAACAGCTCGTTGGCTTCCGCCGCGTCGGCGACTTCGTGAATGGCACTCGAAAATTTCGGTACGGCGCTCATCGATGGATCAGCCCGGTGACGACCTGTCGCAGATTAGCCCCGAATCGGCGCCGCCGCCACCGTCTCCGCCAGGAAATCCAGCGCCGCCGCGGTGAACGCGTGCATGTTGGCCACGCGATCGCTGCTGCCGGTTTCCAGCGTGCGCGTGCGTTCGACGGTGCCCGCCACCGCAAAACACGCGTGCCCCGGCGGATAGCCGTAGCGGCTGCCGGTCGGCCCCGCCGCGCCGGTCTCGGTAAGCGCCCAGTCAGTCGCCACCCGCTCGCGGGTGCGGCGCGCCTTGAGCAGCGCATAGGTTTCGGTGGACGGCGTGATGCCACGCATCTCGTCGTCACTGATGCCCAGCATCGCGCGGCGCATTTCATAGGTGTAAACGACGATGCCGCCGCGCACGCACGCCGAAGCGCCGGGCACCGCGAGCAGCGCCGCCGTGATCAGCCCGCCCGCCGACGATTCGGCCACCGCGATGGTCTGCTTGCGCGCGATCAGCAGCGCCACGGCGCGCTCGGCGTGGGGCAGCAATTCATTCATGGCCATCTCCGGTATCGATGTGCGCCTAACGCGCGGCGAGAAACGCTTCGAACTCGCCCTGCCGCGTGGACAGGGTTTTCAGCCAGCGCTGTCCGCCGAACGTGAAGCCGATCCAGTAGCCGAGCTCCACGATTTCCGGCTCAGTGAATTCGCCCTTCAATTCGCCCCAGAGCTGGTCGCCCGCCTGCGTCGGGTCGTACATGATCGCGTCAGCGTAACGCAGCGCGATCTTCTCGCGGGTCGTGAATTTTGCGGATTTCTCGTAGTTCATGAGTTCCGCCATCTTGCCGCCGGCATCCTGCGCAGACCGCGCAGTTCCCTGATTGCTTCAGTAGCCGCATTCGATGGTGAACGCGACATAGGCGCGCGTGAGTTCCTTCAGATCGTGCTCGAGCACCCCGGCGTTGTTGTCGAAAAGCATTTTCCGGGTCAGCGTGAATGACCGCATCACGCCAGGCTGGTGCGCGCGTATCGCCTGGTTTTCGGGGCCGGGGCGGCCGTCGCGGCGTGCCTCCTCCAGCCACTGGCGCACCTCGGGGTCGCGGATCGTGTCGGGGTCAACGTAACTGAGCCGGGCCATGCAGCGGACTCCTTCTGGCAATCATGAAATAATTGATGCTACCCTGAACGCAGCCGGCATCGCTGTCAACCCATCCATTGCCCGGCACCTGTCAGACATGAGGAAACCCGCCATGAATATCCGAATGCTCGCAGCCCTCGCGGCCGCGGCGCCCCTGATGCTTGCCGCCGCACACGCGGCCGATACCGCGCAGTACCCCACAAAACCCATACGCCTGATCGTGCCGCAGCAGGCCGGCAGTTCCAACGATACGCTGAGCCGGGTGGTGACCAATTTGCTCGGCGAGGCGCTGGGGCAGCAAATGGTCGTGGACAACCGCGCCGGCGTGGGCGGAATCATCGGCATGGAAATCGGCGCCGCGGCGGTGCCCGACGGTTACACGCTGGTGTCCATGGCGACCGCGCAGGTCATCTCGCCATACCTGCAGAAAAAACTCGCTTACGACACGCTCAGGGATTTCGCGCCGATCTCGCTGTACGGCATCACCTACAACGTGTTCATTGCGCACCCGTCGCTGCCGGCAGCGAACGTGAAGGATTTTGTGGCGCTCGCCAAAGCGAAGCCGGGCACGATCAACATGGCATCGGCGGGCCCGGGCTCGCAAAGCCATCTCGCCGGCGTGATGTTCTCGCTGGCCACCGGCATCAACGTGCTGCATGTCCCGTACAAGGGCGCCGGCGCGTCGGTCGGCGCGGTATTCGCCAACGAGTCGCAGTTCGCCGTGACGCCGCTCCCGTCCACCGTCGGGCACATCAGGTCCGGACGCCTGAAGGCGCTCGCCCTGAGCTCGAAGAAGCGTTCACCGTCCGCATCCGACATCCCGACGTTCATCGAGCAGGGATTCAATTTCGAGTCGAGCGGCTGGAACGGCCTCATCGCGCCCAAAAACACGCCCAAACCCGTCATCGACAAGCTCCTGGCGACGCTGCACAAGGTTGCCGCAACGCCCGCGTTCAAGGAACAGATCGCGCGGCAGGGCGCAGAAGTGATCGTCAATACGCCGCAGGAGTTTGCGCAGTTCATCCGCGCGGAATTCGACAAGTTCGGGCCGGTGGTGAAAGCCGCGAACCTCCAGGCCTACTGACCTGCGCCGGGCGCGGCGCAACAAATGCACAAGCGCCGAAGGTTTATCCGGATTGCCAAATATTATTTGGCGGGAACGGCAGCCACAACATCAATTTCGATCAAAAACTCCGGTTCGGCCAGCCGGCTGATGATCAGCAGAGTATTGGCAGGCGGGGCTTTCAGGTGCCTGTAGCGGGCCAGCCGCACATCGCGCAGTTCCTTGATATTGGCCGCATCCGTCAGATAGGTGGTCGTCTTGACGATGTTTTGCAAGTCCGCACCTACTGCTTTGAGTGCCGTCTCGATGTTGTCATAAACCGCATGCGCCTGGTCCTGGAAATTGTTGCTGTTGACCTTGTAATTTGCATCCGCGGGGGCCTGCCCCGAAAGATAGATCATGCGCGCGCCCTGAACCTCGACCACCTGAGTCAGCCTCGGCGAGGTCCACAGTCCGGGCGGATTGTGGTGACGCATGACAAAAGCGGGAGACCCGGGGGTCGTGTGAGCGGCATTCAGCATCGTCCAGCGACGCAGCAACGGGGTCAGAAAAGCAGGCAGCCTTGATGTTGCAAACATGAGGGTCTCCGATGGCTTCAAAAATGAACGGCGATAGCTGATAAATAGTATCAGCTTTTGTTTTCATTCCTCCCGCGCACGATGAATGGCAAGGAATTGCCCCTGAGGAATTAGGGAATGATAAAGCTTGATGCGAAGGCCCGAATTAGGCATATTCGTTCCGTCTGAATCGGTTCCGCGCGACAGCCCAGGAGGCCTCATGAGACTGCAAAGCCCTGATATCAGCATCTCCGCACTACTCCTGGCCTGCCTCCTCTCTTCGGTTGCCGTATATGCCCAGAGTTATCCGACAAAGCCGATCCGGATGGTGGTTCCATTTCCGGCAGGCGGAGGCTCCGACACCATGGCACGCACTCTCGCCCGGAAACTTGAGGAAAGTCTTGGTCAAAGAGTTATCGTTGACAATCGCGTAGGTGCTGCCGGAAGCATCGGTGCCGATATCGCCGCGAAAGCGCCTGCTGACGGATATACGATCCTGCTGGGATCCACATCGGAGCTTACGCAATACCCGAATGTAAATCCGTCCATACCCTATTCTCCTCTGCGTGATTTTGCGCCAATCAGCCTGGTTGGAACGGTCCCGCTGGTGTTGGTAGTGCATCCCTCCCTGCCGGTCAACTCGGTGCAGGATTTGATTGCTCTCGCCAGGAAGCGTCCGGGCGAAATACTTTTTGGATCAGCGGGCAACGGTTCCACCACGCATCTGGCCGTGGAAATGTTCATATTGAAAACCGGCATCAAGATTACGCATGTGCCCTACAAGGGAAGTAATTTTGCGACCGTTGACCTGGTCGCCGGAAATATTCAGATGGCGATACCGACCATGCCTTCCGTATTCCCGTTCATCGAGTCGAATCGCCTGAAAATTCTCGCGGTCTCAACGGCGAAGCGAACCCCCTTGCTCCCCAATGTGCCGTCAGTGCAGGAAGCCGGGATTGCGGGATACGACAACGATTTATGGACGGGGCTGCTTGCTCCGGCGGGAACACCGAGAGCGATACTTTCTCTCCTGCAGGCCGAGACGGTGCGCGCAGTGAGCTCTGCCGACGTTAAAACCGCTTTTGCCGCCCGTGGCGTGGTGCCAAAGAGCAGCACTGCTGAAGAATTCGCCGCTTTCATGAAAACCGAGCTGGCCAAGTGGGAAGCCGTGGTCAGGGAAGCAAAAATCCAGGGTAACTAGCGCGGCATGGCGGGGCTGAAGACTGCCGTTCCGGCTGCGCCAGATACCTGGCCGGAACAAAGGCCGCGTGAAAAATTTGAATGGGGATGAGCAGGCATCATGAAAAACCATGTGAAACCGCTGTTGCCGGTCAATCTGGGGAACACCCGCATTCCTTATGCTCGAGGCATTCATGCGGGCGACTGGATTTTTGCGTCCGGGATACTCGCGACGGATTTCAAAAACGGGCTGGCGCCTGAGATCACGGCC
Organism: uncultured Bordetella sp.; assembly: GCA_964486865.1. Classification (GTDB taxonomy): domain Bacteria; phylum Pseudomonadota; class Gammaproteobacteria; order Burkholderiales; family SG8-41. The sequence continues at coordinate 26,347 of CAZAOZ010000012.1, forward strand.
TCACGGCCCCTCTCCGGGCAGCCGCGGTGGCAGCGCGAGGCAGCCTGCCTGTATGCAAGGGCGACCGAAGTGCTGCAAGCAGCGGGAGCGGATTTCTCGCATGTTGTAAGAACCGATCAGTATTTTCCGGATTGGCGTGCGGTTCCTTTCCTGCATCAGGTACGGCGGAATTACAGCAACCCCTGCGTCCCGCCCAGCACCTCCGTACTCGAACCCGGCCTGCTCTTTCCGGGCGCGGGGATGACCATGGAACTCGTTGCCGTGACGCCCAATCGGGCGCCCAAACCGAAGCCGGTTTATCCGGACGGCCTGGATTTACCTGCAACATCCTCGTTTGCGCCTGTCGTGGTTGCGGGAGATTTCGTGTTCATCGCGGGCTTCCTCGCGGCCTGGCAACCCGGAGATCTCGGGGGCATTGCACCCGAGGCGCAAGTGCCGGCCGGCCATTTGTGGAAGGGAAACCGCATTCAACTGGAAGTCGATTACATCATTCGCAAAAAACTCATCCCCGCCCTGAAAGGTGCGGGGTCATCACTCGGGAACGTGGTCAAGGCCCAGGTTTATCTTGCGGATATCAACGATGTGCCGGCCTTCAACCAGGTGTGGGAGCGGCATTTTTCCGGAAATATTCCGGCCACCACATTTGTACCCACCCTCAATCCGGGTTTTGCCATCGCGGATGCGCGTTGCGAGATCAATCTTGTCGCGTTGACCGACTCGGGCGCCACCAGAAAACAAGCAATCAATCCGCCGGGCCTGGTGTCGGCATGCGAGCGTCACCCCATTGCCGTGCGGGCGGGGGATCTGCTGTTATTTTCCGGCATGGTCGCCGCCGATGCAGGGGGACTGATCCAGGATGCGCGCATTGATCCGGAGCAACCCTACTTCGGCAGCAGCATCGAGGCGCAGATGGAATATCTGCTCGAGATGGCGGAGAAAACCTGCGTTGCGGCGGGCACTTCGCTTGCCAATGTGGTGCGCATCCAGCAGTTTCATACGGATCTCCGTGATTTCCATATGGCGTGCAAAGTCTGGCAGCGCCGCCTCCCCGGACAACCGCTGCCGATCTCGGCTATCGGAGTGCCGCCGCCGTTGCTGGAGCCGGGATGTTCAGTGCAGCTGGATCTTTGGGTTTACGTTCCATGAAGCGGGCAATCCCGCGGCCGGACGCCGCGAGCCGCTTGCCGGAACAGGATCATCAACCGATTGAAGGAAGAGTCTCATGAGTCACCCCGACTATGCGCGCGTTGCAAGACACATTACGACGGAGGCGGTGCGCGACACGCTGATCGCGATGGTTGATATCGCGAGCCCGACCGGGCGCGAAGGCGCCCTGGCTGAATACATTGTGGGACGGCTCGCCAAGGCGGGGTTCAATGCCTATCTGCAGGAGGTCAGCGAAGGCCGCCCCAACGCGGTCGGCGTGCGCCCGGGGTCTGGCGACGGCATAAACCTGCTGTTCACCGGGCACATGGATACTTCCTATGATGGCGACGAGAGCTATCTCAAGGGAGAAGGGTTTAAAGCCAGGGCCGTATACCGGGACGGCTGGATCTGGGGCCTCGGCGCAAACAACATGAAAAGCGGCCTTGCTTCCGCTCTCGTGGCGCTCGAAGCCATCTGCCGGGAAGATGTCCAGTTGAAAGGCGATCTCCTTTATGGCGGCGTGGTGGGCGAGACCGAAAAAGCCGCCGTGGATGAATATCGCGGAAGCTCGGTATCGGGCTATGGGGTGGGCACACGACACATGATCCTGCACGGCATCAGTGCCGATTATTCAATTCTCTGCGAACCGACCAACCTGAGGGCATGTACCGCGAACATGGGGGTGCTCTGGGTCAAGATCACCGTCGGCGGCACGGTCAGCCATGCTGCAAACGCGCGCCATCCCAGCGTGATCAATGCCATCGCTGAAATGCACGCCCTGCAGTCCAGCCTGGAACCATGGATCAAGGGCTACGAGGCAGCGCACATACACCTCGGTGAACATCCCAACGTCACGGTCGCGGCCATTCGCGGCGGCATGCCGTGGCGGCTCGCGCGCAACCCGTTTGAATGCAGTCTCTATCTCGATATACGCACCGTTCCGGGCCAGACCGCGGAAGAGGTCAAGCGCTCCCTGCGCAAGGCGCTGCGGGAATTCGCAACAGCGCATGGCAGACCCGAGCCGGTGCTGCAGGTTCTGGTCAACGACCCGCCGACCGAAATCAACGAAGGGGCGCTGATCACCCAGGTCGTTTGCGACGCACACCGGCGGGTGACCGGCAAGGATTCGCCTTTCATCATTCGCCGCACCGGCGCGGACTCCACGCACCTCAACCGCTACGACGTACCGTGTCTCACCTATGGCCCCGGCGGGCGCACGCATCCCGATGCCAAGGCCCTGATGCATGCCGTCGGTGAACATGCGCACGTGGACAACCTGCTGACCGCGGCCAAGGTTTATGTCGATGCGGCGCTGACGTTGTGCAGTCAACCCGCCGCAGCCAAAACCTGAAGCGCCGGCGCCGCGAAAAACCCAAGCCATCGATCCGATCCAATCCCGGGGAGCAAGCGCATGAAAACACCGCTGAAATTGTCCGTTTTTCTTGCCATGGCCGTTGTTGTTCCTGGCATCGCTCATGGCGCGCAAGCCCAGCCGTATCCGAGCAAACCGATACGGATCATCATCCCGTTCGGCGCGGGCGGGTTCTCGGATATCGTGTCGCGCATTGTCGGGCAGAAACTCTCGGAGAGCATGGGGCAGCCCGTTGTAAACGATAACCGCCCCGGCGCCAGCGGCATCATCGGGACGGATATCGTGGCCAAATCCTCGCCTGACGGATACACACTTTTGCTCAGCAGCTTCAATCACGTCGTGAATCCAAGCATGATGAAACTGCCCTACGATCCGATCAAGGATTTTGCGGCGATCAGTCTGATCGCCGACGGTCCGCCGCTGGTCATGATGGTCAACCCCGCATCGCCGGTCAAAACTGTTCAGCAACTGGTCAACCTGGCCAAGGCGCGCCCCGGACAGCTCAATTACGGCAGCACCGGCATCGGCACTTCCGGCCATCTCATCGGCGAGCTGTTCAAGCTGGAGGCCAAAATCGACATGGTGCATGTCGCCTATCGCAGCAGCAACTTGTCCATCCCTGCGGTCATCAGCGGTGAAGTCAACATGGTATCCACCTACATGCCGACGGCACTACCCCACGTCCGATCAGGAAGGCTGGTGGCGATAGCAGTCACCGGTGCCCGGCGCTCCGCGGTGCTCCCTGACGTTCCGACCATGGTGGAATCGGGCGTGTCGGGGGTCGTGGTCAGCGGATTCGCCGGGTTCCTCGCTCCCGTCGCCACCCCGCCCGCCATCATCAAGCAATTGCATCAAGAGATCGTAAAAATGACCAAGAGCGCGGACTTCATCAAGCGTTACACCTCTTACGACATGACACCGGTCGCCAGTACCCCTCAGGAACTCGTGACCTACACCCGGCAGGAGATCGCGAAATGGGCGAAGGTGATCAAGGCAGCAGACATCCGGATGCAGTAGCGCGCATGCCTAGCAGGAGGAGCTCAGCTTTCATCACGCGCCGCAAAATATATAAATAAACAAAGGGTTATATTAACTCTTCGCCCGCGCACCGGGCTGCGCAGCACGCCGATATCCCGCCGCACGATCTCGCACACATCACCGTCCTGCAGATCAACTATGCCGCATGAAGTTCATCCGGCTGCCTGATCAGACTTTCTGCGGGAATATCCAGGCCACGATGCAATTTCCAGATCATCCTCAGGGTCAGCGGACGCTTGTGGTTAAGGATTTCGTAAACCCGGTTCAAGCGGCCAATCATCGGCTCCAAATCCTTGGGGGTCAGGCCCTTCTGGTCCATCTGAAATTTGATGGCTTCCACCGGATCGGGCAGTTCGAGCGGAAAGTGTTTTCTTTCGTAGGCTTCAATCAATGTGACCAGAACATCAAGGCGTTCGCCATCAGCGGTATTTGCCCTGGCGCCCATCAGGGACTCAACCACTTTCAGGGTTGCGCGATAGTCTGCCTTGGTCTTGATCGGTTTAATATCCATCGTCACCTCCATCAAATAGTCTGAGCGTCAATCTCATCGTACTGGGCATGTGTGCCAATGAAGCGAACGTACACCACACGGTACGGATAGTTAATCCACACCACCAGCCGGTATTTGTTGCCGGCAAGATTGAATACCACGCGCCCGTCACGGAGGATGCTGGCGCTACCGAATGACGCCTTTACCTCTGCCGGCGATGCCCAGTCCGCCTTGAGCGCCTGACGGTACCAAGCCAATCCGGGCTCTCTGGCATCCCGATACGCACGGTTAGTTTCCCAGAACGCCTTTAACGTCGAAAGCGCAATAACCCGCATGGAAAGAGTATAGTCCCAATATGGGACTATCGCAAGCCTGTCAGCACCGGACTGCGCAGCACGCCGATGTCTTTTTGCACGATCTCGCACACATCACCATCCTTGAGATCAGGCTCGGTCGCATCGTCTGTGCCCAGCCAGATCACATCACCGGGATGCAGCGTCATGTACTGCGTGATCTTCGCAATGAAATGCTGCGCGGAGAACAGCATCTTGCCGGTGTGGTATCCGGCGACCTTGTTGCCGTTGATGTGGATGTCGATGGTCAGGTTCATCGGATCCAGCCCCGTGGCGATGAACGGGCCCATGGGCTTGAAGGTGTCGCAGTTTTTCGCGCGCCACAGCGTGCGGTCGGTTTTCTGCCAGGTGCGCTCGCTGACATCGTTGCCCAGCGTGTAGCCGAGGATGCACGACAGCGCATTCGCTTCGGTGAGGTTTTTCGCCGTCTTGCCAACCACCGCCACCAGCTCGCCCTCGAACTGCACCGGGCCGGGGGAATCGGCGGGAATCACAATCGCCTCATTCGTCGCCACCAGCGCATTCGCCGAGCGGTAACCGACGTCGGCCTTCTCCGGCGGCTTGGTGTTGGTGCCCTTGCGCTTGTTGGCCCACTCGATATGCGCGGCGTAGTTCAGCCCCGCGCAGTAGAAGTTGCGCGGCTCGCAGGGAATGAGGGTTTTAAGCGCGGACAGCGCATGGGTCTTGCCGTTGGTCTTCCAGTTACCGAACGGCGAGCCGTCGAGTTCATCGACACGGTCGCCTTCGACGAGGCCGAAGAAGATGCGGGACTGGTGCTGGAAGCGGCCGAATTTCATGCTTGCTGTTCTCCATGTAATCGTTGCGCCGACTGCCATGTTCGCATGTCTGCGTCCCCGCGGCACGACCGCATGCCGCAGACACCGGCCTCAGGCAATGACTACTGAATTGATCAACTGTGCACAAACGCCAGCAACGCCGCATAGTCGCCGGCATCCGCCGCACGCAATGCCGCAAGGTAACGATCGCGCGCATCACCACCCGCCTCAAGGTTCGCCCCACCCCAGCTGAATGATGCGGCGCCGTTCCGCCGCAACAGCACGTCCGTCATCAACCGCGCATGACGGCCGTTGCCGTTCGGAAAGGGGTGGATCGCCACCAGCCGGTGGTGAAACCGCACCGCGATTTCGTCCAGCGGATACGTACGGTGCCCGATCCAGTAGCGCGTGTTCTCCAGCAGTTCGCGCAACTGCACGGCCACCTGCGCGGCATCCACGCCGATATTCTTGCCGGTGGTGCGGAACGTACCCGCCCAGCGCCAGGTGCCGCCGAACAGGCGGCGATGCAGCTCGCGCACAAAATGTTCGCTCAGCACGTCGCGCTCGCGTGAGCGCATCGCCCACGCGCTGCCCTCCAGCACATTCGCCTGCTCCCACTGGTTCAGCTCGGCTTGCGTGCGGATGTGGCCGGGAATCAGGCCGCGTGCCTCGTCGGGATCGAGCGGCGTCGCGCCCGGCGCGTGTGCGTCGCCGATCATCGCGAATTCAGCGACCGGCTATTCCCACAACCGCGAGCGCCGGCCGCGCAGCAGTTCCTGCTTGCGCTGCGCGACCTGCATGCGCGTGTAGGCATCATCGGCACGCTGCTGCTCCAGCGCCATCGAATGCGCGATCGCGTTGACCTCGGCGTCGGCCAGTTTCTGCGCACGCGCATCGACCTTGTCACGCAACGGCACATCCGGCACCAGTGCATGCACCAGACGGCAATCGAGCGCGGCGCCCAGACGCCGCAACTGGCCCAGCGAAATCGTGCCCGCGGTTTCGCGTCGCTCGGCATCCATCCAGCTCGATTGCGACACGCCGGCGCGCTGCGCGGCCTGGCGCGTGCTGATGCCCAGCGCCATGCGGATGGCCCGCAGCCAGCCATCGACCGGCGGCGCGTCCAGCCGTTCGCGCCACGGCGCGAGGGCTTGATCGAGCTGGACTAGACGGAGATCGCGGGTATTCATGATCGACCATAAGCATTCATTGATGAATAGAATGATAGCTTATAAACGATCATAAATAAACTATTTGAATGACTTTGGTCGCTCAAATAATCGATCCCGCCCCTCCAATAAATATAATTCAATAAAAACAATTAGTTATTGAAGGACATCACCCTTGCCGTCCTCGACCGGACGCACCTGGCCGATGGCGATCAGGGTTCGAGGATCTACGGCCGGCGCACGCGCACCGCCGCGATGATTTTTGCCAGCCGCGCGCGCGAAGTCTCGTCCGGCCGCGCATGGGCCGCGGCGTCGAGCAGCCAGCGCTCGATGTCCGCAGCGCTGGTTGCGGCATTGTGCCGGCCTTCCATGGCGTCTTTCAGTGCGCGCAATTTCAGGTGTTGCCGGGCGGCGTGAAATTCCGCGGGGCTTTCCAGTCCGCACGCGATCTCCAGATTCAGCAGGATGTCGGGCAAACCCTCGCCGGCATTTTTACCCGCCCTGGCGGCAGGCGCTGCGGCTGACGGGCCCACGCCCGCGAAACGCGCATTCAGTTTGCTGTTCCAGGCATCGGGAAAATGCGCAACGGCGTTCCACCGCGCTTCCAGGCTGACCGCCACGTCCTCGGACAGCGTGCCATTGGCATCCTCGGCATCCAGCAGTTTTTCGCGCTCTTCGCACAGCGCCATTTTCGTGATGAGTGCATCGTAGCGGGCTTGCGATGCGGCCACGGCCAGTTCGCCGAGCCGCCGCGTCACGGCATCGCGCGCGGTGCGATAACGCGCGTCGATTTTTGCGGCGACTTCCCTGGGCGCTGCCGGGCTGGTACGCCAGGCAGTTTCAGCCTCAGCCATGGCGCGTTTGATGTCCGCGGCGATGGTGCCCTGCGTCAGCGCATTGAGCCGACTGATGATGTCTTCGCGCGCTTGCTGCGCGGCCGTGGATACGGCTTCCGTAGCGGCACGGGCAGCATCACGTGCCTTGAAAATGGAATCCGTAGCGGTCTTGAACGCACCCCATAGTGCGTTCTCGTCGCGTCGCGGCAGCGGCAGGGCTTTGGCCACCGCCTGCCACTCGGTTTGCAGCTTGCGCACTTTGCTCACGATGTCGCGCGCGGCCGCATCCGGGGCCGCCAGTGTTTTCGCTTCCGCCACCAGGGCCTCGCGCTGGCGGCGCGCTTCGGCATAGACATTCTGCAGCGGCCCCTCCAGCGCTTGTAGCGCTGCCGCGTAACGTAGGGGAAGCGCGTTGTCGCCTTTGAGCGCCTTGCGCGGCACCGTGTGCTCGATCGGCCCCAGCTTGCGCCACGCGCGTTGCGCGTCCTCCAGCGCATGCGCCACGGCGCGCCAGTCGGGTGCGGCGGCGGTCGTGGCCGGTGTTGCGGGCGCGGCAGGATCCGTGGGCGTGCCGTCCGGTACGGCAGGGAAAAATTTTGCCGCCGCCTCACCCAGAGCAGCGATGATGGCGACACGCGCCGCCAGATTCTCCGCGCGGGCCGACTTGAGTTTGTCCAGGTGCGCCGCCACCGGCACGTAGGCCGCCTTCAACGCCCCGTCAAAGGCCAGCCATACGGTTTGACTGGATGCACCGCCGAGCTTGTCCAGTTCTTTCCAGCGCTCGCGCAATTTTTCGATGGCTTCGGCATGCGCCTTGATGCTGATTTTGCCGGCAGCCTGTTCAGCGAGCGCCTGCGCCTCGGCCGCAAGCCGTTCGCGGCTTTGTCCGCCGCTCCAGCGTTGCCACTCGTGCAGGCGCTGCTGCTCGCGGCGCAGGGCATCGATGCGCAACGTGAATGCGGCGTTCGCTTGACCGCGCTTCAACGCCTGGTCGATCGCGCCCAGCAGACGCGTCAGGTCGGCCACATGCCCCGCTGCCTGTGCGGCTTCCGCCGCTTCGATATCGCGCTGCAGGGTATCCGCGTGTCGCTTGTTTTTTTGTGCCCGCTGCGCGCGCTCTTTGACGTTCAGCGCATCGTCTGCGCGTTGCCGCTCGTCATTGCTTGAATTTCGCCAGTCCGCAAAGCGGTGGGCCAGCACGGTGTGCAATTCACCGTCCGTGATCTCCGGAAACGCGCGCCACTGCTCAATGCGCGCTTTCTCATCGGCCGCGTCGGCAGCCTGCGGCGGTAACGATTGCAAAAATCCGGCACGCTCCACCACACTGGACGCCAGCGCCAGCAACCGACTGCCGGCATCGGCTTTCTCGATACATCGCGCATCGCCGGCATCCGGCGGATGCTGCACGAGATCCAACAGACTCACCGCCGGGGTTTCCGTATCGGCGGGCGCAAGTTCGGCCCGCGCCACGCCCGGCAGAATGGCTTGCAATGCAGCCATGCCCGCATCCACGGCGTCCAGCCATCGCGTGAGCGTTTGAGAGCGCTCGCCCTGCGCGCGCACGCGCACCCCGAGCTGCCCGCTCAACGCGGCAAATTCGCCCGGCAGGGCCGGATCGATCAGCTCAGTATGCAAGGCGCTCCATGCGCGATCCAATTCCACCACATGATTGATGGGCACGACCTCCTGCCCGAGCAACGCGCGCGCGCCGGCGATCAAGGCCCGGGCTTCGGCATCGGCAAGGCGTGTCGCGTTGGCGGCGTCGTGGCGAGATTTCGCGGCGCGATACAGGCGCTTGTCCTGATCGCGAAAGTCGTGCATGGCCTGCTTGAACGATTGCTCCTGCGTTAACGCCGCGATCGCGGCGAGTTTCAACGGCAAGCTGGGCGCCTGCTGCGCCAATTGCAGCAGCATGGCGTCGTCCGTTGCAGCGTCCCGGATGCGCTCCTGCCACGCCAGGTTCTCCTCGGCGGCGACACCCGCCGCTGCAGCATCGTCCGCGGCAGTGCTGGCGGGGGAAGCAGATTGCAAGTTGTTGTTTTTATTAAAAATTTTGTTAAGCATGGAGGCGGGCCTTGGGCGATGGCCCTGAAATACAGTGCTGACATTGTGACACTGTATTTAATGGGTGGCGTCATTCGGGCAAGGAATGTCTCAGACATTTGAATCAAAGGGGCCGGGCACGACCTATCTAGCGACCCGGGGCAGCTCAGCCTGCCCCATTTCTTTATTTTTCTTTATTTTTCCTACGTCCCCATATCATTCCTTAGGCTGATTTGATCACGGCGAAATGCCAACAACCACGAGAGGAACGGCTGGGACACCTCGACCGTTGCGGATGACGTTGTAAAGCTCGCCTTCGTAGTACCCGGGCCCGGAAGACATATGTTGTTGCAATGCCTTCATAGGCAAGATTTCGATTCCAACGTCGATCTGGTCACGTACGTAAAACGCCAGATGCTTGACGAATAAATCGTAGGCGACGAAAGAGTATTTACCGAATTGAACTTCAATCGCCACACGGTCCTTAACAAAATCCGTCTGGTTGTAACTAAGGATAGGCGTTAACCCGGCTTTTTCGATTTCATGCTTTTGTTCATTGGCGGTCTGCGTCAATGTCTGACGAATCAACTTTTCGTCGTGTGTAACCCAATAGGTCACACGGCTTTCTTGCCACCCGCGCGCTTTGAGTAGGCTCCCAAAGCTGCTGTTCATGTCTATCGGGCTGTATTTCAGTTGCCCTTTCATGCGCACTTCTTTGCTAACTTTTGTGCGGCAAGCCGTGGCGTCGACAGCTTCGATAACCGCTTTGATTTCGGTCCACAGCTTCTTCTTGTGAACAAGCAAATATTCAAGCCCGTTTAGATGCGAATAAGTCTTGACGATCTTCATGATTTTCCCGCGTAAGTCCTTCGTTCTTGAAGCAATCGGTATTGAACGCCCTGATCGGGTTGCTCCCGCTCGATTGGCGCTGGCCGCCAAGGGTTTTTCGTCAAACTATTCCCTGCTTTTTGCGGGTCGTATACCGGCGTGTTCATTTCCCTGACTGGCAAGCGGCCCTCTATCGCCTGCAAGATACGTTGATGGGCGATTTTTACGTATTCAGGCATTTTCTCCACACCGCAACCGCGCCTCTTGTTTCTCACTGCCGCAGCAACCGACGTGCCAACTCCCGCGAACGGATCAAAAATCATGTCACCCGGTTCAGTAAGCGACAGCAACAACCGTTCGACCAGTTCAATGGGAAATTGACACGGGTGACTGGTTTTTTCAACATGATTATTTTTCACGTTGGGAAAGATCCACACATCTCCGGGGTTTTTCCCGAGAGGATTGCCCGAAAGCTGTCCGGATTTCGGGCCTTTAAAGTATTTTTTGCCGGGATATTTCTGTGGAACCCGGATAGGGTCAAGGCCGAAGGTGTAATCATCAGTCTTGGTAAACCACAAGATGGTTTCATATCGGCCGGACAGCCGCCGCGAACAGTGCAATCCGTGTTCAAAATGCCAGACGATACGATTTCTCAATTTCAATCCATGCTTGGCGAAGGCCGGGTATAACGCAATGTCAAGCGGCACAATCGCTCCACCGCTGACGTAATTGCCCACCTGCCAACAAATGCTACCGCGCGGCGACAGGACTCGGACACATTCGTCGATAACCTCTCCTTGCCATGCAAGATAGGCTTCTAAATTTTCCCGCTTTTCATACTTTTTCCCAAGGTTGTAAGGCGGGGATGTCACCACAAGCTGCGCTGCTTCATCAGGCATTCCACGCATGAACTCGACACAGTCGCCCTGATGAAAAACAGCTTGATGTCTAGCTGAGTATTCCGATGCGATCAGCAGCTTTACTGGATGTTTGCCGTTAGGCGGGAGATTTTCGCGTTTCATACCTTATTTGGATCATCGCGTGAGAGTGTGGGTGATTTTGAGGCATTTTAAGACATCAAAATTACCAGAGGGGGATTCTTTTCCGAGAGGGAATACCAAGGGTCAAAGTCAGCATTCTCTTCTTCTCCAAAAAAGAACGCTGACTCTGACCCTGGTGTTTCTTGTAACGATCATCAATGGCACGTCAGGCCGATCCCTATTTTTCGAGTGTGACGTTCGCCTCGACAATGATCCGTCCGAACTTGGCAGACTCGGCACGGATAAATTCCCGGAACTGCTCGGGTGAGGTTGGCGAAGGTTCGAAGCCGGATTGACGCAGCTTGACCACCACCTCGGGCACCTTCAGGGCATGAACAGCGGCCGCATTCACTGCCTTCATGATCTCCGGCGGCATACCGGCTGGTGCCATCATGCCGAAGAAATTTACCACCTCGAACCCCGCCAGCCCGGGCGTGTCTGAAATCGGGGGCACTTTGGGCAAGGCCGACACCCGGCTTGACGAGGTCACGCCGAGCGCCCGCAGGCGTCCGCTTTCGATGAATGGCAATGCCGCACCGATACTGACAAAGGTCATCGTAATGTGCTTACCGACCACATCGGCGATCTGCGGAGCCGCACCCTTGTAAGGCACATGGGTGATACGAACCCCCGCCATCTTGTTGAACAACTCGCCAGTGAGTTGTTGCGGGTTGCCAATGCCGCTCGATGAGAAGGTAAGTTTGGCGGGATTGTCCCGAGCGTAGGTAATCAGTTCCGCCACTGTCTTGGCAGGCACGTCCGGATGCACTGCCAGCACATTCGGTACGCGCACCATCAGGGTCACTGGCGCGAGTTCTGTTTCCCAGTCATACGCCATCGGCTTGTACAAATGCGGATTGACTGCCACCTCACCGGAATTGGCGAGCAACGTATAGCCGTCAGGCTTGGACTTGGCGACCGCACCGGTACCGATCATGCCGCTTGCACCCGCGCGGTTTTCGACCACAATCGGCACTCCAAGCGATTGGCGCATCTGCTCAGCAAGCAGTCGCGCCGTGAGGTCAGTGCCGCCGCCGGCCGGAAACGCGACGATCATCCGTATAAGCTGGTTAGGATAGGTGGCAGTTTGCGCGATCACCGTCCCTGCCGTTGGCAACAGCACCAGTAGCAACAGCAGGCGCGCCCCGTACAATGAACAAAACGGAACAGACACCTTCGATTTCGAGCGATTCATCGCTACTGCCCTCCTCTGGAAACAACAAGTCATTTGGCAGTGCAGTATGCACCACCGTGAAATTCACCCGCGGGGTCCCCGGGCAATGGCACGATGTGGCCCACCTCGCCGGAATAATCCTCTGCGTTGTCGCGCGGCACGAAGCCCAGCCGCACCGCGTCAGGACTTGTCCACTTTGCCCGGGTATTTGCCGAGACGCCATAGACTATTGCGAAACCATAGTCCGGAGCCTCGATTGCACAGCGCGCCAGTTCAGCCATATCGCGGTGACTGATCCAGGTGGTTAGCTGGCGCCCATCCTCGGGTTTCTCACGGAAGGAACCAATCCGCAAGCAGGCAATAGTCATGGCGTATTTGTCCACATACAACCTTGCGAGTGCTTCGCCGAAAACTTTCGACACGCCGTAGCGTGAATCGGGACGCACAGGCTCCTCGATGCCAACCATGTCTGCCTTATTGCAAAAACCGATCGCGTGGTTGGAGCTGGCAAACACGATACGGCGCACACCTGCCGCCCGCGCCGCCTCGAACAACTGGATGGTCGCCACGATATTGTTGGGCAGGATGGTTTCCCAAGGGCCTTCTCGTGGAATTCCGGCCAAATGCACAATGCAGTCGACATCGCGCACGGCTTCGGCGGCCAGCAGCGGATCTTTCAGGTCACCGCACAGAGTTTCATTCGCGGCGTCGGTGGTGATCACCGGAACCCGGTCCACCAGACGCAGTTGCGCGTAGCGGCCAGCCAGCGCACTCCGCAGGCAACGGCCAATGCCCCCGGCTGCGCCGGTAATGAGGACACGATGCGGTCTGGCTGGTGAACTTTCGATCATTGCAACCCCTCCGTACGTTCAGGCCGGTCTCAATCAAACGTGCCGGATTGGATTTTTATCAAGCAACCCGCCGCCCGATCAGCCTTACCGACAACCGCAACCCCGCCGCACCCAGAATCACCATCAAACCGCATACCAAAACACCGCCACAAAATGACAAACCGACCCCAGCACCACAAACAGGTGCCAGATGAAATGCGCGTAGCGCATGCGGTAGTCGTAGTGGAAAAACACCACGCCGAAGGTATAGGCCAGTCCGCCCGCCAGCAGCCACAGCAATCCGGGAACGGGCACCACGCTCAGCATGGGTTTGATCGCGACGATCACCAGCCAGCCCATCAGCAGATACAGCGCGACGGACAGGTTCTGGTATTTGGGACCGTGTATGGATTTGAGCAGGATGCCGATCAGCGCCAGGCTCCATACCACGCCGAACAGGCTCCAGCCCCAGGCGCCGTTCAATACGCCCAGCGTGAACGGCGTGTAGGTCCCGGCGATCAGCAGGAATATGGCGCAATGGTCGAGCACCATGAATACCCGCTTGGCCTTGCCCGCCGGCAACACGTGATAAATCACCGACGACAGGTAGAGCAGCAGCAGCGTCGCACCGAAGATGGCCGCGCCGACCACCGCCGAGGTGCTGCCGGTGCGCGCCGCGCCGATGACGAGTACGGGTATGGCCACGATGGACGCGATCAGGGCTACGCCGTGGCTGACGGCGTTGGCGATTTCTTCGCCGAAGGCCTGGGGCCGGTCGAACGCAGCGGTGTGATTACTCATGTGCAATTACTCACTTACGATGTCCCATTTGCCGATGATCCGGCCTGTCGCAGCTGACGGAGCAGCGCTCAGTCGCATGATAAGACACCTGCGCGCCTTCAGCACTGCGCGCAGTTATCCACCGGCAGCCCGCGTTTGAGCCAGCCCGGCCCCGCAGCGCTGCCGACCATGCCTTCCTTGACGTTGTAAACCTGCGTGAAACCCTGCGCCCTGAGAAACTCCTGGGCGCGGGAGGTGCGACTGCCGGTGCGACAGATGAGCGCGACCGGCGCCGTCTTGTCGCCGCCCACCATCTGCAGCACGGATTGCAGCAGTACTTGCGGCCCGCGGTAGAAATCCACGCGCCCCGCCCCCGGCGCGACGCCGGTCTGCCGCCATTCCGGCGACGTGCGGATGTCGATCAGCATCATCTTGCCGGCACTCGCCGCCGCATACGCCTGCGGCGCCGAGATGTCGGGCTCGGCCCGGCTCAGGGGCGCAGCGAGAATGAGTAAACCAGGCAATGCGCCGAGCAGCAGTTTGCGCAAGTGGCGGAGGAGCATTACGGCACCCAGAAGCGCGACGACGCAAAATATTTCAAAGCTTGCGGGCCTTGCCGGACTTGAACTCCGTACGCGCGCTTGTAATCAGGCTATCAAGTTTTCCCGTCTTGAGATCGGCTGCGATCTGACGATCCCATGCCTGAGCGTCGAACTTGCGCAGCGTTTCCGTGTTCATCACGCCCAGGCCATGGATACCGCGGGCGGTCTTGAACATCTCTTTGCGCAATCGCTTATTGACCATGATAGTACTCAATGTCCCGGCTTCTCACGCCGCCACACGCACACCCACCGAGATACCCGCCTTGGCGCACAGCCCGACGAGGTAATCGAGCGACAGCAACTCGACTTTGCCGCGCACGATTTCCGACACGCGCGGCTGCGTCACGCCGAGGCGCTTTGCCGTTTGCGCCTGGGTCAATTCTTCGTGTTCCATCCAGACGCGCAGGGCTTCCGCGAGTTTCGCGCGCAGCAGCATCACTTCCGCCTCATGCGGTGGAAAGCCGAGATCGCGGAAAATGTTTCCGCTGGATTCAGTCATCTTTGCGGCCATGTTTGGCTCCTTTTGCAAATTCCTGTGCATTTCCGATGACCCGCATGAGCTTCATTGGATGATTATACGAATATTCGTATGTCAATCAAGCCGGGGTTCAGGCACAACAGCTGCCTTGCATGGAAATCGCATGCAATTAATTGTTTTTATTTATTTTTCTTACAAACTTGCCGGATTGAAGCAGTGCTTCTGGTCCCGGCTTGCGCGGGATGACGGGATGATATCCCGCGCCGCCGTTGCTCAGCTCTCGACCGTCACCTTGTTACGCCCGAGCCCCTTGGCGTGGTAGAGCGCACGGTCGGCGCGACCCAGCACGTCGTCGGCACTCTTGTCGTCGGGTTTTATTTCCGCAACGCCGATGCTGACGGTCAGCGGGATGGTTCTGTCCTCGTGCGTAACCGGCTTTGCGGCCACCCGCTTGCGCAGGCGCTCGGCGAACACCTCGGCTGCAATCAGGGATGCGCCGGGCAGGATGACGGCGAACTCCTCGCCGCCGAGGCGCCCCACGGTGTCGATCTTGCGGAGTCCCTGCCGCATGATCGCGGCGAAGTGCCGCAGGGCATTGTCCCCGGCGATATGGCCGAATTTGTCGTTAACCTGCTTGAAATGATCGATGTCGAGCATCAATACGGAGGCGCAGTAGCCTTCAACCCGGACGGCACGCCCCAATTCCTGTTCCAGCTGGGTGAGGAAATGCCGCCGGTTGGGCAGCCCCGTCAGCATGTCGGTGGCGGCCATCTCCCGCAACTCGGCTTCGAGGCGTTTCTTTTCGGTGATGTCGCGGGAGACCACCACCACCTTGGACACCTTGCCGTCGGCGCCGAGGATGGCGCGGCCGTCGGATTCCATGTGACGGGTGCTGCCGTCCTTGAGCACAAAGCGGAACTCGGCGCACTCGCCGATGCCCGTCTCCACGGTTTTGCGGAAGATTTTCTTGATCCGCTCCCGGTCATCGGGATGGATCTCGAGGAAGGAGTCTGACCCCCGGCGGATGTCTTTTTCGTGGAACAGCGGCCGGTACGAAGGGCTGTTGTAAATGCGCCTGCCCTGTGTGTCGAGCACCGCGACGAGTTCGCCGACGTTCTCGACGATCGTCTTGAACAGCTCCTGGCTCTCGCGCAGCCTGTCCTCGGTGATTCTTTGCTGTTGCAGCAGCCGGGCATCGCGCAGCTCGCGCTCGATCACCGGGCCCAGGCGGATCAATTCGCTCTTGTCGATATAGTCCCGCGCGCCGAGCTTGATCAGCGCCACGGCCAGGGTGAGATCGATGTCACCGGAGACAATGATGAACGGCACGTCCGGGCACGATTCCTTCGCGATGGCCAGTGCTTCCGGTGCCGAGAAACCGGGCATGGATTGATCGCAAATGATCAGATCCCATGCCTGCCCCTCGAGCGCGGCACGCATATTCGTCGAAGAGGCCACTGTCGCGGACTCGACTGCGTAGCCCTGGCTCTGCAACGAATGCAGCAGCAGATCCGCGTCGTCTTTCGAATCCTCGACAATCAGTAGCCGCAGCCGTTGCTTCATTGCCCCCTCCTGGACAAGGCGTTGCCTGCCGTCATCCGCTCACCCTACCGTTGATTGCGCAAAATTGAAATACCCTTGCCCAATTAACAACCCTTGTGCTGCAAGTACAATTCTTCCACCTTCGCCCTTGCCCAGGGCGTGCGCCGCAAGAAGCGCAGGCTCGAGGCGATGCTCGGCTCGTGGGTGAAGCAGCGGATGGGGACGGCGCGGCCCATGGCCTCCCAGCCCAGGCTGCCGGACAGCTCGGTCAGCATCTGTTCCAGGGTGATGCCGTGCAGGGGATTTTTGGGTTGGGATGGATTCATGGCGATAATGATCAACGGAATCGTGCATTACGGGGGAGGGGTGAACATTATATTCATGCGTGGAGCAGTACGTTTATTCTGTTCCCCTCTGCTTTGCTTCAAGTGCCCCCCTCACCCCAACCCTCTCCCCACAAAGTGGGGAGAGGGGATTGCATTTTGATGGATGCCCTTTGATCTGGTGAAAGAGTAACTGCATGGCGAAGAAAAAACGTGCGGTGAAGAAAAAGGCCGCAAGCAAAAATAAGCGCGCAACGCCGGTTGCCATCATCAATGCCCGGCAGGCCGCAGACAGCCTGGCGTCGAATCTCGCCGAAGGCAAAAAAATCGTCGCTGCGGCAAAGAAAGTGGTGGCCAAAGGCGATTTTGTATTCTTTGCCGCATTCGACGGCACCAACAACGACATGGACAACCTGAAAGAAAATGCCCAGACCACCAATGTCGGGCAATTGTGGCAGCAATTCGAAGGCAGGGACGGCGCCCTGCCGCACGCAACGGGACTGTATCGCGCCGGCCTCGGCACCCGCGCCGATCCATGGGTGGAAAGCTGGCTGCCCTCTCAGGTGACCAGCGGGGCCATCCGCAAGGCGCAGCAAGCCTGCGATGAATTCAAACGCGCGGCGTCAGAGTGGCTGCGGGTCAGGGGCAACAAGGGGCCGGTGAAAATCGTGCTGACCGCCTTCAGCCGGGGCGCGGCGTCGGCGGCGATTTTCAGCCAGATGATTTACCGGGATGTTTACCGCAATGGCCTGACGGATGCTGCGGGCACGGTGTTGCTGAAACCCGCCCGGGTCGCCATCGTCGCGGGCGTGCTGTTCGATCCCGTGGTCACGGGCGTCAAAGGCAATCAGGCATTCCCGCCCATGGTGAAGAATATGGTCGTGATCAAGGCCCGGAACGAGTACCGTGTCCTGTTCAAGACCGTGGATTACGCGCCGCTGGGCAGCATGGTCAAAGCGTTCAGCATGTACGGCAACCATTGCGACATCGGCGGCGGCTATGACAACGGTCTGGGCGCGGTGGCGCTGGGGGCCGCCACCGGATTTCTGCAAAAATGCGGGCTGCCCATCAGCGATGTGCCCGCCGGACGCCGGCGCACATCCGGTGCAATCGCCATCCACGGCGAGAAATTCGATGCCTACGGCAATCAGATCTGGGACTACACCGCCGAGGGCGACCGGGTGCAGGGATTCAGTTATGACGACCTGCGCGAAGCGGATGATTCCGTAGTGATCGAACCCGCCGCCGCAACACCGGACAGGAAAACAGGGTTTACTCTGTATGACGGCACGGTCATCACCGTGTAGCGGAGTATGATTCCCTCAGGCGCTACATCATGCACTACCCTAGTTGACCCAGGAGGCATAACCATGACCAAAAATATCGGCAACACCGAGCGCGTCATCCGCATCATCGTCGGCCTCGGGCTGCTCAGCCTGATCTTTTTCCTGGAAGGCAATGCCCGCTGGTGGGGCCTGATCGGGCTGGTACCGATCACCACCGCGGCTTTCGGCTACTGCCCGCCTTACGCCTGGCTGGGCATCAATACCTGCGCCAAAGAGGAAGCCGCTCCCCGGCAGTAGCTGCGCGCGGCCCCGATTCCCGGGCGGCCGGCTTTATCCCGCAAGCGCGAATCAGTCCTGCGGGCGATGGATCGCCCCTCACTCCCCTTGCGCACCAGAGTATGACCGGCCCCCTGCTCACCCAGCCAGTACACGAAACCCTGCGCGCCGCTTTGCATGCCGGTGCGGCCACGGTCGAGTGTTCGCTGGATCTGGATCGCTCACGGACGACGGTTGCCGTGAGCGCGGCCGGCTGGACATGGCAGGGCCATGACTATCCTTATCTGGAAACCTGCAAAGAGCGGACGATTTATTACTGGACGGGCGACGCCTTCGCGCCGGTATCGCGGTTCAGCCAGTCGCTGATCAAGCTGGTGCCCACCGAGTGGGGCGCGCCAACCTTTGAAATCGACGGCATCAAGATGCTGCCCACGGCGCAGGTCTCGCCTTATGCCGATGCCGAACGCAAGGTGAACCTGATTCAACCGCGCGGCAAGGTGATCCTCGACACCTGCGGCGGACTGGGCTACTTCGCGGCGTGGTGCCTGCAAGGGCAGGCGAAGCAGGTACAGTCTTACGAAAAAAATCCCGACGTGCTGTGGCTGCGCAGCCTGAATCCGTGGTCGCCGCCGGCGGATCCACGCCTGACGCTGACGCAGGGCGACATCACGCAGAAAATCCCCGGTCTGCCCGATGCCGCATTCGATGCCATCCTGCACGATCCGCCGCGCTTCGGCATCGCCGGAGAACTCTACTCGCAGGTGTTTTATGACCACCTCGTCCGCGTGCTGAAACGCAAGGGCAGGCTGTTCCATTACACCGGCTCGCCGAACAAGCTCACCAGCGGGCGCGATGTGCCGGATGAAGTGACCAAGCGTTTGCAGCGCGCCGGGTTCAGCGTGGCGGTGAATGGGGACGGGCTGCTGGCGGTGAAGCGTTGAGCGGGCCGGCGCTGGAGATCGCAGTCGCGGTGTCCGCATGAGGGGACTCCGCCCTCGTATAATTCAGATTCCGATCGCCGCAATCCCGTGACGCAATGACAACCTGACGGAGTCCGCATGAGCATGAAGCGCCCCAATATCATCCTGATCACTTCCGACCAGCAGCGCGCAGACTGCAACGGCTTCGAAAACCCGAACATCAAGACGCCGCACATCGACTCCCTGGCGCGCGACGGCACGCGTTTCTCTGCCTGCATGACGCCCAACCTCGTCTGCCAGCCGTCGCGCGCCTCGATTCTCACCGGGTTGTTGCCGCTGACGCACGGCGTGTGGGACAACGGCGTCGATCTGGATCCGCGCGTGGGCGAGCAGGGCTTTGCCGGCACGCTGAGCCGCGCCGGCTATCGCAGCGCATTCATCGGCAAGGCGCATTTCGCCACCAAGTCGACGTTTGCCCCGACCGGCACGCCGGAGTGCAACAAAAGCCAGGCGAAATATGGTCCCGACTGGCTGGGCCCCTACATGGGCTTTGAGCATGTGGAGCTCACCGTACTCGGCCATACGCACCGCACACGCCCGCTGGACCGTCCGCCGATGGGCCATTACGAACGCTGGTTCATCTCGCGCGGCAAGAACGAAGAAGCCTATCAACTGTGGGCCACCTCAACGAAACCCGAGACCGGCGCCGCACAGACCTGGAGTTCGGCATTGCCGGTGGCCTGGCACAGCAGTACCTGGACGGCCGACCGCACCATCGATCTGCTGACGCGCCACGACAGGCAAAAACCGCTGGCGATGTGGGTGTCGTTCCCCGATCCGCACCATCCGTTCGACTGCCCGGAGCCGTGGAGCCAGATGTACGATCCGAAAAGCCTCACGCTGCCCAGGCACCGCACAATGGACCTCGAGCGCAGGCCGTGGTGGCACAAAGCCTCGCTCGAAGGCGTGCCGCAACTGGCCGATCCGGCCATGCGCAAATTCCGCGCCGAAGGTTCGCGCGTGCCGGTGCAAACCGACGCCCAGCTCGCGGAGATGACCGCGAATTACTACGGCATGATTTCGCTGATCGACCACAACGTCGGCCGCATACTCAATGCGCTCGATGACCTGGGTTATGCCGAGGACACGCTGATCGTTTACAGCACCGACCACGGCGAGATGCTGGGCAACCACGGGCTGTACCTGAAGGGACCGACACCCTACGAAGACCTGATGCGTGTCACCATGGTGGCACGGGGCCCTGGCGTGGCGGCGAACCGGGTGGTGACCGAACCGGTCTCCACGCTCGACCTGGCGGCAACCTTCTACGACAGCGCCGGCGTTGCGGCGCCGCATGCGCTGCAGGGCCGCAGCCTGAAGGATCTGCTGGCAGGCAAATCAGCACCGCGCGACGCCGCCTGGAGTGAATGGCATGTGCATCCGTCGCGCTGCGGCGTGGGACTGCAGCTGCGCACGGTGCGCACCAAAACCCACAAATGCACCTTCGAACTGGGCTCGGGCGCCGGAGAACTGTACGACCTGAAAAATGATCCGGGTGAAATGGACAACCTGTTCGACGATCCGGGCCGCGCCAAGGTCAGGAAAGAACTGGAAGAACTGATGCGTGCGCGACCGGGCAAAATACTGGACAAGCTGGCGGAACCCATCGGCATGGCATGAGCTTGCCCGGATGAATTCACCGGAAGTCGTGGTCTGAGACGGTTATTATCGAGAACTGCATAAATAATGACAAAAACATGCCTCTGACGAGGCTGTCATGTTTTTGGAAATGCTCAATAGGGGGAGAAAATACAAATGAAAAAAATCATGCTCGGCATTTTGTTACTCGGCTTTTGCTCCGCGGCCTTTGCGCAAAACTGGCCCAACCGGGCGATCCGGGTGCTGGTGGGGTTTGCGCCCGGAGGCACTACCGATGTGTCGGCGCGCGTGACCAGCGAGATCGTGTCCCGCGAACTGGGACAGACCGTCATCGTCGAAAACCGGCCCGGCGGCTCGGGCAGCATCGCGATCGAGGCCCTGCTGCGCGGCGCGGCAGACGGTTACACGATACTGATCGGATCGGATTCTTCGTTTTATCAGCCCGTGGTGGCGCCATCGTTGTCTTATCGGACCGAAAGGGATCTGCGGCCGATCGCGATACTCGTCAGCCAGCCGATCGTTATCGCGGTCCATCCGGCGCCCGGATGGAAAACCGTCCCCGATCTCATCAAGGCCGCCAAGGCACGGCCCGGCGAAATTGCCTATGCCCTCTCGTCGCCCACGGGTACGCAGGCGCTCGCGGGCCTGGTCTTTTTCCAGATGGCGAAGGTGAAGCTGACGGCCATCCCTTACAAGGGCGGCGGGCAGGCCGTGGTGGATCTGATCAGCGGGCAGGTTCCGGTCGCCGTACTCGGCACCGCACCGCTGGTGCCGCAAGCCAAGTCGGGGCGGATCAGGATACTCGCAGTCACCTCGAAAGCGCGCGCCAAATCCTTGCCTGATGTGCCGACGCTGGCTGAAGCGGGCTATCCGGACATGGATATCTCGCAGTGGTTTGGCGCAATGGCGCCGGCAGCCGTGCCTGCCGACATCGCCAGCCGCTTTGCAGCGGCATATAACAAGGCGTTGTCTGATCCCAAGGTCGTCGAGCGGCTGTTCAATGCCGGCCTCGATGCGGTGGGCGGCTCTCCGGAAGAGATGGCGCGGCGCATGAAAATCGAGACCGCGATCTGGGCCAAGGCAGCAAAGGAAGCCGGGTTGGGGAAAAACTGAATCATGGCTGAAGATTCGCTACCCAACATCGTACTGATTCTCGCCGACAATCTCGGCTGGGGAGAACTGGGCTGCTACAACGGCGGCCTCGTTCGCGGCGCACCAACACCGCGCATCGACAAGCTCGCCGCCGAAGGCCTGCAGTTCCTGAACTTCAATGTCGAAAGTGATTGCGTACCGACGCGCTCGGCGCTGATGACCGGCCGCATGCCGATCCGTACGGGAGCCATGCAATCCGTTCCTGCCGGACTGCCGCAGGGGCTGATTCCGTGGGAGATCACCATCGCGCAATTGCTGTCCGCCAGGGGCTACGCCACAGCCATGTACGGCAAGTGGCACCTGGGCGATCGTGAAGGCCGTTACCCCAAGGATCGCGGTTTTGATGAATGGTACGGCATCCCCCGCACCACCAACGAGAGCATGTTTACCAGCACACCGGGCTTCGATCCGTCGGTGGTCGGCCTGCCTTATGTGATGGAAGGACGCAAAGGCGAGCCCGCGCGCAACCTCGAACTCTATGATCTTGAAATGCGCCGCCGCATCGATTCGGAGCTGATCGCGCGCACCAATGACTTCATGCGCAGGCAGGTCAAGGCAAAGCAGCCGTTCTTCGCCTATGTGCCCATCACACAGGTCCATTTCCCGACCCTGCCCCACCGCGACTTTGCCGGAAAGACGGGGGCTGGCGACCACGCCGATTCAATGGTGGAAATGGATTTCCGCGTCGGCCAGGTACTCGATGAAGTCGAAGCGCTGGGCATTGCCGAAAATACATTGTTCTTTTTTGGCAGTGACAACGGCCCCGAGTTTCGCCGCCCCTGGCGCGGCACCGCCGGCATGTGGCGCGGCACGTATCACACCTCGATGGAAGGCTCATTGCGCGTGCCGTTCATGGTGCGCTGGCCGGGCAGAATTGCACCGGGACGCGTCAGCAACGAAATCGTGCATATTACCGACCTCTACTCCACCCTCGCCCGCGTCGCCGGCGCCGAAGTGCCCGGGGATCGTCCGATCGATGGCGTCGATCAGCTTGATTTCTTCCTCGGCAAGCAGGAGAAATCAAACCGCGAAGGTTTCGTGTTCTACATCAAGCAGGAACTGCGTGCAGCCAAGTGGCGTGACTGGAAAATGCACATGGTCTGGGAACCGGAGCCGAACACCGGCCCGATCCATCTGGAAACACCGTGGATTTTCAATGTGACGCGGGACCCCAAGGAAGAAACCGAAGTCGGCACGGAATGCGGCTGGGTGCGCGGGCCTTTCCGGCGCATGATTGACGCTTTCCAGCACAGCCTCAAACGGAATCCGCCGATTCCGCCGGGCGCGCCGGATGACTACGTGCCGACCAGCGGCGGGTAAACCGACTGGTTACAAAAATTTCAATGCGATCGAACATGATCGCCTTGCATTCCGGCCCGCACTCCGCCTCGCAGGAGTCAGTAAAATCAGCAGCGCTCATGCGCGCTGTATCAGCAGTTGCATCAGCCGGTCGGGATTGCGTGCCTGCGCGAAGTTGCGCACTTCCTGCAACAACGACTCAACCTGCGCGGCGTCAAAACGCTTCGCCATTTCCTGTGTAAAGCGGACCACGTGGTCATCCAGGGTGTAGGGACGCGAGGCGCTGCCCTGCGGCGCCGCGATGAAGCGTTCGTGCGTTTCGCCGGATTGCAGCGTCAGCGTGACTTTGGCGCCCACCGACTGTTCGGTGCTGACGCGCTCGGCGTCGGCGTCGATTACACATTCGATGCGCCGCGAGATCGCCATCACCTGCGGCGCGGCCAGCATGGCTTCGAAGTCATCCACGTTCAGGGTAAAGCCGGGCCGATGAATTCGTTTACCCTGCGCGATCACCATCGCCACGCAGAACGGCAGGCTCATCTGCGCGGCCTGGACGTCCTTGGGCTCATTGGCGGTGAGCCGCCCCTGGATGATTTTGGGAATGCCGACGCGGACGGACTTGATGTCGGCGATGGTCAATTGATGTTCGCTGCACAGCGCCGCGGTGGCCTCGACCGCCGACAGCACGCGCGCACTGCAGGCGTGGGGCTTGATCGCGGTTTCGAGCAGCCGCCAGGTACTGCCGATGCCGGCGAGGCCTTTGTCGAAATCGTGCCCGTCGGCATAGGCGCGCGCGAAACCGTCCTGGCCTTCGAGGATGTCGGCCGGGCCGGTGAAGCCGGCTTCGGCCAGCAGCGCCGCATGCACGCCCTCGCCCGCGGCATGCGCGGCATGGATGCGCTTGACGGTCGAGCCGGAATGATAGAACTGCGTCAGCCCGCCGCTGAACGATGCCACGAGGCCGATGGTTTCAGCGATGCGCGTCGCGCGATCCTTGCCGCTGAACAGCAGGCTCGCCGCCGCCGTTGCCGCGCCGAAGCCGCCGCAGGTGGCCGTACTCTGGAAGCCGCGCCTGAAATGCGAGGGCTGGATCGCCAGCCCGATGCGGATCATGTTTTCGTAACCGGCGGCAATGGCGGCGAGGATTCTGTCGCCGCGCAGGTGGCGCGCCTCGCCAATGGCCAGCGCCGCGGAAATCACGATGCAGCCCGGATGCAGCATGGCGCCGACATGCACGTCGTCGGCATCGATGCTGCCCGCATACGTGGTGTTGACGAAGGTTGCGCGTTCGGGATCGGTGCGGTCGGCCGAGAACAGCACTGTGGCCTGGGCGTTGCCGCCCAGTTCACGCGCGAGATTGGTCGCCCACGCGCTCCAGTTCATGCGCTGGCCGAGCGAAGCCACGCGCAGGTAGTCGAGCATGAACATCGTCAGGTGCTGCCGGATGATTTCCGGCAGCGCGGCGTATTGCAGGCCGGCGGCAAAATCGGCAAAGCGCTGCGTGGCGTTGATGGGTGCATTCCCCGACGGCATTGTATGACCTGTTGTTTTAATTTATTTTTTATGAGGCGTCGGAAGACGCTCATTCAGCCCTGATTTTCGCCGCAGCAATGACCTTGCCCCATTTTTCATAATCGGCCCTGTGATACGCGGCCAGCGCGGCCGGCGTGCCGCCGGAGGGCTCGGCGCCGTCGAGCGCGAGGGCTTTTTTGATGTCGTCGGTGACCAGCACCTTGTTGCCTGCGGCGTTGAGTCTCTCGACGACGGGCGCCGGCAGACCGGCCGGGCCATAAAGCCCCCACCACTGGCTGGATTCAAAATCCTTCAGCGCCGCCTCGGCCACCGTCGGCAGTTCGGGCGCAATGGCGATGCGCTTCGCGCTGGTGACCGCCAGCGCTTTCAGGCGCCCGGCGCGCACCTGCGCGGACACGCTGGGATAGGCCGCGAACAGCACCGACACGTTGCCGGCGACGGTGTCGATGGTCGCGGGCGCCGCGCCCTTGTACGGCACGTGCAGCAGGGTCACGCCGGCGCGCTGCGAGAAGAGTTCTCCGGTCAGGTGACTCAGCGTGCCCGCGCCGTTGGAGGCATAGGCCAGCGCGCCGGGTCTGGCTTTGGCGATGCCGATCAGTTCCCTGACGGTCTTCGCCGGCACCGACGGATGCACGGTCAGCACATTGGGCGCGTGGCCGATCATCACGATGGGCGTAAAACTCTTCAGCACATCGTACGGCGCTTTGGCGCCCAGATGCGGATTGATCGACAGCACGCTCGACGACGCGAACAGCAGGTTGTAGCCGTCGGCCGGCGCGCGCGCGGCGATCTCGCCGCCGATGATGCCGCCCGCGCCGCCGCGGTTATCGACGATGATCTGCTGGCCGATGACGGCGGACAGCCGCGTGGTGACCTGGCGCGCGACGATGTCGGCGGCGCCGCCCGGCGGAAACGGCACGATGACGCGCACCGCCTTGTCGGGATAGCCCTGCGCCAGGGCATTAAACGACAGCGCGGTGCCGAGCAGCACGGCTGCGGATGCTTTCATGGGCAAACCTTTTTTCGTGGACGCAGGGTTCAGACCATCATCAACGCCGCGCGGCCAGTGATCGATCCGGTCTCCAGCTTTTGATGAATCGCCTCGGCTTCGGCGTACGGCACTTTCTCCGTCACCAGCGGCCACAGGTCGCCGCGGGCAACGAGTTCCAGCGATTCGATGACTTCCTGTTTGGTGGCGTAGCGGCTGCCCATGACTTCGATTTCCTTGCGCATGATGGCCGGCCCGTCGGCATCGAAGCGCTGGCTGTTGCCGGCAAGCAGCAGCAGGCGCCCGCCCTTGTTCAGGCCAGCGATACCGGCCTCGATGGTTTCCCTGGTGCAGACATAATCGAACACCACATCGACGCCGCGGCCGCTGGTGAGTTCGATCAGCTGCTGCGCGACTTTGCCGTCGCTGGCATCGACGGTCGCATCCGCGCCCGCTTTCAGGCAGGACTCGAATTTGGCCGCCCTGGTATCCACCGCGATGACTTTGCGCGCATGCGCCCAGCGCGACACCATCAGCATGTGTACGCCCAGCCCGCCGCCGGCGCCGATCACGGCCACGGTGTCGGTCACCGCGACGCGCGCCTTGCGCGTGACCTTGATCGGAGTGGCAATCGCGTCGCAGATCACGCCGATTTCGGCGGGATGTTTTTTCCAGTCCATGCCTTCCGGCAGCACCAGAAAATTTTCCGCCGGCAGTTTGATGTATTCGGCATAACCGCCGTCGCACTCGCGTCCGACATAGCCCCTGAAGTTGTCGCACAGCGTTTCGCGGTTGATGCGACACCAGTAGCAGTGCCCGCAGTTGAGATAAAAGTATGCGGTGACGGCGTCGCCGGCTTTGAGGCTGGTCACGCCCGCGCCGGTGGCGACGATTTCGCCGGTGATTTCATGGCCGAGGATGCGCGGATAGGCAACCGGCACGCGCCCCGCGCGCGCATGGTGGATGGTCAGCCCCGCGCCGCAGGCCAGCACGCGGGCGACGGCTTCGCCGGGCCCCGGCACCGGATCGGGCACGGTTTCGAGTACCAGCGGCTGGTTCTTCCCCTTCAATAACATCGCTTTCATGCGTCATCCTCCCCTGAGGCACAGTTTAACCCAGGGCCTCATATTTGATGTAAGACAAACCGCGGCGCAGCCGTCTGAGTACCATTAAATACGCTCAGGACAATGGCGCAGGCGCTTCCGGGCCGCGCCGCAAACCCTGCCGGAGATCTGCAGATGAAAGTCGTTGTCGCTCTCGGCGGTGCTGCGCTGGCCAAGCGCGGCGAACCGCTCGAGTCGGACGTGCAGCGCCAGAATATCGCGCACGCCGCCGCCATGGTGGCCGCGATCGCGCGCACCCACGAAGTCATTGTCACCCACGGCAACAGCCCGCAGGTGGGGTTGCTGGCCATGCTGGGCGAATCGTATGCCGGCGTGCATCCCTATCCGCTGGACATGCTGGGCGCGGAATCCGAAGGCATGATCGGTTACATGATCGAGCAGGAGTTGCGCAGCCTGCTGCCGGGACGGCATATCGTCACGCTGCTGACGCAGACCGAAGTCAACCGCAACGATGCCGCGTTCCGCCATCCGTCGAAACCGATAGGCCCCGGCTTCACCCAGGATGAAGCCGGGCGCCTCGCCAACGAGCGCGGCTGGAAAATCGCGCAGGATGGCGCAAAGTGGCGGCGCGTGGTGCCCTCGCCGGAGCCGCTGCGCATACTCGAGCTGGGGGCGATCAAGCTGCTGGCCAATACCGGTGTGGTGGTGGTATGCGCCGGCGGCGGCGGCATCCCGGTAACGGTATCTTCGGCCGGTGTCGTGCGCGGCGTCGAGGCGATCATCGACAAGGATCTGGCGGCGGCGCTGCTCGCGCACCAGGTCGGCGCGGATGTGCTGCTGCTGCTGACCGACGTCGGCTCGGTGTACACCAACTGGAACCAGAAGGACGCGCAACCGATCCACGAAACCTCGCCGCAGGAATTGCGCAAGGAGATCTTCGCCGCGGGTACGATGCGGCCCAAGGTCGAGGCGGCCTGCCGGTTCGTCGAAACCGGCGGGGCCTTTGCCGGCATCGGCCTGCTCGAAGACGCGGCAGCCATCCTGCTCGGCCGGCGCGGCACCATCGTGCGCCGGCCGGAATCGACGCTTGATTTCACCGGCGGCCCGCAGGCGATGCCGAAGTAAGCGCGCCCAACGCCGCGGCCGGCGGCAAAAAAGCGCAGGAAAACCGCTACAATCGCCGTTCGCTTTTCTGCGGGCGGCAGTCGGGGCATCGCCCGCGGTTGTGTCACCCGCGCCGAACCCCGGATGCCCCTTCCCCGCGCATGGATACGCCCGAACACCGCAGCGAACACATCGTCATCCGCGGCGCGCGCCAGAACAATCTCAAGAATCTGTCGCTGGATCTGCCGCTCAATGAACTGATCGTCGTCACCGGCGTGTCGGGCAGCGGCAAATCCTCGCTGGTATTCGACACGCTGTATGCCGAGGGCCAGCGCCGCTACGTCGAAACTTTTTCGCCGTACGCGCGCCAGTTCCTCGACCGCCAGGACCGGCCGCAGGTGGACAGCATCGATGGCATCCCGCCGGCCATCGCCATCGACCAGGTCAATCCGGTGCGCACCTCGCGCTCGACGGTCGGCACGATGACGGAATTGAACGATCACCTGAAGCTGCTGTTTGCCCGCGCCGCGCAGCTGTATTGCAAGGGCTGCGGCGCACGGGTGAAGCGCGACACGCCGCAGATGATTTACGACGTGCTGCTCGCGCGCGCGCGCGCGGCCGGCGATCCACGGCTGGCGATTGCATTCCCGGTGCCGGTACCGGCGAATTTCAAGGCTGATGAAGTCAAGGCGCTGCTCACGGCACAGGGCTACACGCGTTTTCTGCATGAGAGCCACGACCGCTTTGAAGTGGTGCAGGACCGGCTGCGCATGGGCGGCGCGGAACGCGCGCGCGTGATCGAGGCGCTGGAGGCCGCGCTGAAAGTCGGCCAGGGACGGGTGAATGTCTATCCGCTCAATGACGCCCCCGGTACGCACGCCGATCACCCGTCACCCATCACTCATCACGCGCCGTGGCGGTTTTCCACGGCGCTGCACTGCGCCGAGTGCGACATCCATTACGCCGAGCCCAATCCCAGCCTGTTTTCGTTCAATTCGCCGCTGGGCGCCTGCGACACCTGCCGCGGTTTCGGGCGCATGATCGGCGTCGATTACGGGCTGGTGATTCCGGACGAAACAAAGTCGCTGCGCGACGGCGCAGTGCGGCCGTGGCAGACGCCGTCGAACAGGGAATGTCAGGACGATCTGATCAAGTACGCGAAAAAGCGCGGCATTCCCGTCGACACGCCGTGGCGCGATTTGCCGGCGCAGCAAAAACGCTGGGTCATCGACGGCGAGCCGGAATGGGTGAGCTGGCGCAAATCCTGGCCCGGCGTGTGGTACGGCGTGGCGCGGTTTTTCAAATGGCTGGAAACCAAGGCCTACAAGATGCATGTGCGCGTGCTGCTGTCGAAGTACCGCGCCTACACCGAATGCACGGCCTGCGGCGGCGCGCGACTGAAGACCGACGCGCTGCTGTGGCGGATCGGCACCGCGGCCAACGCCGACGCGGCACTGGGTCACGGCGAACACCGGCGCCCGCGCCATAAACCGCAAGGCGTTAAATTCACCGACGCGCAACTCGCGGCATTGCCGGGGCTGACGCTGCACGACGTGGTGCTGCTGCCGCTGGAGCGCACCAAGACGCTGTTCGATGCGCTGGAACTGCCCCGCCCGCTGGATGAGGCCACCGACATGCTGATCGGCGAAATCCGCACCCGCCTCGATTACCTGACCCAGGTCGGGCTCGGCTATCTGACGCTGGACCGCCAGTCGCGCACGCTGTCCGGCGGCGAAGTGCAGCGGATCAACCTCACCACGGCACTGGGCACCTCGCTGGTGAACACGCTGTTCGTGCTCGACGAGCCGTCGATCGGCCTGCATCCGCGCGACATGGGCCGGGTGATCGGCGTCATGCACAGGCTCCGTGACGCCGGCAATTCGCTGGTGGTGGTGGAACACGATCCGCAGGTGATGCTCGCCGCCGACCGCCTGCTCGACATCGGGCCGGGGCCCGGCTCGCGCGGCGGCGAGATCGTCGCCTTCGACACGCCCGCCCGCATCATGCAGGCGCAGGCGTCGATCACCGGGCGTTACCTGTCGGGAAAATTGCGTGCGGCCGGTCACGACGCGGCCCGGGCGCCGACCAAAAATACGCCGCGACTGCGGCTCTGCGGCGCCGCCGAACATAACCTGAAAATGATCGATGTCGATTTCCCGCTGCAGCGGCTGATCTGCATCACCGGCGTGTCGGGCTCGGGCAAATCGACGCTGGTGCAGGATGTGCTGTATGCCGCGCTGCGCAAGGCGCTGGGCAAACCCGCCGAGACGCCGGGCCGCCACGACGGATTCTACGGCGCGGATCATGTCAGCGACGTGGTGATGGTCGATCAGTCGTCGATCGGCCGCACCACGCGCTCGAACCCGGCGAGTTATGTCGGCGCCTTCGATGCCGTGCGCAGCCGGTTCTCGTCGGCGCCGCTGGCGCAGTCGCGCGGCTACACCGCGGGCACTTTCAGTTTCAATTCGGGCACCGGGCGCTGCCCGACCTGCAGCGGCAACGGCTTCGAGCACGTGGAGATGCAGTTTCTGTCGGATGTGTACCTGCGCTGCCCGGACTGCGACGGCCGGCGCTATCGCGCCGAGGTGCTGGAAATCACCGTCGAAGGCAAATCGATTGCCGACGTGCTCGAACTGACGGTGGCCGACGCGCTGGCGTTTTTCAATCACGCGCCGGACATCGTGCGCGCACTGCAGCCGCTGGTCGATGTCGGCCTCGATTACCTGAAGCTGGGCCAGCCGGTGCCGACCTTGTCGGGCGGCGAAGCGCAGCGGCTGAAGCTCGCGGGCTTTCTGGCTGAAGCCGCTTATGTCGGACGTAATGCGGCCGGGCGCGATGCGGCCGGCGGCAAAGGCACGCTGTTCCTGTTCGACGAGCCGACCACGGGACTGCATTTCGACGATGTGCGCAAACTGCTGGGCGCCTGCCGCAAGCTGATCGCCGCCGGCCATTCGCTGATCGTCATCGAACACAATCTTGACGTGATCCGCGCCGCGGACTGGATCATCGACCTCGGCCCCGAAGGCGGTGATGCCGGCGGCGCGGTGGTCTGCACCGGCACGCCGGAGATGATTGCCGCGCACGAAACGTCGCATACCGGCAAGGCGCTGCGCGATTACGCGGCGGCGCTGCATCTAACCCCCTCGCCCCACCCTCTGCTTCGCTCCAAGTGTTCCCTTGTCCCCTACCCTCTCCCGCCCCAAGGCGGGAGAGGGGGGCGTAAAGTGAGGGGTGAGCAATTCATCAGTGTCAGCCACGCCCGCGAACACAACCTGAAAAACATCAGCGTCGATATTCCGCGCGGCAAATTCACCGTGGTCACCGGCGTCTCCGGCAGCGGCAAATCGACACTGGCCTTCGACATCGTGTTCGCCGAGGGCCAGCGGCGCTATCTCGAATCGCTGAACGCCTACGCGCGGCAGTTCGTGCAGGCAGCGGCACGGCCCGATGTCGATGCCATTTACGGCATACCGCCGACGGTGGCCATCGAGCAGCGCACCAGCCGCGGCGGCCGGCGCAGCACCGTAGCCACGCTGACCGAGATTTATCATTTCCTGCGCCTGCTCTACGTCAAGCTGGGCACGCAGCACTGTCCGGATTGCGATGTCGCCATCGAGCCGCAGAGCATCGACCAGATCGCCGCGCGCATCATGAAACGGCACCGCAACGACCGCATCGGCCTGCTGGCGCCGTTAGTCGTGAATCGCAAGGGCTATTACACCGACCTCGCCAAGTGGGCCGCGGGCAAGGGTTATACCCATCTCCGAGTGGATGGCGAGTTCATCACTACCGCGCCGTGGCCGCGGCTGGCGCGCTTCAGGGAACACAGCATCGAGCTGCCGGTCGCCGATATCCGCGTCACGCCGGAGAACGAGGCGCAACTGCGCGCCGGCCTCGCCGCCGCGCTGGATCACGGCAAGGGCATCGTGCAGGTGCTGGGCGGGCTGGATACGCTGGCCGCGGCGATGGCAAAAAAGGACGCGCGGAAAATCCGCCTGACTGAAACCGCGTATTCGGTAAAGCGCGCCTGCCCGTCGTGCAACAGGAGTTTTCCGGAACTCGACCCGCGGCTGTTTTCGTACAACTCCAAGCACGGCTGGTGCCCGTCGTGTTTCGGCACCGGGCTGACGCTGGAAAAAATAGACTGGGATGAAGAGCGCGAAAAAACCGGCACCGAAGAGCATGTGCTGGACTCGTGGCTGAACTGGCTGGAAGTCGATGAGCCCTGCCCGGCCTGCGCCGGCCAGCGGCTCAATCCGGCCGCGCTGGCGGTGCGTTACCGCAAGCGTTCGATTGCCGCGCTCGCCGCATTGCCGGTGGCAAAACTCGCGCGCGAATTCACCGATGTGTCATTCACCGGCCGGGAAGCCGCGATCGCGCGCGACATCGTCGCCGAAATCCGCAGCCGGCTGAGTTTCCTCGACGAGGTCGGCCTGGGTTATCTCGCGCTCGACCGCGCCGCGCCGACCTTGTCCGGCGGCGAAGCGCAGCGCATCCGCCTCGCCGCGCAGCTCGGCTCCAATCTGCGCGGCGTCGCCTACATCCTTGACGAGCCGACCATCGGCCTGCATCCGCGCGACAACCGCATCCTGCTCGACACGCTGGCGAAACTGCAGACCAAGGGCAACACCCTGATCGTGGTGGAGCACGACGAGGACACCATCCGCCGCGCCGACCATGTGATTGATCTCGGCCCCGGCGCGGGACGCCTCGGCGGCCATGTCGTCGCCGCGGGTACCGCCGCCGAACTGCAGCGTAATCCGCAATCCGTCACCGGCCGCCTGCTGGCCAGACCGCTGCAGCATCCGCTGCATCCGCCGCGTCGCGTGGATCACAAAACACCCTCGCTGCACATCCGCGGCGCGCAATTGCACAACCTGCAGCACATCAACGCGCGCGTGCCGCTGGGGCGATTGACGGTAATCACCGGCGTGTCGGGCTCGGGCAAATCGACGCTGGCGCGCGACGTGCTGCACGCCAATCTCGCGCGCCTGGTCAACGCCAAGTCAAAAACATCAATAAAGACGACAGGTTGCATAAACATCACGGGGTGGCAGGCGGTAGGCCGCGTGCTTGAAGTCGATCAGACGCCCATCGGCAAAACGCCGCGCTCCTGCCCGGCGACCTATGTCGGTTTCTGGGACACCATCCGCCGTTTGTATGCCGAAGCGCCGGAAGCGCGCATGCGCGGCTACACCGCGAGCCGCTTTTCGTTCAATACCAAAGGCGGACGCTGCGAGGCCTGCGAGGGCCAGGGCGTGCAGAAAATCGAAATGAGTTTTCTGCCGGATGTGAAAGTGCCCTGCGATGTCTGCAACGGCGCGCGCTTTGATGCCGAAACCCTGAGCGTGCGCTTCAAGGACAAATCCATCGGCGACGTGCTGGCATTGTCCGTCGATGAAGCCGTGGAATTTTTTGCCGCGCACGCCGCAATCCACCACGCGCTGCGCCTGCTGCAGGACGTCGGCCTTGGTTATCTGACGCTGGGTCAGCAAAGCCCGACGCTGTCCGGCGGCGAAGCGCAGCGCATCAAGCTGGTCACCGAACTGGCCAAGGTGCGCATCAACAATGACGATGCCGGCGTGCGGCCCGGCCGCAGCGGCGCGCAAAAACACACGCTGTATGTGCTCGACGAGCCGACCGTCGGCCTGCACATGGCGGACGTCGAAAAGCTGATCCATGTGCTGCACCGGCTGGTCGATGCCGGCAACTCGGTGGTGGTGATTGAGCACAACCTCGACATCATGGCCGAGGCCGACTGGATCATCGATCTGGGGCCGGAGGGCGGCGACGGCGGCGGGCGCATTGTCGCGGATGGTTCTCCGGCGCAGGTTGCCGCACGATCCGCAGGTTCGCATACTGCGCGTATCCTTGGTGATTTCCTCGCTGCACGAAGCCGCCAGCCTGCCCGGCCATGATCGCGCAAACGCTCACTGCCCACACCAAGGACCTCGGCGGTTTCGAGGTGCGGCGCCTGCTGCCGGCCGCGGCGCGGCGGATGGTCGGGCCGTTCATATTTTTTGATCACATGGGTCCGGCCTGGTTCGCGCCCGGCCACGGCATCGACGTGCGCCCGCATCCGCATATCGGGCTGGCGACGGTCACTTACCTGTTCGACGGCGCCCTCATGCACCGCGACAGCCTGGGCTGCGTGCAGCGCATCGAGCCGGGCGACGTCAACTGGATGACCGCGGGACGCGGCATCGTTCATTCCGAGCGCAGCCCCACTGAAGATCGCGACACCATGCGCGGGCTGCACGGCATCCAGGTCTGGGTCGCGCTGCCGCGCGCGCACGAGCAGACCGCGCCCGCCTTCACGCATCATGCCCAAGCCACGCTGCCGGTTGCGCAATGGGGCCACGCCACGCTGCGGCTGATCGCCGGCGAGGCGTACGGGCTGCGCGCGCCGGCAAAAACGTTCTCCCCGATGTTTTACGGCGCCGTCGAAGCCGCGGGCGCAGCTCAATTCGAGTTGCCGGCGGAATACGCCGAGCGCGCGATTTACGTGGTGGAGGGCGATGTCGCCGTCGGCGGCGCGCCCGTTCTTCCGCGCACCATGGCTGTCATCGCCCCCGGTGCGGCGGCCGTCGTCAGCGTCGCCGCCGGCGCACGGCTGATGCTGCTCGGCGGCGCAGCCATCGACGGCGAACGTCTGCTGTCGTGGAATTTTGTCGCCAGCAACAACGCGCTGATCGAAGACGCGCGCGCCCGCTGGCGGGAACAGCGTTTTGACCCGGTGCCCGGCGAAACGGAATTCATCCCGCTGCCGGAGCGCTGATCCCAGCACGGCGCAACTGTCGGCGCGCTAGAATAGGCGCCTCCCTTTCTGCAGGATGCCTGTCGTGAGTAGAGACCAACTGCGCCGCGAGTATCAGGGCGAACCCCTGAACGAATCCGCTGTTGCTGCCGATCCGTTTGCCCAGTTCCAGCACTGGTTCGACGAGGCGGTGCGCGCGGAATTGCCGCAGCCCAATGCGATGACGCTGGCGACGGTGGCGGCATCCGGACAGCCCTCGGCGCGCATCGTGCTGCTCAACAGCATCGACGGCGGCTTCGTGTTCTACACCAATTACATGAGCCGCAAGGGCCGCGAACTCGCCGCCAATGCGCGCGCCGCGCTGGTGTTTTACTGGCATGAACTCGAGCGCGAAGTGCGCATCGAGGGCAGCGTGGCCAAAGTCACCGCCGCTGAATCCGACGCCTATTTCGACCTCCGTCCGCTGGGCAGCCGCCATGCGGCGATTGCCTCGCCGCAAAGCGAAACGGTCGTGAACCGCGCCGTGCTCGAACAGCGTTTTGCCGCCGCCGCGCAACTCGGCGCCCACCCGCCGCGCCCCGCGCACTGGGGCGGCTACCGGCTGACCCCCGTTGCGGTGGAATTCTGGCAGGGCCGGCCCAACCGGCTGCATGACCGCCTGCTGTATGCGCGCGCCGGCGAACACTGGCAGTTGAGCCGGCTCGCGCCGTAAGCCCTGCCTTGTCCGCGCCGCTCTCCGCCCGCGCCTGGGAAACGCTGCTGGCGTGGTATTTCGTCTCGGTATGGGGCTCGGGGTTTATTGCCACCAAAATCGGCCTCGGGCAGGCTGCGCCCTTCACCTTCCTGACGCTGCGCTTCGCCTTCGGCATCCTGTGCCTGATCCCGATCGTGCTGATCGTCAGGCCGCGCTGGCCGGCCGACCGCCGCGAGGCCGGCCACATCATCGTTGCCGGACTGCTGATGCACGCCGTGCATCTCGGCGGCAGCCACTACACGCAATATCTGGGCATGTCGGCGGGCATCACCGCGGTGCTGCTGTCGATCCAGCCACTGCTGACCGCGGTCATCGCCGGACGCTGGCTGGGCGAGCGCCTCGGCGCACGGCAATGGCTGGGCATCGCCGTCGGCCTCGCCGGCGTGACGCTGATCGTCTGGCACAAGATTGATGTGCACGAAGCCACGCTCGGCAGCCTCATCGCCGTCACCATCTCGCTGGCCGGCGTCACCGCCGGCACGCTCTACCAGCGCACGTTCTGCCCGGCGGTGGATCTGCGCGCGGCCGCCCTGCTGCAGTTTGTCGCGACCATCGCCGTGCTGGCGCCGCTGGCATGGCTGGTCGAGGGCGCGGCAGTGCGCTGGTCATGGGCGCTCGCCGGCGCCATCGTATTCCTGGTGATCGGCGCGTCGATACTCGCGGTCAATGCCTTCCATACGCTGATGCGCCGCGGCCAGGCGACGCGGGTCAGCAGCCTGATTTACCTGACGCCGATTTTCGCGGTGGCACTGGAACTGGCGATGTTCGGCGTGGTGCCGACGCCGCTGTCGATCGCCGGCATAGTCACCACCTGCCTCGGCGTGGCGCTGGTGTCGTGGCCGACCGGACGCCCGCGGCCAGCGCCGCGCTGAGCGCCAAAACAGGCACGCCAGGGACTGTGTGCGAGGGGGAAGCGCAAAACAAACGGGGCGCCGCAGCACCCCGTTTTTACCCAATAAAACAACGGGTTACTTCAGGTGTTTGTTGACCAGTTTGGTCATCTCGAACATGGACACTTGCTTCTTGCCGCCGAAGACGTCTTTCAGTTTTTCGTCAGCGTTGATGTTGCGGCGGTTCTTGCTGTCCTGCAGGCCATGCTTCTTGATGTACGCCCAGATTTTCTTGGTGACTTCCGTGCGCGGCATCATGCCATTGCCGATCACCGCGCCAAGTGCTGCGCTCGGTTGCATCGGCTTCATGAATGCGGCATTGGGTTTGCGTTTCGCGCCGGCTTTCTTTTTCTTCGCGGCGGGTTTTTTGCTAGCTTTTTTCTTTGCAGCCATCGATTGATCTCCCGTTCAGGTCTGTCTGGTTTGAGTCGGTTGGACTACTTTACTTCGCTCTGTTTACTTCGCTTTAACTACTCAGCTTGTCCAGCTTGGTTGCTGTGCCGTGGTGTTGCACGGTGTCAAGAGGATGCCGATGGAAAATGGCTTTGTCAATCAATTCCAGAGTGAATTTCAGAGGGTACCGCGCGATAATCGGGCACCTCCGTACGACGCCGCAACACCAGCCAACGGCGACCGGTTTGTGTGATTGCGGCCGTGGCCGCACAATAGCGGCTTCCCGGCGCGGGTCCCCGCGGTTCACCGGCAGCACAAGAGCAGAAGCAAATCAATGACCTACTGGAGGAACTTGAATTGTGAGTCTGCATCAACGGCAATCCCGGCGTCCGCATCCGCACGTCGCCGGACAGTGACAATGCGCGGCAATTTCCCCCGCTAGAGCGCCCGCCTCATGTCCAGGCAGATGTCCTTGTTCGAGGGCGAAACGCGGGGCGGTCCCACTCACCGCGCGGTGGAAATCGCCCCCGCAGCCGTCACCTCCGAGGTGCGCGAACTGGCGCGCCAGCTGCCGGACGGCGTGCGGCTGGGCACCTCGTCCTGGCATTTTCCCGGCTGGCGCGGCATGGTCTGGGCAGACACCGTGCCTCCGGGCGACCTGTCGCGCCATGGTCTCGCCGCCTACGCGCAACACCCGCTGTTCAACACCGTCGGCGTGGATCGCTCATTTTATGCGCCGCTGTCGGCATGGCAATACGAAGTGTACGCACAGCAGGTGCCGGAGCATTTCCGTTTTGTGGTCAAGGCGCCCAGCGCGCTGACGATGCCGTGGACGCACGCGGAGCCCGGCGAAAAAAATGCGCCGAATGCGCACTACCTCGATGCTGCTTATGCCATTGATCAGTTCATTGGTCCGGCCATCGAGGGGCTGGGCGCAAAAGCCGGGCCGCTGCTGTTCCAGTTTCCGCCGCTGGGCCGGGCGCTGACGCGGGCGCCCGAACGGTTCATCGCGCAGCTGCAGGAATTTCTCGGGCGGCTGCCGCAGGGACCGCTGTATGCGGTGGAAATGCGCGATGACCGCATGATTACGCGCCGCTTTTTCGCCTCGCTCCACGAGGCGCGGGCACGCTATTGCCTCGGCGTGCATCCGCGCATGCCGCCAGTGGCGGCGCAGGCTGCCGCCATGTCGGGCTTCGGCCCGGGACCGCTGATCGTGCGCTGGAACCTGCGCGCCGGCTACGGTTACGAAGACGCCAGAACGCGGTTCACGCCCTTCGATCAGCTGGTGGACGAGGACAGCGCAACGCGGGAATCGATTGCGCAGCTGTGCATCGGAACGCTGGCTGCCGGGCACGAATGCACCATCATCGCCAACAACAAGGCTGAAGGTTGCGCGCCGCTGACGCTGATCAAGCTGGCGCAGGCCATCATCAGCGCGACCCGTCAGCGCCGTCTTGCCGCGGAAGCCTGAAGGCGTGCAGGACTATTTCTTCAGCCGGCCGGCGAATTTCCGGCGGAATTTTGCGACTTTCGGCGAAACCACGGCCTGACAGTACGGCTGCCGCGGATTGCGTTCAAAATATTCCTGGTGATATGGCTCGGCCACGTAAAAACGCGGGGCCGCCGCCACTTCGGTGACTATCGGGTGCTCGAACACCCTGGCCGCCGTCAGGTCGCGAATGGCCGCTTCCGCCGCGGCTTTTTGCTCCGGCGTATGGAAATAGATCACGGAACGGTACTGGGTGCCGACGTCGTTGCCCTGGAAATTCAGGGTTGTCGGATCGTGTATCGTGAAAAACACATCGAGAATGTCGCGATACGTCGCCACCGCGGGATCAAAGGTGACGCGCACCACCTCGGCATGGCCGGTGTCGCCGCCGCAGATCGCTTCGTAGGTCGGATTGTCCGTGTGCCCGCCGCTGTAGCCCGATTCGACGGACTCGACGCCCGCCATGCCGTCGAACACCGCCTCCAGGCACCAGAAACACCCGCCGCCCAGCGTCGCGACTTCGCGCGCGCCGGGCAGCGATTCCTGACGGTTTTCGCCCGTAACAATTTCGCCCGTGACCACCCCGGTCACTTTCCCTCGCCGTGGTATCCCGTCACCCGCGCCACTTCATTGCGCGAACCGAGGATGACCCCGACGCGCTGGTGCAGCTTTTCGGGCTGCACGTCGAGTATGCGCTGACGGCCGGTGCTCGCGGCGCCGCCCGCCTGCTCGACGATCATGGACATCGGATTGGCCTCATACATCAGCCGCAGCCGGCCGTCCTTGTGCTTGGCGTCCTGCGGATACATGAAAATGCCGCCGCGCGACAGGATGCGATAGACGTCGGCCACCATCGATGCCACCCAGCGCATGTTGTAATCCTTGCCCAGCGGACCGTTTTTGCCGGCGAGACATTCATCGATGTAGCGCTTCACCGGCGGCTCCCAATTGCGCATGTTCGACATGTTGATGGCGAATTCGGCGGTGTCGGCGGGAATTTCTATTTTCGGCTGGGTCAGCACCCAGCTGCCCATTTCGCGATCCAGCGTGAAGCCGGCCACGCCGTTGCCCACGGTCAGGATGAGTATGGTCGATGGCCCGTACACCGCGAAACCCGCCGCCACCTGGCGCGCGCCGGGCTGCAGGAAAGCCTTTTCGTTGGGTTCGCAGCCCTCGGCGCAGCGCAGCACCGAAAAAATGGTGCCGACGGACACGTTGACGTCGATGTTCGATGAGCCGTCGAGTGGATCCATCAGCAGCAAAAATTCGCCGCGCGGATAACGGTTGGGAATCTGGTGCGGATGCTCCATTTCCTCGGAAGCCATTGCGGCCAGATGACCGCCCCACTCGTTGGCTTCCAGCAGCACCTCGTTGGAAATGACGTCGAGTTTTTTCTGCGCCTCGCCCTGCACGTTATCGGTGCCAGCACCGCCGAGATTGCCGGCCAGCGCGCCCTTGCTGATCGCATTGCTGATGGATTTGCAGGCGCGCGCGACGACTTCGATCAGCAGACGCAACTCGGCGGAGACGATGCCTTTTTCCCGCTGTTGTTCAACCAGATACTGCGTAAGTGTAATGCGCCGCATGTTTTCTCCACTAATGAACGAAGCCCGGCGCGCCGGGTCTGTGAATGGGGATTATCCGATATACTGGTTTTAACCGGGAGACTGATGAAATGTTCATGATTTTCAAAGGTATTTTCTGCCGTCTGGCCATGGTATGCGCCGTGTTTTTTGCGCTGGCCGCCCAAGCCCAGGACGACCAGCCCGCCGCTCTGCCCAAAGCGCCTGCGGGCAGCGCGATCGCCACCTTCGGCGGCGGCTGTTTCTGGTGCGTCGAGGAAGCCTTCGACAAGGTGCCCGGTGTGCTGTTCACGACTTCGGGCTACATGGGCGGGCGCATCAAAAACCCGACCTACAAGCAGGTTTCCGGCGGCGGCACCGGTCACAACGAGGTGGTGCAGGTGGTCTATGACCCGGCGAAAACCGGCTACGCGCAACTGCTGGACGCGTTCTGGCGCAACATCGATCCGACGCAGTTCAACGGCCAGTTTTGCGACCACGGCTCGCAGTATCGCAGCGAAATCTTTGTTCACGACGAGGAACAGCGCAAGGCCGCGGAAGCCTCGCGCGCGGCGCTGGCAAAAAACAAACCGTTCTCCGGCGAAATCCGCACCTTGATCACGCGCGCGGCCGAATTCTATCCCGCGGAGGAATACCACCAGGACTACTACAGGAAAAATCCGGTCCGCTACAAGTACTACAAGACCAGTTGCGGCCGCGAAGCGCGATTGAACGAGCTGTGGAAAGGGCGCTGACGCGCCGCACTGCACCGCGCCGCAATTATTGATATTTCAGTTTGCGGTTTTATTTTATGGTGACGCGCGCGAACTTGCGCTTGCCGACCTGCAGCACGA
>CAZAOZ010000013.1:0-65533 GCA_964486865.1 uncultured Bordetella sp.
TCGGAGGTAGCGTGCCCGCTTCTCGAATAAATAACGTCTTGCAATCTCACACCTAAGGCTTTACAAGCGCCAATGTTAATGATTTTATATGGCATAACCCGCTATGCATGGCGCCGCCCTGCGCATTGCTTACGGCACCGACAAAAAAATCCGGCAGCATCCAATACCCGACACTGGAGACGTCTCATGTCCACTCCCTCATCCGGCACGATCGAATCCGTACTGCACGAACTCCGCGTGTTCCCGCCGAACCCGGCGCTCGCCAAAAAAGCCAATATCTCCGGCATGGATGCCTACCGCGCGCTGTGCGCGGACGCTGAAAAAGATTACAGCGGTTTCTGGGCCAAACTCGCGCGCGAGCACGTGCTGTGGAAAAAACCGTTTACGCAGTCGCTGGACGATTCCAAGGCCCCCTTCTTCCGCTGGTTCGCCGACGGCACGCTGAACGCCTCCTACAACTGCCTGGACCGGCACCTGCAGACCCAGCCCGACAAAACCGCCGTCATATTCGAGGCCGACGACGGCAAGATCACCAAAGCCAGTTACCGGGATCTCCATCGCCGCACCTGCCTGCTGGCCAACGGCCTGAAGTCGCGGAACATCAAAAAAGGCGACCGCGTCATCATCTACATGCCGATGTCCATCGAAGCCATCGTCGCCATGCAGGCCTGCGCACGCATCGGCGCCATTCATTCAGTGGTCTTTGGCGGCTTCTCCGCGAAAAGCCTGCAGGAGCGCATCATCGACGCCGGCGCAGTGGCGGTACTGACCGCCGACGAGCAGATGCGCGGCGGCAAGGCCATTGCGCTGAAAGCCGCCGTCGATGACGGCATTGCGCTGGGCGGCTGCGA
This sequence comes from uncultured Bordetella sp., assembly GCA_964486865.1. GTDB lineage: Bacteria > Pseudomonadota > Gammaproteobacteria > Burkholderiales > SG8-41. The sequence goes on from CAZAOZ010000013.1 coordinate 852, forward strand.
GTCGATCAAGTCGGTGGTCGTTTACAGGCGTAGCGGCGGCAAGGTCAACTGGAATCCGAAAACTGACGTCTGGCTGCACGACCTGGTGAAGGGCCAGCCGGAAACCTGCGAACCGGAATGGGTTGATGCCGAGCATCCGCTGTTCATCCTCTACACCTCCGGCTCCACCGGCAAACCCAAAGGTATCCAGCATTCCACCGGCGGTTATCTGCTGTGGTGCATCCTGACCATGAAATGGACGTTTGATCACAAGCCTGACGACGTGTTCTGGTGTACCGCAGACGTCGGCTGGGTCACCGGACATTCCTATGTCTGCTACGGCCCGCTGGCCTGCGGCGGCACCGAAGTGGTGTTCGAGGGCGTGCCGGTCTATCCGGACGCCGGCCGGTTCTGGAAAATGATCCAGGATCACAAAGTCACGGTGTTCTACACCGCCCCGACGGCGATCCGTTCGCTGATCAAGGCCGGCGGCGATCTGCCGAAAAAATATGACCTGACAAGCCTGCGCATACTCGGCACGGTCGGCGAGCCGATCAACCCGGAAGCGTGGATGTGGTACCACGAGACCGTCGGCGGCGGCCGCTGCCCGATCGTCGACACCTGGTGGCAGACCGAAACCGGCGGTCACATGATCACCCCGCTGCCGGGTGCGACGCCGACCAAGCCGGGATCGGCCACGCTGCCGCTACCCGGCATCATCGCCGACATCGTCGATGAGACCGGACATTCCGTCGGCAAGGGCAAAGGCGGCATCCTCGTCATCAAGAAACCCTGGCCGGCCATGCTGCGCACCATCTGGGGCGACCCCGAGCGCTACAAAAAAACCTATTTCCCCGAAGATTTCCAGGGCAGGTATTACCTCGCCGGCGACGGCGCAACCTACGACGAGGACGGCTATATCCGCATCATGGGCCGCATCGATGATGTGCTGAACGTTTCCGGACACCGGCTGGGCACCATGGAAATCGAGTCCGCGCTGGTGGCCAATACCGCTCTGGTTGCCGAAGCTGCCGTGGTCGGCCGTCCCGACGAACTGACCGGCGAAGCGGTAGTCGCCTTCGTCGTGCTGAAACAGGCGCGGCCGGAAGGCGATGCCGCCAGAAAAATCGTCAAGGAACTGCAGGACTGGGTCGCCAAGGAAATCGGCCCCATCGCCAAACCGAAGGACATCCGCTTCGGCGACAATCTGCCGAAGACGCGATCCGGCAAGATCATGCGCCGGCTGCTGCGCTCGATCGCCAAGGGTGAAGACATCAAGCAGGATGTTTCCACGCTGGAGAATCCGGCGATACTCGAGCAACTCAAGCAACCACAAAAATAACACCGGATTACCCGCAGCGCCGGCAGCCCACGCCGCCGGCGCCCGCAGGCCGCCATGATCAAACCCACGCTCAAAGGACAACGCCTCGTTGCGCTGTTTTTGCTGGGCTGCCTGCTGTTCACCTATCCGATCCTGTCGCTGTTTGCCGGCGGCACGCAGGTCTTCGGCATTCCGCTGCTCTATCTCTATCTGTTTGTCGCCTGGGGTACGCTGATCGGCATGATGGCGCTGATCGTCGAGCACAGCGACTCGTAGGATGATTACCGGCACGCTGATCGTTGTTCTGTCGTTCGGATATGTCGGACTGCTGTTCGCCATCGCCTACTACGGCGACAAGCGCGCCGACGCCGGCCGCAGCATCATTGCCAATCCCTACATTTATACGCTGTCGCTGGCGGTGTATTGCACGTCGTGGACCTTCTACGGCAGCGTCGGCCGTGCCGCGACCAGCGGCATCGGCTTTTTGCCCATTTATCTCGGCCCGACGCTGATGGCCGCATTGTGGTGGTATGTGCTGCTGAAACTGATCCGCATCAGCAAAGTCCATCGCGTTACATCCATCGCCGACTTCATCGCTTCACGCTACGGCAAGAGCCATTTGCTGGGCGGCCTGGTCACCATCATCGCGGTCATCGGCATCGTGCCCTATATCGCGCTGCAGCTGAAAGCCATCTCCGCCAGTTTCTCGTTTGTTCTGCAATACCCGCCCGACACCTCGACCGTCGGCGAGATCAGCACCCTGCCGTTCCTGCACGACAACACCTTCTACATTGCCATGCTGCTGGCCGCATTCACCATTCTGTTCGGCACCCGCCATCTCGATGCCACCGAGCGGCACGAAGGACTGGTCGCCGCCATTGCCTTCGAGTCGATAGTCAAGCTGGTTGCTTTCATCGCGGTCGGCGTATTCGTGACCTTCGGCATGTTCAACGGTTTCGAGGACGTGTTCAGCAAGGCCGCCGCGATACCGGAATTGAATGCGCTGCTGACCCAGGGCGGCGCCGCCGGAAGCTACATAAACTGGGTATCACTGACCGTGCTGTCCATGCTCGCCATCATCCTGCTGCCGCGGCAGTTCCAGGTTGCCGTCGTGGAAAACGTCGATGAGCGCCATCTCACCAAGGCCATCTGGCTGTTTCCGCTCTACCTGCTGGCCATCAATATTTTCGTGCTGCCGATCGCGCTCGGCGGAATGATGTATTTCCCTGCGGGCACCGTCGATGCCGACACTTTCGTGCTGACGCTGCCGATGGCCGAGCAGAAGACCTGGCTCGCCCTGCTGGCCTTCATCGGCGGGCTCTCGGCCGCCACCGGCATGGTCATCGTCGAAACCATCGCCCTGTCCACGATGGTTTGCAACGATCTGGTGATGCCGATCCTGCTGCGCTGGAAATTCCTCAGGCTCACCGAGCGTCCCGACCTTTCCGCGCTGCTGCTGGGCATCCGCCGCAGCGCGATCGTGCTGGTGCTCATACTGGGTTATGTATTCTTCTACCTCGCCGGAGAAGCCTATGCGCTGGTGTCGATCGGCCTGATTTCATTCTCCGCCGTCGCCCAGTTCGCGCCGGCGATGCTGGGCGGCCTGTTCTGGAAAGGCGGCACGCGTCTGGGCGCCTTATTCGGACTCAGCGCCGGATTCCTGCTCTGGCTGTACACGCTGCTGCTGCCGTCATTCGCCAAGTCCGGCTGGCTGCCGATTACCTTCCTGACCGAAGGCATATTCGGCATCGATCTGCTCAAGCCGCAGCAACTGTTCGGTTTGCAGGGACTCGACGACATCAGCCATTGCCTGTTCTGGAGCATGATCGCCAATATCGGCCTCTACGTGGGCCTCTCGCTGTGGCGCCGCCCGACAGCGACCGAGCACAGCCAGGCCAACCTGTTCGTGGACGTATTGCGCCACGTCGCTGCAGGCAGCGGCTCGCGTTTCTGGCGCGGCAGCGCCACCGTCGCCGACCTGCAGACGCTGCTGGGCCGTTTCATCGGACCCGAACGTGCGCAGGAAACCTTTGCCGCCTATGCGCGCAGCCAGGGTGTCCCCGGCATTGAGCAACTCAATGCCAACGCAGTGCTGGTGCATTACGTCGAATCACAAATTGCCGGCGCCATCGGCAGCGCCTCGGCACGCGACATGGTTGCCTCGGTCGTTGACGAGGAGCCGCTGGCGCTCGACGAAGTCATGGCCATCATCGACGAAGCCTCCCAGGCGCTCGCCTACAGCCGGCAACTGGAACAGAAGTCGCTCGAACTGGAAGCGGCAACCAACGAATTGCGCAGCGCCAACCAGCGCCTGCAGGAACTTGACCGGCTGAAGGATGATTTCATCTCCACCGTCACCCACGAGTTGCGCACGCCGCTGACCTCAATCCGCGCCTTTTCCGAAATCCTCGGCGACAATCCGGACCTCGATCAGGAACAACGCGGCAAATTTCTCGGCATCATCACCCGCGAATCGGAACGGCTGACGCGCCTGATCAATCAGGTGCTGGATCTCGCCAAAATCGAATCCGGCGCCGCCGACTGGCATCCCAGCGAAGTCGATATGCGCGAAGTCATAGAGGACGCCGCCACGGCGCTGAGCCAGATCTACAAGGACCGCAACATTGTGCTCGACCTGCGTCTGACCGAGCATCCGCAACGGGTCATCGCCGACCGCGACCGTCTCATGCAAGTGGTGCTGAACCTGCTCTCGAACGCGGCCAACTTCTGCGACAAACCGCAAAGCCGGGTCACAGTGACGCTGATTCACGAACCCACGGCCCTGCGCATCGAAGTCAGCGACAACGGCATCGGCATCAGCCCGGCCGACCAGGCCGTCATTTTCGAGAAATTCCGCCAGGTCAGCGACTCCCCTGCCGGCAAACCCAAAGGCAGCGGCCTCGGTCTCGCCATATCACGCGAGATCATCCGTCATTTCGGCGGCCGGCTCTGGGTCGAAAGTGCCCTGGGTGCAGGCTCGAAATTCTCGTTCACGCTGCCGCTGCAGCACAGCCGGCTCACTTTCCTCGCCGCCTGACTCCCGACAACCCCGGCAGCCGTGACCACGCGCGTACTGATCGTCGAAGACGAAGAAAGCATCCTGCTGTCGCTGGAGTTCCTGCTGCGCAAGGAAGGCCATGACGTCGTCTCCGCGCGGGACGGCGCCGCCGCACTGTGCATCCTGGAACAGCAGCCCCCGGATCTGGTGCTGCTCGATGTCATGCTGCCGCTGATCGACGGCTTTGAATTATGCGCGGCGATACGCGCCAATCCGGCACTGAGCCATACCCGCATCATGCTGGTGACGGCGCGCGGGCGTGAGGCCGAAATCGCCCGCGGCATGGCGCTGGGCGCCGATGCCTATCTGACCAAGCCCTTCTCCACCCGGGAATTGATGGAAAAAGTGCGCACGCTGCTCGGTGCGCCGCGGGCTTAGGAAAAGCAGCGGGGCTCCTTACCTCTCGATATAGTCCAGTGCATAGCCCCTGCCATACAGTGTCCGCACCATCACCCCGGCGCTGCCGATTTTCTTGCGCAACCGGTGTACGTACACTTCGATGGCGTTCTGGCTGACTTCCTGATCGTAGTTGTAAATCTGTTCGACCAGTTGCTCCTTGCTGACCACACGCCCGAAACGGCGCATCAGCACCTCCAGCACGCCCAGTTCGTGCATGGACAGCGCCAGCGGGCTGCCGCCGATGCTGGCGGTGCGTCCCAGCGGATCAAAGCTCAGCTCGCCATAGGTGAGCGTCGGCGTTGCGCTGCCCTGGCCGCGCCGCAGCAGCGCCCGCACCCGCGCCTGCAGTTCATTGAGGCTGAACGGCTTGACAATATAGTCGTCCGCACCCAGATCCAGACCCGTGACCTTCTCTTCCGGCTGCTCGCGTCCCGACAGAATCAGCACCGGCAGGGCATCGTTGCGGCGACGCAGACGGCGCAACACTTCCAGCCCGTCCAGCTTCGGCAATCCCAGATCCAGCAGCAGCAAACCGAATGCCGCGCCCTTCAGCGCCTCGTCGGCGCTCAGGCCGTCAGCCACCCGGTCCACGGCAAAACCGGACTGCGTCAATGCGAAACGCAGCGCCTCGGCCAGTGCGTCGTCATCCTCGCAAATCAGGATGCGCATCCCAATCTCCCCCGAAAAATTACAGTAACCGTTTGTTTTTAAAAATATTTAATATGTGTGCCCATACCCGACAGCCCTTCTGCAGAGCCGCCCCATTTTAGGGCCAAGGTTCAGGATTTTGTAAGTATTTTTGACTACGATGCGGGAGGGGAAATGTCACAAAAATCAGGGCAACGCCCAATTGGCATTCAATTGGCGATTGCCTCAGCGGTTTCCAACCAAAGGAGGGATGCATGGAATTATCCCAAAAGCACCACGAGTACTGGCGCAAGAATCTGTTCATCACGGCTGTCCTGATGGCCATCTGGTTTCTGGTCACGTTCGTCGAGGGCTGGTATGCGCGCGAACTGAACAGCATCAGTTTCCTGGGATTCCCGCTGGGCTTTTACATGTCGGCACAGGGTTCGCTGGTGATTTACGTGCTGATCATCGGCTTCTATGCCTGGTACATGAACAAACTCGACCATGAATATGGCGTGCAAGAGGAGGAAATAAAATGAGCCAGGCCGCCTTCAGTCAGAGGAGCTTCACTCAACAGCTCAAGCGTTATTACGCCCTGTACACCGGCGGGTTCATCGCCTTCATCATTCTGCTGGCCATCGCCGAGCAGATGGGGCTGCCGCGCAAGTACATCGGCTACACCTTCCTCGTCGCCACCATCGGCCTCTACGCCATGATCGGCGTCATGAGCCGCACCGTGGAAGTTTCGGAATACTACGTCGCCGGCCGCCGCGTGCCCGCCTTCTTCAATGGCATGGCCACCGGCGCGGACTGGATGAGCGCAGCCTCGTTCATCGGCATGGCCGGCACCCTGTACCTGTCCGGGTTTGACGGCCTCGCCTTCGTCATGGGCTGGACCGGCGGCTATGTGCTGGTGGCGCTGTTCCTCGCGCCCTACCTGCGCAAGTTCGGCCAGTTCACCATCCCCGACTTCCTCGGCGCGCGTTACGGCGGCAACATCGTGCGCACGATCGGCGTGTTCGCGGCCATCCTGTGTTCATTCGTGTACGTGGTCGCGCAGATTTACGGCGTGGGCATCATCACGGCGCGATTCACCGGCCTGGAGTTTGCGATCGGGGTATTCGTCGGTCTCGGCGGTATTCTGGTGTGTTCGTTCCTCGGCGGCATGCGTGCGGTAACCTGGACACAGGTGGCGCAGTACATCATCCTGATCATTGCCTACCTGACCCCGGTGGTCTGGCTGGGCATCAAGCATACCGGCATCCCGGTACCGCAAATCGCCTACGGTTCAGTGCTGGCCAAGGTCAGTGATCTGGAGAAAAAACTCACTGCTGATCCCAGGGAAATGGAAGTCCGCAAGATATTCAAGGATCGCGCGGACGCCGCCAATGCCGCATTGAAAGATCCGGCCAAGGCCTACGCCGACGGCAAGGCTGCCGCCACCAAGCGTGTGGGGGATCTCAAAGCCGCCAACGCACCGGCTGATCAGGTCACCGCCGCTGAAAAAGCGCTGGCCGCCTATCCCAAGGATGAAGATGCCGCCAAGGCACAGTGGGGCAAAGACAAGGGCGGCGCCGCACGCGCCGCCCCGCCGCGCCCTCATGCAGAACCATTTCCCGGCAAGGACGAGAAGGCGCGCGATACTGCTCGCCTGAATTTCCTCGGCATCGTGTTCTGCATGATGTTCGGCACCGCAGCATTGCCGCACATCCTGATGCGCTACTACACCACGCCCAGCGTGGTTGAAGCGCGGCGCTCGGTATTCTGGTCGTTGTTTTTCATTTTCCTGCTCTATTTCACGGCACCCTGCCTTGCGGTGCTGGCCAAATTCGAGGTGTATTCGAATCTGGTCGGCAGCCAGTTTTCGGCACTGCCGGCATGGGCCAAAGCCTGGCAGACCGTGGACGCAACGCTGCTCAGTATTACCGACATCAACATGGACGGCATCGTGCAGTTGGCGGAAATCGTCATCGGCGGCGACCTGATTGTGCTGATGACACCGGAGATCGCCGGCCTGCCCTACGTGGTATCAGGGCTGGTGGCTGCCGGCGGTCTGGCTGCCGCGCTGTCCACCGCCGACGGACTGCTGCTGACCATCGCCAACGCACTGTCCCACGACGTTTACTACAAGATGATTGACCCCAGTGCCACGACTTCGCGTCGGGTCACCGTGTCGAAAGTCCTGTTGCTGGTCGTGGCGCTGATTGCGGCTTTCACCGCCTCGACCAAACCGGGGAGCATCCTGTTCCTGGTCGGCGCGGCGTTTTCCCTGGCCGCGTCGTCGTTCTTCCCGGCGCTGGTACTGGGCGTTTTCTGGAAACGCGCGAACAAGGCCGGAGCTATTGCCGGCATGGTGGTCGGACTGGGCGTGTGCTTCTATTACATGGCCACGACCTACCCGTACCTGCGTGACCTGCTCGGCGTGACCAAACCCATCGCGGAATACATGTGGTTCGGCCTGAACCCCATCTCCGCCGGCGTGTTCGGTCTGCCGCTGGGCATGCTGACCATCATCGTGGTGAGTCTGCTGACCCCTGCACCGGACAAGGAAGTGCAGGATCTGGTCGAGCATGTGCGTTACCCGCACCTGCGCGGTGACAGTGTGGTGAGCGAAGCTACCTGACACTCAGCAGCCGGTTCATCCTTGATCAAGGCCCGCTTCGGCGGGCCTTGTTTTTATGAAAGCCTCTGCTGCCCGCATGCTAGAATCGCGCGCTCCGGAGAGGTGGATGAGTGGTTTAAGTCGCACGCCTGGAAAGCGTGTGTACGGTGAAAGCCGTACCGCGGGTTCGAATCCCGCCCTCTCCGCCAATTAAAAAAACAGCCCGCAGCGGCTGTTTTTTAATTGGGGTGCAGGGTGCGTGGACGAACCTGCCGGGTTCGACCAGCGCCACGCACAGCGATCCCGCGCATCAGCACGGGATGACGGAATCGCCGTAAGGCGAGACCGGCACAATCCCGCCCTTTCCGCCAGAACAAAACAGCTCCGCATGGGGCTGTTTTGTTCTGACGCAGTGGGTGTGCAAACGAACCCGCTGGTTTTGACCGCCAGACCATCGTGATCACGGCTGCGGCAACAGACCCGGCAATGCGTCGGCCGTCGAGAATCGTACAAATATTTGATACGGATCAAGCCAACGCAGTTCCCATATCCTTAAGCTGACTCCGTGCTGCTGAATATGCATGATCGCCCGATGTAGTGTTTGTTACAAGGACATGCCATGTTGAAAATATTGACCCCGGCGGATGGCTCGGTCGGTATGGAACACACCGCCCGCCATGGCGTGGCTTGGGCTGGATTTTCCCTGCATCAGTTATGCCAACTTGACGAAAACGCCGTCTGGGCCGCTGCCGTGGAAAACTGCACCGTGTGCTATTCACCGTGCAGAAAAAGCACATAAGTATTCAACAGATAGACCATGAACAGCGCAAGACTCACCCAGCCTACCGTGCGTAACAATCGCTTGCGGGGACGGTAAAACAGCCCGACGATGGCGATACCCGTCATCACCAACGCCGACATGGCGGTGATCGCATGCATCGGCGACACGTGAGCAAGGATCGGTCCTGTTGTAAAAAACAAGTCGTCAACCGCGATCACCAGTACATCAAACAGGTTGCTGCCCAGCAGATTGCCGATGGCCATATCCAGCGCGCCAATCCGCATTGCCGCGATCGTGACTACGAGCTCAGGTACCGACGTAGCCAGTGCCACGAACAACGTACCGACGAACGTCTTGGTCCATCCCATCTGCTGCGCAAGCTCGACGCCGACGAACGGCAACCAGATACCCGTGGCCACGACGGCAATCGCAGCAGCCGTATAACGCGCTGCTGCCTGGCGCAATGTGATGTCTTCGTAGCGACGCGCCCGTTGCTCGATATATTCCTCCAGATGCTCGCGCTCGTAGCGGAACACGGTCTGCATGGCGATCAGATACAGCAAAATGATGATCGGGGTATATAAGCCGACATGGCCCAGCACCGGCGCGAAACCGCGCGGCCCGATCAGCAGAGAGAACCCCACGAAGCCGATCAAAATCACGCCAAAGCCGGCAGACAGCACATGACCGCGGTGCGCACGGCTATAGATCGACTCCTCCCTATACATCAGGTCGAGGATCACCAGAATCAGTAGATTAAAAACGCAGCTGCCAAGTGCATCTCCAATCGCGATGTTCGGCGCCTTTGCAACCGTAACAGACGTGATTCCGGTGACCAACTCGGGCAGCGAGGTCACCGTAGCCAGCAAAACCAGACCGATCCAACTGCCGGAGAAACCGGTCTTTTCGGCGATCACGTCCCCATAACGGGAGAGCTTCGTCCCGGCATAGCCGATCAGGGCGACACAAACCGCGAATTCCAGCCAGACGCGCAACACAGCCTGTCCTCCTTCAATTTCATGACGCTCAATCAAGGAACCCTATATCACCATCGGTTGCTCACGATGATTTGGATCAAAGGCCAGCATGAACGCATGACGACCTTGCCATGAATCATTACCCGCTTTTGAGCACATACTCCTATCTGTCTGATCGCACTCGCCTCTCGCATGCCGCCCGAACCATTTTTACTGCAAAGCACAAAAATGATCTGGAACTGCACGCACGGGACTGCTTGACCTGTGTCAACACATCGCCATTCCGCCACCGGCACACTGCGCCAATTCAGGTGTTTGTCCATCCTCGAATCCGGAGCGACAGCCCATGCCGATCATCCAGGACAGGAGTGAATCCGTCGCCGCCAGCGAACTCGCCATCGGCATGATCACGCGGGAACACCAGTTGGTCGAAACCATGCTGCAAACGCTGCTGCGACTGATCAACGACGTCGAGAAATTGCAAAGTGAGCCGGATTTTCCGCTGCTCGCGGCAGAGCTGAATTTCATGGAAGATTTCCAGGACGGACATCACCATCCGCTGGAAGAATATTACCTGTTCAGACCCCTGCGCCGCCGCGCGCCGGACATGATCCCGATCATGGATGAACTGAATGCCGAATACATGCGCGGTTCCGCGGCGCTCACTGAAATGGCCCATGCGCTGGTACGCTATCACGGCGGCGCGCAGGACGGATTCCGGCGCTTCAAGAGCATCATTGACACTTACGCCGACATGATGATGGGGCGCATCAGCGTGGAAAATGCCCTGCACGAACGCGCACGCGAATGTCTCACGACAGAGGAATGGCTGGAAATCTCCTGCGCGTTCGAGGCCAACAGCGATTCGCCGGCGAACCGCGTGCCGCGCGAGGAACTCCAGAGACTCCGTCAGCGGATCGTGCTCAGGCTGCCGCAGAAGTTCCGGACCCCGGCGTTGCGTGAAGCGCGCTATTTCTGAATACGCAGCGGCTCACGCCACACGCCCGGCGGATTACGCCGGGGGTTTCCGGCCGGGTTCGGCGGGCTTCACGCCTGCTTGCAGCCGCCACCGTTCGTAGCATTCGCTGCCGCAGAAATGGCGGACATAATCCACGGCCTCGCTGCTTTTTGCCTCCGACGCCGGAATCTCCGTCAGGCACATCTCGCAGGCAACCATGCCCTCCTGCAGAACCGGAACGGGCTTGACCATGCTGGTCTCCGTGGTACAAAAATCAACGCACGACTGACACGACGACCTACCACCAGCCCACCTTCAGTGCCAGCAGCAACAGAGCCAGCGCCGCCGCCTGAAACACTACGCGCCACATCATCCAGTGTGCACTGTCGTTGTGCGCAACATCGCCATCGCGCGTCATGGCCGTAATACCCGCCCCCAGCGAAAACACCGTGATTGCCACCATTACAAGAATGAGAACCATTAATGCACTCATGTCACCCTCCTGCCTCAAGACAGACGATCGGAATTCACCATCCACTTCTGCCGGCACTCCCGAAGGGCATGCTTGGCCAGCCCCTCTGATGTGGAAATACTCCGATTAAACAAAGCCGCTTTGATCTGGGACAAGATTGATCCATCTGAAAGAATGAAATTCACGTGCTTCATTCTTTCAGGCGCTCCCGACCCGGTTTGATAACCCGCGCCTGCCAGCACGGGCCCACTGCACTGCCACCCATAAACAAACAGCCCACACGGCTGTTTGTTATTTGATGATCCGGGTTGCCAGTATGAATTCCGGAATAATCCCCAGCCGCCGGTAACGGGCCAGCACGCCGGCCGGCAGCCGGCTGATGTTGCGCACGACCTTGCGGCAATGCGCTGCGCCGCAGTTGCACTGCATTTTCCACACATCGTCGGCGCCGAGCAGCGTGGAATAATCGTGGGTGACTTCATCACCGGCGGCAATGGCCTTGATGGCTTGCAGCAGCAGCCGGCGCCCCGACTTGATCACGCCGGCATTGGGATTGCAGGAATGGTTGGCCCAGGCGCCGATCCCGCCTTCGGGATCGAGATAATGTTCGGCGTCATAACGAAAACAGTTGGCGCCGCGCCGCGGATCCGTATCCCAGTAGCGCCAGACCGTGCGTCCGGTGACGATTTTTCCGCGCACCTGACAGATCGCCGCACCTGAAGCGAAGGGCTTCAGCGCAACAATGCCCAGACCGTTGCGCACGGGGCGCACTTCGAGAGTGTTGGAATAACGCATGATTGGGTGATGGGTGATGGGTGATGGGTTGTTCGCCGTTCACCCATCACTCATCACTCATTACCATTTACCGCCGTCTCAGTCAGCCCGGATATTCCCCGCCCTGGCCACCCGCGTCCAGTTGGCGATTTCGCCGGCGACAAATTGTGCAAACACGGCCGGACTGCTGCCGATCACTTCGCCCTGCTGCGCCTCGATGCGCTCACGCACATCGTTCATCGCCACCACTTTCGCGATTTCAGCGGCGATCCTCGCCTGTATGGGTTTGGGTACCCGCGCCGGCGCGACCAGCCCGAACCAGGACGTGGCATCGACTGCCGGATAACCGGCCTCACGCATGGTCGGCGTATCCGGCAGTGATGCGATGCGCCTGGCGGTGGTCACGGCCAGCGCCCTGACCTTGCCTGACTTGGTCTGCGGCACGGCCAGCGTCAGCGTCGGGAATACCATGGTGATCTGGCCGCCGAGCAGGCTCGCCATCGCCGGCGCGGCGCCCTTGTGCGGCACATGCAGCATGTTGACGCCGGCGGCGACTTTCAGTTGTTCACCGGCCATGTGCAACGGCGTGCCGACACCGCCGGAACCGAACGTCAGTTGCCCCGGCTTTGCCTTGGCCAGATCCACCAGTTCCCTGACCGTGCGCGCCGCCACCGACGGATGCACCACCAGCGCATTGCCCACGCTCATGATCTGCGAAATCGTCGCGAAGTCCTTCTGCGCGTTGAACGGCAGCTTGTCGTAAATCGCCGGCGTGATGCCGAAGGCGGTGTCGGCCATCAGCAGCGTGTAGCCGTCGGGCGCGCCCTTGGCGACCAGGTCGGTGCCAAGGATGGAACCGGCGCCAGGACGGTTATCGACCACCACCGTCTGGCCGAGCAGTTCGCCCAGTTTCGGCGCCGTTACGCGCGCTGCAAAATCCGTCGTCCCACCCGGCGCGTAAGCCACCACCATGCGCAGCGGACGGCTGGGGTAATCGGCCGCCCAGGCAGCAGATGAAATAAATATCAATAAAAACAATTGCTTATACATTATCACTCCCGGTTAATCCTGTTGATCCTGACACCTCAGGCACGCAGCGCGCTGCGGATCTGCTCCAGCGCCGCGGGATCTTCAATGGTGGTCAGGTCGCCGGGATCGCGCCCCTCGGCCAGCGCCTGTATCGATCGCCGCAGCAATTTTCCGGAACGCGTTTTCGGCAGCAGGGTCACGAAGTACACGCGCCGGGGCCGGCCGATGGCGCCGAGCTGGCGATCCACGGCGGCCATGACTTCCTGCTCCTGTCTGCCACGCTCGGCTTCGGTGCCGACTTTCGACACATCCTTGACCACCGCAAACGCCAGCGGCATCTGCCCCTTCACTGCGTCCGCCACGCCGACCACGGCGACTTCGGCAATGTTGGCGTGCGACTGCACCGCTTCTTCGATCTCTCGCGTGCCGATGCGGTGTCCCGCGACATTGATGACGTCATCGGTGCGGCCGAGGATGAAGGTATAGCCCTCCTTGTCACGCACGCCCCAGTCGAACGTCGAGTACAACAACTGTTTGGGGAAGGTGCGGAAATAAGTATTGACGAAACGCTCGTCGTCGCCCCACACCGTGGTCATGCAACCCGGCGGCAGCGGCGGCTTGATCATCAGCACGCCCTTCTCCTCGGCTGCCGCTTCGGTCGCGTCCGATTCGCGCAGCAGTTTCAGGTCATAACCGTACACCGGAAAACCCGGCGTGCCGTATTTGACCTTGACCGCTTCCACCCCCGGCGCCAATGACAGAATCGGCCAGCCGGTTTCAGTCTGCCAGTAATGATCGATGACGGGTTTTTTCAGCGCCTCGTGAATCCAGCGGTGCGTCGGCTCATCCAGCGGTTCGCCGGCGAGAAACAGATGCCGCAGCGACGACAAATCGTATTTCGACAAATAAGCCGGATCCTGTTTTTTCAGCACGCGCGCCGCGGTCGGCGATGAAAACATCACGCTGACCTTGTGATCGGCGACGATTTTCCACCAGATCCCGGCGTCGGGCCGGATCGGCAGGCCTTCATAAAGTATGGTGGTCATGCCGTGGATCAACGGGCCATAGACAATGTATGAATGTCCCACCACCCAGCCGATGTCGGACGTGGTGAACATGGTTTCGCCGGGTTTGCCGCAGTAAATGCGCTCCATGGAACTCGCCAGCGCCACGGCATAGCCGCCGGTATCGCGCTGCACGCCCTTCGGTCTGCCGGTGGTGCCCGAGGTATAGAGGATGTACGAGGGCTCGCTGGATTCCAGCCAGGTCACTGGCACCTGCGCGCCGGCATGCTGGCGGGCGAGCGTCGCGTAATCGAGGTCGCGCCCCGGCACCGGCTTGAAACCGGGATCGATGCCGCGATTGACCACCAGCACTTTCTGCGGCGGAAATTTCGCCAGCCGCACCGCCTCATTCACCAGCGGCTGGTAATGGATGGCCTTGCCGCCGCGCAGGCCGGCATCCGATGTAATCAGCAGTTTCGGCTTGGCATCATCGATGCGCGTCGCACAGCTCGCCGCGGCAAATCCGCCGAACACCACCGAGTGCACCGCTCCCAGCCGCGCGCAGGCCAGCATCGCAAACACCGCCTCCGGGATCATCGGCATGTAAATCAGCACGCGGTCACCGCGGCCGACGCCCTGCGCGGCGATTATCGCGGCGCAGGTGTTTACCGCGGCATGCAGCTCGCGGTAGGTGTAGCTTTTTTCGGTATCGGTTTCAGTGGAAACATAAACCAGCGCCTTCTGGTCGCCGCGCGTGGCGAGATGGCGGTCCACTGCGTTGTGGCACAGGTTGGTCTCGCCGCCGACAAACCATTTTGCGAACGGCGGACGGCTGTAATCGAGCACCTGGTCAAACGGCCGGTGCCAGGCTATGCGCTGCGCTTCCTCGGCCCAAAAGGCCTCCCGGTCGTCAATGGAACGGCGATAGAAATCAGCATACGCGCCCATATCCCCTCCAGTCATTGGCGCGGCGCCCCGGTTTGAAGTATTAACGGGGTCACCGACAGGGGCATTATCACCCCTGCGGACTTACAAAATCCTGACCACTGCGCGACCACGGGTTTCGCCTTTCAGCATGCGCCCGAAATACGCGGTCAGATCGGTCAGGCCGATCACCTGCGTGATGGCGCCGAGGTGCCGCGGTTTCAGATCACTGGCGAGACGCCCCCACACGCGCCGCCGCAACGGCATCGGCGTTGCGGCGGAATCCACGCCGATCAGCCGCACGCCGCGCAGGATGAACGGCAGCACCGTCGTTTTGAGATCGATGCCGCCGGCATTGCCGAAGCTGGCGATCAGCCCCTGCGGCTGCAGGGTGCGCGTCAGCCAGGCAAGCTGCTCGCCGCCGACCGAATCGAAGGCCGCGGCCCACAGCGGCTTTTCCAGCGGACGCGTGCCGAAATCAATCTTGGCGCGATCGAGAATTTCGGCAGCCCCGAGACTGCGCAGAAAATCATGTTCCGCAGTTTTCCCGGTCACCGCCGTCACGGAATAACCTTTTGCTGCCAGCATGTCGATGGCGAGGCTGGCCACGCCGCCGGTCGCGCCGTTGATCAGCACCTTGCCGTTGTTCGGCGCCAGGCCGTTGAGTTCCAGCAGTTCCACGGCAAGCCCTGCGGTATAACCCGCGGTGCCCAGCGCCATCGCATCGAGCAGCGTCAGCCCCTTGGGCAGCGGCACCACCCAGTCGGCAGGCACCCGGCAGATTTCCGCATAACCGCCGTCGTGGGCAACGCCCATGTCATAGCTGGTGCAGATCACTTCGTCACCGGGCTTGAAACGGTCGTCGCTGGAACTCGTCACGGTGCCCGCGGCATCGATGCCGCCGATCAGCGGATAGTTGCGGATGATCTTGCCGACGCCGGTCGCCGCCAGCGCATCCTTGTAATTGACGCTGGAGTACGCGGTCTTGAATACCACCTCGCCGCGGCCGATATCGGCGGCCGGCACATCGACCACGCACCCTGCTATCTTGTTGTTTTCATTGAATATTCTGTAGGCTTTACAGTGATCCATATGACCTCAGGGCAAATGGGGAAGCGCAAGATACTGCCGCGTCTGCATTTCAGTGAGCCGGCTCGCCAGCCGCTCCTTCATCGAAGCATTCAGGTGCGCCTGGAATCCGTCGCTGTCCGTGGCGTTGGCCACCAGATGGCGGGCGGACACCGCGGCGCCGAGCATCAGCTTCACCCGCCGATCATAGAACTCATCGACCAGCCACACAAACCGCCGCAGGATATCGCCGTCCTGCCCGGTGAAGCGCGGCACGCCGGAAATCAGGATGGTGTGATAGCGGCGGCCCAGTTCAATGTAATCGGGCTTGCCGCGCGGACCCGCGCACAGATCGCCGAAATCGAACCAGGCCACGCCCGGCGCCTGGCGCCGCACGCGGATCTGCCGGTCTTCGATATCGAGCGGCATGGCATCGCCCGCACCGCTGGCGAGATGCTCGAAGGCCTGCGCGAGATGGCGGTCGGCGTTGGCGCCGGTATGATAAGTGCCGGCCTTTTCCAGTTCGCGCAGCCGGTAATCGACGCCGCCATCGACATTGACCACGGTCAGCCGGGTCTTGATCAGCTTGATGGCCGGCAGGAATTGATTGCGCTGCAGGCCATGCTGATACAACTCGTCCGGCGCGAAATTGGAAGTCGTCAGCAACACCACGCCTTCGGCCATCAGGCCTTCCAGCAGACGCCGCATCAGCATGGCATCGGTAATGTCGGTGACGTGGAATTCGTCCAGGCACAGCAGGCTCACCCCGGCGGCAATGTCGCGCGCCACCAGCGCCATGGGTGATTCCTGCCCCTGATGGGCATGCAGTGACTTGTGGATTTCCTGCATGAAGCGGTGAAAATGAACGCGTTTTTTGCGCGGCACCGTGGTGTACGCAAAAAAACTGTCCATCAGAAAACTCTTGCCGCGACCGACCCCTCCCCACAGATAGACCCCGCGCACCATCCGGCGGCGGTCGAGCAGCCCGAGCAGGCCGCGGTTGCCCCGGTTCTCCGGATGCAGGCCGTCATGCACGCGCTGCAGTTCGCGCGCCGCATGCTCCTGCTCGGCATCGAGCGTGAAACCATGCCTGGCTGCGCATTGCTGCAAAAACGCCGTGAAATCGCCGGACGCAGCGGCAACCGCGGCAGTCATACCGTGCAAGACACGAGGCGCAAAGCACACTGCGGGTGCCCCCCTGTCTCCTCACCCATCACCAATTACCCATTACCAATTACCAGTTACCAATCACAGATTCAACGTGCGATTATCAACGGCCAGCGCGGCTTCCTTCAGCGCCTCCGACAGCGACGGATGCGCGTGGCAGATCATGGCGATATCCTCGGCAGAAGCACCGAATTCCATCGCCACCACCGCTTCGGCAATCAGCTCGGAAGCCATCGGCCCGATGATATGCACGCCGAGTATGCGGTCGGTACGCGCATCGGCGAGGAATTTGACAAAGCCCGTGGTGTCACCCAGCGCGCGGGCACGGCCGTTGGCCATGAACGGAAATGTGCCGGCACGGAATTTGACGCCTTCCTGCTGCAACTGCTGCTCGGTCTTGCCCACCCAGGCGATTTCCGGCGAGGTATAGATCACCCAGGGCACGGTGTTGAAATCGACATGGCCGTGCTTGCCGGCGATGCGCTCGGCCACCGCCACGCCTTCTTCCTCGGCCTTGTGCGCCAGCATCGGTCCGCGCACCACGTCGCCCACCGCCCACACGCCGGGCAAATTGGTCCTGCAGTCGCCATCCACCGCGACAAAACCGCGTTCGTCGAGCTTCAGGCCGACGGCGTTGCCGTTGAGACCCTGCGTGTTGGGCATGCGACCGATGGAGACTATCAGCTTGTCCACGGTCAGGGTCTGCGCGGCGCCGGCGCTGTCGGTGTATTCAACCGTGACATTCTTTTTCGCGGTGATTTTCCCGACCTTGACGCCGGTCCTGATGTCCAGGCCCTGTTTGCTGAATACCTTCAGCGCTTCTTTGGCCACCTGCCCGTCCACCGCCCCCAGGAACATCGGCAAGGCTTCGAGCACGGTGACTTCGGCGCCGAGCCGCCGCCACACGCTGCCCATTTCCAGCCCGATGACGCCGGCGCCGATGACGCCCAGTTTTTTCGGCGCCTCGGCGATCTCCAGTGCCCCGGCGTTGTCGAGCACCAGTTTGTTGTCGAACGGCACCCCGGGCAGCGCGCGCGGAACCGAGCCCGTGGCGATGACCACGTGTTTGGCCGTCAGCACTTCGGCGCTTTTGCCGGAGACCTGGATTTGCCAGGCGCCGGCGGCGCCGCCGGCGAAGGCGCCCCTGCCGTGAAAAAACGTGATCTTGTTTTTCTTGAACAGGTAAAGGATGCCGTCGTTGTTCTGCTTGACGACCTTGTCCTTGCGTCTGAGCATCTGCGCCACATCCATCGCCAGGCCCTTGACCTGGATGCCGTGGTCGGCAAACGCATGACCGGCGTGTTCGAAATTCTCCGAGGACTGCAGCAGCGCTTTCGAAGGAATGCAGCCGACATTGGTGCAGGTGCCGCCGGGCGCGGGCTTGCCGTCCGGGGTGCTCCATTCGTCGATGCAGGCGACCTGCATGCCCAGTTGTGCTGCGCGGATCGCCGCGATGTAACCGCCGGGACCGGCGCCGATGACGACTACGTCGAAGTTTTTGGCCATTGGAGTTTGGTAACTGGTAATTGGTGAATGGTGAATGGTAAGCCGTAAGCCGTAAGCCGTAAGCGGTTAGCGGTTAGCGGTTAGCGGTGAGCGGTGAGCGGTGAGCGGTAAAAATTAGGCCGGATTTTCGACTTACCGCTTACTGCTAACCGCTCACCGCTTACGCCCTTCAGATATCCAGCAACAACCGCGCCGGATCCTCCAGCGCCTCTTTCATCGCCACCAGCGCCAGCACGGCTTCGCGGCCGTCGATGATGCGATGGTCATAGGACAGCGCGAGGTAGTTCATCGGGCGGATGACGATCTGTCCGTTCTCCACCACCGCGCGCTCCTTGGTGGCATGCACGCCGAGAATCGCGCTCTGCGGCGGATTGATGATCGGCGTGGACAGCATCGAGCCGAACACGCCCCCGTTGGAGATCGAGAACGTGCCGCCGGTGAGTTCTTCGATGGTCAGCTTGCCGTCCTGCGCGCGCTTGCCGAACTCGGCGATCTGCTTCTCGATGTCGGCCAGCGTCATCTGGTCGCAGTTGCGCAGGATGGGCACCACCAGGCCGCGCGGGCTGCCCACCGCCATGCCGATGTCGTAATAGCCGTGATAGACGATGTCGTTGCCGTCGATCGAGGCGTTGACTACGGGATATTTTTTCAGCGCATGCACCGCCGCCTTGACGAAAAAGGACATGAAGCCCAGCTTGGCTCCGTGTTCTTTCTCAAAGCGGTCCTTGTATTTGCTGCGCAGCTCCATCACCGGCTGCATGTTGACTTCGTTGAACGTGGTCAGAATCGCCGCCGTCGATTGCGACTGCACCAGACGCTCGGCAATCCGCGCGCGCAGCCGCGACATCGGCACGCGCTGCTCGGGACGCTCTCCAAGATCCCCCAGATCCACCACCGGCATCGCGCGCGCCGCCACGGGCGCCGCGGCAGGCGCTGTTGCAGCTCCGCCGCCCGCTTTTACGCCACTCTCCGCCGCCTGCAGCACATCGCCCTTGGTCACACGTCCGCCGCGGCCGGTGCCGCTGATCGCCGCGGTATCAAGATGTTTCTCGGCGGCCAGCTTCTGCGCCGAGGGCATCGCCGGCGATCCTGATGGCCTGTCCGCCGCTTTCGCCGGCGCCGCAGCCGCTTTCGCTGCGGGCGCAGCACCCGCGTCCGCGGGTTTCCCATCGGTGTCGATCTGCGCAATGATTTCGTTGCTGGCAACGGTGCTGCCATCAGCCTTGACGATTTTCACCAGCACGCCAGCCTGCGGCGCCGGCGTTTCGAGTACGACCTTGTCGGTCTCGATATCGACCAGGTTTTCGTCGCGCTTGATGTAGTCACCGGTTTTTTTGTGCCACGACACCAGCGTCGCCTCGGCCACGGATTCCGAGAGCTGGGGCACTTTCACATCAATGAGCATGATATATATGCAACCTGATTATATTCATTAACTTTCTTCACCTGCGGTCAATGGCCGCGGTTTAAACGGCTGCGGCGCACTGCCGCCCGACAGCGTCAATGCCTGATCAACGAGTTCCTTCTGCTGCTTCTCGTGCAACGACTTGTAACCCGCGGCCGGTGACGCCGATGAATCGCGCCCGGCGTAATACAACTGCTGGTGCGGCAGCAGGTGGCGCATCAGGTAATGCTGGATATGGCGCCACGCGCCCTGATTGCGCGGCTCTTCCTGACACCAGACGATTTCCCTGGCGTTCTTGTAGTGCACGATCTGCGCACGGAACTCCTCGTGTGCGAACGGATAAATCTGCGCAATGCGCACCAGCGGCAGGTTGGGAATCGCGCGCGCGCGGCGTTCATTGCGGAGGTCGTAATACACCTTGCCGCTGCAGAAAATCACCCGCTCCACCTTGTCCGGCTCGATCTCGCGCGCTTCCCAGTCTTCATTGACCGGGTTGAACTTGTCATTGGCGAATTCCTCGAGCGGCGACACCGACTCCTTGTGGCGCAGCAGGCTTTTCGGCGAAAAAATGATCAACGGCTTGCGGTGCGGCCGCACCATCTGCCGCCGCAGCAGGTAATACATCTGCACCGGCGTCGCCGGCACGCAGACCTGCATGTTGTAATCCGCGCACAGTTGCAGGAAACGCTCCATGCGGCCGGACGAATGCTCGGGCCCTGCGCCCTCGTAACCGTGGGGCAGCATCATGGTCAGGCCGCACATGCGGCCCCACTTCACCTCGCCCGATGCGATGAACTGGTCGATCACTACCTGCGCGCCGTTGACGAAATCGCCGTACTGCGCCTCCCAGATCACCAGCTCCTTCGGACCCGACGTGGCATAGCCGTATTCAAAACCCAGCACCGCCTCTTCCGACAGCACCGAATCGATGACCACGAAATCGCCCTGATCGGGCGCCAGGTGCTGCAGCGGCACATAAGTGCCCTGATCCCAGCGCTCCCGGTTCTGGTCATGCAACACCGCATGACGATGGAAAAAAGTGCCGCGACCGGCATCCTGCCCCGACAGGCGCACCGCAAACCCCTCGGTCAGCAGCGACGCATAAGCCAGCGTTTCGGCCATGCCCCAGTCGAGCGGCAGCTTGCCTTCCGCCATCAACCGGCGGTCCTGCATGATTTTCTCGACGCGCGGATGCAGCGTGAACCCCGCCGGCACTTCGCATATCTTGCGCGCCAGCGCCTGCAGTCTTTCCAGCGGCATCCGGGTGTCGTCGTGCTCGTTCCATTTGGTGCCCTTGTACGGGCTCCAGTCGGTTTCGAACGGCGGCTTGTAATTCGACAAAATGGTCTTGTTGGTGTGATAGCCGCGGTCCATCGCCTCACGGAATTCGCTGACCATTTTGTCGGCCTCCGCATCGGCGATCACGCCTTCGGCCACCAGCCGGTCGGCATAGACCTTGCGCGGCGTGGGGTGCGAATGGATGCGCCGGTACATCAGCGGCTGTGTGACCATCGGCTCGTCCTGCTCGTTGTGGCCGAGGCGGCGGTAGCAGACCAGGTCGATCACCACGTCTTTGCGGAACTTCATCCGGTATTCGAGCGCAATTTCGGTGACGAAACACACCGCCTCCGGATCGTCGCCGTTGACGTGAAAAATCGGCACTTCCAGCATCTTGACCACGTCCGAGCAATACAGCGTCGAGCGCGAGTCACGCGGATCCGACGTGGTGAAACCGATCTGGTTGTTGATGATGATGTGCACCGTGCCGCCGGTGCCGAAGCCGCGGGTTTCGGCAAAATTGAGCACTTCCTGAATCACGCCCTGTCCGGCGAAGGCCGCATCACCGTGAATCAGCACCGGCATCACCTGGGCGCCGGTGTGATCCTTGCGCCGGTGCTGGCGGGCGCGCACCGAGCCTTCAACCACCGGATTGACGATCTCCAGATGGGAAGGGTTGAAAGCAACGGTGACGTGCATGGGCCCGCCGGGCGTCATCACGTTCGAGGAAAAGCCGTCGTGGTATTTGACGTCGCCGGCGAGCACATTGGCGTGCTGCTTGCCCTCGAACGACGAGAACAGGTCCGCCGGCATTTTACCCAGCGTGTTGACCAGCACGTTCAGCCGGCCGCGATGCGCCATGCCGATCACCAGCTCCTGCACGCCGACAGCTCCCGCGCGCTGCAACAGATTGTCGAGCATCGGAATCAGCCCGTCGCCGCCTTCCAGCGAAAAGCGCGTCTGCCCGACATATTTTGCGTTGAGGTATTTCTCCAGCGTCTCCGCCGCCGTCAGCCGGTCGAGCAGATGTTTCTTGTAAGCCGCATCGTAATCGGGAC
This sequence comes from uncultured Bordetella sp., assembly GCA_964486865.1. GTDB lineage: Bacteria > Pseudomonadota > Gammaproteobacteria > Burkholderiales > SG8-41. Next base: position 23,242 of record CAZAOZ010000013.1, read on the forward strand.
GGCCGCGCGTAGGCTCCAGCCTTTCCGACATCCAGCGCTTCTGCGGAATGTCCGACATGTACATGTATTCGACGCCGATGCTGCGGCAGTAGGTGTCGCGCAGCGCCTGCAGGATGTCGCGCAGCCGGGCCTTGTCCGGACCGTGCAGCGTGCCGGTGCTGAACACGGTATCCATGTCCTGCTCGGTCAGTCCATAGTGCGCCGGATCGAGTTCGGCGATGACCGGCTTCACTATGCGCTGCAGCGGATCGATGTCGGCGATGCGGTTGCCGGCAAAGCGATAGGCCGAAATCAGCTGCAGCACCGAGAACTGTTTCTGCAGATTCTGCGGCGCAGCACCCGCCGCAACCGGGCGCCGGCTGCGCGCCAGATCAATGAACCGCTGCTGCACCTCGGCGTGCGATACATCGGCCGGACCGTCGTCCAGCTTCTGCAGCTCGTCAAAATAGCCGCGCCACCGCGGCTCAACCGATTCCGGGTCCTGCAGATACTGTTCGTAGAGCCCTTCCACGAAAGGCGCATTGGAGCCGAACAGCAGGGAAGTGCCGCGGGATTCGTTCATCATGTCTGCACCTGACGTCCTGATGTGTATGCCCCGCTGCCGGCGGGATCACCGGCTATTTGCGTTTGGCCATTGCCACAAAATCGCGGCTCTTGGCGCCGGTAAACAGTTGCCGCGGACGGCCGATCTTCTGCTCCGGATCACTGATGAGTTCTTTCCACTGCGCAATCCAGCCCACGGTGCGGGCCAGCGCGAAAATCGCGGTGTACATGCTGACCGGAATGCCCAGCGCCTTGTAAACAATGCCCGAGTAGAAATCGACATTCGGATACAGTTTGCGCTTGATGAAGTAATCGTCTTCGAGCGCGATTTTCTCCAGCGCCATCGCCAGCTTGATCAGCTTGTTGTCCTTCATGTCGAGCTCTTCCAGCACTTCGTGACAGGTGCGCTGGATGATTTTGGCCCGCGGATCGTAATTCTTGTACACCCGGTGGCCGAAGCCCATCAGCATGGCGTGACCGTCTTTTTCCTTGACGCGCTTGATGAACCCCGGAATGTTCTTCACGTCGCCGATTTCATCGAGCATTTTCAGCACCGCCTCGTTGGCGCCGCCCTGCGCCGGCCCCCACAGGCTGGCGATGCCTGCGGAAATGCAGGCAAACGGATTGGCACCGGTCGAACCGGCAAGACGCACGGTCGAGGTCGAGGCATTCTGCTCATGATCGGCGTGCAGGATCAGGATGCGGTCCATGGCGCGCGCGATCACCGGATTGGGCGTGTATTCATCGCACGGCGTGCCGAACATCATGTAGAGGAAATTGTCGGTATAGCTCAGCTTGTTCTTCGGATACATGAACGGCTGGCCCATGTTGTATTTGTAGGTCATCGCCGTGATCGTCGGCAGTTTGGCGATCAGGCGGAACGCCGAAATTTCGCGGCTGCGCTCGTCATGGATGTTCATCGAGTCGTGGTAGAACGCCGACAGCGCGCCAACCACGCCGCACAGCACCGCCATCGGGTGCGCGTCGCGGCGAAAACCGGTATAGAAACGCGACAACTGCTCATGCACCATCGAATGGTGGGTAATGATGTTGTCGAATCCGGTTTTCTGCTCCTTGTTGGGCAGTTCGCCGTTGAGAATCAGGTAGGCCACTTCCAGGAAGTCGCATTTCTCGGCAAGCTGCTCGATCGGGTAGCCGCGATAAAGCAGGATGCCCTGGTCGCCGTCGATGTAAGTGATGTTGGAGCGGCAGCTCGCGGTGGACATGAATCCCGGATCAAAGGTGAACTTGCCGGTCTTGGCGTAGAGGCTGCGCACGTCGATGACCTCCGGCCCGATGCTGCCGCCGAATACCGGGAAATCCACGGAGGGACTGCCGTCGCTGAAAGACAGGGTTGCGAGCTTTTCTTTCATAAATTTCTCCGTATTATCAATGACTTAATCACAACATCTCGCGTAACATCAGAACTTCCGGAAGACTCTAGATTTCGCTCAAACTTCTGCTCAAACGCTGCACCAGCGCAGCATACGGCGCCGGTGCGGTTTCCTGCTCCATCACCCAGGCCAGCAGCCGGGGATCCGGCTCCTCGAGCAACTGCCTGAAGGTCTCCAGTTCAGCCGGCGCCAGCCCGGCCAGGTCCTGCTCGACAAACCGGTTCAGCACCAGATCCAGCTCCAGCATGCCGCGCCGGCATTGCCAGCGAATACGGTCCAGCTCGCTCATCCGCAGTGACTCACACCGTCCTCTTGACGAGCATTTCCTTGATCTTGCCAATGGCCAGCGTCGGATTCAGCCCCTTCGGGCAGACATCGACGCAGTTCATGATCGAATGGCAGCGGAACAACCGGTACGGATCCTCCAGATTGTCCAGCCGCGCATTGGTGTCCTGGTCGCGGGTATCGGCGAGAAAGCGGTAAGCCTGCAGCAGCCCCGCCGGACCGACGAATTTGTCCGGGTTCCACCAGAACGACGGGCATGCCGTCGAGCAGCAGGCGCAAAGAATGCACTCATAGAGCCCGTTCAGTTCCTCGCGGTCTTCCGGCGACTGCAGGCGCTCGGTTTCGGGCCGCGGCGTATCGTTGACCACATACGGCTTTACCGAGTGGTACTGCTTGAAAAACTGCGACATGTCGACGATCAGGTCGCGAATCACCGGCAGCCCGGGCAGCGGGCGGATCACCACCGGCTCCTTGATATTGATCAGTTGCGTGATGCAGGCCAGCCCGTTCTTGCCGTTGATGTTCATCGCATCCGAACCGCACACGCCTTCGCGGCAGGAGCGGCGGAACGAAAACGTATCGTCAACCGCCTTGATGCGCACCAGCGCGTCGAGCAGCATGCGATCGGTCGGCTCCAGCGCAATGTCGTATTCCTGCATGCGCGGCGCGGCGTCTTTGTCGGGATCGTAGCGGTATAACTGGAAGCGCATTTTTCTGTTTCCGGATTAGTCGTTCAAACTGCGTGACTGGTTATGGGTAATGGGTTGTTCACCGTTCACTCATCACTCATAACCCATCAATCAATACACCCTCGCCTTCGGCTCAAACGACTCCACCGTCAGCGGCTTGAGTTTCACCGGCTTGTAATCCAGCCGGTCGCCATCCTTGTACCAGAGCGTATGGCGCATCCATTGCGCGTCGTCACGCTTCGGATAATCGCTGCGGTCGTGCGCGCCGCGCGACTCCTTGCGCGCTTCCGCTGAAATCATCGTCGCCACCGCGGTCTCGACCAGATTGTCCAGTTCCAGCGCCTCGACGCGCGCAGTATTGAACACCTTGCTTTTGTCGGTAATGAAAGTGCGCGCCGCGCGCGCCACCACTTCCCTGATCTTGCGCACGCCCTCGGCCAAGCTGTCCGGAAACCGGAATACGCCACAATGCAGCTGCATCGTGCGCCGCAGTTCGGCGCCGACTTCACTGACGCTCTCGCCTGAACTCGCGCCGTTCAGCCGCGCCAGCCGCGCCAGTGTCGCCTCGCCGGCGTCCGCCGGCAGGTCTTTCTGGGTCAGCGTCTCGGACTGCAGGTCGCGGATCACCTGCTCGCCCGAGGATTTGCCGAACACCAGCAGGTCGAGCAATGAATTGGTGCCCAGCCGGTTGGCGCCGTGTACCGACACGCAGGCGCACTCGCCCGCCGCGTACAGCCCGCGCACGATCGCCTCGCCGCCGCGCCCGTCGGGCGCGACCACCTGGCCACCGACGTTGGTCGGGATGCCGCCCATCTGGTAATGGCAGGTCGGCACCACCGGGATCGGCTCCTTCACCGGATCGACGTTGGCGAATTTCTTGGCGATTTCGCGGATGCCCGGCAGCCGCTTGTCGATGACGTCGGCGCCAAGATGATCCAGCTTGAGCAGAATGTAATCGGCATCCTTGCCGCAGCCGCGGCCTTCCTTGATTTCAGTGGCCATTGCGCGCGCCACCACATCACGGCTCGCCAGATCCTTCACCGTCGGCGCGTAGCGCTCCATGAAGCGCTCGCCGTTCTTGTTGAGCAGAAAACCGCCCTCGCCGCGCACGCCCTCGGTAATCAGCACGCCGGCGCCAGCCACCCCCGTCGGATGAAACTGCCAGAACTCCATGTCCTGCAGCGGAATGCCGGCACGCGCCGCCATGCCCAGTCCGTCGCCGGTATTGATGAAGGCATTGGTACTCGCCGCGTAGATGCGCCCCGCCCCGCCAGTGGCCAGCAGCGTGGCCTTGGCCTGGAGGATCATCACTTCGCCGGTTTCCATTTCCAGCGCCACCACGCCGAGTACATCGCCGTCGCGGTCGCGGATCAGATCCAGCGCCATCCATTCAATGAAAAACTGCGTGTGGGCGCGCACGTTGCGCTGGTAGAGCGTGTGCAGCATGGCGTGACCGGTGCGGTCAGCCGCGGCACAGGCGCGCTTGACCGGGCGCTCGCCGTAATTGCTGGTGTGGCCGCCGAACGGCCGCTGGTAAATCTTGCCGTTGTCGAGGCGGTCAAAGGGCATGCCGAAGTGCTCCAGCTCTATGACCACTTCATTGGCCTTGCGGCACATGAATTCGATGGCGTCCTGATCGCCCAGGTAGTCCGAACCCTTGACGGTGTCGTACATGTGCCAGTGCCAGTTGTCCGGCTCGTCGTTGCCGAGCGAGGCGGACACGCCGCCCTGCGCCGCCACCGTATGCGAGCGCGTCGGAAATACTTTCGAGAGCACGGCCACGCGGAGATTGGCCTCGGCCAATTGCAGCGCCGCGCGCAGGCCCGATCCGCCCGCACCCACGACCACCGCATCAAACTGTCTTCTTGTTATCGCCATTTTTTGCTTATCTGCCCCACAGAATCTGCACGGCCCACGCGCCATAGGCGACCAGGGCGAGGATCAGCACCACATACAGCGTCAGCCGGATGCCGGTGTCCTTGATGTAATCCATGAAAATGTTGCGCACGCCGACCCAGCAGTGATACAGCAACGCCAGCATGAACAGCACCGAGGCATAGCGCATCAGCGGCATCTGCCACAGCGACTTCCACGTGAAGTAGTCGAACTTGGGCAGCATCACCAGCGCCAGGATCACCAGCAGCGTGTACGCCAGCATGATCACCGCGGTGATGCGCTGCGCCAGCCAGTCGCGCAGGCCGTAGTGGGCGCCCGTCACTTCGCGTCTCACCATAACCGCACTCCGATGAGCAGTGTCAGCGCGATACCCAGCACCAGCACGATGATACTGGTCAGGCGCGAAGCCTCCAGACTGATGCCGATGTGCAGGTCAAGAAACAGGTGGCGCAGCCCGGCGAACAGGTGATGCAGGTATCCCCACAGCAGGCCGAGCAGGATCAGCTTCACCAGCGGACGCCGCACGATGTCCTGGAATTCCATGTAGGTCATCCCGGACTGCAGGCTCAGCTGGAACAGATACAGCAGCAGCGGGATCAGCAGGAACAGCACTGCGCCGCTGACGCGATGCATGATGGAAATGATGCCGGCCACCGGCAACCGGATCTGCAGCAGATTGAGATGCTTGGGTCTTTTTCGGGCCACTATCGACGACACGCGTGCTCCTTGTGACGAAGTTCGGTCTTGTTCAGCGCTGTCCGGACCAATCCCGGAACAGCCCGCTGCCGGATCGCTCGTTGTCCATCTGCAGGATGAAAATACTGCGCCGCAGGCATTGCTGTCAGTTGAGAGTTTTTAGCACAAGCAAAGCGGGATCAGAATCGCGAATAAGCGCATGAAATACTACCAGCTTTCGCCATGCGACGGAACGCAGAACAGCTATCGGGAACAGCAAAAACTGTTCATGCGAGCATGCATTGTTGACGCGCGCGTAAAGCGCGAAGGCAATTGATTCCACATGCCGTTGCATCATCCTGCCTTGCGAAAGGCAACAGGTTTTTGTGCAACTTCATGACGCCATGGCAGCGCCGTACCGTCAGAACAGCATGCCTTCATGACAAAAGCATGGTGCCGCATCCGCTAACCGGTTTTGTTGACCGTAATTCACTGCGTTCGCTATCATTCAAGGCTTGGCAAAACGCGATTACAACGAGTTCTTTCCTGCCCGGCACTATCGCCGCCTTCTCAAAAAAATCCAGTAAATTCAGGAGCTTCCAGATGAAACGACCCATGCGCGTGGCGGTAACCGGCGCTGCCGGCCAGATTGGCTACAGCCTGCTGTTTCGCATTGCCAGCGGCGAAATGCTCGGCAAGGACCAGCCGGTGATCCTCCAATTGCTGGAAATCCCGGATGAACGCGCCCAAAAAGCGCTGAAGGGCGTGATGATGGAACTCGATGACTGCGCCTTCCCGCTGTTGCAGGGCATGGTGCCGGCCTCCGACCCGATGATCGCCTTCGCCGACGCCGACGTCGCACTGCTGGTCGGCGCCCGCCCCCGCGGCCCCGGCATGGAACGCAAGGATCTGCTCGAAGCCAACGGCAAGATTTTCGCGCCGCAGGGCAAGGCACTCTCCGAAGTCGCCAAACGCAACGTCAAGGTACTGGTGGTCGGCAACCCGGCCAACACCAACTGCCTGATCGCCATGAACAACGCGCCCAAACTGAAACCGGCGAATTTTTCGGCCATGATGCGCCTGGATCACAACCGCGCGCTGACCCAGGTCGCGCAGAAAATCGGCAAGCCGGTCACCGACATCAAGAAACTGACGGTGTGGGGCAACCACTCCGCCACGCAGTACCCGGATCTGTTCCAGGCCACGGCGGGCGGCAAGAAAATCTGGCCGATGATCAACGATCAGGCGTGGCTGGAAAACAATTTCATTCCCACCATCCAGAAACGCGGCGCGGCAATCATCGACGCCCGCGGCCTGTCCTCGGCCGCCAGCGCGGCCAATGCCGCCATCGACCACATTCGCGACTGGGTCAAGGGCACCAAGGCCGGCACCTGGGTCAGCATGGGCATCCCGTCCGACGGCAGCTACGGCATTCCGGCGGGCATGATTTACGGCTTCCCCGTGACCTGCAAGGACGGCAAATACAAAATCGTCAAAGGCCTGGATCAGAGCGAATTCAGCAAGGCGCGCATGCAGGCCACGCTGAAGGAACTGCAGGAAGAACGCGACTCCGTCCTCGGATTGCTCGGCTGATCAGGCGCGCATGCCAAAAACAAAGCGGACACTGCAGCAACGCAGCGTCCGCTTTTTTATTTTGAAGGACTTCCCATGAACAACAAATCCGATCCCGCCGGCTTCAAACCGAAAAAATCCGTGGCCCTGTCGGGTGTGCCTGCAGGCAGCACTGCCCTGTGCACGGTCGGCCGCAGCGGCAATGATCTCGCCTACCGCGGCTACGACATTCTCGACATCGCCGAAACCTGCGAATTCGAGGAAATCGCCTTCCTGCTGGTGCATGGCAAACTGCCCAACGCTGCGGAACTGCGCGCCTACAAAACAAAACTCCAGTCGCTGCGCGGCCTGCCGGCCGTGGTGCGCAACGTGCTCGAGCAACTGCCGGCCGCGGCGCATCCGATGGACGTCATGCGCACCGGCTGCTCCGCACTGGGCGCAGTACTGCCTGAACGCGAAGACCACAACCTGCCCGGCGCGCGCGACATCGCCGACCGGCTGATGGCTTCCTTCGGCTCGATGCTGCTCTATTGGTACCACTACAGCCACAACGGCCGCCGCATCGACATCGAGACCGACGATGACTCCATCGGCGGGCATTTTCTGCGCCTGCTGCACGGCAAGCCCGCGCCGGCACTGTGGGTGCGCGCCATGCACACCTCGCTGATCCTCTACGCCGAGCATGAATTCAATGCTTCCACGTTCGCCGCGCGCGTGGTGGCCGGCACCGGTTCCGACATCTACTCCGCCATCACCGGCGGCATCGGCGCGCTGCGCGGCCCCAAACACGGCGGCGCCAACGAAGTCGGCTTCGAAGTCATGAACCGCTACCAGACGCCGGACGAGGCCGAGAGCGACATCGTCACCCGCATCGCCAACAAGGAAGTTGTCATCGGTTTCGGACACCCGGTCTATACCATCGCCGATCCGCGCAACCAGGTGATCAAGGGAGTAGCGCGCGAACTGTCGAAAACCGCCGGCGACCTGAAAATGTTCGACATCGCCGACCGCATCGAGGCGGTGATGATGCGCGAAAAAAAAATGTTCGCGAACCTCGACTGGTTCTCCGCGGTGTCGTACCACCGCATGGGCGTGCCGACCGCGATGTTCACGCCGCTGTTCATCATCTCGCGCACCAGCGGCTGGTCGGCCCACGTCATCGAGCAGCGTATCGACAACAAGATCATCCGCCCCACCGCCGTCTATACCGGGCCGGAGGGGCGCAGTTTTGTGCCATTGAAGGACAGGAAGTAAGCGGTAAGCAGTGAGCCGGAACTTCCGGAAACCAGCAAGTCCCGCTCACTGCTTACCGCTTACCGCTTACCAATCACCACTCACCAAACACCAACCACACCCCCAAACCCATGAGCAGCCACATTTCCAACATCCGCCCCAAACCCGACGCCGTCATCGCCGACATTGCCGATTACGCCAACAAAGCAAAGATCACCAGCGCCGAGGCTTACAACACGGCGCGGCTGTGCCTGATGGACACGCTGGGCTGCGGCTTCGAGGCGCTGTCCTACCCGGCCTGCACCAAGCTGATGGGGCCGGTGGTGCCGGGGGCGAGCATGGTCAACGGTGCGAAGGTGCCGGGCACTTCGTTCCAGCTCGACCCGGTGATGGCCGCCTTCAACATCGGCTGCATGATCCGCTGGCTCGACTTCAACGACACCTGGCTGGCCGCGGAATGGGGTCACCCTTCCGACAATCTCGGCGGCATCCTCGCCATGGCCGACTACCTGTCGCGCCAGGCGATCGCCGCCGGCAAAAAGCCGCTCACCATGCGCGACGTGCTGACGGCCATGATCAAGGCGCATGAAATCCAGGGCGTCATTGCACTGGAAAACAGTTTCAACCGCGTCGGCCTGGATCACGTGCTGCTGGTCAAGGTCGCCTCCACCGCCGTGGTATCCGGCCTGTTGGGCCTCACCCGTGACGAAACCATCAATGCGGTGTCGAATGCATGGATCGACGGCCAGTCGCTGCGCACTTACCGCCACGCGCCCAATACCGGCTCGCGCAAATCGTGGGCCGCGGGCGACGCCACCAGCCGCGCGGTGCGCCTGGCGCTGATGGCGGCCAAGGGCGAGATGGGCTATCCCTCGGGCCTCACCGCCAGGGGCTGGGGCTTCTACGACGTGCTGTTCAAGGGCAAACCCTTCAAATTCACGCGCAACTACGGCTCGTACGTGATGGAAAACGTGCTGTTCAAGATTTCCTTCCCGGCAGAGTTCCACGCCCAGACCGCGGTGGAATGCGCAGTGCAACTGCATCCGCAGGTGAAGAACCGCCTCGCCGACATCAAAAAAATCGTCATCACCACCCACGAATCGGCGATCCGCATCATCGACAAGAAGGGCCCGCTCAACAATCCGGCCGACCGCGATCACTGCATCCAGTACATGGCCGCCATCGGCCTGATCAAGGGCAATCTGACGGCCGCCGATTACGAGGACGAGGTCGCGCGCGATCCGCGCGTCGATCAGTTGCGCGACAAAATGGTCTGCGTGGAGAACAAAGCGTGGAGCCGCGACTATCTGGATCCCAAAAAACGCTCGATCGCCAATGCCATCCAGGTGTTTTTCAAGGACGGCAGCAAAACAACCAATATCACGGTCGAATATCCCGTGGGACATCGCCGCCGCCGCAAGGAAGGCGTACCGCTGCTCGAAGCGAAATTCCGCACCAATCTCGCCCGCCGTTTCCCGGAAAAACAACGCGCCGCGATTGCTGCGTTGTGCGCCGATCAGTCCAGGCTCGAGGCCACGCCGGTGCATGAGTTTGTCGATTTGTGCGTCATTTGAGCATCGCCGTAACCGTCTAATACATCATAACTTGTTGATTTTTTTAATAAAAATGAAGGCTGCCCTGCGCTGCCTGCTGCTCGCCGCCGCGTTCGCCATGGCGCTGCCGGCGTCCGCCGCATCCACGCGCGATGCCATGACGCATTTTTTCGACGCCAACACCGGCGACCTGCAGGCCGAACTGGCCGACGCCAGGGCAGCAGGCAAGAAGGCCATCCTGCTGATGTACGAGCAGGAAGGTTGTCCGGCTTGCATTTACATGAAACAAAACGTGCTGAACCGCATTGACGTGCAGGATATCTACCGCAAGCACTTCATCAGTTTCACCATCGATTTGTTCGGTGCTGTGCCGCTGAAGGATTTCAGGGGCCGCGACATCACCGAAAAAGCTTTTGCGGATGCAGCCAAAGTACGCGCAACGCCGACCTTCGCTTTCCACGATATGAGCGGAGCCGAAGTGGTGCGCATCACCGGCGCGGTGCGCGATGTCGAAGAATTCAAACTGCTGGCGGAATTTGTCGCCAGCGGCGCCTACAAGAACCGCCAGTTCGCCGAATATAAGCAATCTCAGATAAAAAAATAGCGTTTAAACTCGCTGTTTCCAAGCTTGAGCCTTTACCGAATACCCTACACTGCATCGCCCTATCACCCCCACCTGTCATCACTGCAATCAGCAAGGACCACATCATGAGCAAAGCCCCCTTCAATTCCCTGCGCGAATTCAAACTCAAATCCGGCAAGACCGGAAAATACTACTCACTGGCCGCGCTCGAAGAAGCCGGACTCGGCAAGGTCTCGCGCCTGCCGGTGAGCCTGCGCGTGGTGCTGGAATCCGTGCTGCGCAACTGCGACGGCCAGCGTATCGGCGAAGATCGCGTGCGGGAACTGGCCGGCTGGCAGCCGAACGCCCCGCGCACCCAGGAAATCCCGTTTGTGCTGGCGCGCATCATGCTGCAGGACATGGCGGGCTTCCCGGCGCTGAACGACTTCGCCGCGATGCGCGCTGAAGCCAAGCGCCAGAATTTCGATCCCAAGCGCATCGAGCCGCTGGTGCCTGTGGATCTCGTGGTCGATCATTCCGTCGTCATCGACGTGCATAACTCCGTCGATGCGCTGCGCAAGAACATGGAAATCGAATTCGAAAGGAACGGCGAGCGCTACAGCTTCCTCAAGTGGGCCAAGCAGGCGTTCTCCGGCATCCGCGTCGTGCCGCCCGGCAACGGCATCTGTCATCAGGTCAACCTCGAATACCTGTCGCGCGGCGTATGGGAAAAAGACGGCGTGTATTACCCTGATTCCACCGTCGGCACCGACTCGCATACCACCATGGTCAACGCCATAGGCGTGCTGGCCTGGGGCGTGGGCGGCATCGAAGCCGAAGCCGGCATGCTCGGCCAGCCCTACTACTTCCTGACGCCGGATGTGGTCGGCGTGCATATGTCAGGCAAGCTGCGCGAAGGCGTCACCGCGACCGACCTCGTGCTGACGGTCACCGAACTGCTGCGCAAAACCAAGGTCGTCAACAAGTTCGTCGAGTATTTCGGCGAGGGCGCCGCGTCGCTGTCCCCGACCGACCGCGCCACGGTCGCCAACATGGCGCCCGACTATGGCGCGACCTGCGGCTTTTTCGCGATCGACGACAAGACCCTCGAGTACTACCGCATGTCGGGCCGCGAAGAGCACTGCGACGCCATCGAGTCCTACCTCAAGGCGCAGGGCATGTACGGCATTCCGAAAAAAGGCCAGATCGACTACTCGCAGGTCGTGGAACTCGATCTGTCATCTGTGCGCCCCAGCGTCTCCGGCCCGAAGCAGCCGGAGGATCGCATCAATCTCGAAGGCATCAAGAGCCGCTTCACCGAACTCTTTTCAAAACCCGTGGCAGAAAGCGGCTACAACAAACCGGCTGCCGAACTGACGAAGCGTGTTCCGGTTGCCGATGCGGCCATCGGCGACGTCGGCCACGGCGACATCAGCATCGCCGCCATCACCTCCTGCACCAACACTTCCAATCCCTGGGTATTGCTGGCTGCAGGCCTCGTCGCCAAGAAGGCTGTCGAACGCGGCATGAAGCCGCATCCGCGCGTGAAAACCTCGATGGCCCCCGGCTCCAAGGTGGTCACGGCATACCTGAAACAGGCCGGTCTGCTGCCCTATCTCGAGCAACTGGGCTTTCACGTCGTCGCTTATGGCTGCACCACCTGCATGGGCCTGGCCGGCCCGCTGGACAAGAATCTCGAAGAAGCTATTGTCAAGAATGACATCATCTCCGCGGCAGTGCTCTCCGGCAACCGCAACTTCGAGGCGCGTGTGCATCAAAGCCTGAAAGCCAACTTCCTGATGAGCCCGCCGCTGGTGGTGGCCTTCGCACTCGCCGGTACCGTGCTGAAAAACATGGACACCGATCCCATCGGCAACGACAAAAACGGCAAACCGGTGTTCCTGAAGGACCTGTGGCCCACGCCTGCCGAAGTGGAAGCACTGATGAAATTCGCCACCGACAGCAAAAACTTCAAGCGTGAATACGGCGACCTCGCCGGCGCCAAGGATCTGTGGGACGCCATTCCCGAAACCAAAGGCGCGCTGTTCCAGTGGGACCCGAAATCAACCTACATGCTCGAGCCGCCGCTGTTTGAAGGATTCAAGCGCGAGCTGCCCAAAGTCACCGATATCAAGGGCGGCCGCGCGCTGGGCATTTACGGCAACAAGCTGACCACCGACCATATCAGCCCGGTGGCCCCGATCCGCAAGGGCACGCTGGCCGGTGACTGGCTGGTTGCAGCCGGCAGCACCGACCTGTCCAGCTTCGGCTCGCGCCGCACCAACCACGAAGTCATGGTTCGTGGCGCATTCGCCAACCCGCGCATCAAGAACCTGCTGGTACCCGGCAGCGAAGGCAGCGTAACCCTGCACCAGCCCAGCGGCGACAAGATGACGATCTATGAAGCCTCGATGCGCTACCAGAAATACAAAGTGCCCCTGTTCGTCTTCGGCGGTGAAGAATACGGCACCGGCTCCTCTCGCGACTGGGCGGCCAAGGGTACGCAAATGCTCGGCATCAAGGTCGTCGTGGCCCGCGGCTACGAGCGCATTCACCGCTCCAACCTCGTCGGCATGGGCGTGCTGCCCTGCCAGTTCAAGGGCGCGGACAGCGTGCAGTCCCTCGGCATCACCGGCACCGAGACATTCGATCTGATCGGTGTCGAAGGCGGCAACATCAAGCCCATGCAGGACGTGACGCTGGTGATCCATCGCAAGGACGGCAGCATCCAGAACGTCACCGTCACGCTGCGCGTCGATTCGCCGATTGAAGTGGAATACCTGAAACACGGCGGTATTCTGCCGTTCGTTCTTCGTGAACTGATGGCGGCGTAACAACTCCCTCATCCCCACCCTTCTGCTCCGCTTCCAGTGTTCCCTGGTCCCGGAGGGAGAAGGGCTTCTCTTCCCTCTCCCTCCGGGAGAAGGACCGAGGGTGAGGGAAATGCCGCAATCAGGACAATCCATCGTCAACAGTTATTCAGAATTCGGAGTCCACCATGCCTCAAGACACTTTCAAAACCCTGCGCGATTTCACCCCTTCCCCCGGCAAGACCGGCAAGTACCACAGCCTCGCCGCCCTCGAGGCCGCGGGCCTGGGCAGGATCTCCCGCCTGCCGCGCTCCATCCGCGTGGTGCTTGAAGCGCTGGTGCGCCACTGCGACGGCAAGCGCGTCAGCGAAGAACATGTCAAGGCACTCGCCGCCTGGCAGGCCAACGGCAAACGCACCTCCGAGATCCCGTTCATCGTGGTGCGCATCGTGCTGCAGGACCTGATCGGCTTCGGCACGCTGAACGATCTGTCCGCGATGCGTGCCGCGGCGGAACGCCTGGGCGTGGCGCCGGGCAACATCGAGCCGCTGGTGCCGGTCGATGTGGTCGTCGATCACTCGGTGGAAATCGACGTCCACAACAGGCCGGACGCGGTGCAGCGCAACCAGGAAATCGAGTTCAAGCGCAATGCCGAGCGTTACAGCTTCGTCAAATGGGCGCAGGGCGCGTTCAAGACCGTGCGCGTGGTACCGCCCGGCAACGGCATCATTCACCAGATCAACATGGAACACCTGTCGCGCGGCGTGTTTGAAAAAGACGGCGTGTGGTTTCCGGACACCGTGTTCGGCACCGATTCTCATACCACCATGGTCAACGGCATCGGCATCGTGGCCTGGGGCGTCGGCGGCATCGAAGCCGAAGCCGGCATGCTCGGCCAGCCCAATGCCTTCCTGACACCGGATGTGGTGGGCTGCCACATGACCGGCAGGCTGCGCGAAGGCGTGACTGCAACCGACCTGGCCCTCACCGTCACCGAACTGATGCGCAAAGCCAAGGTCGTCGGCAAATTCGTCGAATTCTTCGGCGCAGGGGCGTCCGCGCTGACCGCCGCCGACCGCTGCACGGTCGCCAACATGGCGCCGGAATACGGCGCCACCATGGGCTACTTCCCGGTCGATGAAAAAACCGTCGATTATTTCCGCACCACCGGCCGCGAGCCGGAACTGGTCTCGGCAATCGAGGCCTACTACAAGGCGCAGGGCATGTTCGGCATGCCCAAGCCCGGCGAGATCGACTACAGCCAACTCATCGAACTGGATCTGGACAGCATCGTACCCAGCCTGTCCGGTCCGAAACGTCCGCAGGATCGTGTAAGCCTGCCCGAGCTCGGCCGCAATTTCGACATGCTGTTTTCCGCTCCCGCCGACAAGAATGGTTATGCGCGCCCCGCCGCCGATCTCACCCGCCGCGAACCGACGGGTCACGACTTCGACGTCGGCCACGGCGACGTGCTGATCGCATCGATCACCTCCTGCACCAATACTTCCAACCCCGCGCTGCTGATCGCGGCCGGACTGCTGGCGAAGCGCGCCGCGGAAAAAGGCCTGATGCCGCATCCGCGCATCAAAACCTCACTCGCCCCCGGCTCCAAAGTGGTCACGGCTTATCTGCGTGACGCAGGCTTGCTGCCCCATCTCGAGAAACTCGGCTTCGGCGTCGTCGCTTACGGCTGCACCACCTGCATGGGCGCCGCAGGCCCGCTGGATGCCAAAATCGAGGAGGCCGTCGTATCAAAAGACCTGGTCACTTGCGCCGTACTCTCGGGCAACCGCAACTTCGAAGCCCGCGTGCATGCCAATCTGCGCGCCAATTACCTCGCCAGTCCGGCGCTGGTCGTCGCCTACGCACTGGCAGGCACCGTGCGCACCGACCTCACCAGGGATCCGCTGGGCAAGGACCGCGACGGCAAGCCGGTGTATCTGAAGGATCTGTGGCCTACCGACGCCGAAGTCGCCGCGCTGCTCAAATTCGCCGCCAACGCGGAGCACTTCCGCCGCGAGTACGGCGATCTGTCGGGAAACAAGAAACTGTGGGAAGCCATCCCCACGATCAAAGGCGCGGTGTACCAGTGGGATGCCAAATCCACTTTCATCAAGGAGCCGCCGTTTTTTGAAGGCGTCACCCGCACGCCGGGCAAAGTCAGCGACATCCAGGGCGCGCGCGCACTGGCCATCCTCGGCGACTCGATCACCACCGACCACATCAGCCCGTCAACCAAGATCAAGCCGGGCACTCCCGCCGGCAAGTGGCTGTCGAATTACGATGCGCCGCCTTCGGAATGGGGGCATTTCGGCGTGCGCCGCTGCAACCACGAACTGATGGTGCGCGGCACCTTCGCCAACGTGCGCCTGCGCAATGCCGTCGCACCGGGCACCGAAGGCCCCATCACCAGGGTGCAGCCCGGCGGCGAACAGATGACCATATTTGAAGCTTCGGAAATCTACCGGGCAAAAAATACGCCGCTGGTGATTTTCGGCGGCGACGACTACGGCATGGGTTCATCGCGCGACTGGGCGGCCAAGGGCGTGCAACTGCTGGGTGTCAGGGCGGTTATCGTCAAGAGCTTCGAGCGCATCCATCGCGCCAACCTGATCGGCATGGGCGTGCTGCCGCTGCAGTTCAAGCCGGGCGACAGCGTGCAGTCGCTGAAAATCGACGGCACCGAGTCCTTCACCATCGAAGGCATCAACGGCGGCAACGTCAAGCCGCTGCAGGATGTGACGATGGTGATCACCCGCGCCGACGGCTCCACGCAACGAGTAACGCTGACCCTGCGCATCGACACCGGAATTGAAGTCGATTATCTGAAGCACGGCGGCATACTTCCATACGTACTCCGGGAATTGCTGGCCGCGGCATAGCGATCCGGCGTCACCAAAAAAAACGGGGCGACTTATGTCGCCCCGTTTTTTTTGCACTCACCAGGCTATTGCCGCTGCTGGTGCGGGTCATACATCTGCGCTTCGATGTCCCGCAACAGGTTCTCCGGCCTGGGCACGCCCGCGAATTTTCCGTCATGCGCGGCGCCGGCAACCGCCGCCGCGATGTGCGCGGACACTTCGCGGATGCGCGGCAGTGCCGGATACAGGCTGCCCTGCGCGAGATCCGCTTCGGTCACCAGGTGCGCCAGCGTGTGCGCCGCCTTCATGAACATGTCATCGGTGATGGCTTTTGCCTTGCTGGCGATGGCGCCGAGACCTACGCCCGGGAAAATATACGAGTTGTTGCCCTGCCGCGGCACGAAGGTCTGCCCGCCGATCGTCACCGGATCAAAGGGACTGCCGCAGGCGAACAGCGCGCGGCCGTCGGTCCAGCGATAGGCTTCCCCGGCGGTGCACTCGGCCTGCGATGTCGGATTGGACAGCGCGAACACGATCGGCCGTTCGTTGAGCCTGGCCATTTCCTCCAGCACCTCCCTGGTGAAAGTGCCCCCGACCGCGGCGACACCGATGATCGCCGTGGGCTTGAGCGTCCTGATCGCCGTCAGAAAATCCCCCACCGGCGGATGATCATGGGCATAAGCCAGCTTGTGGTGCGCGAGTTGCTGCCGGCTCCGTACCACCAGTCCCTGCGAATCGACCAGCCAGCAGGTGCGCAGCGCAGCGTCCCGCGCCAGCCCCTGCGCCATCATCGCCGACACCACCAGGTCGGCAATGCCCGTCGCTGCCTCGCCCGCGCCGAGAAACAGCACCCTCTGGTCCGTCAGCCTGGCGCCGGTGACGCGCAGCGCCGAAAAAATGCCGGCCAGCGCCACCGCCGCAGTGCCCTGGATGTCGTCGTTGAAGCTGCACACGCGGTTGCGGTATTTTTCGAGCAGGCGGAAGGCGTTGTGATTGGCGAAATCCTCGAACTGGATCACCACGCCCGGGAACACCTCCTGTGCCGCGGTGATGAATTCCTCGACGAACTCGTCATAGGCTGCGCCGGTCACCCGGCGCTGGCGCAGACCGACGTAAAACAGGTCGTTGCGCAGCGCATCGTTGTTGCAGCCGACATCCAGCGTGACGGGCAGGCACAGCCGGGGATGGATCCCGGCGCAGGCGGCATAGAGCGACAGCTTGCCGACAGGTATGCCCATGCCGTTGGCGCCGAGATCGCCCAGGCCCAGTATCCGTTCACCGTCGGTCACCACGATGATGCCCGCCTCATAGGGCCAGTTGCGCAGGATCTGCGCGATGCGGCCGCGGTCGTTGATGCCGATGAACATGCCGCGCGGCCGCTGGAAAATCTGCCCGAATTTCTGGCACGCCTGCCCCACCACCGGCGTATAGACCAGCGGCTGCATTTCATCGATGTGGTCGCACAGCACCCGGAAAAACAGGGTTTCATTGCGGTCGTGCAGTGCATTGAGCGCGATAAACTTGTCCAGCGGATCCGACAACTTGTGAAAACCCGCCAGGAAACGCTCCGCCTGTTCGGTCTGGCTGTGCACATGCGGCGGCAGCAGCCCGCGCAACCCGAGTTCATCGCGCTCCTTCTCCGTGAATCCGGTACCTCTGTTCAGCAGCGGATCGCGCAGCACCTGCAGGCCACGCGGATTCCGGGGAGTCCTGCTGCCCATGCCCGTGGCATCGGCATTACCCATGATGTTCTCCTCTCGGCTTACAGTTGGCTGCCGACGGCAACCCTGTTTTTGCCATATTTCCCTGATCAGCCCCGTCAGACTTTGATCCGGGTCATATATCAGTGAAAAATCCGTGGTCTTGCCGCCCCGGTCACCGTGTCAGGCGACGGGTTTCGCTCGCGCCCTTTGCCCGGATCGCGGCCAGCACCTTTTCGGCGGTCGCGGGCAACGAAGTGATGCGCACGCCGACCGCGTCGTGAATAGCGTTCATGATCGCGGCGGCGGTAGGCACTGAAGTCGGCTCGCCCACGCCCTTCGCGCCGAACGGGCCGGTCGGGTCGTAGCTTTCCACGATGTCCACCTCGATCTCCGGCATGTCGAGGCTGGTCGGCATGATGTAGTTGGTGAGATTGGGATTGAGCTGCCGGCCCGCCTTGTCGAACAGGATTTCCTCCTGCAGCGCAAAGCCGATGCCCATCGAGATGCCGCCTTCGACCTGCCCTTCCACCAGCATCGGGTTGATGGGCGTGCCGCAATCGTGCGCCGCGACAATGCGCAGCACTTCCACTTCGCCGGTTTCGTCGTCCACGTCCACTTCCGCGATCTGGGTCGCGTAAACATAGGTGCTGAACGGTTTGCCCTGCCCGGTCTCGGGATCCATCGCCACGGTGGGCGGATTCCACGACGCGCTGCCGATGGCCGGCTGCCCCATCACCACCTGCGCGCGGTGCGCCACCTGGCTGATGGGCAGGCTGCGCTGCGGGTAGCCCTTCACCTGGATCTTGCGGTCGCGCGCTTCCAGCTGCTCGGGCCGCACGCCGAGCAGCGGTGCGGCGACCTCGAACAGAATACCCTTGGCCTTCTCCGCGGCCAGCCGGATCGCATTGCCCGTGACATAGGTAGTACGGCTCGCAATCGCGCCGGTATCCATCGGCGTGGTGTCGGTGTCGCCCGACACGACATGCACATCGTCGGTGGCGATCCCCAGCTCTTCCGCCGCGATCTGGCCCAGTACCGTCAGCGAGCCCTGCCCGGTTTCCACGGTGCCGGTGAGCACGGTCGCGGTGCCGTCCTCGTTGACCTTGACCGTCGCCGCACTGGGATTGGCCGCGACCGTAAAGCCGATCGGGTACCACATGCAGGCGATGCCGCGTCCGCGCCGCTTCATGGCCGCCGCCTCATAGCCTATCCTCCAGCCAGCCGAATCGCGCGACTGCCTTTTCCAGCGATTCCTTGACCACCACGCTGTGCAGCACCTGACCGGTGGGACTCACCGACCCTTCCCTGAATACGTTCAACAGGCGGATATCGAGCGGATCGATCTTCAGCGCCGCGGCGATGTCATCCATGTGCGATTCATAGGCAAAGCACACCTGCGGCGCGCCGAAACCGCGCATGGCGCCGGTCATGGTCTTGTTGGTATAGACGACAAAGGCCTCCACATGAATGTTTTCGATGTTGTAAGGGCCGACGGACAGGATCGCCGCCTTGCCGAGCGTCGTCTCGCTCCACGAGCAGTAAGCGCCGCCGTCGAGCACCAGGCGCACCTTGCGGGCGACGATCCTGCCTTCCTTGGTCACACCACTTTTATAATCCATCACGAACGGATGGCGCGTGGTCGTCGCCGTGAATTCCTCGCCGCGGGTATAAATGCCTTTGACCGGACGGCCGGTCTTTTTCGACAGCAGCGCCAGCACCGGCTCCTGCGTAATCTCGTTCTTGCCGCCGAAATTGCCGCCGACGATGGTACTGATCATGCGGATGCGGTTGATCGGCATCTGCAGCGTGCGCGAAATATCGGCGCGCGCCAGCGTGATCCGGCCGACCGAACACCAGATCGTCACGCGGCCGTTCGGATCCCAGTCCGCAATCGCCGCGTGGGGCTCCAGCGGCACATGCTCGACCATCTGGGTACTGAACCGCCCCTCGAAAATGCGGTCGGCAGCGGCAAAGCCTTTTTCGACATCGCCCTTGCGAATGACTTTGGAGGCATAGATGTTGCTCGCCGGCGGATGCACCTGGATCGCATGGTCCAGGATCGCCTCCAGCGGATCGAACACTGCCGGCAGCGGCTCGTATTCGACGATGATCCGCTCCAGCGCCTCGTTGGCGATCTGCTCGGTGACCGCGGCAACCGCGGCGACACCGTCGCCGGCATGAAATACGCGCTCTGCGGCCAGCACCGGCTGATCCTGCAGCGACGGACCGAAGGAATTGACCGGAATGTCGCGCCCCGTCACCACCGCCATCACGCCCGGCATGGCTTCCGCCGCACTGGTGTCGATGCGGACGATGCGCGCCGCGGCGATACCGGCGCGCTTGATCCGCGCATGCAGCATGCCCGGGAAAACCAGATCGCCGGTGTAACGGGTCTGGCCGAGCCCGTGCAGGCGGCCGTCCGGGCGCGTGGCGCGCTGGCCGACTGCCGGTGTCTGCTGCCGCGCCTCCGGAATCAGCGTTTCTATCGGATACGGCGCCAGCGGCGAGACCGCGGGAAGCCGCGCTGATGCATCAGCTGGATGCAACGCCTGCGCTGCAGGCTGCGGTTGTTTTACTGCGGTCTTCTTTTTGCGAAATGTCATCTCGTCCTCGCTCGTTCCAGCTCGTCACTGATCCGGTTTCCGGCGCAGGTTACTTAGAGCACCTAACAAAATGGCGCTTAGTTGCCCCCTCACCCTAGCCCTCTGCTCCGCTTCAAGTGTTCCCTTGTCCCCCGTGATCGGGGGAAAGGGGATTTATTTTGTTAGGCGCTCTTAGCCTGCTCCGCCCGCATGACCTGCGCCGCCTCGCTCACCGCCTCGATCATCTTGGTATAGCCCGTGCACCGGCACAGGTTGCCGGCTAGCGCATCGCGGATTTCCGGCACCGTGGGTTGCAGGTTTTCATCCAGCAGCGCCTTCGCCGCCAGGATCACGCCAGGCCCGCAAAAGCCGCACTGCAGCGCAGCGTGTTTTTCGAAAGCCTGCTGGATTGGATGCAGCCGCTCGCGCGTAGCCAACCCTTCAATCGTCAGCACATCGCGGCCATCGGCCTGGCCCGCGAGCATCAGGCAGGCATTGACCGCCAGACCGTCCACGAGCACGGTGCAGGCGCCGCAGTCGCCGACGTCACAGCCGAGCTTGGCGCCGGTCAGGTTGAAATACTCGCGCAGCATCAGCAGCAGCGTCGTCTCCGGCGGCACCGACGCCGAGCGCGTCTCGCCGTTGATGCGCAGGGTCACATTGATCAACGGGCACCGCCTTTGTGTTGTGTCTCCGCCAGCGCACAAGCGCCCTCCAGCGAGCGCTTGACCAGCACGGCGATCAATTCGCGCCGATAGCCGGCCGACGCACGGAAATCGCTGATCGGCTTGGCCTCGCCGGCCGCGATCCGCCCGGCCTCCGCCATGGCGTCCGGCGTCACCGACCGCCCCGACAGGTACGCTTCCGCCTGCGCTGCACGGATCACCGTCGGCGCAACGGCGCCGAGCGCGATGCACGGCTCAAGGAAAGTGTTGGTCTTCCAGTCAATCCGGCAGCTCGCCGCGGCATTGACCAGCGCCAGCGCCTGTCCCTTGCGCAGTCCGAATTTGCGGAACGCGGCGGGCTTGCCCAGATTCCTGTGCGGAATGACGATCGCGACCAGCAATTCACCGGCGCGGAGCGCGGTCTTGCGCGGACCCGTGAAAAATTCCAGCAGGGGCAGGTGCCGCTCGCCTGCAGTGCCGGCGATGATGACGGAAGCCTCGAGCGCGACCAGCGCCGGACCGCTGTCCAGAGACGGCACCGCGGTCACCAGATTGCCGCCCAGCGTGCCGAGGCTGCGGGTCTGCACGGCGCCGATGCTGTGCGCCGCGTCGATCAGCGCGGGAAACATTTCCCGCACGATTGCCGAGCGCATGATTTCCGCGTGCGTCGCCAGCGCGCCGATGACCAGCCCCTGCTCAGTCAGCGCAATGCCCTTGAGGTCAGCGGCGCGGGAGATGTCCACGACCACGGACGGAACGTGCGGCGACGACTTGAGATCCGCCAGCAGATCGGTGCCGCCGGCCAGCACTCTGGCGGCAGCCCCATGCTGCGCAAGCAGCGCCACGGCTTCCCGTGAATTACCGGCGGCGACAAACTCGAAGGCCTTCATCTGGCTCAGCCGGTCGCCCGGCCTTTCGACTCCATGTTCAGGCACTGCTGGTGGAATGCATCGCTGTCTTCGCGACTGAAGCAGCGCTCCTCCGACGCGGCTCCATTATTCATGGAGCGGCGGCGACCCGCCGGAAAAAATTGCTGTTTCTTGATCTATCGCAATCAGCCGCGCGTGTAGATGATTTTCTTCGCCCCGCCGTCGCAGGTGCCGACGACCTTCGCGTCCTTGGCCTGATCGGCGGGAACGATGGCGAGCGTGTAGGTCTTCACGCCCTTGCCCTTGATCTTGGCGTCGATCTCGGCTTTGAGTTCATCACAGGATTTCCGCGCCAGCGCGGGTGTGGCAATCAGCATCAGGGCAATGACTGCAATCAGGCTTTTCATGTGACACCTCCGTCGTGTGAATCAGAGTATAGCCTCGCCGCTGCGCTGATGGCTACAGTGCAACCCGCCACAAAAACAATGTAACTATTTGTTTTTATTATATATTTTATATACTCATACAGCCACTGCCGCCCGCGGATGCCCTTCCCGTCCCTGCGCCTGCAGCGCCGGCACATCCCCAGCGCACTGGATGCGATGCATCACCCGCCGGTAACCGCCGTCGAACGGGTCACGATGATGCATCACGCAGCGGTTGTCCCAGATCAGGATGTCGCCGGCCTGCCATTCGTGGTGCCAGGTGAATTTGTCCTGCGTCGCGTGCGCCCACAGCGCGTTGAGCAGTGCTTCGGATTCCGCCACGGACAAGCCGTTGATATAGGCATTGGGCCGGCGGCCGAGATACAGCGCGTTGCAGCCGGTTTCCGGATGGGTGCGGATGATCGGATGGCTGGGGCCGGGCGCATCGCGCACGTCGTTGACCGGCTGGAAACCCTCGCGCAGGTCGCCGGCGCTGTTGTAAGTCATGTCGTGCTTCAGCGCGCAGCCTTCAATCTGCTTGCGCAGCGCCGGATCCAGCGTTTCCAGCGCGAGATACATATTGGCAAATCCGGTGTTGCCGCCCTTGGGCGGTATTTCCAGCGCATACAGCGCGCTGTACGACAGCGGCCGGTCGCGATAGGAGTTGTCGGAATGCCACACCACCTCGGCGTCGCGCAACACGCCGATGGCTACACCGTTTTCCATGACATTCGAGATCACGATGATTTCGGGATGGGTGCGCGCCCGCTCCTTGCCGGTTTTGGCGAGCGGCGCAAAATCAAGCTCCCCCAGTCTCCGCCCAAAAGCGATCAGTTCCGGATCCGTCAGTTGCTGGCCGCGGATGCGGATCACCAGATGATCCAGCAGCGCCTGATAGACCGGTTTGAAAGCGGATGCATCGAGCGCGCGCACGTCGCCGCAACTCACCTCGGCGCCCAGCGCCGGCGCCAGCGGCTTGATGGTTACTGTCGTCGCCATCGCCGCCTCAGCGTTTGCCGGCGTGTTCCGGGAACTGTGTCGCCGACAGCGTGCCGGCCGCCACTTCGGCCGGCGCTTCCTCGCCGGGGAAATTCAATTCCACCTTGTTGCCCACCGGATCGCGCAGGAACATCTGGAATCCGGCATTGGGCACGTTCTGCTCGTCGAACTTGATGCCCATTTTATTCAGGCGCGCGCGAAAATCCTGCACGCCTTTCACGTCATACGCGGTATGGTCGTAACTGCTGCGTTTTTCGTCGAGGCCGGGCCAGTCGGATTTGAAGCGCGACACCACGTGCACCAGGGGATGATCGCCGCAATACAGCCACAACCCCTCGTTCGGAAAAGCGGGCCGCGGACCGACTTTCAGGCCAAGTCCGTCACAGTAGAATCTTTCAATCGCCGGCAGATCACTGCTGCGGCAGCCGATGTTGATATGGTGTATGCCCTTGATTTGCATGACTCCCCCCTCCTTTGATCGTCAATCATATAGCATTGACCAATCCAACTCAGCCGGCACTCCACACCGTGAAACCTGCTTCATGAACCCCATCGTCATCCGTCTCGGCGGCTATCAGAAACCCGCCTCCATCCACACCCGGGCCTGCCTGCGCTTCGGTGAACTGCTGCGCGAACAACTGGGTGACGCAGTCGATTTCCGGTTCACGCCCGACGTGCTGGCGCTGGGCCGCAAATCCGGCGACCTGCCCGGCATGGTCCAGCGTGGCGAACTGTCGATGTGCTACATCTCGTCGCTGCGCTTCACGCAATGGGTGCCGCAACTGGGGATTTTCGATCTGCCATTCCTGATGCGCGACCGCGCGGTGGCTTACCGCGCGCTGGACGGCGCGCTGGGCGAGCGGCTGCGCGCGCTGCTGCTCGCGCAATCGCCGTACCGGCTGCTGGCGTACTGGGACAACGGCTTTCGCCATTTCAGCAACAAGGTGCGGCCCATCCGCACCCCCGCCGACTGCCGCGGCATCCGCATCCGCACCCAGATGAGCGCACTGCAGGGCGAGTCGCTGCGCGTGCTGGGTTTCGAGCCGATTGCCGAGGACATCAAGATTTTTGTCGAGCAGATCGGCGGCGACCGATTCGACGCGCAGGACAATCCGCTGACCAACATCTATAACTTCGGCGTGCATCAGCACCATCGCTACATCACGATGTCAGGCCATGTCTTCGGCGTGGCCTGCCTGATGTGCAACAAGGAACAGTACGCATCATGGCCGCGCGAAGTGCAGCAGGCGGTGGATGCGGCGGCGGCAGGAGCGACCGCGCTGCAACGCCGGCTCGCCGCGGCGGAAGACGATGACATCCTGAAAAAGCTCGACCCCGCGCAGAACGAAGTCGTGCATCTGACCGCGGATGAACACCGCGCCTTTGCCGATGCCGTGCGACCTATCACCGACAAATACCGCAAGGAATTCGGCGCGGAGCTGTTCGCGCTGCTGGACTAGAAGCCATCTCAAAAATCCCCTCTCCCCAACCCTCTCCCCGCAGATGCGGGGAGAGGGAGTGTTTTTGAGATGGCTTCTAACTACTATCGTGGTATTCCCCCTCTCCCGCCTGCGGGACCTCGGTACCGCTGCGGTGTTCCCCCTCTCCCGCTTGCGGGAGAGGGTCGGGGAGAGGGTATTATTTTTTGCGTTTCGCGTCCTTCTTGACGCCCTTCCCGGCACGCTTGTACCAATCGTATATCTGCTCCCCGGTCCAGAACACCACACCCTTTTGCTTGCGCAGCCGCTGGAACACCCGCTCGAAATACTTGATCCGGTGCGGCACCCCTGAAATATACGGATGCACCGCGATGGCCATGATCTTGGCGCGGGTCTTGCCCTCCTCGTACAGCCGCTCGAACTGGTCGTAGCAGCGCATTTCGAATTCCGGTGAAGAATGGTGCTGCACCATCATCATCGCAATGTCATTGATCTCCAGCGAATAAGGCATGCCCAGCACCTTGCCGTGGGCGGTCTGCACCTCCACCGGCTCGTCATCCACCAGCCAGTCGGCGATGTACTTGATGCCCGCTTCGGCCAGATAGTCCGGCGTATAAAGCGTTTCCGTCAGTCCCGGCGACAGCCAGCCGATGGGCGCCTTGCCTGTGAACGATTTGATCTCGCGGATGGTGCGCCGGATCATCGCCCGCTGGTCTTTTTCGACATGGGTGGGCTGCTGATCCCAGGAATGGCCGACGAACTCCCAGCCGGATTTCAGCGCCGATTCGGCGACGCGCGCGTAATCGGTGCAGACCCGCGCATTGGTGAACAGTGACGCCTTGATGCCGAGGTCGTCGAGTATGGCCTTCATGCGCCAGTAGCCCACGCGCATGCCGTATTCATGCCAGGCCCAGTGCGCGAAATCCGGCAGCCGCGTGATATGCGTCGGCGGCGGCAGCACCTGGCGCGGCATCGGCCGCCCGATGTCCCACACTTCGACATTGACCACCGGCCACACCACCAGCCGCGTGCCCGCGGGCAGTTTCAGCGGCGGACGGTCGATGATGGGCACATAGGGCAGGCGTTTGGCTGGCAGCATGATCCCCCCGGAATCGCATGAATGATCCGGCGATTATAACGGCGGGATCCGCGGCCGGCATGTTCGAATCGTGGACAGCGACACTCCGTTGAGCACGTCCGCGCATTGCACTACCATCGCGGCTCACCTCCGGAGAAGAATTGCCATGGACCTGCCCTGCCTGCCGCCGATCACCAATACCCGCCCGCCGAAAATCGCCACGCCCGCGGGCGCCTGCGACACCCATTTCCACATTTTCGGGCCGGCGGCGAAGTTTCCGTTCGCCGCCAAGCGCTCCTACACCCCGGACGACGCCCCGCTGGAAAAGCTGCTGAAGATGCTCGACACGCTGGGCATGGCGCGCGGCGTCGTGGTGCAGGGCCACCCCTACGCCACCGACAACACCGTGGTGCTGGACGCGCTGAAACGCGAACCCAAACGCCTGCGCGGCACCGCCATCGTCAAGCCCGATACCGGCAGCGACGAACTCAAGCGCATGGCCGATGCCGGCATCAAGGCGCTGCGCTTTCACCACATGCCGCACGGCGTGGGCTTCAGCCCGCTGGGCATGCAGTCCTTCGAAAAACTGGCGCCAGTTATGGCCGACTTGGGACTGCACGCGCAGTTCATGATGGACGCCAATGCGCTGGACAGCGCGCTGCCGTTTTTCAAAAACTGGAAGCTGCCCATCGTGCTCGACCACATGGGCAACGTGGACGGCAAACTCGGCGCCAGCCAGCCCGGCGTGCAGCAGATGTGCAGGCTGCTCGCCGAGGGAAAAATCTGGGTCAAAGTGTCAGGGTGTTACCGCGTCTCGACGCAATATCCCGATTACACCGACGCCCGCGCCATCCATGAAGCGCTGGTGCGCGCCAACCCGGAACAGATCATCTGGGGCACCGACTGGCCGCATCCGCGGCTGGAAAAAGACATGCCCGAGGACGGACACCTGCTGGATTTATTTAATACTTGGACGCCGGATGCGGGGTTGCGCAAGAAAATACTGGTGGAGAATCCGGCGCGGCTTTACGGATTCAGTTGATCACGGCAGCGCGGGTAACTGGAGTCCATTGTTCTGCCAGGAATTCGACTCCAATACCTTTAATTTTCCCGATACCACGTTCATCAGGCACGCCGCTCATGGATTCGCACCGCGCAAGGGCTGCATCTCGGGGTTGCCATAAGCCGCTGCGGGAAGCGGCTTGACGATCCGGATGCGGTTTAGTTCGGGCCGGGCGGTCTTGTCGGGCAGGGTCTGCAGATAGCGCACCACGACTTCCACGCCGTCGAGAGGGCGTCCTTCCCCGTCCCTGAGCACCTCAATACCGGCAGAAGGCACGACATTGATGAGAAAAGGATCACGCCGATAGAAATAGGATGCGTAGGTATAACTTGCCCCCAGGTCGAGCGGTGCCCATGCGTTCTTCTTGCGGTCGAATACCTTGATGTTGGATGCCCTCTCACCCCGCCCCCGGTAAGCGTCAAAATCCAACGTCACGCCGCTGAAATTGAACAACCAGCCGCCTGTCCACTCCGCAACCCTGGGATTAAATGATCCATCCCCCGCGTTTTCGATCTGGTTCTTGAGTTGCTGACCGCGAATAGTACCTTTTGCGATCATCGGCCCGATCGGAATGAAGTGGTACAGATCTTCCATGCGGATCGGTCCCGGAGCAACGTGGGTGCCGTAGCGGAAGCCGCGGATCGCGCCGATATCGGCGCCAGTCATGGCGCGGAACGCATCAGTCAGAAAATCATGGGAGGAGCCTTCAATCACCGCCGGCATGGTTTCGTGGGAAAAATTCGAGCGGTGCAGTGGAACCGCGGTCTTGCCCACCACCGTGTCGATGGGGCGCGCGAGCGGGGCGCCGTTAAACGGGTTTACGTGCTGCGTGAAATGCGGGCCTTTCACGAAGCTTTTACGCACCTCATGCACCGCCGCCGCGATTTGCTTGTGTTCCGGAATGCGCGAGTCGATGGTGTGCGATTTCCAGTCCCACTTATGTACTTTGCCGCCCTTGACAGTGAGCTTGAGCTCGCCCATGACGGTTCCGTCCTGCCCTTCTTCCAGAAGTACCGTGCCGGTGCGCGCAACAATGGGCTTGCGCGTCACTTCATGCATGTCGGAAGAAAGAACAACATCTATCCCGGGATGGGCCTCCGCGAGGCGAATGTTGTTCGCGAGTTCCTGCTCGGAGAGCATCACCACCACATCTACCTTGTGCTCCTCGCGCAGGACCTTGACAAACATCGGCACCTCCGCGTCGCCATTGGTGAACCTGAGGCCCTTCGTCACCCCGAGCCCGACCACCTGCGGGCCGCGCCGCGTCGTCAGTCCGATTATCCCGACGCGCAGCCCGCCCACTTCCTTCACCGTAAAGGGCGGCATCACCCGCTTCCCGGTTTGGGCCGCATAGGGTTCCCCATCGTAGTAGATATTGGCAGCGATGGTTGTCCAGGGGGCCTTCGGCTTGGGGCCGGCAAACAATTCCAGGAAACGGCCAGTACCGTACACAAACTCCCAGTTCCCCGGTGCGTACGCATCGATCCGGAACCGGTTCAGCACGTCCACCAGCGCCTGGCCCTGGGTATAGAGCGCCTCGGCCGAGCCTTGTATGGTGTCTCCGGTATTGAGCAGCAGCGTGTTCTTTTCGCGCGCGCGGATTTCCTGGATCTTCGAGTACATGCGCGCAAGTCCGCCTTCGGGCCGTCCGGCGCCGTCGCTGCGCAGATTCGGCCGGGGCATGAGGTGCCCGTGAATGTCGCCGATATGTATCAGGGTGATCTCGCCACTGCCCGCCGCGTGCGACAGGCACGAAACGAGCAACAAAACGATGCATGCCAGATTGCGGTTCACGGGTTTACCCCTCTTGGTTATTTTCAAACCTGCTCCGCCTCGCGCGCTTACCTCAACGAGCGCTCAAAAGCCGTGGCGTCAGCGCAAGCTAGCTGACGACCGGATGAAAATCAAGATGCTTTAGCGCCAAAAGATAATCTGAATTTATCAGGTGATTCATGAAATAAATTCTGTTTCAGCGCGCAAAATCCAAAGGCCTTTCCATACCTTTAACTTGCAAGGTGTAGGCCCGCAGTCAGGGAGTAGCCGCCAACGCCGCCCGCACGGCCTCGATGCGCTCGCGATTGACGCCAAAGTCCTTACGCCCCACGCGCGAAGCCGAACGCACATGAATCACGCCGTTCACTGGGTCGAACCAGAACTCCACGTCATCCACAAACCTCATCCACCGGGTAGCGAACCGCGCGTACAGGTAATCCGCGTCGCTTTTAATCACCTCGGCACCGGCCGTGCCTTGCACGATCATCTTGATCCGCGCCAACGTGGCCGCGCCATTGCCTTGCACCGCCAGCGGCGCGATGTCGGCGTATTGACGCTGCGGGTGATCGGGATAAAGCGCCGCCTGACTGGACACGCTGTTTTCGGTATTGGACGGCGGCTTCAGTCTGCCCTCGCGCACGCCCAGATCGGCGGGCGGCGTGCCCTGCAACCAGCCCAACTGCCCGGCGGCTACCGCCAGCAATGCCAGCGACACTACGATGATGAGCGGCCAAGTGATCATGGGCAATAAGGGAATCCGCATTATCAAGTGACTGGAAAAAGGAATTGAGATTGCCCGCCTGCTATTTGGTTTTAGCCAGCTCAATCTCCGTCAGAAACGCCTTCAACTCCGCATAATCCGCTTCCATGTACTTGCGCGTCTCCGCGCTGTTGCGGTATTCGTTGTCCCAGTTGTTGTCGTCGAGTTCCTTTTTCCAGGCGCCGCTTTGCGTCATCTGGCGCAGCGCGTGGTTCCAGTACGCGGTCTGCGCCGGCGTCAGGCCCGGCGGGCCGATCATGCCGCGCCAGTTCGACACGATGGCGTTGGCGCCCTGCTCTTTCCACGTCGGGGTGTTCGCAAAAATGCCGCCCAGCCGTTGCGGCGCGGCGATGGCGATCAGGCGCACGGTGCCGGCTTCGATGTATTTGCGCATCAGCCCCACCGAGCCGGGCACCACATCAACATGGCCGCCGAGCAGCGCGGTGATGGCGTTGGCGCCGGACTGGAACACCGGTGTTCTCACCTTGCGCAGGTCGATGCCGGCGTCTTTCAGCGCCATCGCCACGCCCTGATGGTTGGGATTGCCGAGGCTGGTGGCAACGCCGAAACTGAACGCGCCGGGATCCTTTTTCATGCGGTCGAGCATTTCACGTCCGCTTTTGATCGGCGAGTCGGTCTTGACCGCGACCGCGATGTATTCGTCGAACAGGATCGCCAGCGGCGTGACGTTGCTGTAGGTCAGCGGCATGCGCCCCATGATGTGATTGGTGAGCAGGCTTTTCGAGGCAATCGCCACGAAATGGCCGTCGCCCGGATGCTGGCTGAGACTGGTGTAGGCGATCGCGCCGCCGCCGCCGGGCTTGTTGTTCACGGTCAGCGAGGGCGCGACGAGTTTGCGTTCCTGCAGGATTTTCTGGATCAGCCGCGCGGTCACGTCCTGCCCGCTGCCGGGCGCGGTGTTGACGATGATCTCGACGTTTTTTTCGGGTTGCCATTGTGCCGTGGCGGGCAAACCGGTGAGTACCAGTATCGCGGCGCACAGCCAGCCCGAGAATGTTATGTAACTATTTGTTTTAATTGACATTTTAACCTCTCGTTACCCTGTTGCCTGACAGCGCTCTAGCGCACCTGCGCGGTCGCCAGCCAGGAGCGCTGCTGATAATAGCCCCGTTCAAACGCCGCGATGCGCTCCGCATACTGCTGGGTGCGCGCGATGTCGTCCAGCCCTCCGAGCAGGCAGCGCTTGCGCACTTCGTGGATTTCAAAGCGGTGTGTCCTGCCGGCGGCGTCGGTCACTGTCTGCGCGGCGAGATCGACGCTGATCTGCGCGCCGGGTTTGTCCTGCAACTGGCGGCGGATCGCCGCGCATTCCTCTTCGGACAGCGTCAGCGCGAGCAGCCCGTTCTTGGCGCAGTTCGCCGCGAAAATGTCGCCGAAGCTCGGCGCGATCACGCAGCGGATGCCGAATTCATACAGCGCATACACCGCGGTCTCGCGCGAGGAGCCGCAGCCGAAGTTGCGGTCGGCGACGATCACGCCCGCCTTGTCGTAAGGTGACGCGTTCAACATGAACTCGGTCGGCGTGCCGTCGGGCCGGAAGCGCGAGTCGTAGAACAGGATGTCGCGGTACTTGGGCCCGCGTGGCACCTTGTTGAAGCGCGTCGGGCAGAGCTGGTTAGTGTCGATGTTCGCTTCGTGCATGGGCACGGCGATGGCGGTCAGGGTGGTGAATGGTTGCATTAAAAACTCCGCTTAACGTCAAAATCGTTAGCCACAGAGGACACAGAGTTCACAGAGGAAAACCAAAACCGAATCGCTGTTGTTTTTGCAGTTCTCTGTGAACTCTGTGCTCTCTGTGGCTGCCTTGTTCCTGACTTTATTTCAACATCTCCCGCACATCCGTCAGATGTCCCTTGATCGCCGCCGCGGCCGCCATCGCCGGGCTGAGGAGATGGGTGCGCCCGCCCGGCCCCTGCCGGTTGCGGAAATTGCGGTTGGAGGTCGAGGCGCAGCGCTCGCCCGGCTGCAGGTTGTCGCCGTTGATCGCGGTGCACAGCGAGCAGCCGGGATCACGCCACTCGAAACCGGCCTTGATGAATATCCCGTCGAGCCCTTCGGCTTCGGCCTGGCGCTTGACCGCCATCGAACCCGGCACCACCCACGCCGTCACTTTCGCCTTGCCGCGTTTCGCGACCTCGGCGGCGGCGCGCAGGTCCTCGATGCGGCCGTTGGTGCAGGAGCCGATGAACACGCGGTCGAGCCGGATGTCGGCGAGCGCCATGCCGGGCCTGAGCGCCATGTATTCGATTGCGGTTTCGTATTCGGAACGTTTTTTCGCATCCGCAATGCCGGCGGGATCCGGAACCACGCCGGTCACCGGCAGCGCATGCTCGGGACTGATGCCCCAGGTTACCGTCGGCGCGATCTGCGCGGCGTCGAGCTTCACTTCTTTATCGAACTTCGCGCCGGCCTCGCTCGCCAGTGCGCGCCATGCGTCCAGCGCCTGCTCCCACGCGCGGCCCTTGGGCGCGTACGGCCTGCCCTCGACATAAGCGAAGGTTTTGTCATCCGGCGCGATCAGGCCGACGCGCCCGCCGGCCTCGATCGACATGTTGCAGACAGTCATGCGGCCTTCCATGCTCAGATCGCGGATGGCCGGGCCGGCATATTCCATCGCATGCCCGGTCGCACCATCGACGCCGATCTGCGCGATCAGCGCCAGGATCACATCCTTGGCCGACACGCCGAAGCCCAGCGTGCCGTCGATGGTAATGCGCATGGCCCTGGGTTTCCGCTGCCACAGCGTCTGCGTCGCCATCACATGCGCGAACTCGGACGCGCCCACGCCGTAGGCGAGGCAGCCGAACGCGCCGTGGGTGGAGGTGTGCGAATCATTGCCGATCACGAACAGGCCCGGCTGAATGATGCCCTGCTCCGGCGGTACGATGTGCATGATGCCCTGGTGCTGGTGGTCCATGCCGAACAGCGTGATGCCGTACTTGCGCGCCATCGCCTGCAGGTCGATCACCATGTTGCGAATCTCGACGACGGGGATGCCGTCCACGCCCAGGGCGCGGCCGGTGGTCGGCACGTAATGGTCGGTGAACGCGTAAATCTGCTGCGGCCTGGCGACCTTGCGCCCCGCTTTCTCCAGCGCGGTAAAGGCGTGCAGCGTGTTCTCCTGCGCCAGCGCGACATCGACGTACATCAGCGACTCGCCTTCGTCGGTGAGAACGTGGTGCGAGTTCCAGAGTTTTTCGAAAATGGACAGCGGCGCAGCAGCGGGCATACGGGCTGTTCCTTTTGACAGACAGCAGTTGCGGCTGGTTGACCTACCAGCCGTTGATCAGGGCGGCGCCGGGCTTGACCTCGCCGCGTTCGACGCGATGTACCAGGTCGTTCATTTTGGCGTGCAGCGGCGCCGGCACGCCGATGTAAGCGCCGCGCTCGGCGACATAGCCGTTGATGAAATCCGTTTCGGTGCGCCGGCCCTTGAACATGTCCTGCGCCATCGACGGGCGCTGATCATCGGAGCGCTTCTTGGCGCCTTCCATCAGGATATCGGTGATGCCGGCCAGCGCGTCCTGGTTGCCTTCGCCGGCCAGCGCCAGCATTTCCGGCTCCATGCCCAGCATTTTTTCCAGAGAGTAGCCCAGCGCCTGGCCGACGCGCACCGCCTGCGATCCAAGGCGTATCGATACCCAGCGCGATCCTTCGGCGCTGTCGCGCTGATTGCCCGACAACCCCGTCGCCGCCGACAAACCGTTGCGCATGGAATTGATGACCAGCTTGGACCAGCGCTCGCCCCACAGATTGGGGGTCACTTTGGCGCTGTCCGCCGAACGCAGCAGTGCGGCGACTTCCTCGGCGCGCGGCGTGATGCGGCCGTGCGGCTCGCCGACGCGGAACACCGTGTGCTTGTCGCCGCCCAGCGGCACCATGCGCTTGACGCGCCCCGGCGCATACAGTTCGGCGGCGATCAGGCTGGCAATGCAGCCCAGCGTCTTGCCCCAGCCGACGATGGCGGCGATGCGCTCCTCGTTGATGCAGTTCTGCAGCGACACGCAGTAACCGTCGGGCGCCAGGTACGGCTTGATCAGGTGCGTCGCCCATTCGGTGTCGTAGGACTTCACGCAGATGAAGGCGATATCCACCGGGCGCTCCTTGCAGAAACGCTGCACTTCGGTGATGTGGAGGATATTGACCTTGACGGTGTGCTCTTCCTGCGGCGTCATGCCTGACAGGTGCAGGCCTTTTTCGCGGATGGTTGCAACATGCTCCGGCCACGGATCGATCAGCGTGACGTCATGTCCGGCGCGGGTCATGTGACCGCCGGCGATGCCGCCAATGGCGCCGGCGCCGACCACTACGATACGTTTACCCAAGACAAACTCCTTCAAAAGCAGCCACAGAGGTCACA
Organism: uncultured Bordetella sp.; assembly: GCA_964486865.1. Taxonomy (GTDB): domain Bacteria; phylum Pseudomonadota; class Gammaproteobacteria; order Burkholderiales; family SG8-41. Next base: position 57,052 of record CAZAOZ010000013.1, read on the forward strand.
GAGAGCACAGAGAACTTCAAACCCTTGAGCCGAAGCCTGGCGATAATTATATAACTCATTGTTTTTATTCGTTTTTCTCTGTGGACTCTGTGTCCTCTGTGGCTAAGTTTTTACGTTTTTTGCAGTTTTCCGACAATGGCTTCGGTGAAGCGCTTGGTGCCCGCCGTGCCGCCCAGATCGCGCGTGACGTGTTTTTTCTCAGCCAGCACCGCAGTCAATGCCGCATCGATGCGATCTGCCGCAGCCATATCGCCGATATGCCGTAGCAGCAGCACGCCGGAGAGAATCATCGCCATGGGATTGGCGATGTCCTTGCCGGCGATGTCCGGCGCAGTGCCGTGCACAGCTTCGAACATCGCATAATCCTTGCCGATGTTGGCGCCGGGCGCCACGCCCAGGCCGCCGATCAGTCCCGCGCAGAGGTCGGAGACGATGTCGCCGTAGAGATTGGTGAGCAGCAGGCCGTCAAAGGTCTCGGGCTTGATCACCAGTTCCATGCACAGCGCGTCGATCACGCGTGAATCACATTCGATCTCCGGATAATCGCGCGCCACTTCCTGGCCCACCCGCAAAAACAGCCCGTCGGTCATTTTCAGCACGTTGGACTTGTGCGTGACGGTCATTTTTCGGCGGCCGGTCCTCTTCAGGTATTCGAAACCGTAACGCGCCGTGCGCTCGGTGGCGCCGCGGGTGATGATCTTGATCGCCTCGGCGGTGTTCTCGTCGATCATGCGCTCCTGGCCGACGTAGAGATCCTCGCTGTTCTCGCGGAAAATCACCAGGTCGATGTTCTGGTAGCGCGAAGCGACACCGGGATAATTCTTGATCGGCCGCACGTTGACATACAGCTCCAGTTCCTTGCGCAGCGCGATGGCGATGCTGGGGTAATCCCGCTTGACCTGTTCGCCCCTTGCGTTGGTGCGCTCAAAACGGATGCGGTAGTTTTTTTCGGCAAACGGCGTGGCCGTCGGCCCTTTCATCGCCAGCTTGTTGCGCTCGATCGATTCAAACACGCTGACCGGCAGCGCCGTGCCCGCCTCTTTTTCCGCGCGCAGGCCGACCAGCACTTCCTCGAACACCACCTGCGCGCCCGAGGCCTTCATGATGGCGCAGGCCGAGGCCATGACTTCGGGCCCGACGCCGTCTCCGGGCACTATGGTTACCTTGTTCAAACCGGAATCTCCAGAGGATGAAAAACAGAACTGCGGATTATTTCCCGTCGTCAGGCGCCCGCAGCGCTTTCAGCCGGGGAATGATGAAGGGCAGCGCCACCGAAATCGCCGACATCGCCAGCAGCGTGACGGTGATCGTGCTGTTGTAGAAAATCTTGACGTCGCCGCCGGAAATGGTCATCGCCTGGCGGAACGACTGCTCCATGATGCCGCCCAGCACCAGCGACAGCACCAGCGGCGCCACCGGGATATCGACCTTCTCGAACACATAGCCGATCACGCCGAACAGCAGGATCAGCCACAGATCGACGACGCTGCCGTTGATGGCGTAGGCGCCGATGGCGGAAATCGCGACGATCAGCGGATACAGGATGCCGGAGGGAATGTAGAGCAGGCGCACGAACAGGCCGACCAGCGGCAGGTTGAGGATCACCAGCATCACGTTGCCGACGTACATGCTGTTGATCAGGCCCCACACCAGATCAGGCCGGTTCTGGAACAGCAGCGGCCCCGGCTGCACGCCGTACATGATGAAGGCGCCGAGCATCACTGCGGTCGCTCCGCCACCGGGCACGCCCAGGGTCAGCAGCGGCACCATCGCGCCGGCGGTGTCGGAATTGTTCGCCGCTTCCGGCCCGGCCACGCCTTCGATCGCCCCCTTGCCGAACTGCTCCGGGTGTTTGGACAGCCGCTTTTCGGTGGTGTACGACATGATCGAGGCAATCGTGCCGCCCGCCCCCGGCAGCACGCCGATGACAAAGCCGATGACGCCGCCGCGCCAGATCGGCCCGATGGAGCGCTTCCACTCCTCGCGCGTGAGCCACAACCGGCCCGTGATTTTCATCGCCTGCGGTGCGGTGCCTTTGTAGATGTCTTCCAGGCCGCGGAATACCTCGGCCATCGCAAACAGTCCCACCACGACCACGACGAAACCGACGCCGTCCTGGAATTCCGGGACGCCCATGGTGTAGCGCGCCTGGCCGCTTTGCAGGTCGATGCCGATGGTGGCGATCATCAGTCCGAATAGGGTCGAGATCACACCCTTGGCCGGTGAAGCGCCGGTCAGCGTGGATACCGCCGTCATCGCGAACAGCATCAACGTGAAATATTCAGCCGGCCCGAATTTGAGCGCCATCGAGGTCAGCGGCACGGCAAACAGCGTCAGGCCGATGACGCCGATGGTGCCTGCGATGAACGAACCGATGGCGGACACCGCGAGTGCCGCGCCGGCGCGGCCGTTTTTCGCCATCTCGTAACCGTCGATGGAGGTCATCACCGAGGCGGCCTCGCCCGGCGTGCGGATCAGGATGGCGGTGGTCGAGCCGCCGTATTTGGCGCCGTAGTAAATGCCGGCCAGCATGATCAGCGCCGAGGTCGGGTTCATGCCGTAGGTAATCGGGATCAGCAGCGCAATGCCGGCGGACGGCCCGATGCCCGGCAGCACGCCGATGATGGTCCCCATCAATACACCGACGAAGGTGTACCAGAGATTGATCGGCTGCATGCAGACCGCAAAGCCGTTGAGTATGTGCGTCAGCGTATCCACGGCGGCCTCAGAAAGGAAGAATGCCGCGCGCCAGCGTGACGCCCAGTATCATGGTGAAGGAAAAGTAGCTGATCACCGCAAACAGCACCGCGGTCAGCACATTCATCAGCCGGCGGCCGCGGTTGAAATACGACATCAGCACCAGCAGGTAAATCGCGGTGGCCAGCATGTAGCCCAGCGGCTCGAACACCAGTATGTACAGCGCGGTCCAGACGGCAACCGCAGGAACCACCCAATGATGCGATTCCCAGCGCGCAGCAGCCACCGGCGGCGCGGATTTTTCCTTTTTCCGGTTGCGCAGGATCTCCAGCAGCAGCATGACCGCCGCAATCAGCAACCCGGCGCCGAGCATGCGCGGAAAAGCCTTCGGCCCCAGCGGATCGCCGAGTTCTAGACTGGGAATCTGCGCGGTTGCCCAGAAATACACGCCGGCAAGCAGCAGCGTGCAGACAAAAATGATGCGGTCAGCCATTACTGTTTTCCCCTGCTTCGTTGCCAGTGTTGCCCTGTCCTGGGCAATCAACGCGGTATCTGCCAGCGCTGCCGATGCTTATTGTGAATGCTGCCCGGCAGGCAAAATACGTAACGCGAAATGTTAACCGACTTCGCATGCCCGTGGTGTATCAAGGCAGCGAAACCAGCCGGATCGTGGAATCAATCTTGCACCGCGCAGCCTGCAATGGCATTGATGGATTCCACTATCCGAATAGCGCAGGAATTGGCGCTGCGGCTTTCATGCGCAATCTCTGCGTGCATCCGCCTTGAGCAACAATTCTGTTGACCGCTGCGGCAACACACTGAACAATGCGCTACATCCTGCCGTGACCGTAGTTATTTAACTCATTGTTTGTATTGATTTTTTTATCATGCCCTCCTCTGCAAGATCCGTGATCGGTGCGCTCGAAAAAATACTCGGACCGCAAGGTGTCCTGACCGCAACCGCCGACCTCGAACCTTACGTCGTGGACTGGCGCGGCGTGTATCGCGGCGTCGCCGCCGCCGTCGCGCGCCCGGCCAATACCGCGCAGGTCGCCGCGGTGATGCAGCTGTGCGCTGAAACCGACACGCCACTGGTGCCGCAGGGCGGCAATACCGGCATGTGCGGCGCATCGGTGCCCAATGCCGGCGGCAACGAAGTCGTGCTGTCGCTGGCGCGAATGAACAGGATCCTCGACGTCGATCCGCTGAACAACACGCTGACCGCCGAAGCCGGCTGCGTGCTCGCCAACATCCGGCAGGCGGCAGCTGATGTGGAACGGCTGTTTCCGCTGAGCCTCGGTGCCGAGGGCAGCTGCCAGATCGGCGGCAATCTCTCGACCAATGCCGGCGGCGTCAACGTGCTGCGTTACGGCAACACGCGCGATCTGGTGCTGGGGCTGGAAGTCGTGCTGCCCGACGGCCGCATCTGGAACGGCCTGCGCGGGCTGCGCAAGGACAACACCGGCTACGATCTCAAGCATCTGTTCATCGGCGCCGAAGGCACGCTGGGCATCATCACCGCCGCGACGCTGAAACTGTTCCCCCGCCCCACCGCCGGCGCCACGGCGTGGATAGCCGTGCGCACCCCGGAAGCGGCACTGCAATTGCTCGCGCTGATGCGCCGTCATTGCAATGACCGCATGACCGCCTTCGAACTGATCTCGCGGCACAGCCTGGAACTGGTATGGCGGCATGTGCCGGGCACGCGCGACCCGATTGCAACACCTCATCCGTGGTATGTGCTGACCGAACTCGCCGATGCCGGCGATGAACAGGCGCTGCGCGCCGACCTGGAACACGCGCTTGAAGCCGCGCTGTCCGAAAACCTGGTAATCGATGTGGTGATCGCCGAAAACCGCACCCAGGCGCAGGCGTTGTGGCATATGCGCGAATCCATCCCGGAGGGCGCGCGACAGGAGCCGGTGATGGTGTACCGGCACGACATTGCCGTCGCGGTCGGCCGCATCCCGGAATTCATCCGTGAGGCGCAGGCGGCGCTGGAAGCGCGCTTTCCGGGTGTCCGGCTGATCTGCTTCGGCCACCTCGGCGACGGCAACCTGCATTACAACGCCTACCTGCCGGAGCGTTTGCGCACCGACGCTGCGGCACGCGAGGCGCATGATGTGACCGAAACGGTGTACGACATCGTGCAGCGCTACGGCGGCAGCTTCAGCGCCGAACACGGCATCGGCCTGTCCAAGGTGGCCGAACTCGCGCGCTACAAGAGCGCGGTGGAACTCGATCTGATGCGCACCATCAAGCGCGCGCTGGATCCGCAGGGGCTGATGAATCCGGGGAAGGTGTTATAGCCTTCTGACAGGTGGAACTTTCAGGTCATTGCGCGGACTCAGGCCATGAGGGAATTATGAGCAACAAAGTAACCAAAACCGAAGCCGAATGGAAAGCGCTGCTGACGGCGCAGCAGTTTCAGGTCGCCCGCAAAAAAGGCACCGAGCGCGCCTTTACCGGGCAGCACTGGAACAATCCGGAAAAAGGCGTTTATCGCTGCATCTGCTGTAACGCCGAACTGTTCCGTTCAGATGAGAAGTTCGATTCCGGCACCGGCTGGCCGAGTTTCTGGAAGCCGTCGGTTGCAGAGAACGTCGCCACCGAAGAAGACAACGCTCTGTTCATGCAGCGCACCGAAGTCCTGTGCAACCACTGCGATGCCCATCTGGGCCATGTGTTCGATGACGGCCCGCAGCCTACCGGTTTGCGCTACTGCATCAATTCGGCCTCGCTCAAGTTCGACAAAGAGTGAACCGCGAGAAACGCCGCGCCTTCGATCAGGCCGCAGCCATCCTGAACAGCGCATTTGAACAGGCCGGCCCGTTCCCCGGCCAGGAAGTGACGCCGCCGCTGCTCGCCGATGCGGTCCGGCAGTGCCTGGAAATCTGCCAGCAGATCGACGCCGCCGGAGAGGAGCTGCCACTGGAAGAAGTCGATGAACTCGGCAGCCATGGCCTGGAATGCCTGTCCGACATGGGTCTGTGGGCTTATCAGTTGCAACTCGACGATGCGCGTGCCGCGATTGAAGATCTGGCCCTGGACATGGCGCAGTGGATTGCGGAACACGGCGGACAGATTACGGTGCTGGAACCCGTGGTCAATGCGCTGGCCCGGCAGGCCAACGCGACGCGCGAGCCGTCCGCACTGGCGGCGCTCTACGACCGTGCCTGCATGGTCATCGCCTGCACTGCTCCCGGCATTGCCGAAACCACTGACGTTGCGGCGCTGCAGCCCTGGTTCACGCTGCATTTCAACTGCGCCATCATTGCCACCCGCACCCAGCAGGCCGAACGCATGCACGCCGCCTATGATCTGCTGGAAGCCAACCTGCCGGCGCACTGCGCGGCGTTTTACGAGGAAGGCGTGCGCGAATCACAAAAAACGGTCTATGGCGAGCATGTGCGCGAAATCATGCGCGAACGTCTCGCCAAATGGACGACCCGCCACTAAGCGGGGATAATTGCAACCATGAAATTCCTGTTCGATATTTTCCCGGTCATCCTGTTTTTTGCGGCGTTCAAGATCTACGGCATCTACGTCGCCACCGCCGTTGCCATTGCCGCCACCGTGGCGCAGATCGGCTGGGTCTGGTTCAAACACCGCAAGATCGACAACATGCAGTGGATCAGCCTCGCGCTGATCGTTGTTTTCGGCGGCGCCACGCTGCTGTTGCGCGACGAAACCTTCATCAAGTGGAAGCCGACGGTACTCTACTGGCTGTTCGGCACGGTGCTCGCCGTCTCCGCACTGGCCTTCAAGAAAAACCTGATCCGCGCCATGATGGAAAAACAGGTCACCGCACCGGATCCGGTGTGGGGAAAACTGCTCGTCGGCTGGATCGGCTTTTTTACGGTCATGGGCGTGCTGAATCTGTACGTGGCCTACGCTTACGACACCGACATCTGGGTCAATTTCAAATTGTTCGGCGGCATCGGCCTGATGATCCTGTTTGTCATTGCCCAAGCTGTTGTACTGGCGCCGCACATGAAAGAGCGGGAGAGTGAATGAACGGTCCCGCCGCACGCTCGTGACCGTTGCCGACCGCATCCGCGACAGACTGGCGGCGCTCCATCCTGAATCCCTGGAAATCCTCGACGAATCCGGCGATCATGTCGGCCATGCCGGGGCACGGGACGGCGGCGGGCATTATCAATTGATCATCGTATCGCGGGCATTCGAGAACCAGGCGCCGCAGGCCAGGCACCGGATGATTTATGCGGCGCTGGGTCCGATGATGCACAAGGAAATTCATGCGCTGGCCATCAAGGCTTTTGCGCCGGAAGAAATCTGATCAACAAACAGGAGCAATCATGCGTCGAACCCTCACCATTTCCCTGATCCTCGCCACCGCCGCGCTCGCACCGCTAGCCGCGTTCGGCCAGGTCGCCAAGGTCAATGGCATCGCCATTCCGCAGGCACGCGCCGACCTGATGCTGCGGGAAGCCACCGCCCAGGGGCGGCCGGACTCGCCGGAACTTCGCGATGCGCTCAAGCATCGCCTGATTGAGAGCGAAATCATCGCCCAGGAAGCCATCAAGCTCGGCCTGAACAAGAATGCCGGCGTCGCCGCGCAACTGGATATGGCGCGGCAAAACGTGCTGGTCGGCGCTTACGTCAATGAAATGGCGCGGCGCAATGTGCCGACCGAGGAAAGCCTGAAGGCCGCATATGAAAAGCTGAAAAATCATCCCGCCGCCAGCGAGTACAAGGCGGCGCATATCCTGCTGCCTACAGAAAAAGAAGCGCAGGATGTAATCGCCCAGATCAAAGGCGGCGCGAACTTTGACAAGATTGCCGCCGAGAAATCGAAAGACGAAGGCTCCAAGTCGCAGGGAGGGGATCTCGGCTGGAGCGATCCCGGCAAGTTCGTGCGCCCGTTCGCGGAAGCCATGATCAAGCTCAAGAAAGGCGAGTTGACTGAATTGCCAGTACAGAGCAATTTCGGCTGGCATGTTGTCCGTCTGAATGACATACGCCCGATCAGCTATGACGTGCTGAAGCCCCAGGTCCAGCAGCTCGTGCAGCGCGAAACCGTGCAGAAAATAATCGCTGACCTGCGCGCCAAGTCCAAGGTCGAGTAATCCGCGGGCGGGCCTCCCGCCGCCCGCGCAGCCTGGTTGCGTGATTCGCGCCTGCGGCCAGCCACAGTTATCCGCGCCGCACCAAACAAAAAACCCCGGCCTCACTGAGGCCGGGGTTTTTCTTCATGGGTGCCCGACAATGTCCTACTTTCACACGGGTAGTCCGTACTATCATCGGCGCTGAGTCGTTTCACGGCCCTGTTCGGAATGGGAAGGGGTGGGACCAACTCGCTATTGTCGTCAGGCATAGCTGTTTGGCTACTCGCAAGGCACCGGGTGCCCTGCGGGTGAGCCCAATCTGGAAGAAGTAAAGTTTAAGTATGGTTAAGTATTTAACTTAACCACTTGATTTGATTGAACATTACATGAGCCTACCGAGCCGCATCGATCACTGGGATCGGCTACTGCTCAAAATTATAGGATCAAGCCTCACGGGCAATTAGTATCGGTTAGCTCAAGGGATTACTCCCCTTACACACCCGACCTATCAACGCGGTGGTCTTCCGCGACCCTTCAGGGGGATCAAGTCCCCGGGAAGTCTCATCTTGAGGCGAGTTTCGCGCTTAGATGCTTTCAGCGCTTATCTCTTCCGCATTTAGCTACCCGGCGATGCCACTGGCGTGACAACCGGTACACCAGAGATGCGTCCACTCCGGTCCTCTCGTACTAGGAGCAGCCCCCCTCAAACTTCCAAC
>CAZAOZ010000014.1:0-62180 GCA_964486865.1 uncultured Bordetella sp.
TAGCGTGCCCGCTTCTCGAATAAATAACGTCTTGCAATCTCACACCTAGGGCCTGTTAACAGGCCCTAAAGATTCCCGGCATTTTTCCGTTAATTCTCCCGTAGGGCAGAGCCGGAAAGGCTCATCCCGGGTGGAGCACGTCCTGGTCGGCCATGGGGCGCGTTGCTCAGTCAATGCAAATGACAGTGAGGCGGACGGACTGTGCTGGTCATCATCGGATATGTCATCGTCAGTGCTTCGGTGCTGGGCGGTTTTGCCCTTGCCGGCGGTCACATGGCCTCGTTGCTGCAGCCGATTGAATTGCTGATGATCGGCGGTGCGGCGGTCGGCGCCTTTATCGTCGGCAACAACGGCAAGGCGATCAAGGCGACGCTGCAGGCGCTGCCCAAGACGCTGACAGGATCGAAGTACACCAAGGTGGTGTACATGGATCTGATGGCGCTGCTGTACGACATCCTTACCAAGGTGCGCAAAGAAGGCCTGATGATGATCGAGAACGACGTCGAAAATCCGAAGCAGAGCCCGATTTTTGCAAAGTATCCGCGCATTCTCAATGATCACCACGTGATGGAATTCATCACCGACTATCTGCGCCTGATGGTCGGCGGCAACCTGAACACATTCGAAATCGAGAACCTGATGGACAACGAAATCGAGACCCACCACCAGGAGGGGCATGTGCCGGTGGGCGCGGTGGCGCGACTGGGCGACGGCATGCCCGCGTTCGGCATCGTCGCGGCGGTGATGGGCGTGGTGCATACCATGGGCTCGGTGGGCAAACCGCCGGCGGAGCTGGGCATCATGATCGCCCACGCCCTGGTCGGCACCTTCCTCGGCATCCTGCTGGCCTACGGTTTCGTCGGCCCGCTGTCGACACTGCTCGAACAGAAGCTCGAAGAGTCAACCAAGATGTTCCAGTGCATCAAGGTCACGCTGCTGGCCAGTCTCAACGGCTACTCACCGGCGCTGGCAGTGGAGTTCGGACGCAAGGTGCTGTATTCGGCGGAACGCCCGTCGTTTCTCGAGCTGGAAAAGCACGTCAAGCGGAAGTAGGCGCCGCACCGCGCGGAGCATGACCCATGGCAGACGATTCCCAGAGACCGATCATCGTCAAGCGCATCAAGAAACACGCCGCCGGGCACCACGGCGGCGCGTGGAAGATCGCGTATGCCGACTTCGTGACGGCCATGATGGCGTTTTTCCTGCTGATGTGGCTGCTCGGTTCAACGAGCAAAGGCGACCTCAAGGGTATCGCCGACTTCTTCAACACACCGCTGAAAATCGCGCTCGCCGGCGGCAGCGGCTCCGGCGACAGTTCGCACGTCATCCAGGGCGGCGGCAAGGATCTCAGCCGGAGCGTAGGCCAGGCGATGCACGGTGAATTGCCGGACCGGCGGATGCTCAGCATCAAGGCGGCGGAGGCGGAACTGGAAAAGCGCGAGAGCATGAAACTGAATGAACTGAAGGCCAAGCTCGAGCAGGCCATTGAACAGAATCCGGCGCTGAACCAGTTTCGCGATCAACTGCTGATTGACGTCACGCCGGAGGGGCTGCGCGTGCAAATCGTCGATGCCCAGAACCGGCCGATGTTCGCGTCCGGGCGCGCTGAACTGCAACCCTACGCGAGGGACATTCTCCTCGAGATTGGCAAGACGTTGAACGGTGTCGAGAACAAGCTGAGTATTTCCGGGCATACCGATGCCACGCCTTACGCAGCGGGAGGGCGCGGCTACGGCAACTGGGAACTGTCGTCCGAGCGGGCCAACGCGTCGCGCCGCGTGCTGGTGCAGGGCGGCATGGACGAAGGGCGCCTAGCGCGTGTGGTCGGCATAGCGGCCGCGGCGCCTCTCGACAAGAAGGATCCGTTCAATCCGCTCAACCGCCGCATCAGTCTGATCGTGATGAACAAGCAGGCCGAGACGGCAATGGATCGAAACAGCGAAACCGTGGAAAGCAATCCGCCCGCCAATGTTGACATTTCCGCACCCGCCAAAAGCCCTTCCTGAAGCGGTTTTTCCGCTCTCCGGATTGCCGCCCGCGATCAGGGTGGCCGGACTGCACGCAGTTTGCGTCTTCGTGGCGTGGTTGCTTGCAGACGCATGGCCGGGCCTGCCCGCGTGGCAGTGGCTGGAGGCCGCGCTCGCCGTCCTCGGCGGCGCGGCGTTGGGACTCGCACCCTGGTGGGTCGTCATCAACGCCGTGTTCGTGCCGGGCCTTGTCGGGGCATTGACGATGGATGTCGCGCCGGCATGGGCGTTGGGTGCGTTCATCGTCATGGCGCTGGTCTATTGGAGCGTGGCCCGCACCCAGGTTCCGCTGTTTCTGTCCAGCGAAGCCGCGATCGGCGCCTTGCTGCATCTGCTGCCGGCGACGCCGCAGCCGCGTTTTCTTGATCTGGGTTGTGGTACCGGGCGGGTGATTGCGCGTCTCGCCGGGCACCGGCGCGACGGACGATTTGACGGTATCGAATGCGCGCCGCTGCCGTGGCTGGTCGCCTGGCTGCGGTCGTTCGGTACCGGTGCGCGCGGTTCGATCCGGCAGGGTGATTTCTGGCAGCGGAATCTGGCGCAGTACGACGTCGTGTATGCCTATCTGTCGCCGGTGCCCATGGCGCGTCTGTGGCAGAAGGCGCGTCATGAAATGCGGCCGGGGACGCTGCTGATCAGCAACACCTTCGCCGTGCCGGGCGTGACTGCCGATGAGATCATCAAGCCCGGCAGCGCCTGGGGCGGCTGCCTGCATATCTACCGGATGTGATGGCGATGATCCGGGGTGCGGCATGAACGTTCATACCACTCACGATCTGGCCTACTGGGTGCAGCAGTTCGGTCGCGGGGACCTGCCCGTGCTCGCGCGTACCGTGCACGAACTGGCGCGCCTGTCAGTCGATGAAGAAAGCGCGACGCCGCAGCGCGTGTCCGAGATCGTGCTGCACGATCCGTTGATGACCATCAAGGTGCTGCAGTACATCCAGCTGAACAGGCATGCCAGCCAGAGCACCGAGATTACGACCATCGCCCATGCTCTGATGATGCTGGGACTCGGGCCGTTTTTCCGTCATTTCGGCAGGCAGGCCACCCTGGAAGCCCGGTTGGAGGCTTACCCGCCGGCGCTCGAGGGCGCGCTCGCGGTAGCCAGCCGGGCGCGCCACGCCGCCCTCTACGCGCGTGACTGGGCCATCGAGCGCCATGATGTGGAAGTTGACGAAGTGATGATCGCCGCCCTGCTGCACGATGTGGCCGAGATGCTGCTGTGGTGTACCAGTCCTGGACATGCGTTGCGCGTCCAGGACGCGCTCGAGACTGACCATACGCTGCGCAGCGAGCAGGCCCAGCACGCCATACTGGGCGTTTCACTGGTGGATGTGCAGCTGCAGATGGCGAAGGAGTGGCGATTGCCGGCGGTATTGCATGGCCTGATTGATGATCATCGCGTAGTCAAGCCGCGGGAGGCCAACGTGATCCATGCGGTTGCGGTGGCGCGTCACAGCGCGCGGGGCTGGGACGATGCCGCGCTGATGCATGATTATGAGGAAATCGGGCGCCTGCTCGGCCAGTCAACGGAGGTCGTGCGCAGGCGCATAGTCCGCGTCGCGCTGCAGGCGGCACGGGACTGGACCTGGTACGGGGTGCCGCCCGCTGCGGCGTTGCTGCCGTTGATTACGACCGGTGCCGGCATGTGCACCGCAGACCCGCTGCCCCAGTTGGTCTGAACCCCCGAAATAGGGCCCGAATTCCGGCGTTCTTCTCCGCTGGACGGCCGGCAGTGCTGCGGATAATTCAGCCATCCGCAATAACCGCACACACGCCGCCCACTGATGGCTGAAGAATCCGATCTCGAACGCACCGAACCGCCCTCACCCCGACGTCTTGAACAGGCGCGGGAGGAAGGGCAGATTGCGCGTTCGCCAGAGCTTTCGACATTTGCCGTGCTGATGGCCGGCGCCGGCGGCTTGTGGTTTGCCGGCAGCCATCTGTTTGGCGGACTCCAGGCGCTGATGGTGCGTGGCCTGCATGTCGATGCGGTTGCCGATGATCCCGGCGCGATGCAGACCGCTTTGCTGCAGCACGGCACGGATACCATGTTGCTGATGGCGCCGCTGTTTGCCGTCATGGTGCTGGTCGCACTGGCTGCCCCATTGGGACTTTCCGGCTGGCTGTTCACTTTCAAGCCGGTCGAGCCTGATTTTTCCCGTCTGAATCCGATGAAGGGCCTTGTGCGCATGGTTTCCGGGCAGGCGCTTGCCGAACTGGGCAAGGCGCTGGCAAAGGCCGCGGTGATCGGCACCGTCGGTGCCCTGGTGCTGTGGAGTCAGACTGCGGAATTGATGGCGCTGTTGGCGCTGCCGCTGGAGCGTGGCATCGCCGAGATGGGGCACATCGTGGTGTGGAGCCTCGCCATGATTGCCGGGGGCATGATCCTGATAGTCGCCGTCGATGTCCCGTTGCAGTTGTGGCGTCACACATCGCGTCTGCGGATGTCGCGCGAGGACATCAAGAAGGAGATGAAGGAAACCGAAGGCGACCCGCAGGTCAAGGCCGTCATCCGCAGCCAGCAGCGTGAGATGGCGCGCCGGCGCATGATGGCCGCGGTGCCCACGGCGGACGTGGTGGTCACCAATCCCGCGCACTATGCCGTCGCGCTGTCCTATGCCGACAAGACCATGCGTGCGCCACGGGTTGTCGCCAAGGGCTCGGAACTGGTTGCCGCGCGCATCAGGGCGCTTGCGGCCGAGCACCATGTGCCGGTGCTGGAGTCGCCGCCGCTGGCGCGCGCGCTGTATCACCACGCCGAGATCGGCGACGAAATCCCGGAAACACTCTACACCGCGGTGGCCGAGGTGCTGGCCTACGTGTTCCGGCTGCGTCACTACAACACCGACGGCGGGCCGGCGCCGCAGCCGCCGGGCGCCATTGCGGTGCCGCCCGGGCTCGATCCCGCGGAAGCTAGCATGAACGGTGCGGCATGAACGGCGCACTGAGCCTGAATTTCTCCAACGCCGCGCTGCTGCGCGGGCTGGCGGGGCCGCTGCTCATCGTCATGATCCTGGCGATGATGATCCTGCCGTTGCCGCCGTTCGCGCTGGATGTGCTGTTCACCTTCAATATCGCATTTTCCATCATGGTGCTGCTCACGGGGGTCTATACCGTGCGGCCGCTCGATTTCGCGATCTTCCCGACCGTGCTGCTGGTGACGACGCTGCTGCGCCTGTCGCTCAACATTGCGTCGACGCGGGTGGTGCTGCTCCATGGCCATACCGGGCCGGATGCCGCCGGAAAAGTCATTGAGTCATTCGGCCACTTCGTGGTCGGCGACAACTACGCCGTGGGCGTGGTCGTGTTCATCATCATGGTGGTGATCAACTTCATCGTCATCACCAAGGGCGCCGGACGGATCGCCGAGGTGAGCGCGCGCTTTACCCTGGATGCAATGCCCGGCAAGCAGATGGCCATAGACGCCGATCTCAACGCCGGGCTGATCGGCGAGGATGAGGCGCGCCGCCGCCGTACCGAAGTTTCGCAGGAAGCCGATTTCTACGGGTCGATGGATGGCGCCAGCAAATTCGTCCGTGGCGACGCCGTGGCCGGCATCATCATCGTGATCATCAATATAGTCGGCGGTCTTGCCATCGGCGTGCTTCAGCACCAGATGGACGTGTCCACCGCCGCACGGAACTACGTGCTGCTGTCCATCGGCGATGGACTGGTGGCGCAGATTCCGGCGCTGGTGATCTCCACTGCGGCGGGTCTGGTGGTGACCCGCGTCGGCAGCGAGCAGAACATGGGACAGCAGCTCTTTTCGCAGCTGCTGGGCCGTCCGCAGGCGCTGGCCATCACCGCAGGCATCATCGGTCTTCTCGGCCTGGTGCCGGGCATGCCGCATGTTGCCTTTTTGCTGCTGGCAGCGGCGCTGGGTTACGGCGCCTACTACCTGGCGCAGCAGCAGGCGCAGGCGCAGGCGAAGCCCGTGGCAACACAAGCGTCGGCGGCTGCGCCCGAGATCATCGATGTGAGCTGGAACGACGTGGTGCCCGTCGATGTGCTGGGGCTGGAGGTCGGCTATCGGCTGGTGCCGCTGGTGGACAAGGGACAGGACGGCGAATTGCTCAAGCGCATCAAGGCGATACGCAAGAAATTTGCCCAGGAAATCGGCTTTCTGCCGCCGGCCATCCATATCCGCGACAACCTCGAGCTGCGCCCCGGCGCCTACCGCGTGCTGTTGAAGGGAGTGGAAGTTGCCTATCACGATGCGCATCCCGGCATGTACCTGGCGATCAATCCCGGCCGCGTAACGCAGCAGGTGACGGGTATCGCAACCACCGATCCGGCATTCGGCCTGCCCGCGGTCTGGGTGGATGCCAACGCGCGCGATTCCGCGCAGGCCGCAGGCTATACCGTAGTCGATGCCAGCACCGTTATCGCCACCCACATTTCACAGTTGATTCATGCCCATGCGTCGGAGTTGCTGGGGAGGCCCGAACTGCAGCAATTGATCGATCACGTATCGCGCGAAACGCCGAAACTTGTCGAAGATCTCACGCCCAAGCTGCTGCCGATGTCGGTAGTGCAGCGCGTGCTGCAAAACCTGCTCGACGAGCAGGTGCATATCCGCGACATGCGGACCATCCTTGAGACGCTGGCGGCGCACGCAGCGCGCACCCAGGACCCCGCATTGCTTACTGCCGAAGTGCGCATTGCGCTGGGGCGCGCCATTGCCCAGCAGACTTTCCCGGGCAGCGCCGACATGCAGGTGATCGCGCTGGATCCGGCGATGGAACGCCTGCTGATGCAGGCCGCGGCAGCGGACAGCGCAGTGATCGAGCCGACACTTGCCGACAATCTGACGCGCAATGTGCATCAGGCGGCGCAACAGCAGGAGCAGATGGGGTTGCCGGCGGTGTTGCTGGTGCCGCAGCAGTTGCGGGTGCTGCTGTCGCGTTTCCTGCGCCGGTCGATTCCGCATCTGAAAGTGCTGTCTCACAGCGAGGTCCCTGATACGCGAACGATCAGGGTTGTAGCGATAGCAGGGAGTCATTGATGAGCGCAAAAAAGTTTTCCGGAGCAACGTCCCGCGAAGTGCTGCACAAGGTCAGGCATGCACTGGGGGACGATGCCGTCATCATTGCCAACCGGGCAGTAGGCAATGGCGTCGAGGTGCTGGCCGTGTCGGCCAGAACACTGGGTGTGGGCATGGAAGAGGAGGCGCCCGCGGCGCCGCGCCCGGCCAAACCGGCGGGCGTGCCGCGCGCCGGGCCGCCGCCGCGGGCCGCTGCCTCATCGCCGCAACCTGCGGCAGGATCGAACACGACGGCAACAGACGCGGCCGGGGTGCGGGGCATACTCAGCGAAATCCAGCACATGCGCGGCGTGCTGCAGGCCGAACTCGCCGCCATGTCGATCAGCGACCTGCAACGGCGCAATCCGGTTGCCACCGGCCTGCTGGGCGAACTGCTGTGCGCGGGATTCAGTCCCGCCATCGCACGGGCGCTGACGGCGCGCCTGCCTGTTGGTGAAACGCCGGAACTGCTGCGGCGACGGGTGAGCACGGCGCTGGAACAGCGCATTGCCATCGCCGCCGACGACGACATAATCACGCGGGGCGGGGTTTTTGCGCTGGTCGGACCGACCGGAGTCGGCAAGACCACGACCATCGCCAAGCTCGCCGCGCGCGGCGTGATGCGCTACGGCGCGTCGGGCGTGGCGCTGTTGACGACCGACAGCTACCGCATCGCGGCCCAGGACCAGTTGCGCGTTTATGCCAGGATACTCGGCGTGTCCGTGCACCCGGTCAAGGACGCTGCAAACCTGGCGATGCTGCTGGGGGAGCTGGGTGACAAGCGGATCGTGCTGATTGACACCATCGGCATGAGCCAGCGTGACCGGCTGGTGGCGAACCAGTCCGCGTTGCTGGCCGGCAGCCGGGCGGTGCGCAAGATACTCCTGCTCAACGCGACGGCGAATGTCGCCACGCTGGAAGAAGTCGTGTCCGGATACGCGCCCGGTGAAAAGCCCGGCTGCATCATCACCAAGGTCGATGAAGCCGCCGGGCTGGCGCCGGCACTCGACGTCTGTGTGCGTCATGGGTTGATGCTGCACTACCTGACCAACGGCCAGCGCGTTCCCGAAGACATTCATCTGCCCAACCGTGCCTATCTGCTCCATCGTGCGCTGCGGGCGGCGTCCAGACATCCGGCGCTGGCTCTGGCGCCCGAAGAACTGCCGCTGATGATGGCCATGCCTGCTCCGTCTGTTGCTGTTGCTGCAGGAGGGTCCCGTGTTTGACCATCGCGGAGACCAGGCGGAGGGATTGCGGCGGATGCTCGGGCTGGAGCGCGTGCGCACCATTGCGCTGCTGGGCGCCCGGAATCAGGCGGGCGCGACGAGTTGTGTCACGAATCTCGCCGTTGCGCTCGGACTGGCGGGACGCCGCGTGCTGATCATCGACGAGCATTTTGGACCGGCGAACGTTTCCGGTCTGCTCGGCGTGGCTGCGCGCACCGAATTGAAACACCTGCTGGACGGCGAGTGCCGGCTGGAACAGGTGCTGCAGAAAGGGCCGCACGGCATCCGGGTGCTGCCCGCGGCAAGCGGCGCGCGCGCGCTGGGCCGGCTGACGCCGCTGCAGCGCGACCGGGCGACGGCGGAGTTGTGCGTGCTCGATGAGTTGTGCGATATCGTGCTGGTGGATGCCGTGGCGCCCACGGCGCTTCAGGCAACAACCTTTGCCGGAGCGGCGCAGGAAACCGTCATGGTGCTGGAGCCGGATGCCACTTCGATTACCCAGGCTTACACGCGGATCAAGCATCTGCGCAGCCGCCACGGCACCACGCATTTTCGTCTGCTCGTCAACCTTGCCACCGATGTGACCGGTGCGCAGCGCGCTTGCGACAATCTCGCGCAGGCGGCGCGCGGATTTCTTGATGCAACGCTGGAATATGCCGGCACCGTGCCTGCCGATCCGGCAATGCGTCTGGCGGCACAGCAGTTTGTGCCGGTCGTGGTGAACGATCCGGGATCCCCTGCCGCACGCAGTTTTCAGCGCATGGCGCGGGTCATTCTGGAATGGCCGGCGCGGCAGCGCGGCGCCGGTACGCCCGATGCGCTGTTTCACCGTGTGATTCAAACCAGTCGGCCCCGTGCGGCCGGCGCAGGAGCCTGATCATGTACGATGCTTCCAACCAAAACGAAGTCGAGCAATGCGTAATCAAATTTGCGCCGCTGGTCAAACGGATTGCCCATCACATGATGGCGGCATTGCCGCCCTCGGTGATGGTGGACGACGTGATCCAGTCCGGCATGATGGGATTGCTTGATGCGGCGCGGCGCTATACCGAGACCGAGGGGGCGCAATTCGAAACTTATGCCGTGCAGCGCATTCGCGGCGCCATGCTCGACGGGCTGCGGCAGGCGGACTGGCTGCCGCGCACGTTGCGCCGGTCCCTGCGGGGGATCGAGGCAATGATCAGCAGACTGGAGCAGCGCAACGGGCGTCCGCCGTCGGAGAAGGAACTGGCTGCCGCGCTCGATATGCCTCTGGCCGATTACCAGCATCTGCTGCAGGAAGCCCGCGGCTACCAACTGGTTTCCTATGAGGATTTCAAGGGTGGCGAAGAGGAATCGTTCGTTGATCGCTACTGCACCGACGGCCGCCCCGACCCGCTGACGTTCCTGATGGAGCGCGCCGTGCGCGAAGATCTGGTCGCCGCCATTGCGGATCTGCCGGATCGTGAAAAGAAGGTGATGGGCCTGTATTACGAGCAGGATCTCAATCTGCGGGAAATCGGCGAAGTGCTCGGCGTCAGCGAGTCACGGATTTGCCAGTTGCATACCCAGGCGATCGCACGGCTGCGGGCACGGTTGCGGCAGAGCGCCTGAGCGGCGTACACGTCCCGCTGCGCCGTCCGCGCGGCGATCAGCGCATTACTCAGTAGTCGCCAACATGGGCGACAGCACGTAGGGTGGGCAAAGCGTCCCCCAAGAGGACTTCTTGCTGGGCGCAGCGTGCCCACGCGGACACGCTTATCGACTGCTGAGTAAGTATCGGGATTGCGGGCCGTCCGGCCCGCAGCTCAAGCCGCGCCGAGCTGGCGCGAACCCCACAGGCCGACAGCCTGGCCATCCTTGCCGTAGAGGTTGCCGGAGCGGGCGGCTGCCGCCAGCGCGGAGAGCGCCTGCTGGTTGGATTGCAGGCGGGTCGCGATCAACGCGCCATTCGCCTGATTGGCCTGATTGGCCTGATGGGTGAGTTTCAACAAGGCGTGCCAGGCGCCGGCAAGCACCGCCGCTTCGGGGTGGGCCGCCAGCCATCCATCCATGCCCCGGCGATCCGGGGCGCAGCGCTGGGATTGCAGAAAGGCGCGGCGGCGCTCCGCCAGGCCGGCGAGTTTCTGCAGCCAGCCGGATTTGCGCGCGATCTGCGCGCCGACCGCATCGGCGTTACCGCGCAGCAGGCACTCCTGCTCGTCCTGCAGCAGCGCAAGGAACTGCTGCATGGCTGCGCATTCTTCGCGCAGGTCGGCGGCGATGCCGTCGGTGGTCGGCGCCAGCGTGGCCATAAAGAGTTCCAGGCCTGTACTAGGCTTTATGCGAGCGGATCAGCTCGCGCACGGTGTCGATGAGCCTGTCGGCTACCGCGTCGGCATTGACCTTGAAACGGCCGTCGGTAATGGCCTGCTTGATTTCTTCGACGCGCGCCGTATCAACGACCTGGGTATCGCCCAGGCGCGACTCGATCTCGCGCATGCGCGCCGACAGCGGACTCAATTGCACTGTCGAGGCGGACGGCGCGGCGTCCTTGCGCGCATCGGTGCGTGCGGACAACCCTTTTTCGTCCGTTGCGGCACCGCTGATGACGGATTTGATGCCGTTACCTTCGATTTTCATGACTGCCCCCTGTCTGTGAACTGCAAATACTTTTACGGCCGTTGCCGGAACGACTTGAGCCGTTCCGGCAACGCGCCGAGGTGTCTGTAATTACGGCATTGCTGCGGAAACCTTTAGGGTAATTTAACCTGTTGATTTGTATGAATAAATTAAGGTGCCATCGAATAAGGGAGACCTTTGATCAGCGCTGCCTTAATTATTGATCTCGACAATGCCGCCGTTGCGGGCAATGCCGTGGATGGTCTGGCCGGATGGCGAACGGACCTGCACGACCTGGCCCAGCACGCCCTGGGACAACGCCTTGCCGTCCGCGGTGACTTCAAAACCCCGGCCCTTGGCCACCAGTTTCACGCTCTGGCCCTGCTGGATGACGGTCGGCGCGCGCAGCAGGTCGGTGCGCACGGGTTGGCCTGCCGCCAGCGTTCCGGAGAGCGTCCGGCCGAGCACCTGCGCCGGATCCTGCGCAATGCCGGCGGGCAACTGTGTCAGGTCGCCGGTGGCCGCAGTGTAGTCATTGGCGCCCAGCGTCTGTCCCTGGGTCAGCGGCCGCGCCGCGACGAGATAGGTGCCGGTAATGCGTACGGTCACCGGTACATAGATGGTCCATGCCGACGGACTGGCACAACGCACGCCGAGGTTGGTCCTGCCCCACAACCGCGCACCCGGCGGCGTGAATACTTCGGGCGCCGGACATGCCGGCAGCGTGAGGCGCGTATCAATGGCGCCGACGCTGTGTTCCACCTGCCCCGGCAACCCGCCGGTCTGCACGCGCAGGTATTCATCGACCGCGGAAATGATTGCGGCAGGAGTCTGTACAGGTTGCGCCGCACGGCTTTGCGCGGCGGCGGCCAGCACCACCATGCCGGCCGTCAGCAGAGTAAGGAACTTGTGATCCATCGGCGATGCTCCTGTTGGTGCGTCAGCGGCAAATTCCGGTTGTCCATTGCCTATTGCGGCAGATTTTGCCGTGACTGCACGTGCGGCGGCGGTCGAAATTGAGTGCCTTTTACGGTCTTAATTCGCCCATGACGATGCCGCGGACGCGCCTACGATTCAGGCACATTTTATGCAAGGCGGGGAGTGTCATGAAATCTTCACTCGACCAGGTACTCGGTTTCCACGAAAAAGCACTCGATCTGCGGGCGCAGCGCCAGCAGTTGATCGCGTCGAACATCGCCAACGCGGACACGCCGAACTACAAGGCGCGCGACATCGACTTTCGCGCCGCGATGGACGCAGCGCAGGGCGGCCGTACGCAATCCGGCGGCCTCGCGCGCACGGCGGCAGGACACCTGCCGGGCACCGGCGGCAGCGCTGCCGGCGCGCCGCTGCTGTACCGCTCCACGGTCCAGGCCAGCATTGACGGCAACACCGTGGACATGGATGTGGAGCGCGCGCACTTCGCCGACAACGCGCTGCGTTATGAAGCCAATCTGACGTTCATCAGCGGCCAGATCAAGACCATGCTGTCCGCCATACAGGGATAAACACATGTCGCTATTCCGCGTTTTTGATGTTGCCAGCAGCGCGCTGACCGCGCAATCGCACCGGCTCAATACCACCGCCTCGAATCTGGCCAACGCGGATTCGGTGACCAGTTCCACCGGCCAGCCGTACCGCGCCAGACATGTTGTGTTTACGACGGCGCCGGTCGGAACTGAAGGCGCGGCCGGCGTGCGCGTGTCCGGCGTGGTCGAGGACACCTCGCCGCTGCGCCAGATACACGATCCCAAAAATCCGGCTGCCGACGCCAACGGCTATGTCAGCCTGCCCAATGTCAACGTGGTCGAGGAAATGGTCAACATGATTTCGGCATCGCGGTCCTATCAGACCAACGCCGAAATGATGAACACCGCCAAGACGCTGTTGATGAAAACCCTCAATATCGGACAGTAGGAGCCTACCCATGGCACTTCCCGTAATCCAGGCCATCGGCGCCGGCTTGAGCGCCTTCAATGCGGCGAACACCGTTTCTTCGTGGCTGAATGGCGACAGCAAAGCGACGGCAGCCGCAGGCGCAACGGCTGCCGCTTCCGCTGCAGGCCAGCCCAAGGCTGCCGATCAGGAAGACCGCTTCCTGCGCCTGCTGGTGACGCAGATGCGCAATCAGGATCCGCTCAACCCGATGGACAACGCGCAGGTCACCACGCAGATGGCGCAGATCAGCACGGTGTCCGGTGTGGACAAGCTCAACAGCAGTATCGAAAAACTGTCGCAGTCGATGCTGTCGTCGCAGTCGCTGCAGTCGGCGGCGGTGATCGGTCACCAGGTGCTGGCTGCGGGCGCTGCGCTGTCACTCGGCGCCACCGGCGCCAATGGCGCACTGGAACTCGGCCAGTCCGCGGATCGTGTGCAGGTCATCATCGCCACGCCGGCCGGCGCCGTGGTGCGCCGCCTCGAGCTTGGCGCGCAGAATGCCGGAACCTTCGGTTTCCAGTGGGACGGCATGACCGATGGCGGAGGGCGCGCGCCGCAGGGCAATTACATATTCCAGGTGGCCGCCGCCAGCGGCGGCAAGAGCATCCCGGCCACCACACTGACCGCAGGGCGCGTCGCCGGCATCAGTTTCGACAACGGCAACCTGATCCTCAATATCGAGAACGGCGCCGATCTGCCGGTTGCCGACGTTCGACGCATTCTTTAATCCGGACTTTACTGAACAGGAGACACCATGGGCTTTCAATCGGGACTCAGCGGACTCAACGCCGCATCAAAAAATCTTGACGTGATCGGCAACAACGTCGCCAATGCCAACACGGTGGGCTTCAAGAGCGCGCGCGCGCTCTTCTCCGACGTTTTTGCCGCGTCGCTGACCGGCGCCGGCACGGGTCAGGTCGGCATCGGTACCAAGGTATCGAGAATCCAGCAGGAATTCACCCAGGGCAACATCTCGGTGACCAACAATCCGCTGGACGTGGCGATCAACGGCGGCGGATTTTTCCGGCTGAGCGACAATGGAACGATCACCTATTCCCGCAACGGCCAGTTTCATCTGGACAGCGCGGGTTATATCGTCAGCGCCGACGGCCTGCAGCTCACCGGTTACCCGATCGATACCGCCGGCAACGTGATTCCGTCGTCACCGCAGCCGCTGCAGCTGTCAACCGCGGACATTCCGCCCCAGGCAACCACTGCATTCGACGCCACGCTCAATCTGGATTCGCGCGCGACGCCGATCGCCGTGGCTTTCAGTCCTGCCGATCCGGCGACTTATACCAGTTCGACGTCCGGCACGCTCTATGACACGCTGGGCAATTCGCACATATTCACCATGTACTTCGTCAAAACGGCGACCGGCGGGCAGTGGTCGGTGCATGGCACGGTGGACGGCGGCGCCGTTGCCGGTGTCAACCTTGGCGCCGGCGCCGGCAACCCGGCAACCCTCAACTTCAATTCCAGCGGCGTGCTGACCACAGGCATGCCGTTCGCCGGAGTCAGCGTGGCCGTGGCGGGCGGCGCAGTGACGCCGCTGGCCTTTGATCTGGATTTTACCGGCACGTCGCAATTCGGCGCTGGGTTCGGTGTGAGCTCCCTGGCGCAGGACGGTTATACCTCCGGGCGCCTGACGGGATTCAACATCGGCGGCGACGGCGTGCTGAGCGGCCGTTACTCCAACGGGCAGGCTGCGCAACTCGGCCAGATCGTGCTCGCGAATTTTGCCAACCCGTCAGGCCTGCAGTCACTCGGCAATAACCAGTGGGAAGAAACTTCGGATTCCGGTCTGGCGGTCGTCGGTGCTCCGAAAACCTCCAGCCTGGGCGTGCTGCAATCGGCGGCCCAGGAAGATTCAAATGTCGACCTGACGCAGGAGCTGGTGAACATGATTACCGCGCAGCGTGTCTATCAGGCCAATGCGCAGAGCATCAAGACCCAGGACCAGGTGCTGCAGACTCTGGTCAACCTCCGCTGACGCAGAATAATCCGACGCCATGGACCGCCTGATCTACGTCGCGATGAGCGGCGCCAAACACACCATGCAGCAGCAGGCAACGGTGTCGAACAATCTTGCCAACCTGACGACCACCGGGTACCGCGCGCAGAACATCGCTTTCCGCGCGACGCCGGTGTTCGGCGAGGGCATGCCTACCCGGGCTTTTGTTCTCGACTCCACTCCCGGCGCCGATTTCCGGCCCGGCGCCATCCAGCATACCGATCGCGAACTCGACGTTGCGGTGGAAGGACGCGGATGGATCGCCGTGCAGGCGGCGGACGGCAGCGAGGCCTACACCCGCGCCGGCAGTCTCGAAATCAACGGCAACGGGGTGCTGCAGACGCGCAGCGGACTGAACATCATGGGTGACGGCGGACCGATCTCGATTCCGCCCGATACGCGCGTGACCATCGGCCGCGACGGCACGATCTCGACGGTGCCGCAGGGCAACCGGCCGAATCAGGCTGCGTCGGTCGGGCGCATCAAACTGGTCAACCCGGACGAAGCGCAACTGGTGCGCGGCGCCGACGGCTTGTTCCGTCTCGCGGCCGGCGGCGCAGCGCCTGATGATGCGCAGGTCAAACTGATCGGCGGCGCGCTTGAAGGCAGCAACGTCAACGCCGTCGATGCCATGGTCAGCATGATCACGCTGGCCCGGCAGTTCGAGATGCAGATCAAGATGCTGCAGAACGCCGAGAGCAACGAACGCCAGGCCAATCAGATACTGGCTGCCCGATAGAAGATCGCCTGCCCAAACAACGGAGTCAATCATGATTCGCTCACTGTGGATTTCAAAAACCGGTCTTGATGCGCAGCAGACGCAGATGGACGTGATCGCCAACAACCTGGCCAACGTGTCCACCAGCGGTTTCAAGCGCGCGCGCGCGGTGTTCGAGGATCTGCTCTACCAGACCATCCGCCAGCCCGGCGCGCAGTCTTCACAGCAAACACAACTGCCCACCGGCCTGCAGCTCGGGACGGGGGTGCGCCCGGTGGCCACCACAAGGATTTTTTCGCAGGGCAACCTGCAGCAGACCGGCAATCCGCTGGATGTGGCGATCCAGGGCAACGGGTTTTTCCAGGTATTGATGCCCGACGGCAGCACCGCTTACACGCGCGACGGCTCGTTTCAGACGGACAGCCAGGGGCAGCTGGTGACCTCCAGCGGGTTCGCCGTGCAGCCCGCCATCACCATTCCCCCCAATTCCCTGTCGATCACCATCGGCCGCGACGGCGTGGTGTCCGTAGTGCGTGCGGGCGCCGCCGCGCCGAGCCAGGTCGGTTCGCTGCAACTGGTGAGTTTCACCAATCCCGCGGGCCTGCAGAGCTTCGGCGAGAACCTCTATCTTGAAACGGCTGCTTCCGGCACGCCCAGCGCCAACGCGCCCGGCAGCAACGGCCTGGGGCTGCTCAACCAGGGGTATGCCGAGACTTCCAACGTCAATGTCGTGGAGGAACTGGTGTCGATGATTCAGACCCAGCGGGCCTATGAGCTCAACTCCAAAGCCATTTCCACCTCGGATCAGATGCTGCAGAAACTGACGCAGCTGTAATCCACACACACACGGATAACCCCATGCGCAATTCCGCCCTGCCTGTCCTGCTGATCCTGTGCGCCGTGTCCGCGGGCTGCGTGACCACCGTGCCGCCCACGGCCATACACCAGCCGATGACGGTACGCCCGGCGCCGGCGGTAATCCCGGTCGTGGCCAACGGCGCCATTTTCCAGGCCGGGTACAACGACCGCCCGCTGTTCGAGGACCGGCGGGCGCGTCGCGTCGGCGACACGCTGACCATAGCCATCGGCGAGAGAACCGCCGCCAGCAAGAAATCGAATACCGCGGCCGCGCGCGCCAGCGCCAACCAGTTTGGCGTGACCGCACTGGCGGGACTGCCGGGCAAGAGTTTTCTCAATTCGAACCTCAATGCGACCTCGGATTTTTCGTTCGACGGCAGCGGCGAGAGCGCCAGCAACAACGATTTCACCGGCACCATCACCGTCACCGTCATCGACGTGCTGCCCAACGGCAATCTGCTGGTCAGCGGCGAGAAGCAGATGGGCATCAACAAGGGATCCGAGTTCATCCGGTTTTCCGGCATCGTCAATCCGCTGAACCTGACCAGCTCCAACACCGTGGCCTCGACCCTGGTGGCTGACGCCCGCATCGAGTATCGCGCCAATGGCGCAATCGACGACGCGCAGGCGACCGGATGGCTGAGCCGCTTTTTCATGAACTTTCTGCCATTCTGAACATGAATATCATCCGGCACTTTGATGCACCGTCCCGCCTTGATGCGCCACACCGGTATTTTGTGTCCGGGATCGTGCTGCTGTTTCTTGCGGTGGTCATGGCCCTGGTTTCCGTGGCCGTACACGCCGAGCGCATCAAGGATCTCGCGGCGGTACAGGGCGTGCGCGAAAACCAGCTGCTCGGCTACGGCCTTGTCGTCGGGCTCGACGGCACCGGCGACCAGACCACGCAGACGCCGTTTACCGTGCAAAGCCTGGCCACCATGCTGTCGCAGCTGGGGGTCACGCTGCCGCCGGGCGCCAGCCTGCAGCTGAAAAATGTTGCCGCGGTGATGGTGACGGCATCATTGCCGTCGTTTGCGCGTCCCGGCCAGCCGATAGACGTGACCGTGTCATCGCTGGGCAATGCCAAATCGCTGCGCGGCGGAACGCTGCTGCTGACGCCGCTGAAGGGCGCTGACGGGCAGGTGTACGCAGTGGCGCAGGGCAATGTGCTGGTGGGCGGCGTGGGGGCGTCCGCGGGCAGCGGCACCAGCGTGCAGATCAATCATCTGAGCGTCGGCCGCGTTGCCGGCGGCGCCACCGTGGAGCGCGTGGTACCCACGGCATTTGCCACGGAAAGCCATGTCCATCTTGGCGTCAACAGTACCGATTTCACCACGACTTTTCGCATTGTCGATGCCATCAACGGTGCGTTCGGCGCGGGTACCGCCGCGGCCATTGACGGGCGCACCGTCAAAGTCAGTGCGCCTGGCGATCCCGGAGCGCGGGTCGGATTTCTCTCGCGCCTCGAGGGCCTGGAGGTGCAGCCGGGGAGCAGCATCGCGAAGGTGATCGTCAATGCGCGCACCGGCTCGGTGGTGATGACCCAGTCGGTCAGCGTGGAGAATTGCGCCGTGGCGCATGGCAATCTTTCGGTGGTGATTACTGCGGAGCCGGTGATCAGCCAGCCCGGGCCGATGTCGGGCGGGCAGACGGTGCAGGCCGAGCGCACGCAGATCGAGATCCGTCAGGACAAGGGCCTGTTGACCATGGTCAGGGGCGCCAATCTCAATGAAGTGGTCAAGGCGCTGAACGCGATCGGCGCCACACCGCAGGATCTGCTGGCGATCCTGCAGGCGATGAAGGCCTCCGGCGCGCTGCGCGCACAACTCGAAATCATCTGATCACATGGCTGCCGAATCCGTCAATCCCGCTCTTGCCGCCGATACGCGCGGCCTCGACGCGCTGAAGTTTCGTGCCAAGACCAATCCGGATGCCGCGCTGAAGGATGTTGCCCGCCAGTTCGAAACGCTGTTCATGAACATGCTGCTGAAGAGCATGCGTGAGGCGACGCCGCAGGACGGGATGTTCGACAGCGAGCAGACCCGCTTTTATACGGCCATGCTCGACCAGCAACTGTCCGAAAAAATGTCCGCCCGCGGTCTCGGGTTGGCCGAAATCATGGTGCGCCAGCTGCAGCGCGGCGCCGCGGTCGCGCCGGGTGCAACCGGCGAGGCGCCGCCGGCTGCGCCCGCAGCGATGCCGGCAACGCCGGGGGTTCCGGCGAATCCGCCGCTGCCTGCCGGCAGTACGCGCGATTTCGTCAACCGGCTGTGGCCGCACGCGGCGGACGCGAGCAGGACCACCGGCATTCCCGCACACTTCATCGTCGGCCACGCGGCGCTGGAGTCGGGTTGGGGCAATCGGGAAATCAAAAGCGCTGACGGCGTGCCCAGTCACAACCTGTTCGGCATCAAGGCCGGTCGCGCCTGGTCCGGGCGCACCGTGGATATCGTGACCACCGAATATGTGAACGGCGCGCCGCAGAAAGTGGTCGAGCGCTTTCGCGCCTACGATTCCTATGCAGATGCGTTTCGCGATTACGTGAACCTGATCCGCGGCAATCCGCGCTATGCCGGCGTGATCGAGGGTGCGCGCGACGCGGAATCCTTCGCGCGCGGCCTGCAGCAGGCCGGTTATGCCACGGACCCGCAGTACGCGGACAAGCTGGCACGGGTGATCAACGGCAGCGTATTGCGGCAGAGCCTGCAGGCCTGAGGCCGGGCAGCGGTCAAGATATTTTCCGCGGCGGCCGTTAACGGATTCGACAAGGAGCATCAACCAGCATGGCCAGCGGAATCTTCGGTATCGCCATCAGCGGGCTGAACGCGGCCCAGGCGGGCCTCGTCACGACCGGGCATAACATTGCCAATGCCAATACCCCCGGGTATCACCGGCAGGGCATTGTCCAGTCCACCGAGATACCGCTGCTGACCGGCGCGGGATTTTTCGGGCAGGGCGTCAACGTTGACAACGTGCTGCGTTCGTACAGCGCATTTCTGGACGGTCAGGTGGTTCGCAGCGAAGCGCGGTCGAGTTATCTTTCCGCCTACGGCACGCAGCTCGCGCAGATCGACAACATGCTTGCCGATCCCGCGGCCGGACTCTCGCCCGCGCTGCAGGAATTCTTCAACTCCGTCAACGATGTCGCGGCGAATCCCGCGTCGGTGCCATCCCGGCAAACGATGCTGTCCGGAGGCGACGCGCTGGTTGCGCGTTTTCATGCGCTGGATGACCGCCTGAACGACATGTTCAACGGCGTCAACACACAGATCACCAGTACCGTAAACAGCATCAATGGCTATGCGCGGGAGATTGCCAATCTGAATGACCGCATCGTAATCACGCAATCCAACCCGATGCTGCCGGCGAATGACCTGCTCGACCAGCGGGATCAGTTGATTGTCGAATTGAACAAGCTGATCGGAACCACGGTCGTGAGCCAGGGTGACGGAACCGTCAGCGTGTTCATCGGCAGCGGCCAGAATCTGGTGGTGGGCTCACAGTCATTCAGCCTGTCCGCCACGCCGTCCGTGGACGACCCCACGCGGCTGGAGGTGGGTTACCGGATCGGTGCGAACGATGTGCTTATTTCCTCGGCGAACCTGCAGTCGGGCAGTCTCGGCGGATTGCTGGCCTTTCGCAGCGAGACGCTGGGGGAGGCACAGAACGCGCTGGGCCGCATCGCCATCGGGCTGGCGCGGACATTCAACGACCAGCATCGCCTCGGGCAGGATCTGAATGGCGCGCTCGGGGTCAATTTTTTTGCGGAGCCACAGCCGGTCGTCACTGCGCGCGGCGCCAACACCGGTACCGCGGTGATCAACGCTGTCCTGGCCGACGCTGCGGCATTGACGATTTCCGACTACCGGCTGACCTATGACGGCACCAATTACCAGTTGACCCGGTTGTCCGACAATACGGTCACCGCCTATGCAACACTGCCGCAGACGGTCGATGGACTGACGATCAGTCTGGCTTCAGGCGCGCCGGCGGCGGGCGACAGCTTCCTGATCGAGCCCACGCGTTATGCAGCCCGCGATCTGGAGATGGCGCTGACTGATACCACAAAGATCGCTGCCGGCGCCCCGATGCGCACCGCGGCATCGCTGGCCAATACGGGATCGGCGACCATCAGTCCCGGCACCGTCAACGCGCCGCCGCCGGTCAACGCCAACCTGCAGCAGCCGGTGACGATCACTTTTACCGGTGCGGCGGCGTTCAGCGTCACCGGCACCGGCACCGGCAATCCCGTCGGCGTGGCCTATGCGTCCGGCGGCAACATCACCTACAACGGCTGGACGGTGCAGATTTCAGGAACGCCCGCGGTGGGCGATACCTTCACCATCACACCCAACAGCGGCGGTATTGCCGACAACCGCAACGCTGCCCTGCTCGCCGGATTGCAGGTGCAGAATACGCTCGCCGGCGGTACGGCGTCGTATCAGGGCGCCTACAGCCAATTGACCAACAGCGTCGGCAATGCCATGCACCAGATTGACATATCCGCCATGGCACAGGACAGCCTGACCAGGCAGGCGCGGCAGACGCAGCAGTCCCTGTCCGGCGTCAACCTTGACGAGGAGGCAGCCAACCTGATCCGCTACCAGCAGGCCTATCAGGCGTCGGGTAAGGTCATCGAGATTGCCAGCAAGCTTTTCGACACCCTGTTGGGCATCACCGGACGATAACCGCCATGCGTATCAGCACCAACACCCTGTATGAGACCGGCATCGCCGGCATCCTGGAGCGCCAGCAGACGCAACTGAAACTGCAGCAGCAGTTGTCCAGCGGTCGCCGCATACTGACGCCGGCCGACGATCCGATTGCCGCGGCATCGGTGTTGGAGGTCACGCAGGCCAAGGGAATCAACGAGCAGTACCAAGTCAATATCGGCAATGCGCGCACCTCGCTGCTGCAGGAAGAACAGGCGCTGGGCGACATTACCCGGTTGCTGCAGGACGTCAAGACGCTCGCGGTCAATGCCGGCAATGCCGTGCTGCACGACGATGATCGGGAGAGTCTTGCCGATGACCTGCAGGGGCAATACAAGGAACTGCTCGGCATCGCCAATCGCACGGACGGCAACGGCCAGTATCTGTTCTCCGGCTATCGCGGCGGTACCCAGCCGTTCAGCGAGACGGCGCCGGGTGTGGTTGCCTACAACGGCGACGAAGGCCAGCGCCTGATCCAGATCGCCGCTTCACGCCGCATTGCCGTCAGCGATTCGGGATCGGCCGTATTCCAGGCGATCGACGAGGGCAACGGCAGGTTCACTGCCGCCGCCGGCGGCGGCAATACCGGCGCGGGCATCATCAGCCCCGGCAATGTTACGGATCCATTGGCATGGAACACCGCTGGCAACCCCAGGGATTTTTCAATCAAATTTCATGTTGATTCCGGCGTTACGCCGCCGGTGACGACTTACGACATCGTCGACAACGTCAACAACGTGTCGTTGCTGACCGGCGCTGCGCCCGCGGCCGGCCCGTATTTGCGCCCCTACGTCGCCGGCGCGGCAATCCGCCTTGAAACGGTGGCGCCCCCGGATACCAACGGGACGCCGTTCGATTTCGGCGCGGAAGTCGCGATCACTGGAGCGCCGGCTGATGGCGACACCTTTGCGGTGCAGGCGGCGGCCACGCGCGATGTGTTCTCGACGATCAATGATTTGATTGCCGTATTGCGCACCGGCCAGTCAGGAGGATCCGCTTCCGTCGCGGCGTACCAGAACGGACTCAACACGGCGATGACCAATATCGACAACGCGCTCAACAATGTGCTGACCGTGCGCGCCTCGACCGGCATTCGCCTGAGAGAACTCGATGCCGCGGAGGGCTCGGCCGCAGACATTGGTCTGAACCATGAAGCGAATCTGTCGCGGCTGCAGGATCTGGATTATGCGCGCGCCATCTCGGAGTTGACGCGGGAACAGAGTTACCTTGAGGCGGCGCAGAAATCGTATCTGCAGATTACCAGTCTGCGGTTGTTCGACTTCATGTGAGCCGTATTCCGGGCATCATGACATTGTTCCTGCGCATCGTGTTCGTGGCCATTGCCGTGGCAGCCGGCGGCTGCGTCAGCACGGGTGATGAGGCGACCGGAAACCCGCTGCTGCCCGATAAAGCACTGAAGCTGACGTCTTCGACGGCCGTTTCCCTCGAAAGCATTGCCGGCGCTGCCCTGCTGTTCGTGATCATTGATCCGCTGGCGCCCAACTGGCAGATCGAGACGCGGCCGCTGGCCGACCGGCGCTACGCCGTTATGCTGACCATGAAGCGGTTTACCACCGGCGGCGAGGGGGAGGCGTATCAGGTTTTTCTCCGCGAGGCGGAGCGCATCGCGCGGGATGGCGGAGCGGCGGATTACCAGGTCGCGGCCTTCAGTGTAGGCATTGAATCGCAGACGCTGGCGGCACGCCGCGTGGCGCGCGGCATTGTCGAATTGCGCTGATTCTGGAAAAAACGCTTAGCCACAGAGGTCACAGAGGTCTCAGAGGAAAATCAAGAACGCGGGGCATTTCCATATCCTGCCAGTCTGGTGCGGATAACGTGAGGATTCCATGCATTGAATCCCGGTGTTCTCTGTGATCTCTGTGTCCTCTGTGGCCGATTTCCGTTTCAGGGCTGGAACGACAGCATCAGTCCCACGCTCTCATGGAGCAGGCGTTCAAAGACCGGCGTGAAGTAAGGCAGTGACAGCAGCAATGCGCCGAAGCCGATGATCAGGGTAATCGGGAAGCCGACCGCAAACACGTTCAGTTGCGGCGCCGCGCGCGTCAATACGCCCAGCGCCAGGTTGGCCGTGAGCAGTGCGGCAATCACCGGCAGCGCCAGCAGCAGCGCGGAGTAGAAGATCTTGCTGCCCCAGCCGGCGATCATTTTCCACACGCCGGGATCCACTGTCGTGGCCGCGATCGGCATGACGCGGAAACTGTCAACAAGA
This sequence comes from uncultured Bordetella sp., assembly GCA_964486865.1. Lineage (GTDB taxonomy): Bacteria > Pseudomonadota > Gammaproteobacteria > Burkholderiales > SG8-41. The sequence continues at coordinate 23,333 of CAZAOZ010000014.1, forward strand.
GCCGACAGCACCAGCAGATGGCCGTTCATGGCGAGGAAGGCCAGCATTGCCACCAGCCCGAGAAACTGGCCTATCACCGGTATCTGTCCGCCATGCTGCGGGTCGTAGAACACCGCGAAGCCGAGACCCATCTGCAATCCGATCAACTCGCCGGCCATTTCCACCGCGGTAAACATCAGGCGCACGGCTAATCCCATGGCCAGGCCGATCAGCAGTTGCTGGGCAAAGATACCGAGACCCGCAAGGGAGTCAGGCGCGACGTCCGGCAGCGGCGGCAGCGTCGGCGCAACAATGATGCTGATGAGCAGGGCGAGGCCGACGCGCACGCGCACCGGGAAGCGCGGATTGCCGAACAGGGGTGCGGCAATCATCAGGCCGAGAATGCGGATAAACGGCCACAGGAGCGCGGCGAGCCAGAGGTTCAGCTGCGCGGAGGTTATGGAAAGCATGAGTCGCGGCAGAACACCTGCTGCGCCGTCAACCGATCGCCGTGGGAATGCTGGTGAACAGCCGGCGCATGAAATCGGTCAGCAGCGTCAGCATCCACGGCCCGGCGATGACCAGCGTGATGAACATGGCGACGAGTTTGGGAATGAACGACAGCGTCATCTCGTTGATCTGGGTTGCCGCCTGGAAAACGCTGACGACGAGGCCGACGACGAGGGCGGCGAGCAGCAGCGGCGCCGAGACCAGCATGGTGGTCTCGACGGCGGCGCGGGCCAGCGCGATCACGGATTCCGGGGTCATGTCAGATCCAAAGTATAAATAAATCAATAAAAACAATAAGTTGCGATAACATGACGATCATCATTTGTCAGGTGTGGAAACTCTGCGCCAGCGAACCGATCAGCAGGTTCCAGCCATCGACCAGCACGAACAGCATGATCTTGAAAGGCAGCGCGATCAGCGCCGGCGACACCATCATCATGCCCATCGACATCAGCACGCTGGCCACCACCATGTCGATGATCAGGAACGGAATGAACACGATGAAGCCGATCTGGAATGCCGTTTTCAGTTCGCTGGTGACATAGGCCGGCACGAGGATTTTCAGCGGCACGTCTTCCGCGCGCGCGGGCGGCGGTTCGGCGGACAGCTTGATGAACAGCATCAGGTCGGCTTCGCGTGTCTGTCGCAGCATGAATCCGCGCAGCGGCACGACGCCTTTCTCCAGCGCCTGGTTGAAGGTGATCTTGTTTTCGGCGTAAGGCTGGTAGGCCTCGGCGTGGATGCGGTCGAGGACCGGCGCCATCACGAACAGCGTCAGGAACAGCGCCAGCCCGACCAGCACCTGGTTCGGCGGCGAGGTCGGCGTGCCGATGGCCTGGCGCAGCAGCGACAGCACGATGATGATGCGCGTGAAACCGGTCATCATCAGCAACACCGCCGGCAGAAACGTCAGCGAGGTCAGCAGCAGCAGCGTCTGGATCGACAGCGTCCAGGTCTGGCTGCCGCCTGCACCGGGCGTGCTGGTGAGCGCGGGCAATCCGCTGGATTGGGCGAACGCGGATGCTGTCCAGCACAACAGGAAGAGCGCTCCCGGGATTGTTCTAGCGTACACGGCGTTGCTCCAGCAAGCGTTTCAGCCGTTCGGCGAACGGCGGCGTCGCAGACGTGTTCTGCTGCGCCGGATCCTGCGGCAGTTCGCCGCGGGGCATGGTGTGCAATGCGCTGACCCGCCCCGGCGCGACGCCGACGACCAGCCAGGTTCCGGCAACCTCCAGCAGCACCACGCGTTCGCGTTGCCCGACAGCGGCGCCGGCGATCACGCGGATCACTCCGGCTGATCCGCCGCTGCGCAGCTGCAGCCGTTTCATGACCCAGGCACAGGCCAATACCAGCGCCAGCACGACGGCAAGACCCAGCAGCATCTGCAACAGGCTGCCGGTGGAGACGACCGGCGGCGGCACGGGCTGCGCTGCGGCGGCAAGCGCGCTGTGCAGGGACGCGGCGCAGAGTACGAGGCGTCCGCTGGTGCGGGCGGCGGGCATCGCGGAACAGGCCATGCGGTGGGGAATTATCGGCACAATCAGCGGCGCAGTTTGCGGATGCGTTCCGACGGCGTGATGATGTCGGTCAGGCGGATGCCGAATTTGTCGTTGACCACCACCACTTCGCCCTGCGCGATCAGGCAGCCGTTGACCAGCACGTCCATCGGCTCGCCCGCCAGCCCGTCGAGTTCCACCACGGAACCCTGCGCGAGCTGCAGCAGGTTCTTGATGGCGACCTTGGTGCGGCCGAGTTCGACGGTGAGCTGCACCGGGATATCGAGAATCATGTCGATATCGTTGGACGCCCCGCTGCGCGCACCGCTGCCGGAGAACTGCTCGAATATCGGTGCGGGCGTACCGCGCATCTGTGCCGTTTCCGCCGTTACGGGTTCCTTCTGCTCGGCCATTGCGGCGGCCCAGTCGTTGGTGCTTACCTGTTCTTCGGTTGCATTTTCGGACATGTTGGAGTTCCTTTACTGTTCTGCGCTGGCCGTGAGCATTCGCTCGACTTTCAGCGCGTACTGACCATGGAAGATGCCGCATTTGCATTCCATTACCGGCACGCCATCGACTTCGGCGAGCAGCGGCTGCGGGATATCGAGCCCGATGACGTCGCCCACCTGCATCGCCAGGAGCTGCTGTATCGACAGTTCGGCGTGGCCCATGTTGATGACGATTTCGATATCGGCGGACTGCACCTGTTGCGACAGCCGGCGGATCCACCGCTTGTCGACCTCCATCTGTTCGCCCTGCAGCGCACTGTAGAGCAGGTCGCGGATGGGTTCGATCATCGAATACGGCAGGCAGACATGGAATTCCCCGCCTTCCGCGCCGAACTCGATGGAGAATGTGGTCGATACGATCACTTCATTCGGAGTGGCGATATTGGCGAACTGGGTGTTCATTTCCGAACGGACGTATTCGAACTGGACCGGATGTACCGGCGCCCACGATTTCGTCATGTCGGCGAATACCACGTTCAACAGCATCTGGATAATGCGCTGCTCGGTCTGCGTGAAGTCGCGGCCTTCGACGCGGGTATGGAACTGTCCGTTGCCGCCGAACAGGTTATCGATGATCAGAAACACCAGGCTGGGTTCGAAGATGAACAGCCCGGTGCCGCGCAAGGGTTTGACCTGAACCAGATTGAGATTGGTCGGCACGACCAGATTGCGTATGAAGTCGCCGTATTTTTGCAGCTTCACCGAGCCCACGGTTATTTCCGGCGCCCGGCGCACGAAATTGAACATGCTCACGCGCAGCAGGCGCGCAAAGCGTTCATTGATGGTCTCCATCGTCGGCATGCGGCCGCGGACGATGCGTTCCTGCGAGGCGATATTGTAGGGACGCACCCCGTCCGCCGATTGTGCCGCCGGCGCCTCGTCCTGCTCGCCGGTGACGCCTTTCAGCAGGGCATCGACTTCGTCCTGGGACAGGAAACTGTCGCTCATGGTTGCGCCGTTCCGTTACTGGATGATGAATGAGGTAAACAACACGCTCAGCACCGGGCCGGTGCCGGCAGTGCCTGCGGCAGTGTCCGCAGATGCGGCTTCGGCGGCAGCATCCTCTGCGGGCGGTTCGCCCTCCGGTGTGTCCGCCGCATCGGTCCGGGTGCCGGTGGCCGCGGCTGCGACATTGACGGGCGCCGCCGGTTTTTTTGCCGCCGCCGGATCGAGAATCTGCGTGACTTCCATCAGCAGTTCCTGGACCAGCCTGATTTTGCCCTCGGGCAACAGCAGCTCCGAAGCCTTTTTCGCCGACAGCGCCATCAGCAGACGGCTGCGCACTTCCGGCATTTGCTCCTTCAGCTTGTCGGCCATGGCCTGGCCGGCGATTTTCAGCGTGATGCCGATTTGCATGTACTGCGAACCCACCGCTTCGGGCTGCAGGTTGACGGTGAAGGGCTCCAGTGCAACGAATACCGGGGGCAGCACGGGCGCTGCCTTGACTTTCACTTCCTCTGCGGCGCCATCCGCGTCGAGCTGCGTGTACCACCACGCGCCGCCACCGCCGGCGCCCAGCACAACCACGGCTGCAGCCGCCATCACGATACGGCTTTTCTTGCCGCCTTTCGCAGGCGCGCCTGCCGCAGGCTTTGCGTCCTCCTTTTTTGCGGACTTTGCTTCTTCCTTCTTCTCTGCCATGTGAACTCCGGAATGACTGCCAGACTGGTTCGATTATCGCGATTGCCCGGGGCGGTTCATGCGCAGAAAAGCTGCCCTTAGCCGCGGTATCTCATGCAATCGATTCGGGGCCTGTTACCCATCATTTCATCTCACGAAAAGATGGACGCGGTTAACAGGCTTAGGCGAAGGTATCGACCAGGCCGATATGTGCCGCGGCAGAGCGACCGGGCGGCACGGCGTGACCGTCTTCGTTGCCCGGGTGCCGTGCGGAACCGCGTTGCGGTGATTCGCCGGGGCGCTGGAAGTCCTCCGCGGAAACGGAAGTTTCGCCCAGTTGTATGCCGGCCTGGCCGAGCGCATCGCGCAGGGCCGGCAACGCGGTTTCGATCGCTTCGCGCACCGGCAGGTGCGCTGAACTGAAGTGGACATGGGCCTGATCGCGGTCAAAGGACAGCACGATGTCGATGGGACCGAGTTCGGGCGGGTTGACGTGCAACTCCGCCGATTGCTGGTGTTGCCCCGCCATCCATACCACGCGGCTGGAGAAGGCCTCTGACCAGCCGGGCTGGGACAGCGGCACTGGCACTTCAACGCGATGGATGGCCGGCGCGGCTGGCTGTGCGATCGCGGACGGCTGTGCCGGCAGACCGGTCATCGTGGCGGTGGGAATCCCGGCGTTGCTGCCCGGCGTTACCGCGGGCAGCATGTCGGTGAACGCGGGCCGCGTTGTGCCCGCAGTATCAGCCGGTGCGGGCGGCAACCATTCGCCGGCTCCGGCAGATTTTGCCGCCGGCTCCGCTGCGACTATGGGCGCGGCCATGCGTCCGTCACCGCCGGCGGCGGGCGGCGGATGGGCCGGCAGCAGTTGCGTTTGCGTGGCCAGCTGCTGGATGGCGGTCAATCGGTCAGGCAGCAGCAGTGCACCCAGATCCGGCGGCACGGGATCGGTTGCTGCCGCGATGACAGGGTCTTCGGTGTCCGTGGCGGGCAGGCCGGGTTCCAGCGCCGGGTCGGGCGCGGCAGCGGTCAATCCCAGCGCCAGCATGGCGGCAAAATCGAGTGCGGGCGCTTCGTCCGGTGTCGTTGCAGCAGCGGATGTTGCCGTTTGCGCGCTGGCTGTCGGCGTCAGATTGGGGAGTGCAGGGCTGTCCATGGGGCGTTGGTCCGGGGTCAGTGGCTATGGGGTGCGGGGCTGTTTCTGAGAAATGTCAGCAATTCGCGTGCCAGCGGCGCGTCATGCGCGATGGTTTTGCCGCCGCGCGGTGGCGGCTGTAACCTCATCGGCTGCGCGCTGTTCGGCTTGCCCGGTGCGCAGGTTTTCTGTATCCCGATGGCGCGTAGCGAGCACGTCAAAAGCCTTGACCCGGCGCTGGTGATCGCAATAGTCCGCCTGGCCCTTGCGCATCAACTCGTGGGCGTGGCTGACGATGGCGCGCTGCTGCGTGATTGCCGCATCCAGCTTGTCCATGAAATCGTGGAAATTGCGCCAGCCTGTGCTGTGGGGATCCTGGCGCATGCCGGAGCGGAAGCGCGCCAGGTAATCCTCGCGGTATTGCAGCAGCAGGCCGAGCTTGGCCTCCACCTGCTGCAGCTGCGTGTTGAGCGTGCCCAGGCGGGCGGCGGCTTTTTCCGCTTCGCGTTCGGCGAGATCCAGTACGGTTTGCAGCCGGAAGGGTTTGGGCATGGTTGTCGGTCGTCAGGGTTATTGCATTACGGGTTCGGCGCCGGCCGCCGCGCGGCCGGGAAGCAGCGCTTCGAGGCCGGCGACGCTGATGTCGTGGCGGGCCTGCTCATTCATGCCTTGCTGGAGAAATGCTTCCATCTGCGGATGCAGCGCGATGGCGTCATCCAGCACCGTGTCGCTGCCCTTGGCGTAAGCGCCAATGCTGATCAGGTCACGGCTGCGCTGATAGCGCGAGTAGAGCTGCTTGAAGCGGCGCACGTGGGAAAATTGCTGCTCGCTGATCAGGCTGGTCATGGCGCGGCTCACCGAAGACTCGATATCGATGGCCGGGTAGTGGCCGGCATCGGAAAGGTTGCGCGACAGCATGATGTGACCGTCGAGAATGGCGCGCGCCGCATCGCCGATGGGATCCTGGGTGTCGTCGCCTTCGATCAGCACCGTGTAGAAGGCCGTGATGGAGCCGCCGCCGCGGCCCGCATTGCCGGCGCGCTCGACCAGTTGCGGCAGCTTGGCGAATACCGACGACGGATAACCCTTGGTGACCGGCGGCTCGCCGATGGCCAATGCGATTTCGCGTTGTGCCATGGCATAGCGGGTGAGTGAATCCATGATCAGCAGCACATGTTTGCCCTGATCGCGAAAATGTTCGGCAATGGCGGTGGCGTAGGAGGCGCCCTGCAGCCGCATCAGCGGGCTGACGTCGGCGGGGGCGGCGACCACCACGGAACGCGCCAGGCCGGAAGTGCCGAGTATGGTTTCGATGAATTCCTTGACCTCGCGGCCGCGTTCGCCGATCAGGCCGACCACGATGACGTCGGCGCTGGTGAAACGCGCCATCATTCCGAGCAGCACGCTTTTGCCGACGCCGCTGCCGGCGAAAAGCCCCATGCGCTGGCCGCGGCCCACCGTCAACAGTGCATTGATGGCACGGATGCCGGTGTCGAGAGCCACGTTGATCGGTGCGCGTTCGAGCGGATTGAACGGGCGGTTGTGCATCGGGATTTCGCGTTCGAACTGCAGCGGCCCGCGGCCGTCGAGCGGGTTGCCCATGCTGTCGAGCACGCGGCCCAGCAGGCCGCTGCCTACCGGAACGTGTTTGGCAAAATCGGCTACCCGCCGCCGCGGCCGGGGCGGGTCGGTGAGGTGTGGACGTTCTGCGATGAATTCCATCGGCACTATGCGTGCGCCGGGCATCACACCGTAAGTATCCGCGACCGGCATCAGGTAAATGCGGTCATCGGAGAAGCCGACGACTTCGGCTTCAATGGCGTGGCTGTTGGGCAGTTCGATCAGGCAGCAACTGCCCACGGCAAGGCGCAGACCGACGGCTTCCATGACCATACCGGTGACGCGGGTCAACCGGCCGCTGGTCAGCAGCGGCGTGGTGATGGCGGTAACCTGCCCGCACTCGTGCAGGAACTTGCGGAGTTCTGCGACTTTGGCCATGTCAAGCCAGCCAGTCGCCGGAACGCCCGAGCGCCGCCAGCAGCCGCTGCCAGCGCGTGTGCAGCGTGGCGTCGAGTTCGCCGCCGGCGCTTTCGAGACGGCAGCCGCCGCGGGCCATGGTGCCGTCTTCGGCGATGATCCAGCCGCCGGCGCTGCACTGGTCGCCAAGATGTTCCCTTACGAGGCGCGCATCTTCCGGATGCAGCAGCAGCCGGGCGGGAGCGCGCGCCTGGCCGAGCATTTGCAGCGCTTCGCGCACCGTGTTGATCAGCAATTCGGGGCGGGCAGTGAGGGACTCGCCGACAATGCGCCGCGCGATGATGATGGCGAGGTCGAGAACATTGTCGGCAACCTGGGCATCGAGCTGAGTCATGTCGCGGCTCAGTGTGTTGACCAGTGCGGCCAGGCGGGCGGTCTGCGCCGCATGGGCGCGCACGACATCCGCCTGCGCGGCGATCGTGCCGTCGCGATAGCCGGCGTCATAGCCTTCGCGCTGGACGCTCGGATTGGCACGCGCCGCATCAGTGGCCGGTGAGGCTGATGAACCCGCGATGCCCGCGCCATCGAAGGAGTTCAGTTCCCAGCGCTGGTAGGCCGACAGTTTGTCGCGCGGAATTACGGTGCTGGGCATGGCCGGCAACCCGCGGGCACGGTGCCCCGTTCAGAATAAAGTGACTGCTTACACATAGGCTTCCTCGCCGCCTCCGGCGAGCACGATCTGCCCTTCATCGGCAAGTCTGCGCACGATCTTGAGGATTTCTTTTTGCTGGGCTTCCACTTCCGAAACCCGCACGGCGCCCTTCGCCTCGAGATCTTCCCTGAGCATTTCGGCAGCACGTTGCGACATGTTTTTGAATATTTTTTCGCGCATTTCCTGTGAAGAGCCCTTGAGCGCCAGGATCAGTCCCTCGGACTGCACTTCGCGCAGCAGCACCTGGATGGCGCGGTCTTCCAGTTCGAGCATGTTTTCCCAGGTGAACATCTGGTCGAGAATGTTCTGCGCCAGTTCGCTGTCGAATTCCTTGACGGACTCGATGATCGTGCCCTCATGGGTGCCGGGCATGAAGTTGAGAATTTCCGCCGCGGCGCGGGGTCCGCCCATCGGGGTCTTGCGCAGTTGATCGCTGCCGGCCAGCAGCTTGGTCAGCACATCGTTCAGTTCGCGCAGCGCCGCCGGCTGGATGCCGTCCAGCGTGGCGATGCGCAGCATCACGTCATTGCGCAGGCGGTCGGTGAATTTTTGCAGGATTTCGGAGGCCTGGTCGCGGTCCAGATGTACCAGTATCGTCGCGATGATCTGCGGGTGTTCGTTCTTGACCAGCTCGGCGACAGTGCTGGAGTCCATCCATTTCAGTCCTTCGATGCCGCTGGTGTCGCCACCCTGGAGTATGCGATTGATCAGGTTGGCCGACTTGTCGTCGCCAAGCGCCTTCTTCAGCATGCTGCGGATGTAGTCGTCGGCGCCGAGTCCGATGGTGCTCTGCTGAGTGGCGCTGCCGCAGAACGCGTCCAGGGTGCTGGTGATCTGTTCCCGCGACACGCCCTTCAATGCGGCCATTGCCGAGCCGATTTTCTGCACTTCCCGCGGTTCGAGATGTTTCAGCACCTCCGCCGCCTCGTTCTCGCCGAGCGACATCAGCAGGATGGCGCTTTTCTGAATACCCTCGTCATTCATTGCCGCTGACCCATGATTTCACCACGTTGGCGACGACCTTCGGATCCTGCTTGGCGATCTGCTTGGCGTTCTGCAGTGCCTGGTCGTAGTTGGTGTTGCCCTGGCGCATGACGGCGGTGCTCTCGTGCTGCAGCAGTTCCGGCATGACCATGGGCGGCACGGTGGTCAGCTTGCGCAGCATCGGGCGCACGATGCCGAGCAGCAGATACAGCGCCAGGGCGCCGATCAGCAGATGCTTGCCGACGTCTTTCGCCATTTCGATATTCTGCGGCTGCTTCCATGCCGGCAGCTCCGGGATGGCCTGGATGTCCTGTTTCTTGAAGGGGCTGTTCACCACGGAGATCGTGTCGCCACGCTCCTCGCTGTAACCGATCACGCCGCGCACCAGTTCGGTCAGCTGGGTTTTTTGCGCAGCCGACAGCGGCCGTGCCGTGATCTTGCCCTGGGCGTCGGCAATCTGGTTGTGATTGACGACCACGGCGACCGAGATTTTCTTGACGCGGCCCATGGCCTGACGCGTATGCCGTATGCTCCGGTCCACTTCATAGTTGACCGTGGAGTCGCGGCGGATTGCGGCTGCCGCGGTTGCGCCGGCTGCCGCGGCCGGGGTTCCGGGCGCGGTCACCGGCGCGGTGGCCGGCGTGGGCGGCTGATTAGTCAGTGCGCCGGGCACGCCGCCGGCTTGCGCGCCCGGCGTGCTGTTTTCGCTGGTTTGCTGGCTGCGTACGGCGGCATCCTCGGTTTTCTGGTTCGGTTTGTAAATTTCATCGGCCTGCTCGGTTTCGGTGAAATCGATTTCCGCGGCAACCTGGGCGCGGGCATTGCCCGGCCCGAACACCGGCAGCAGGATGGCTTCGATACGCTGCGCATAAACCTGTTCAACGTCATGGCGGTACTTGAGCTGACTGGCGTCGAGCGCGAGTTTCGATCCGGCTTCGGCGTCACCCGACAGCAAGGCGCCGGTCTGATCGACTATGGTGACGTTCTTCACGGGCAGGCCCGGCACGCTGGTTGAAACCAGCTGGGCGATGGCGGCGACCTGCATGCGATCCAGCGTGCTGCCCGGCTGCAGGTTGACCAGCACCGAGGCGCTGGTCTTGGGTTGTTCCCTCAGGAAAGCGGAGGGCTTGCTCAGCGCCAGATGCACCCGTGCGGCCTGTACCGCGGCGACCGACTGGATCGAGCGTGCGAGTTCGCCTTCCAGCGCACGCTGATAGTTGACCTGTTCCAGAAACTGGCTGGCGCCGAGTTTCTGGTTTTCCATCAGTTCAAAGCCGGCCAGACCGCCTCTGGGCAGACCTTGCCCGGCGAGGCGCATCCGCGCCTCATGGACTTGCGCCGCGGGCACCATCAATGTGCCATCGACGAATTTGTAAGGCGTGTTCATCTGCTGGAGGGCGGCGATCACCGCGCCGCCGTCACGCTCATTCAGATTGGCGTGGAGCACCCGGTAATCCGGTGTGGTTCCCCACATCCACGCGCCGGCGCCCAGCGCGACAGCAATGGCGATGACCAGCATCGCGCTGATTTTCTGCTGAATGGGCAATTGCCCCACAACCTGCAGGCCCGTGCTCATGGCTGCTCCGGGTATGACGGGGATGGCGGATGCTGGCGGTTCATGGGGGATCCTGGTGCGGCTGCGCTCAACGGTGTTTGCGGCATGGCGGAATTATGGTCAGCCGCGGCCGCGGGGAAGTCGCGAATAAAGCAGGTATTCCGACCGTAATTGCAATCTCCGGGGTGGCCGGGCGATGTTAATTTCGCGTCATCTCCAGACCGGGCCCGTAAACCGTGAATCCAGTGGCAGAAAACAGAGTACCTGTATTGAATGCGCATGAGCTGCAGCAGGCGTTTCTGGTATTTGACGACGCCTCGCGCCAGCTCGCGGACAGCTATAACGACCTGCAGAACGAAGTGGCGCGGCTGAGCGCCGAGGTCGTGACGGCGAATGCCCGCCTGCGCGAGCAGTTACGGGAGAAGAACGTGATGACCACGGCGCTGGCGCGCAGCCAGCGGCTCGCCGCAATGGGCGCGATGACGGCGAGTCTTGCCCACCAGTTGCGCACGCCGCTTGCCTCCGCGCTGTTGTACGCGTCGCAGTTGAGCCAGCCGGTGATTCCGCCTGCCGAACAGGCGCGTTTTGCCGGTGAGGTGGTGAGCCGCCTGCGCGAACTCGAGAGTTTCATTCAGGGCACGCTCGCGTTCGTCAGCGGCCGCGTCGAACTGCGGGAAGACGTGGATCTGGCGCGCATCGTTGCGGACGCGCAGCGCCTGGCTGCGCCGCAGATGACCGGTGCCGGCGTGGCGCTCGATGTCGATGTCGTGGATGGGCGCCTGCCGCTGCGGGCAAGCCGCGAGGCGCTGCTGTCCATGCTGCTCAATCTGCTCGACAACGCACAGCGTGCGTGTGTCGCCGGCAACCGCGTCAGGCTGGTTTTGCAACGCAGCGGCACGGATGCCGTGCTGTGTGTCGCCGATGACGGCTGCGGCATGACGGCGGATACGCGCGCCCGTCTGTTTGAACCGTATTTCACCACGCGCAGCGACGGCCACGGTTTGGGACTCGCATTTGCGCGCAGCGTGGTTGAAGCGCATGGCGGACGTATCGCCGTGGACACTGCGGAAGGCAGGGGCACGCAATTCACGGTAAGCCTGCCGCTCGCCCATACATGGCATGAGGACTGACGGCATGAAACCCATACTGGTGGCAGAGGATGACGCAGCACTGGCCGAGGCGCTGTGCGTTACGTTGCGCATGGCCGGCTTCGAGGTTGCCCACGCGACCGATGGCGCGCAGGCCATGGCGCTGGCGGACTCCTGCAATCCGGCGCTGGTGCTGAGTGATGTGCAGATGCGTCCGACCGACGGCTACGCGCTGCTCGCACACCTGTCGCGGTGCCGGCCGGCGATGCCGGTGGTGCTGATGACGGCCTATGCCGACGTGCCGCGCGCAGTGCAGGCAATGCGCGAAGGTGCCGCGGATTATCTGGTCAAGCCTTTTGACGCCGACAGCCTGCTGCAGGCCGTGCGGCGCTGCCTGCCGCAGGTCGTTGCCGATCCTGATGGTCTGGTGGCGATTGATCCGGCCATGCAGGGGCTGCTCGCGCTGGCGCGCAAGGTGGCGGCCACGGCGGCTACCGTGCTGATTGCCGGCGAAAGCGGCAGCGGCAAGGAGGTCGTCGCGCGCTACATCCACCGCCATTCGCCGCGGGCATCCGGCCCCTTCGTCGCGATCAACTGCGCGGCGATTCCCGAGCAATTGCTGGAGGCCACGCTGTTCGGGCATGAGAGGGGTGCCTACACCGGCGCCGCGCGCACGGAGGCGGGCAAGTTCGAGCAGGCGCAGAACGGTACGCTGCTGCTCGACGAGATATCCGAAATGCCGCTGGCGCTGCAGGCCAAACTGCTGCGCGTGCTGCAGGAGCGCGAGGTCGAACGTGTCGGCGGGCATCGTACGATACCGCTCGATGTGCGTGTGATCGCGACGACCAATCGTGTGCTGTCTCATGAGGTGACGCAGGGCCGGTTCCGCGAAGACCTGTATTACCGGCTGAACGTGTTTCCGCTGGAGGTGCCGCCGCTGCGCGCGCACCCCGCGGACATTGTGCCGCTTGCCGAGCATTTTCTGCGCCACGCGCATGCGCATGCGGGCGGGCAGCGGGCCGTATTCCACGCAGATGCGAAGGCCATGCTGGTCGCGCATCCATGGCCGGGTAATGTGCGCGAGCTGGCGAATGCCGTACAGCGTGCGTTGATCATGGCGCCGGGCGCCATGATCAACGCGGAGCACCTGCATTTGCCGGTATTGCACGATGCGCCGGCACCGGAAACAATGGTTGCGCCGGCCGCAGTGGCGCCAACCGCAGTTACGCCAACGCCCCCCCCTGAAAACATCAGATCGGCGGAGCGCGATCTGATCCTCAAGACGCTGGCGGCGGTGAACGGCTCGCGCAAGCAGGCCGTGCAGCGCCTCGGCATCAGTGAGCGCACGCTGCGCTACAAGTTGCAGCAATACCGCCTTGCCGGCGCTTTTTGAACCTGGAAACGGCAGTTGACCGCTTTCCGCACTTGAAAGGAACCATCATGGATACCCGCAGCATTGATCAACTCCTGGGACAGATGCGCACCGCGGCGGCATTGGCCGCCGGACGCCCGCAGCCGGCGGCGAAGACGGCGGAGAGCCCGCGCAGCGGATTCTCCGAGGCGCTGCAATCGGCAATCCAGCAGACCAACAGTGTGCAACACAAGGCGCAGGATCTGGCGCGCGGCTTCGAAATCGGCACGCCCGGCGTGCAATTGCATGACGTCATGGTGTCGATGCAGAAGGCGAACATCTCTTTCCAGCAGATGGTGCAGGTGCGCAACCGGCTGGTGTCGGCGTATCAAGACATCATGAACATGCAGGTCTAGAAGAACCAGTGATGGGTGATGAGCGATGAGTGATGAGCGGGAAACCTGCGGCTGCGGAGCCCGATGGATAGGGGCGCTTTGCCCGTTCCATGCTTTTAAAAAGTTGTTAAAAAACAACTAGTTATATTGTTTTATATGGCGCGACGGGTCATGCAAAGTTGTTGGTGCGTGCGCGCTGCCCGCGCTGCTGCTGCATGATGTAGCGCTGTATCAGCACCCGGTTTTTTTCCGGCAGCGCGATGAACTGGTAGCCGCAACGACGCAATTTTCGCCCGTTGGCGAGAGTCACCTCAAAAGTATTGCGCAGTTCAGCCGTGGCTTGCAGCGTGCCGATGTCCGGCAGTGCAATTTTGCATTCGAAGCGCGTGTTCGGCTCGAACAGCGGCAGCGTGGTGCTGGAAGTGGTGCCAAACCCGCCGCAACTGATGTCGGCGACGCTCAACTCCAGCGGTTGGGCTTCGCCCCCCGTCTGCATGGTCAACAGGCACTTGATCGGGTTGGTTACCGGTGTCGTCAGGCGGAAATATTCGCGGCGCTGCAGGCGCAGCAATTTGTCGGGCATGGGCACCCGGAATGCCTCGCGGCCGTCGTGTTCAACCACGTCGGCATCGCTGCAGATGAACTGCACCTTGACCTTGTCCACCGAAGTGACGCAGACCAGGCGCGGCGCCTGCGGCAGACGCGCATTGGCCTGCGGGTCAGGCCCGCGGTCAAAGATGACCGTGCCGTGCTCATCATCGACATCGAGGATTGCAGTGACGATGAACGAGTTGCCTTCGTCAAAATAGATCGACAGCAGCGTGTTCTTGTGCATGATGGCGCGCAGGATCGACGCGATTTCCACGCGCGAATGCATGTAATAAATGCTGTCGTCAGCGGCGTTCATCAGTTCGAATTTAAGCAATGCCTGGCCGTTGTTGCGCATTTTTTTTCCGCAGATCTATGTACCGAAGATAATCCGGCGCAATGCCTGTGGAATGCATGAACAACGGGGCATTAGCTCCCCTTTCCTGCGATTCCGGTCCGCACGCCGACGGCCGCGTGTTGCTCCAGCTGGTAAATCCAGGCCAGCAGCTCCGCAATGGCGGTGTACAGGCTTTCGGGTATCCTCGCGTCGAGGTCTACGTGCATCAGCAGGCTGACCAGTTCCGGCGATTCGTGGACATAGATGCCGGCTGCGCGCGCCTTCTCGATGATGACTTCCGCAGTGACGCCGTGCCCCTTGGCGACGACGCGCGGCGCCTGGTCGCTGTCCTGGTAGGTGAGCGCGACGGCACGGGACGGGGTGTACCCGCGTTGCGGCGTCGTCATGGCGCACCGTGGCCGGTGATGCGGGACGGATCCGTCCGGGGAGCCGGCGGTGTCTGCGTGACGACCAGTTCGCGGACGGTGATTCCGGCGGTGGACAGCGCGGCATGCAGCGCGGCGCGCCCGGCATGGAGGGCATCGGCACTGTCGGTTTCTGCGGCGTGTATGCGCATGCCGACGGTGGCGCCGCGCACTTCCAGCGCAGCGGTGACCGGCCCCAGATGCGGCAGCACCAGGCGCAGCTGGGTCTGCCATGTTCCCGTTGTTTCGTTTCCTGCGGTTGTTCCCGGCGGCGCATCTTCGTCGCGCTCGCGGAGTTCCCATTCCGCAGGCTGTCCCGGCCACAGTTCGCCGCACCAGTACAGGCGTCGTGAATCCAGCGCATCGAGCTGTGCGCGTACCAGCGGCAGCGTATCCGGATGGGTATGGAGTTGCCGCGCCGCTGTTTGCGGTCCCGCCATTGCGGCAGACGATGATGAGGTTGACGATGATAAGGCGTCGCCGGCGAGCGGCGCAGGCTGCGGCAGGCGCGGGGACAGTTGTGCCTGCGGTTCGGCGGCGAGCTGCGCCCAGGCGCGTGTTCCCGCGGCCCATTCCGCCTGATGCGCTTCATAGAACAGGCCGCTGCCCGAAATGACCTGCGCCAGCTGCCCGGCCGCTGTTGATGGTTGCACGGGGGGCGCTGCGAGCAGCGGCTGCGCAGCGACAATGACACCGGGACGCGGCATGCCCGGAGCGGAGAGCCGGCCGATCAGCGTTGCGGCACGGCTGATTTCAGGCGCCGGATCGTGGCCGGATGCGCCGTCAACCAGTTCGAGGATCAGGCGCGGTTCGCGGGCGACGACCATCAGGTCGATGAGATCGCCGGGCGCCAGCGGTCGCGGCGGCATAAACAGAAAAATGCGCCCGGCAGCGCTGACCCGCACCTGGCCGTCGGCAAAGAGCGCTTCGACGCGCCCGCGAATGATGCCCTCGGGCAGCGTATCCGCGCCGGGCACGATCGTTGCGCCCGGCGCGGAATGGCGCTGCGGGTGATAGCCGGACGCAGGCTCTGCAGGGTAGATCAGCACGGCATCTCCGCAGTCGGTGGCCGCAGTGCGGCAATTACTGATCTTTTCCTAATTCACGGCAGTGAATTAGGTCGGTTCTCACCCTCTCCCTCCGGGAGAGGGTGGGGGAGAGGGATTGAGCGTTCTGATTGTCATAAGTCATGAAACGCTCAACAGTCAGTGGCCGTTGTATGCGTCATGCAGCCGCTGGCTGCGATCCGCGGTGCCCAGCCATTGTCCGAGTTCGGCGATCCAGGGTTCGACGAGGCTGCGGATTTCGGCGTCATTGGCGATGACCTGGCGGATCAACGCCGCCTTGCGCTGCGTGACCTCGGGCGTCGCCGGTGCCGCGTCAGACGCATCGACCAGGCCGGCAAATGCATTTCTGCATACATGCTCGAGTTCAATCAACTGTTCCCATTGCTGGCACCGCGCCGCGGCCAGCATCTCGCTGGTCAGTTGGGCGATGCGCTCATAGGCCGCGCAGGATGGTATGGCTGCCTGGGTCATGCCGCTCCCCTGATGCCGGGGGTTACAGGCACCGCGGGTTTTGCGGCGCCACCCACCTGTGCCCACGCGTCCTTCAGGTCGCCGAGCAGCTGGTGCACTTCTTCGAGCGGGCGGTCGGAGGCATGAAGATTTGCGGAGAGCAGTTGCTTGCACATGTAGTCATACAGGTCGGCCAGGTGCTGGGCAAGCTCACCGCCGCTGTTCATGTCGAGACTGGCCTTGAGCCCGTTCTCGATGATCATGATCGCCTTCGAAGCGGCCATGCCGCGGGCGGCGATCTGCTTGTTGCGCAGGTGCTGGCGGGTATCGTTGACCGCGATCATCGCGCCTTCGAACAGCATCAGCACGAGCTTGTGCGGATCGGCGGCTTCGATACCGGATTCAACGCCGACCTTGGCATAGGCGTTGAGTGCGCGCCGGGCTTGACCGTACATGGTGTTTCTCCTCGGTTATCTCTGTGAATTGGAGCCAGGCAGATTCGCCAGTTGCTGCGACAGGAAATCGCTGGTCTTTTTCAGGTTGGCGATCAGGGTGTCCAAAGCGGTAAATTGCGCGCGGTAGCGTTTCTCGACGTCGGCCAGCCGCGCCTCCAGCTCCGTGCGCCGCGTGCCGACATTCTTGATCGAGGCGCTGATGCCGTCCATGCGGCCATCGACCAGGCTGTCGTTCTCCAGCATTTTTCCCGCCAGCTTGTTCAGTTCGTCGGCGTAGCCGCGCGCGAAACTGACCGTGCCGCGGACGCCCGTGGCGCCGCCCGCCACGTTGATTGCAAGGCCGCCGCTGTCGCCGGTCCCCGTGAGGGTCTGGCCCGAGCCGGTTGCCGAGGCGCCGCCGATGGTTCCGGCGACATCCACACCCGCCGTTTCGGCCGGCATACCGAATAAATCCGGTTTGCCGGTTCCGCCCAGGATGGCCACTGTCGAAGCCGAGCCGTAGCGGTTGGAAGTGACGCTGAGTACGCCGCCGGACTGCGTGACGGCCACGCTGATGCCGGCGGAAGAAAGCGCGGTAACGCCGTTGATCTTTGACTGGATTTCAGCGGCCAGCGTGGCCGCGGTATAGGTGCCGGCGGCGAGCGTCACGCTGGCCGCGACGCCATTCACCGTCAGGTCGAGCGTATCGTTGGCGGCTGCATTGATGGTGAGCGCCGCGGCCTGACCGCCGATAGCCTTGCCCTGGGTGGCGAGCTGGCTGATATTGAGCAGATAGGCGCCGTTTTTCGTGTTGGCGGTCGAACTGACGAATGACACCAGGCTGTCGGTCGGCCGGGCCACTGCGGCAAACAGCGTTGACACATCCTTGGCGGCATCGCCCAGGACTGCAGTCAGCTTGGCGGTATCGAGCTTGAGCGAGCCATCTTTTTGAAATGAAATTCCGATATCCGAAAGCGCGGTCAGGCCGCCGCCGGCTGTCGGCAGCGCGGTATTGAACGCGCGGCGCAGCTGGGTCTGGGCCGAGCGCACCGTGGCGTCGCCGGTCAGTATCGACGCCTTGTTGTTCGTCGCGTCATATTTCGACAGGTCGGTGAGAGTCTTGTTGAGGCTGTTGTAGGCATCGACGAAGGATTGCACCGCCGCCTGGGTGCCTGCGGTGTCGCGGGCCACGGTCAGCGTGGTCGTGGCGGGGGTGTTGGCCTTGAGCAGGTTCAGTGTCACGCCTTCGATGGCGTCGGTGAGGGTGTTCGAGGCCTTGCTGATGCTGATGCCGTCGATCACCACCACGGCATTCTGTGCCGCGACGGTCTGCGTGAGATTCGTGGTGCCGCCGGTGGCCGCGTTGTAGACCAGTTGCGACAGTCCCGCCGTATCGGTATGGGCCAGGTCGTCGTCCGCCACGGTGATTTTCAGGGCATTGGCGAGGCCGCTGTCCTTCGCGGCGACCACCAGCCGGTTGCCGGTGCCGTCATTGACGATGCTGGCGGAGGCGCCGACGTTGGCGGCGTTGATGGCATCGCGCACGCCGGCCAGCGACGACTGGTTGCTGGAAATGGTGATGGTGCCGGCGGGCTTGTCCGGATTGAGCGTGAAGGCGCCGCCGCTGTAAGTGCCGAACTGGATGGTGATGGTTCCGCTGCCGACCGTGGTGCCGGTGGTGGCGAAAGTGCCGGACTTGAGTTTGTGCGCCTGGGCGAGGGTCTGCACCTCGACTGCGTAGCTTCCCGCCTTCGCCGCCGGTGATGCGCTGACCGCGGCCGTCGTCGTGTCGGCAAGGTTTGCCGTGACTCCGGTAAACTTTGCCGGGGTGGCCAGCGCGGCAACGGCGCTCTGGAATGAAGACAGCGCTCCTTTGAGGCTGCCATAGGCCGTGATCTGCGCCTGGTACTTCGCTTCTTTCCGGTCCAGGGCGGCCAGGGGCCGGCGCTCCAGTGACATCAGTTGCTGGACAATATTCGTGACGTCGAGCCCGGAGCCGACTCCCGCTGAAGAAATAGCCATGCTTTCTTTCCCTGGATACTGTCCGTAAGTGAGTGATCAGGCCGTTCCGTTGAATAGCAAACCCTGCATGTTGTCCAGCGCACGCGCTATCGCCAGGGCTTCTTCCGTTGGCATCTGGCGGATGACCTCATTGGTTTGCGAGTCCACAACCCGGATAATGGTCCTGCCGGTTCCTTTGTCGATTGTAAAAAGCAAATTCTGTGCCATGGACGCTGCAACACGCTGAATCTGTTCCACCGCCTGCTGCACCTGCTCCGGACCTGAGGGCAGTTCGGGCAATGCCACGACGGGTGGAGCCGCCGGAACGGTCACGTGCGGCGCCGGCGCGGGCCGGGGCATACCCCCCGATTCGCCCAGTTGCTGGATATTCATGTGGTTACTCCTTGAATGCTGAATGAGCGCGGGGCGGCCTTGTGACCGCCCCGCGTATCATCGGTCAGCTACGACTTGCCTTAGCCGCGGAGCAGCGCCAGCACGTTGTTCGGCAGTGCGTTGGCTTGCGCCAGCATCGCCACACCGGCCTGCTGCAGGATCTGGCCGCGGGTCAGGTTCGCGGTTTCCTGCGCGAAGTCCGCATCCAGAATCCGGCTGCGTGCCGCGCTCAGGTTCTCGGAGGTGGTGGTCAGGTTGGAGACCGTCGAACCGAACCGGTTTTGTACCGCACCCAGATCGGCCCGGATGCTGGTGACCTGGCTCAGCGCACCGTCGAGAATGGCGATCGCCAGATTGGCCCCCGCCACCGTCGAGATGTTCACGGTGTCCAGCCTTGTCAGGGAAGACGATGCCGTGGACACACCCGCATAGGCCACATCCGCGCCGCCGACCGTGAAGTTGACGGGCGAGCTGAGGGTCAGCGTGCCGCGCGTGGTGACGCCAGTGCCGTCGGCGGGTGCGGTACCCGCAACAGTGATGGCGATAGTCGCAGTACCTGCTGAGGTCTCGGCGAGAGCAATATTGCCGGAGCCGAGCTTGGTATCCGTGAAAGTCAGCGTAGTGGCAGCGACTGTGATTGCAGACTGAACACTGGAGCGTCCGGCCGTATATTCAGCATTGACAGCGGTGTTCAGTGCGGCGATGGTGAGGGTCGGCGTGCTGGCCGCTCCAAGCGTTACGGCGACATTGCCAGCAGTGACAGCTCCACCTGTGGTTAGCTCGTAGGTTCTGCCTCCGATAGTGAACGTGTCTCCGGTAGCCAAGGCGGGAGCACCAGTATCAAGGTTTCCGGCGCCGAATACCAGGGTATTTACTTCGTTCACGGCGGCGTTGGCGCCAACCGATACATCAAGACCTGTGGCGTTCTGGATCGCCTGGGCTCCGGCTGCCGTCGCGGGACTGGAAGTAACCGCGATGTTGCGGCCATCGGAGGTGGTCAGGGTCAGGGCGCCGGTGCTCGCGTCAGCAGAAGCAGTCACGCCGGTCTGGTTGGTGACGGCATTGATCGCGGTGGCGGCATTGCGACCCTGGGTGACGGCGCTGACGTCGGCGGCGACCGCACCGATCGCGATGCCGTTGATCAGCAATGCGCCGCTGGCCAGACCGGAGCGGGCGATCGGAGCGGCCCCGGCCAGCGAACTGGCCGCAGTGGCGGAGACGCCGGTGATGGCGGACTTGGCGTTGATGGCGGTGGCCTTGGCCGTCGCGCTGTCGGCGGTGACGCCGGCGGCGCTGGTGGCGGCGGAGACGCCGACTTCGGTGCCGTTGATGGTGAATCCGGCGCCGTCGAAGGCGCTGCTGGTGACGGCAGAGCCGGTCATCTGGTAGGTGCCCAGCACGTTGGTCGTCGCACCGTTGATGCCGAAGGAAATGATCTGGTTCGCGTTCGCGCCGACCTGGAACTGCGCGCTGCTGAACGTGCCGTCGAGAATGTTCTGGCCGTTGAACTGCGTGGTCTGGCCGATACGCTGGATTTCCGCCAGCAACTGGTTGACCTCGGCGTTCAGCGCGGTGCGGTCAGAAGCGGAGTTGGTCGAGTTCGCCGACTGAATGGCCAGTTCGCGAATACGCTGCAGTGAGTTGCCCGTCTCGCCCAGGGCGCCCTCGGCGGTTTGCGCCAGGGAAATGCCGTCGTTGGCATTGCGCGTGGCCTGGTTGAGGCCGCGGATCTGGGTGGTGAAACGCTCGGAAATCGCGAGTCCGGCAGCATCGTCCTTGGCGCTGTTGATGCGCAGGCCGGAAGACAGGCGTTGCAGGGACGTCGCCAGCGCGGTCTGCGAAGTGTTCAGGTTGCGCTGCGCGTTCAGTGACGCGATGTTGGTGTTGATGATTTGGGGCATTTGATTCTCCTTGCGAGAAGTTTAGGTTGAGCGGCGCGTTTGCCGGTGACTACGGTAGGCCTCATCGGCAGAAACCGCCGTCGCCTTTGCAGTTACGACCTTGTTAAAACAGAACTTTAGGGGCGGGGTCACGTCAGGCGGTGATCATCCGGTTTTGCCGGCTGCCTTGGCCGTGTACATGGCCTCATCGACAGAAACCGCCGTCACCCTTGCAGTTACGACCTTGTTGAGCCGGAACTTTAGGCGGGCACGTCAGGCGGCGATCACCCGGTTTTTGCCGGCTGCCTTGGCCGCGTACATGGCCTTGTCGGCGCGGGCGATGAGCGCGCTCCGGGGTTCGTCCGGAACATGCACGGTGACTCCGGCGCTGAAGGTGATGATCAGGTTCTGGTTGTCGTGCAGGAAAAAATGCTTGGTGAGGTGGCGCTGCAGGCGCTGGAGTATGGCCACGGATTCATCGACGGTCGAATTGGGCAGCACGATCAGAAACTCTTCGCCGCCCAGGCGTGCGACCGAATCCGTCGGGCGGATGGTGTCGCGGATCAGGTTTGCCACATGTTTCAGCGCACCGTCGCCGGCCTGATGGCCGTAGGTGTCGTTCAGCAGCTTGAAGTTGTCGATGTCGAGCAGCGCCACGGCCAGCGACTGGCTGTTGCGCTGGAGATTGGAGATTTCGCGGTCAAACACTTCGTCGAGGCCGTGACGGTTGAGCGTGCCGGTCAACTGATCCTCGCGGACCTTTTCTCCAGCCTGTGCCAGTTCCAGCTCCAACTGGCGGATGCGCTGTTCTGCCAGCTCCGCCTGTTGCCGGGCTTCGGTCAGCGCGTCGCGCGACTGTCCGGCCTGTGTCTGCATCTGGCGCGTCTCCTGCATGATTTCGTCGAGCAGCGCACCCAGTTCATTGATGTCTTCGGTCTGGCGCAGTTTGCCGGCGAGCGTATCGATCCGGTCATGGTAATCGCCGGTCATC
Organism: uncultured Bordetella sp.; assembly: GCA_964486865.1. Lineage (GTDB taxonomy): Bacteria > Pseudomonadota > Gammaproteobacteria > Burkholderiales > SG8-41. The sequence goes on from CAZAOZ010000014.1 coordinate 45,210, forward strand.
GACGAGAGTTCGCTGACGCGACCAATGAACATGCCGACCATTTCCTTCACCCGGTCGCGGGCTTCCGACAGGCCGTGGCGAAGTATGCCCTGGCGCACGATGGTTTCGCGCAGGCTGCGCTCGACCTGTTCGATGGCTTCCAGATTGAGCGGCCCGGAGATGATCTTGCGCACAGCGGACATCTGGCCGTTCAGCCAGGCGTCGTCAGTGGTGATTTCCTGGACGTTTTCGATCAGCAGGCCGAGTACGCGCACCAGACTCTGGCGCAGACGATCATCATCGTCGGCGCGCAGGCTGGTTTTGTACCACAGCTGCTTGAGCGGTGCGGCCAGCGCGGTAATGGCGGCGTGGTCACGGGCGGCGCGCAGCTGCTCTGCAAGGCTGCGCGCTTCGGCCAGCAATTCGGGGCTGGCAGCGTGCAGGGACGAGACCGCGCGCTCCACGGCCTGGGCAAACAGATCGGCCAGCATGCCGGTCAGGTCGGGCGCCGCGGCGGTGGACGAACTGTCGGCGCGCGCGGCCACCTCCAATGCAGGCTGCAGACGCGACCACTGGCGCATGAGGCGGTTCAGCGCCGTATGGATTTTTTCAGGATTGCTGTCGCCGGCTGACTGCTTGATGATTGTTTCGATGGCCTGTTTTTTTTCTGCCGGCGTACCGTCCTGCCGGCAGGTGTCGAGCTGGCGCGTCAGGGTCAGCAGCAGTTCCAGTCCGTCGGCCGGCGTCTGGGCGTCATCAGCCTCCGGCCGCCCGGCCACCTCCGAATAAGCCTTGCGGTAATTACGCGGGGTTGGCGGTTCCCGGCGTGCCGCCATGCGGCGCAGGGTTTCCCTGGCGATTTCATGGGGTGAGCTATTGGCTGGCATTGCGGTAAGGCTCCACCGGAGGAAATTCGTAATACATTGATTTAATTAAAAAATAAAATAGCGGCGCGTCCGGTTCTCCGGCCCCGGACCATTTAACGGCGCAACGGCCCCCGGCTTTAACAAAGAGGCGTCGCGCCATCACGCGGTTGCGGGCGCGACCGGTCATCCGGCGGCCAGGCGCAGGGCTGCGGAGAGGAGAGGCCCTGGGCGGGCGGTACAGCGGATTACTCGATCAACTGGTTTTTGATCGCGTAGTGGGTGATTTCAGCCGTATTTTTCAGTTGCAGCTTTTCGAGAATGCGTGCCCGGTAAACGCTGATGGTTTTGATGCTCAGCGACAATTCCTCGGCAACCTCGGTCAGCGTTTTTCCGGAAGCCATCAGGCACATGGTCTGGAACTCACGGTTGGACAACAGGTGGTGACCCGGGCGCTCCTCATCGCCGCGCGACAGGTGATTGGCGAGCTCCTCGGCGACCAGCGGCGTCAGGTATTTTCTGCCCTTGGCGGCTTCACGGATTGCAGCAACCAGCTGGCCCGCGGCGCTCTGCTTGCTCAGATAGCCTGCCGCTCCCGCGCGCAACGCCCGTACTGCATACTGGTTCTCCGGATGCATGGAGAGCATCAGCACGGAAAGTTTCGGGAATTCCTTCTTGACCATCTTCAGCGTGTCTATGCCGTTGCGATCCGGCATCGATATATCGAGCAGCATGACATCGCATGGATTCTCGCGGACAAACTTCAGGGCCTGGGCGCTGTTCTCCGCTTCGCCGACGACGGCAAGATCCGTTGTTTCGTCGATAATCTGCCGCAATCCCCTGCGCAGGATTGCGTGATCATCGGCGATCACCACCTTGATCATGCGGTGCCTGCCTGGCTGATCTGCGCTGCTGCGCGACGGGTGCCGACAGGTATGCGTACGGTCACGCGGGTGCCGGCGCCCGGGATGCCGGAGACCCTGATCGTGCCGCCGAACTGTCCCGCGCGCTCTTCCATGCCGCGCAGGCCGAATGACCCGTCCTTGCCGAGATCACTGCTGGCAATGCCGCGCCCGTTGTCTTCCACCTGCAGCATCAGCGTGCCGTTTTCGACCTGCAACAGGGTATCGACGCGGGTTGCGCCGGCGTGCTTGGTAATGTTGGTCAGCGCTTCCCGGAAGATGCTGAACAGCGCATTGGCGGCGTCTGCGTGTATGTCCAGATCTTCGGAAGCGCAGACGACGCTGCAGGGGATGTCCATGCGGCGCTCGAATTCGTGGGCCAGCCACTCAATGGCGGCGGCGAGGCCCAGATCGAGTATGCCGGGGCGCAGATCGCGGCCGATACGCGAGGTGGTTTTGACGGTTTCATCAACCAGACCTTCGATCTGGCGGATTTTTTCGGTCAGCACGGAATCCCCGGCCTGCATTTTTCCGGCCAGCCACAGCAGGTCAATCTTGATCGCAGTCAGGTTGCCGCCGATATCATCATGGATTTCGCGCGCGATGCGGGTGCGTTCCTGCTCCTTGACGCGCTCCAGGTGCGAGGTCAGCTCGGACAGGCGGCGGCGCGATTCGCGGATTTCCTGCTCGGCGAGTTTGCTTTCAGTGATGTTGGTCATGATGCCTTCGCCCCAGACCGCGCCGCCGGTAACGGTGGTGGGTGAGAACCGCACGCTGATCCAGCGTGCCTTGTCCGCGGGGGCAAGGTGGATGCGGCCTTCCCAGCGCGCCGTCGCGGATTGCGTGGCGGACTCCGCGATATAGGCATCCAGCGCAGGCCGGTCACCAGCGTCCACCAGTTGCGTGAACAGGGCGGCATCGTCGAGCAAACGCTGCGGCGTCAGCCCCAGCAGCGACTCACTGCCCTCGCTGACGTAGGTAAATTTCAATTGCCCGTCGCCGCTGCGCTCGAGCTGGAACACCACGCCCGGGATGTTCGACAGAATGGCGGAGAGCCGGGCCTCGTGTTCCTGCAGGCGGTTTTCAGCGGCGCGCCGCGCCGCGCGGGTTGCCGTTTCGCGCAGTTCGCGTTCGATCGCCGGCAGCAGCCGCGACAGGTTGTGCTTCATGACGTAGTCGTGCGCGCCGCTTTTCATGGCGGCCACGGCGTCGTCTTCGCCGATATGGCCGGAGACGATGATGAAGGGAATGTCGAGGCCGCGCGCCTTGACCAGTTCGAGCGCGGCGATTCCCGAGAAATGCGGCAGCGAATAGTCGGCAATGACCAGATCCCACGGTGCAGAGTCGAGAGCCGCGTTCATTGCCGGCGCGTCGCTGACGCAGGCATGCACGAGGTCGTGGCCGCCTTGCTGCAGGGTCCACAGCAGGAGTTCGGCGTCGTCCTCCGAGTCCTCAACCAGCAGCAGGCGCAGGATCTTGTTCATGGGTTTACCTGGACAGCACTGGTGTGGTGTTGGGATTCAGCCAGTAAGCACGCAGGTGGCGGGTGTGTTTCTCGTTGCGGACCTGTCGCAGTTCCCCGGCGCCGTCGGGTTTCGGCAGTTTCAGGTCGGACAGCACCAGATCCGGCAACAGCGCCATGTCCTTGAGCATTTCCGGCGCTGCTGCGCCGTCCCGCAGCACGACGGTGCGTTCCCCCCCATCCTGCCTTGTGCAGTCCGCGCTGCGTCAGCGATTCCTCGCCGGGATTGTCCTCGACCAGCATGATGGTGCGTGTATTCAAGCGGCGTTCCGTGATTTTAACAATGTGCAGAAGAATGCGGTACCCGGTGCGGCGGCGGCACGGGTACGCTGAACCGCGGCCAGACCTGTAACTGTAATCCTGAAGTCGTTGATGTCGTGCGGGCACCGGAAGAATTCAGACCGCTGTCCGGAGCCTTGGGCATTGAACACCGCATGCAGTGACCGGGAGCATGATAAACCAGTTCGTCATTGCGGATCGCACGGCGCCTTGATGCCGACCCCCAGCTGTGCTGCGGCCGGGTTTCATGGCGACCGGCCTGTTCCGGGCAAACCATTGTTTCTGAATGACTTTTCTGCATGAGCTTCAAGTTTGCCGGTGATTTGCCGTTGACTGGCCTGGTCATGCCGCAGTACTGAACATGCGCGATGCCGGGCGGGGTCTGTGTGCGCGCCGGAATTCCGCTGCAGGAATAGCGGGGCATGGATATCCAATTTCGGGATTGGGTGCGGGAGTCCCGTCGAGGCCGTCGGGAACAGCACTGGACGACAGGACGGCCGAGGATAAATGAAATGGCAGCACCCGGGGAACGTTCATTGATTGTCGCGGGAAATGTTTATTTCTGCGACTTCCGCAGGATGGCGTCGCATCGGACCCCGCGTCCGGTGCCGGCGCCCGGTGTGCCGCACGATGTGCGGTTGACGGCGGAAACCCTGCAGGGTGCCTGCCGTGATCTCATCGCCGGCGTACCCGCACTGGTGCGGCGTGCCGAACTGAATGCCGCAGACCTCGTCAGCGTTGCGAGCATGATCGACGAACTGGCTTTCCAGGCGCACCTCATGGCGCTGGAGAGCGGGAACGCCACGGCGCCGGCCATCGGCAGTGCAGAACTGCAGCGGTTGCTGCTCGACGGGGCGGTGGTGACCGCCGAAATCCAGTCCTGCATGAGAGAAGCCAACGCCGCGACGGACCGGTTTGCGCACCGCCTGCGCGAGCAGGCCGAGCGCGCCTTGCTGCTGGGGCGGTGCGTTGCGCAGGCGCTGGATGCGGCAGTACATAATGAAATGCCGGCATCGCCCTGAAGCGCCGAATGATGAGTGTCCCCCAAGGGGACTTCCTCCGGGGTGAGAAGTGATGAGCTGAACCCACGCATTGTCAAAGGTTTCCGCTCATCACTCCTCACTCATCGCTCATCGCTCATCACTCATCACTTCGACGACCTATCCGGCACTCACGTCGCGCGCGATGGTTCTTCAGAGGCTTCTTGATGGGTCTTGGGACAATCGGCGGCGGTGACGGGGGCGACTGGCGCGTCCGGTGCGTCCGGTGTGATCGGTGTGATCGGCGCGATCAGTCCGTTTTTCTCGAGAAAACAGTCCAGTTCGGCCGCGGGCATCGGCTTGCCGATCAGATAACCCTGCATCAGGTCGCAACCGTTGCTGCGCAGGAATTCGGCCTGCGCGGCGGTCTCGACGCCCTCGGCCACCACGCTCAGACGCAGGCTGTGTCCCATGGCGATGACGGCGTTGGTAATGGCCACATCGTCGGCATCGTCCGGAATGTCCTTGATGAAGGAGCGGTCCACTTTCAGGGTGTTGACCGGGAAACGTTTGAGGTAACCCAGTGACGAATAACCGGTGCCGAAGTCGTCAATGGCCAGTTGTATGCCCAGTGCGCGCAGCTCGTGGAGAATGGCCGTGGCCCGCTCCGGCTTGTCCATGACCATGCTTTCGGTGATTTCCAGTTCCAGCGTTTCCGGGGGCAGCCCGGTGTCTTCAAGGATATGGCGCACGTCGTTGACCAGATCGATGTGGGCAAACTGCCGCGGCGACAGATTTACCGCGATACGGAAGTCGTGCGCGCCGGCGTTTTGCCAGCGCTTGGTTTCAATGCAGGCGCGCATCAGCACGATGCGGCCGATGGGTACGATCAGGCCTGTTTCCTCGGCGAGCGGGATGAACTTTGCCGGGGACATCATGCCCATTCCCGGATGATTCCAGCGCAACAGCGCTTCTGCGCCCACCACGCGACCCGTGGCAACCTCCACCTGAGGCTGGTAATGCAGCAGGAATTCATCCAGTTCAATGGCCCGGCGCAGGAAACGCTCGATCACCACATTTTCAAATGAGCGGGCATTCATCTGCGCTGAGTGGAACTGGAAATTGTTTTTCCCCTGATCCTTGGCCCGGTACATCGCCAGTTCGGCATTGCGCAGCAGGGCAGCGGCATCGTCGCTGTCGCCCGGAAATGTGCTGATGCCGATGCTGGCGGAGAGGTGATATTCGTCGCCATTGAGACTGTAGGGTTCGGCTACCGCTGTGAGGATGCGGCTCGCCGCGGCGCGCGCGGCCTCCGGATTGTCGATGTCGCGCATCAGTGTGGCGAATTCGTCGCCGCCGAAGCGGGATATGATGTCCGACTCGCGCAGGCATTGCCGTACGCGCTCGGTAACTTCGCGCAGCACGTCATCCCCGACGTCGTGGCCCAGGGTGTCGTTGATCAGCTTGAAGCGGTCAAGATCAATGAACAGCACGGAAACCAGTTTTTTGCCCCGATTTGCATCGCGCAACGCCTGTTCCAGCAACTGGCGGAACAGCAGCCGGTTGGGCAATCCGGACAGTTCGTCGAAATGCGCCAGGCGCCACATCCGCTCCTCGGAGCGGGCGCGCTCGCTGACATCGCGCATGACCACGGTGGCCTTCGGCATGCCGTTCATTTCCATGCGGCTGGCCCGGATTTCGACGGGGATCGCACCGGCGGTGCGGGAGCGTGCGTGGGTCTGCAGATCCGCCGGCGCAGTGCAATCCGGAGCGGCGACGGTGCTGAAGAGTTTTCCCCAGAATGCCGTGCCCGCGGCATTCTGGTGCAGCAGGCGAATCAGCTCGACGCCTCTGATCTCGGATGGCTCATAACCCATCATGCGGGCCAGCGTTTCATTGGCAAATTCGATGACGCCGCCGCTGTCGATGACGGCGATGCCGTCGGCGGCCGTGTTGAAGACGGATGTGAGCAGCGCTTCGTTGGCCTGCAGGTGTGCGGCGGCGGCGCGCGCCGACCGTTGTACCTCTGCTTTGCCCATTTCGCGGATCAGCACGGCGCCGAGGCGGCCCAGGCTCTGTTTCATGACAAAATCCTGCGCGCCGCTGCGCATGGCGGTGACTGCGGTTTCCTCGCCGATCGCGCCCGACACCAGGATGAAAGGGATGTCAGGGTCGCGGGCTTTGACCATGGCGAGCGCCTCGACCCCGTCGAACTGCGGCATGTTGTGATCGCTGAGTACGGCGTCCCATGGGCCTTCCTGCAATGCTGCGGCGAGCGCCGTCCGGGTCCAAACCTGCCGGTAATTGACTTCGACGCCGGAGTGCTTCAGCGCGGCGAGCACCAGGAGTGCATCGTCCTTGCTGTCTTCGACGAGCAGTAGGCGGATGGCGGGTTTCATGAGGAGTACGTTCCGGACTACCGGAAACGGCAGGCGATGCGCCGGATTGGCACGATCGTCGCTGCGATGGCGGTGTTGGTCGTGCGCCGGGCGACGCCGGGCGACGCTGAGGCTTTGCCCGGCATGGCCCGCAGCGCCTGCAATGCGCTGATGATGGCGGGATGGATGTCGAACTGCGGGTTATTCGGTTTTTTCACAATGGGTTCCCCGATGTCATGGCCATAGCCGGCGCGCCGGACGCTGCCCGCTGCTGGTAACCGGTATGGTGGTAACGGCGGCTGAGGCTGGGAACTTGAGGAAATGCGGCATCGCCGCCCATGGTGGGGCGCGTGCCAAATCCCGGATATAACCCGTTGTTTTACAAGTTGTTTTACATCAGCGCCCATGGCGCTGATGTCAGCCCTTGATGCGGCTGATGCGGACAACCTCTGGAATCTTGCGCAGGTCGCGCACGATGCGGGCGAGGTGCATGCGGTTCATCACCTGCACGGTGAAGCGCATGCCGGTATAGGTGCCGCCATCTTCGGGATCGACGGAGACATTCTGGATGTTGGACTCCGCGGCAGCGATTTCCGCCGCCACCTTGGCGAGTACGCCGCGCTGGTTGGCTACGACCAGGCGGATGCCGACGTCAAAGAGTTTGGACGGGTTGGCGTCCCACTGCACGTCGAGCAGGCGGTCGGGATCGCGGTGACTCTTGGCGATGACCGGGCAGTCGTGGGTATGCACCACCATGCCCTGGCCCTTGCTGATGACGCCGATGATGGGGTCGCCCGGAATCGGTCCGCAGCAGCGCGCGAACTGCACGGCGAGGCCCTCGGAGCCGCGCACCACCATTGCGCCCGCGGGGCGGCCTTCCGCCGGCAGCAGCTCGCCGCGCGCCAGCAACTGATGGGCGACGACGACGGCGAGGCGCTTGCCCAGGCCGATGTCGGAGAGTATGACGTCGCGCGATTTGGTGTTGGATTCGCGCACCAGCTTGTCCCATTGCGCATCGGTGATTTCAGCGACGCTGGCCTTGAAATTGCCGAGCGCCTGCTGCAGCAGGCGCTTGCCCAGCTGCACCGATTCGGAGAAATGCATGGTCTTCAGATAGTGGCGGATATGCGCGCGCGCCTTGGCGGTGGCAACGAAGTTCAGCCACAGCGGGTTGGGCTTGGCATGCGAGGCGGTGATGATTTCCACGCGGTCGCCGTTGCGCAATTCGGTGCGCAGCGGCATCAGCTCCTGGTTGATCTTGACCGCCACGCAGCGGTTGCCGATGTCGGTATGCACCGAATAGGCGAAGTCCACCGCGCAGGCGCCGCGGGGCAGGGCGAGGATCTTGCCCTTGGGCGTGAACACATAGACCGCATCCGGAAACAGATCGACCTTGAGGTGCTCGAGGAATTCCGCCGAATCGCCGGATTCGGTTTGCATTTCCAGCAGGCTCTGCAGCCACAGGTGCGTTTTCTGCTGCAAATCCGACAACGAGGTGTCCGAACTCTTGTACAGCCAGTGCGAGGCGACGCCGGCCTCGGCGATCCGGTGCATTTCGGCGGTGCGGATCTGGATTTCGATCGGGCTGCCGAAGGGGCCGAACAGCGTGGTGTGCAGCGACTGGTAGCCGTTGCCCTTGGGGATGGCGATGTAATCCTTGAACTTGCCGGGGATCGGCTTGTAGAGGCCGTGCAGCACGCCGAGCGCCACATAGCAGGATTGCGTGTCCTTGACGACGACGCGGAAACCGAACACGTCCTGCACCTGCGCGAATGACAGATGTTTTTCGCGCATCTTGCGATATACCGAGTGCAGATGTTTTTCGCGGCCCTGCACCTGCGCTTCCAGCCCCTGTTCGGCGAGCCGCCGTTGCATGCTGTCGAGCACCTTGCTCAACACTTCGCGCCGGTTGCCGCGCGCTGTCTTGACGGCTTTGGCGAGCACGCGGAAGCGGTCGGGGTACAGGTGCTGGAACGACAGATCCGCCATTTCCTGGTAGAGCGCGTTCAGACCCAGGCGGTTGGCGATGGGGGCGTAGATGTCGAGCGTTTCGCGGGCGATGCGCTGGCGCTTCTGCGGCGGCACGGCGTCCAGTGTGCGCATATTGTGCAGGCGGTCGGCGAGTTTGATCAGCATGACGCGCACATCGCGCGCCATTGCCAGCAGCATCTTGCGGAAATTCTCGGCCTGCGCTTTCTCCAGCGTATCGAACTCGATGCGGTCGAGTTTGGATACGCCGTCCACCAGCTCGGCAACCGGCTTGCCGAAGCGCTCGGCAATCTGGCGCTTGGTGATCGCGGTGTCTTCGACGACATCGTGCAGCAGTGCCGCCGTCAGCGCCTGGGCGTCGAGATGCCATTGCGCCAGGATGCTGGCCACGGCCAGCGGGTGCGCGATGTACGGTTCGCCTGATTGGCGAAACTGGCCCTGGTGCGCCGATTCGCTGAAATGGTACGCAGCCTCGAGCTGCAACAGGTCTTCGGGTTTAAGGTAACCGGCCCACTCCCTGAACAGTGCGGGGGACGCCGCTGTTGCGATGGGGATGGGTGCAGTCATGCGTCCGGTGGATTGCGCCGTCCGCAGTCAGGAGTCGCGCCCCGGTCGGGACGCGCGCCTGCTACGCCGGGCTTTTGTTGAGGATTTCGGCGCCGTAACGGCCCGCGGCGAGTTCCCGCAGTGCGATGACCGTGGGCTTGTCGCGGGTGGCGTCGATCATCGGCTGGGCGCCGTTCGCCAGTTGGCGTGCGCGATAAGTCGCGGCCAGGGACATTTCAAACCGGTTGGGGATGATTTTGATGCAGTCGTCAACAGTGATGCGGGCCATGGGTTCTCTACTTGAGTCGGTTGATCAGGACAGTGTGCCGGGGAAGCTGGTGGGCGGTGCGCAAACGCTCGGCGCGAACTATGGCTTGCAATTCGTTCGCGGCGACCCCGAATTCGCTGTTGATAATAACATAATCGAACTCGTCCACATGGCGGATCTCGTCCCGGGCATTGGCGAGTCGCTGCGCAATCACCTCGGGGGTGTCCTGGGCGCGGGAGTTCAGGCGCTGCAGCAGCGCTTCGAAAGACGGCGGCAGGATGAAAATGCTGATGGCCGCGGGCATCAGTTTGCGTACCTGGGCGGCGCCCTGCCAGTCGATTTCCAGCACGATGTCGATGTCACGTGCCAGCTGGTCGGCAACCCATTTCCTGGAGGTGCCGTAACGGTTGCCGTGAACCAGCGCGGATTCGAGAAAATCCCCTGCCTGCGCCATTTGCGCGAAGACATCGGGCGTGACGAAATGGTAATGGCTGCCGTTGATTTCGCCGGATCGCGGCGCCCGCGTGGTGTAAGACACGGACTTGCGGATCCGCGGATCGGCCTCGATCAGCGCCGCCACCAGGCTGGTCTTGCCGGCCCCGGAGGGCGCGCTGACGATGTAGAGGTTGCCGCTCATTTAAAGATGTGAAGGGTGATGGGTGATGGGTGATGGGCACGATGTCGGTTGTTCATGCGCTGCTCCCCGCTCACTCGATGTTCTGGATCTGCTCGCGCATCTGCTCGATGAGCAGTTTGAGGTCCATGGCGACCTGCGTCACCGCCATGTCCGCGGACTTGGATCCCAGCGTGTTGGCTTCGCGATTGAGTTCCTGCATCAGGAAATCCAGGCGTTTGCCCGCGGCGCCGCCTTTTTTCAGGATGCGCTGGATTTCGTCGAGGTGCGTGGCCAGCCGCGACAGTTCCTCGTCAACGTCGATCTTGTTGATGAACAGGGCCACCTCCTGGCGCACCCGTTCGTCGTCCGCGGACAACAGCGCTTCCTTGAGGCGGGCATTCAGCCGCGCTTCGAACGCGGCGATGATTTCCGGCATGCGCGGCTGGACGGCAGCGATGCGGCTGCGCATGTCGGCGGCGCGTTCCAGGATGACGGCGGCGAGTTTTTCACCTTCGCGGGCGCGCGCTGCCGTGAATTCGTGCAGTGCCTCGCGCAGCAGTTCACCGGCGACCGCGCGGAATTCGTCGACGGGCAGTGCATCGGCGCCGAGCATGCCCGGCCAGCGCAGCACATCGGCGACGCCCAGCGGCCGGGCGTCCGGCAGCGCCGCGCACACCCGCGCATTGAGTGCCAGCAGATGCGCGAGCAGCGCCGGATCGGGCTCCGCGCCGCCCTGTGTGCCGCTGCGCAGCGCATAAGTCACGCGACACTCGATTTTGCCGCGGCTGGTCGCCGCCGCCACTGCCTCACGCAGCGCGGGCTCGGCGGTCCGCAGCTCGTCGGGCACGCGGAACGACACGTCGAGGTAGCGGTGGTTGACCGAACGCAGCTCGAGACTGACCGAACCCCAGTCGAGTTCGCGCGCGGCGGCGGCGTATCCGGTCATGCTGTGGATCATTGCGGCGGGCTTTATAATGAAAGACCCGTGAAACATAGCATATCGAAGGAGTTCCGTGCGACCCAGCCAGCGCAAGCCCGGTGAACTGCGTACCGTCCGCATCACCCGCAATTACACCTGCCATGCCGAAGGCGCGGTGCTGATCGAATTCGGCGCGACCAAAGTGCTGTGTACGGCGAGCGTGCTGGAGAAGCAGCCGCCGCATTTGCGCGGCACCGAGCGCGGCTGGGTCACGGCCGAATACGGCATGCTGCCGCGCGCCACCAACACCCGCACCGACCGCGAAGCGGCGCGCGGCAAGCAGTCGGGCCGCACGCAGGAAATCCAGCGCCTGATCGGCCGCTCGCTGCGTGCCGTGACCGAGCTGGAGAAACTGGGGCCGCGTACCATTCATCTCGATTGCGACGTGCTGCAGGCCGACGGCGGCACGCGCACGGCCGCCATTACCGGCGCCTATGTGGCGCTGGCCGACGCGGTGGCTTTCCTGATCCGTGAAAAACGCATTGCGGCGTCACCGCTGCGGGAAGCCGTGGCTGCCGTTTCGGTGGGTGTGTTCGAGGGCGCGCCGGTGCTCGATCTCGATTATGCCGAGGATGCAAACTGCGGCACCGACATGAACGTGGTGATGACGGAAGGCGGCGGATTGATCGAGGTGCAGGGCACGGCCGAGGGTGCGCCGTTCAGCCGCGCCGACATGCAGGCCATGCTCGATCTGGCGCAGCAGGGGATCGCGCAACTGGTGGCCGCCCAGCGCGCGGCGCTGGGGCGGGGCTGAAAACTGCAAACTGCTGTTCAGCCACAGAGGACACAGAGGGCACAGAGAACTTCAAAATCAAGAGCTAACGGCACGGCAATTCCAAGAAACCGCTTCGTTCTGGTTTTCTCTGTGATCTCTGTGTCCTCTGTGGCTAATGCCTTTGCTTTTTTAACCATGAACAAAATCGTCATCGCTTCCAACAATCCGGGCAAGTTGCGCGAGATCGGCGCCATCCTCGCGCCGCTGGCGATCGAGGTGGTGCCGCAGGGCGCGCTCGGCGTGAGCGAAGCCGATGAACCGCATTGCACGTTTGTCGAGAATGCGCTGGCCAAGGCGCGGCATGCCAGCCGCGCCACCGGCTTGCCGGCGCTGGCGGATGATTCCGGCGTGTGCGTGGCGGCGCTCAACGGCGAGCCCGGCGTGCATTCGGCGCGTTATGCCGAAGCCCCCGGCGCTGCCGGACGCGACGAACAGGACCGGCGCAACAACGAGAAACTATTGCATGCGCTGGCCGGCGTTGCGGACCGGCGTGCGCATTATTGTTGCGTGATTGCGCTGGTGCGCCATGCCGACGATCCGCAGCCGCTGCTCGCCGAGGCGGAATGGCATGGCGAAATCCTCGACGCGCCGCGCGGCGCAGGTGGTTTCGGTTATGACCCGCTGTTCTACATCCCGGCGCTGGGCAAAACCGGCGCCGAGCTGACCGCCGGTGAAAAAAACCGCGTCAGCCACCGCGGCCGTGCCCTGGCGCTGCTGGTCGAGCGCCTGCGCGCGCTGTCCCCGGCGTAACGCGCACGCCATGACCCGCTCATCACTCATCACTTCTCGCCCCGGAGGAAGTCCCCTTGGGGGGCACTCATCACTGCAGTTCGAAGCCCTGCCGCCGCTGTCGCTGTACATCCACATTCCGTGGTGCGTGCGCAAGTGCCCGTACTGCGATTTCAATTCGCACGAGGCGCGCGGCGCACTGCCCGAGGATGAATACGTGGCGGCATTGTTGCGCGATCTGGAATCGGCCTTGCCGCAGGTATGGAGCCGACCGGTGCTGACGGTGTTCATCGGCGGCGGCACGCCCAGCCTGCTGTCGGTGCGTGCGCTGGATGCCCTGCTGTCGGGCGTGCGCGCCCGCGTGCCGCTGGCGGCGGACGCGGAAATCACGCTGGAGGCCAACCCCGGCACGGTGGAAGCGGAAAAATTCGCCGGATTCCATGCCGCCGGCGTGAACCGCCTGTCGCTGGGCATCCAGAGTTTCAACAGCCGCCATCTCGCCGCGCTGGGACGCATCCATGACGGCGATCAGGCGCGCCGTGCCGCGGAACTGGCGCTAGGCATCTTCGCCAACGTCAATTTTGACCTGATGTACGGCTTGCCAGGTCAGACGCCGGCCGAGGCCGAAGCCGATTTCGCGACGGCGCGCGCGCTGGCGCCGGCGCATGTCAGCGCTTATCACCTGACGCTGGAACCGAACACGTATTTTCACCGCTATCCGCCGGCGCTGCCGGATGACGATGTCACGGCGGACATGCAGTCCGCCATTGAAACGCAACTGGCAGCGGCCGGCTATGCGCATTACGAAACCTCGGCATTCGCGCAGCCCGGTGCGCGCAGCCGGCACAATCTCAATTACTGGATGTTCGGCGACTATCTCGGTATCGGCGCCGGCGCGCATAGTAAAATATCGTTTAAAAACAATATATTACGTGAATCCCGTCCACGCCAGCCCAAAGCCTATCTGGCGCAGGCCGGAAGCGCCGCCGCAGCGGCGGCGCAGGACGTTACGGTTGCCGAACTGCCGGGCGAATTCATGATGAATGCCCTGCGCCTCAATGCGGGTTTTGAACTTGCGCTGTACCCGGAGCGCACCGGCCTGGCCCTGACCTCCGTGCTGGCGGGACTCGAACAGGCCGAAGCGCGCGGCCTGCTCATCCGGGATCACCGGCGCGTAACGCCGACGCCTCTGGGCCGGCGTTTCCTGAACGACCTGATCGGGTTGTTTTTGTCCTGAACGCGTGGACGTGCGCCAGCGCGTTCAAGCGCATGGCCGCAACAGCCGTAAATACGGTCGTGCGGACGCCTGTAAGCGTCCACTCCGGCCGTGAAAAATGATCAAGAAAATCAATGTCGCTGACCTCACAGTCGGCATGTTTGTCCAGGACCTGAACTGCGGCTGGATGGATCATCCATTCCTGCGCAGCAGCATTGCGCTGGCCAATGATGACCAGATTGCCAAAATCCGCGAAGCCGGCATCCGCGAGGTCTATATCGATCCGGAGCGCGGCGTGGACGGACCGGGACAGGATGTCATCGAGGTCGAGAATGAACTCGATCAGGAGATGGTGGCTTTCGCAGTAACCGAAGAACCGGCGCCGCGCCGGACCTCGTTCCGGGAAGAATCGGAACGCGCGCGCCGTATCCAGGGCGAGGCCAACGGGTTGATCCGCGACCTGATGCAGGACGTGCGGCTGGGCCGGCAGATGCAGAGCGAACGCATCGAGCCGGTGGTGGAAAAAATCACCCAATCCATACTGCGCAACAACGGCGCGCTGCTGAGCCTGTGCCGGATCAAGGACAAGGACAACTACACGTTTCAGCACTCAGTGAGCGTGTGCGGACTGCAGGCCGCATTTTGCCGGGCGCTGGAGATGACGCCGGAAGACATTCATGAGGCCGGCATCGGCGGCCTGCTGCACGATATCGGCAAAACCAGCATTTCCAGTGAAATCCTCAACAAGCCGGGGAAGCTGACCGACGACGAGTTCGCGCAGATCAAGTGCCATGTGGTCGAGAGCCGCCGCATTCTGGAGGCGACCCCGGGCATTTCACTGACAGCGGTGCAGGTGGCCGCACAGCACCACGAGCGCCATGACGGCAGCGGCTATCCGCTGGGACTGAAAGGCGGGGAGATTTCGCAGATGGGCCAGATGGCGGCAATCGTCGATGTGTACGACGCCATCACTTCCGAGCGCTGTTACCACAAGGGCATGGAGCCCACGGAGGCCATGCGCAAGATTTTCGAGTGGAGCAAGTTTCATTTCAATCCTGAACTCGTCCATGCTTTCACGCGCTGCATCGGCATTTATCCCACCGGTTCGCTGGTTTTGCTGGACAGCGGGCGCCTTGCGGTGGTGATCGGCCAGTGCGAGGGCAATCTGCTGCAGCCGCTGGTGCGGGTGATCTACAGCACGCGCAGCAATCATTACATCACCGCCGAAGACCTCGATTTGTCCAGGCCCAGAGCCAGCGGCGGCGACCGCATCATCAAATTCGAGAAACCCGAAGTCTGGGGCATCGACGTCAGCCGCTTCCTGTAGCGGATGGGCTGCGCCGGCATCTGCCTGCAGCCTGGCGGGCGTTGCGTTTTCAGGATCACGGGCTAGAATAGGCACGTATCCCGACGGGCCAACCCGCGCCGGAACGGAACGCCGGACCCAATCCATAGCAACCACAAGTGTTGTCCAAAGGAGGCTCAATGATCGGCTTCAAGCAGAGTGTTATCGCATCATTCCTCGCAGTTACTGCGCTGGCCGGCAGCGCTGTGCTGGCCCAGGCCTATCCGGCCAAACCGGTGCGGTTTATCGTGACTTACCCGGCGGGCGGCAGTTCGGATGCCATGGCGCGCATCATCGGCGTCAAGCTGACGGAATACTGGGGGCAGCAGGTGCTGGTCGATTCGCGGCCCGGTGCGGCGGGCGCCGTGGGCATGGAATACGCGGCCAAGCAGGCGCCCGACGGTTATACCTTCCTGCTCGGCAATTTCGGCCCGGTGACCGCCAATCCGCTGATGACCAACGTCAAGTACAACGTCGCCAGGGATTTCGTGCCGGTGTCGCAGATTACCCGCGCGGCGAACATTCTCGTGGTGCCGGTGACGCTGCCGGTCAAGAATGTGAAGGAACTGGTGGCGCTGGCCAGGGCGCGGCCGAAAGACATGACCTACGCGACCAGCGGTCCGGGCAGCATGTCGCATCTGGCCGGTGAAATGTTCAAACGCCTGGCCAAGGTCGATATCACCACGGTGCCGTATCAGGGCGGCGTGTTTTCGATTGCCGCCGTGCAGGGCGGCCACATCATGATGATGTTCTCCGATGCGCAGCCGGTGATGGCCAACCTCAAGGCCGGCAAACTGCGCGCGCTGGCGGTCACCAGCGCGCAGCGCACGCCGTTCACGCCGGAACTGCCGACGCTCGCCGAGGAGGGCATCAAGGGTTTTGCCGCCGCCAACTGGTGGGGCATCCTGTTCCCGACGGGCGTGCAGAAGCCGATGATCGACAAGGTGTCGGCCGACCTCGGCAGGGCGCTGGCCGACAAGGACGTCAAGGAACGGCTGGGCAACCTCGGCGTGGAGGCCGTGCACAGCAATCCGCAGCAGTTCGGCGAGTTCCTGAAGTCGGAGAATGAGATCTGGAGCAAACTGATCAAGGAAGCCGGGATCAGCGGCATTCAGTAAGCTTTTCCAGTCTGAAAACGGCAGCCCGCGGGCTGCCGTTTTTCATGGGCGTTTGCGGAACACGATATCCCATACGCCGTGGCCGAGTTTCAGGCCGCGGGTCTCGAACTTGGTTTGCGGACGGTACGCCGGGCGTTCGGCATAGTCTGCAGCGGTATTCTCCAGCGCCGGTTCGGCGCCCAGCACCGCCAGTATCTGTTCCGCGTATTCCTGCCAGTCGGTGGCCGCATGCAGATAACCGCCGGGCTGCAGGCGGGACGCGGCGAGCGCAACAAACGCCGGCTGGATCAGCCGCCGCTTGTGGTGGCGTTTTTTCGGCCACGGATCCGGAAAAAAAATGTGCATGCCGGCGAGGTTGGCCGGCGCAATCATGGCGCGCAGCACCTCGACCGCATCGTGCTGGATGACCCGCACATTGGTCAGGCCCAGCGCATCAATCTGCTTCAGCAGGCTGCCGACGCCCGGCGTATGCACTTCGATGCCGAGG
>CAZAOZ010000015.1:0-61601 GCA_964486865.1 uncultured Bordetella sp.
TGCTGCAGGTCGACGATCTCGCGCTCGCTGGAGCCGCTGATGAGGATCATCGGGAAGCAGTTGACGGTGGCATTGGACAGTGCGACCAGGCCGTTCAGGAAGCCGGGAGCGGACACCGTCAGGCAGATGCCGGGCTTTTGCGTCAGGAAACCGGCGATGGCGGCGGCGTTGCCGGCGTTCTGCTCATGACGGAACGAAATCACGCGTATGCCGGCAGCCTGGGCCTTGCGGGTGAGGTCGGTGATCGGGATGCCCGGCAGGCCGAAGATGGTGTCGATGCCGTTCAATTTGAGGGCATCGATGACCAGATGAAAGCCGTCGGTCAGTTCCGGTGATTGCGTGTCAGTCGTCATGTCGGGATGCCTCGCGTTCCTGCCGTCAATTGAACAAGGTTTTTTGTATATCTGCCATGGGAGGCAGGCCGGGCCGGGTTTTCTCGATTCGGGGCGGATCCGGGCCACCGGAATCTGGCTTTGATTCACTGGGGCGTATCATAGGGGACGGCATGCAGAGACACTCTTGACCCCGGTCAACTTTTGCGCCGGAGCGATTCATTGCCCCTGCCCTCAAAGGGTATTGCAACGCATCAAACACCGCTGCGTTGCCCGCGCCGCTTGAGGCGGTCAGATTTTGCCGCGCCGCTTGAGGCGGCTCAGCGTTTCCGGTGACAGATTCAGATAAGAGGCCAGTTCTTTTTTCGGCAGCCGCTCGGCGAGTTCCGTGTGTTTACGCATGAAGCGCTGCACCCGTCCCGGCGCATTGAGCAGATGCAGGGTGATGGTGTGCGCCATGACTTCACTCATCAGCTTCATCACTTCAAGCTCGAACTCGCTCTTGATTTTGGCGTGCCGCTCGAGGAACGCAGCCCACTGCAGCATCGACAGCTGGGCGGCGCGCACGCGCGTGACCGCGCGTATGGAATACGGCATGGGCGTCTTCAGGCGCCATGCGGCGTAGCTGGTGTCGATGTCGCTTTCGGCGGCAAAACGCAGAATCATTTCCTTGCCCTGCGCATTGGAAACGGTGCGTTTCAAAATGCCGTCGATGATGAAATATTGCTCCATGGCGTGCGTGCCCTGGAGTTCCAGGGTTTCGCCCTTGGCATAGTCGATGATTTCCAGCAATGGCTCGAATTCATTCCACTGCGCCGCGCCGAGGCTTTTCAAAACCATGTTTTGCCGCAATTGCAGGCGTATGATTTTGGATTGGGGATGCAGCGCAAGCTGGGTCATGGTCGTCGGCTGTAGGCAGGGGGTTGGATTTTATAACCATGTGTTTATTAAGTAAATTTTTGGAGTGGAATCTTGACTCCGGTCAAGGCCGGGGTGGCGGCCATTACCTATAGTTGCGCCCTCTCTCCGGCACATGATGGGGAGGCGCGTAACCGCATTTGAATATCGCGGACGGCCGCATCGCGGCGCGCGCAACGGGCAGGCAGCCTTTCTTCTGCCGCAGAAATTTTGGAGTTTTTGGAGATCAGAATGGAAGCTTTAAAGGGTGTTCGGATTCTTGACATGACCCACGTGCAGGCGGGCCCCACCTGCTCGCAACTGCTGGCGTGGATGGGCGCTGATGTCATCAAGCTCGAGCCGCCGCAGGGCGACGCGACGCGCGGCCAGTTGCGCGACGTGCCGAACGCCGACAGCCTGTATTTCACGATGCTCAACTGCAACAAGCGGTCGATTACCGTCAACATGAAGAGCGGTGAGGGCAAGGCGGTGTTCATCGATTTGCTCAAAAAATGCGACATCATCATGGAGAATTTCGGGCCCGGCGTGCTCGATCGTTTCGGCTTTACCTGGGAAAAAATCCACGAAATCAATCCGAAGATCGTCATGGGTTCGATCAAGGGCTTCGGTTCGAGCGGACCGTATGCCGAATTCAAGGCTTATGAGAACGTGGCCCAGGCCATGGGCGGCGCCATGAGCACCACCGGCATGCCCGATGGCCCGCCGTTTGTCACCGGCGCGCAGATCGGCGACTCGGGCACGGGGCTCCATCTGGCGATCGGCCTGCTGGCGGCGCTGCACCAGGCGGACCGCACCGGCCAGGGGCAATACGTCGAAGTGGCGATGATGGACGGGGTGATGAATCTGTGCCGGGTCAAGTGGCGCGACCATCAGCGGCTGACCCGGCAGGCGCTGGCGGAATACTCGGTGCCGACCTACCAGAACATGGGTGATGTGCCGCGCGCCGGCAACGATTCCGGCGGCGGCCAGCTGGGCAACGCGATTCATTGCAAGCCGCACGGCGCAAACGACTGGCTCTACATCGTGGTGCAGGAGGCGGTCTGGGATGCGCTGGCCAAACGCATCGGGCCCGATCTCGGCATGCCGGATCTGGCGACTGATCCCAAATTCGCGACCATCAGCGAGCGCCGCAAGAACCAGCCGTTGATGTGGACCCTGATCACCAAGTTCGCGGAGAAATACACCAAGCGCGAATTCATGGCCATCCTCAACCCTCTGGATGTGCCGTGCGGACCGATCATGTCCACCGAAGATCTCGCCAACGACGAGCATATCCGCGGCCGCGACATGTATGTCGAACTCGATCATCCGCAGCGCGGCAAGTGGTGGAACGTCGGCATGCCGATCAAGCTGTCGGCCTCGCCTGCGGTCATCAGGCGTTCCCCGCTGCTCGGCGAGCACACCGACGAGGTGCTGAAGGATGTGCTCGGCTATGCGGAAGACAAGGTCGCCCAGCTCAAGACTGCGGGCGCGTTCAGTCTGCCGCCCAAGAAAAAATAACTGCGCGTCCAGAACGACCACAAAGGATCACTCATGAAAATCGCCATCATTGGACAGCAAGATTTTGGTAAAGAAGTGCTCGAGGCCTTCCTTGCGCGCAAGGACGAAGTCGCCGGCGTGTTCTGCGCGCCGGAGAAGCCGGGCGCAAAACCCGATCCCTTGCGCACCGCGGCTGAAGAGCGCGGACTGAAGGTGTTCCAGTTTTCGTCCCTGCGGGTGCCGGAAGCGCACGACGCGCTGAAATCGCTGCATGTCGATCTCGGTGTGATGGCCTACGTGCTGCAGTTCGCACCCGATACTTTCACGCATCTGCCGCGGCTGGGCACCATTCAGTTTCATCCTTCGCTGCTGCCGAAATACCGCGGGCCTTCGTCGATCAACTGGCCGATCATCCGCGGCGATACCAAAACCGGGCTGACCATCTTCCGGCCGAATGAAGGCCTCGACGAAGGTCCGGTGATCCTGCAGAAACACTGTGACATAGATCCCGACGAAACCATCGGCGAGCTGTACTTCAACAAGCTGTTCCCGATGGGCGTCAAGGCCATGATCGAGGCTGCTGATCTGGTGCTAGCCGGCAAACATACGGAGACGGTGCAGGACGAATCCGCGGCGAGTTACGAAGGCTGGTGCCGCGCCGGCGAAGCCCATATTCAGTGGGCGAGCCACGTTGATTTTGTTTACAACGTGATTCGCGGCACCAATCCGGCGCCGGGGGCGTGGACCACGCTGAACGGCAAGAAGGTGCAGATTTTTGATGCCCGCAAGCATCTGTTCCGCAAATTTGGCGATGTTCCGGGCAAGATCGGCGAGGTCGCCGAGGTAACCGACAGCAGCTTCAAGGTCACCGCGCAGGGCGGCGTCATCGAAGTGCTGCGTGCGCGTGGCGAGGATGGCAAAAAGCTGTCCGGGGGTGATTTTGCGCGCGCACAGGGTCTCGCCAAGGGCGCGTTGCTGGGAACCTGACCGATCGCGGCGACAGTTGTCGGCAGGGCCACGCCGCGGCGTGGCCCTGCGCTTTTGTATAACTAATTGATTATTAAGTAATTTATAAAATTTCTCGCCGGCTACCGGATTGCCGGTGCAGAGGCTGCGCGTTCATCGGTGCCGCAGTGCCGGCCGTCGGAAGCATCCCTGGCGAGGGTGGCGTTTGACACCCTAAAGGCCAAAAAAGCCCAAATCAGCCAGGCAGATATCGTAAAATTCGTGTGAAGCATCGTCGTTAAGCCATTCACCGGAAACAAAAAAATACCGCGAACGGGCGCGCAAGGGATGAAAAAACTGGGGTTTTGGAAAGCTGACTGGTTTACCGGGTTGATCGTCGTCGCCGTCATGCTGGTGGCGTCGCGGGGCGACCTGATCCAGAGCTTGGAGCGCAAGGCCTACGATCTTGGTGTCCAGGCGGTGTCACGCGTGCCTTCCGATCGCATCGCGGTCATAGCCATCGACGATTCCAGCATTGCCAATATCGGGCGCTGGCCGTGGTCGCGTGATGTGCAGGCGCGCATGATCGACTTGCTGGGCGGCGCCAGGGCCAAGGTCGTCGCCAACACCTCGTTTTTCTTCGAACCGCAGCGGGACGCCGGTCTTGTTTACATCGAAAAGTTGCTGGCGATGCAGAAGGAGCTTCCGCC
This sequence comes from uncultured Bordetella sp., assembly GCA_964486865.1. Classification (GTDB taxonomy): domain Bacteria; phylum Pseudomonadota; class Gammaproteobacteria; order Burkholderiales; family SG8-41. The sequence continues at coordinate 4,385 of CAZAOZ010000015.1, forward strand.
GGGCGCCGTGAACGACGCAACCGAGAGCATGGGTGCCCTGCTGGCGGAGGCGGAGATTGCCCTCAATACCGACCGCAAGCTGGCTGACAGCATCAAGCGCGCCGGCAATGTCGTGCTGCCGCTGGTGTTCCAGCAATTGGCCGAGCCAAGGGGCAAACCCGACAAGGTGCTGCCGGATTATGTGACGGCCAATGCGCTGGTCATGCCGTCCGGCACGGACAATTTGCCGCCGCCCGGCGTATTTCCGCTGATCCCCATTGATGTCATCGGCAGCGCGGTGTCCGGCATTGGTCACCTGAACGCGGATAACGATGTGGACGGCGCAGTGCGCGCCGAGCCGCTGCTGGTGCGTTATTACGACAAGGCCTATCCCGCGCTGTCGGTGCTGATCGCCGCCCGCAGCCTGAATCTCGGCGTCGCCGACATCAAGCCGGCATGGGGTGAGGCACTGCATCTCGGCAAACTGCGGGTACGCACGGATGCCGAATTGCGCATGCATACTTTTTTCTACGCTGATCGTGACGGGCGTTCGTCGTTTCCGGTTGATTCGTTTTTTGACGTGCTGAGCGGCAAAGTGCCTGCGGCCAAATATCAGGACAAGATCGTGCTGATCGGCGCGACTGCCGCCGGACTCGGCGCGGCGCAAGTCACACCGCTGTCGCCGGCGACCGCTCCGGTACTGACGCTGGCGCATACCGTATCGAGCATCCTTGGCGAGCATTTCTTCGTCACGCCGTCGTGGGGCATCTGGGTGCAGATCGGCGTGTTTCTTGCCGTGGCGCTGTACATCATTCTCGCGCTGCCGCGGTTGCGCGCCGGGGTGGCTGCCTGGATCAGCCTCGGCATCGCCGCCGCGCTGATCGGCGCGCACTTCGGTCTGATGGTGAGCCAGTTGACATGGATTCCGCTGATGGCTTCGGCGGCACTGCTGGCCGTGGGCTACGGCGCGCTGACCACCAAGCGCTTCCTGGTAACCGAACGCGGCAAGGAAAAATCCGATGCCGAATCCGCCGAGTCCAACCGCATGCTCGGCATCGCCTACCAGGCGCAGGGACAGCTGGATCTCGCGTGGGACAAATTCCGCCAGTGCCCGCTGGCAGATCCGTTGATGGAAAATCTCTATGCCCTGGCGCTGGATTTCGAGCGCAAGCGCCAGTTCAACAAGGCGGAATCGGTATTCGGTTACATGGCCGGGTTCAACCCGAAGTTCCGCGACCTTGAGCAGCGCCTGACCCGCGCCAAGGCGCTGTCGGAGACCGTCATACTGGGTGGTACGCAGGGCCACCCCGGCGGGACCATGATGCTGCCCGGCGGCGGCATGGAAAAGCCGATGCTCGGCCGCTACCAGATCGAGAAGGAACTGGGCAAGGGCGCGATGGGCGTGGTTTATCTCGGCAAGGATCCGAAAATCGGCAGGGTGGTGGCGATCAAGACCATGGCGTTGTCGCAGGAGTTCGAGGGTGACGAACTGACCGAGGTCAAGGAACGGTTTTTCCGCGAAGCCGAGACGGCGGGGCGCCTGACCCATCCCAATATCGTTACCATCTATGACGCGGGCGAAGAGCACGACCTGGCTTATATCGCGATGGAATTCCTGAAGGGCCGCGATCTGGTGCAGTTCACCAAGAAAGATGCGTTGCTGCCGGTGCCGCTGGTGCTGTCGATTATCGCGCGCGTCAGCGAGGCCCTGGGTTATGCGCATGCGCAGAACGTCGTGCATCGCGACATCAAGCCGGCGAACATCATGTACGAGCCGGAAAGCGACACGGCGAAAGTGACGGACTTCGGCATCGCCCGGATCACCGATTCGTCCAAGACCAAGACCGGCATGGTGCTGGGAACACCGTCCTACATGTCGCCGGAACAGCTTGCCGGCAAGAAAGTTGAGGGACGCTCCGACCTGTTTTCGCTGGCTGTGACCCTGTTCCAGATGTTAAGCGGCAGCCTGCCATTTCAGGGGGATTCCATGGCGCAATTGATGTTCAAGATCGCGAACGAACCCCATGTGGATATCCGCACGGTGAATCCCGGCTTGCCTGCCTGCGTGGCGGCCATCATCAATAAGGGCCTTGCCAAGGATCCGGACCAGCGTTACCAGAGTGGCGAGCAGATGGCCAAGGCCATCCGGCTTTGCCTGGGTACGCTTGCTGCAGTACCGCATGCGCCGGCGCCAGCGCCCGGAACGCCATGATGAACGATTTGTCGAATATGATCGAAATCACCACCGCAACCCATTCCGGGATGGTGCGCTCGCACAATGAAGACAGCATCGCCGCGGATGCCGCGGCAGGGCTGGCGGTGCTGGCCGACGGCATGGGCGGGTACAATGCCGGAGAAGTGGCCAGCGGCATTGCGGTGGCGATGATCAGCACTGACCTGAAAAAGGCACTGGCCGAGCACGACGGCGAGCTGGATGCGGCAACTGCGGAACGACTGGTGGGTGAGCATGCGGTGCGCGCCAACAATGCCATTTACCGGGCATCACAAACCCAGCCGCAGTATGCGGGCATGGGCACGACACTGGTGGTGGCGCTCTGGCACGACAACAACATTGTTGTAGGCCATATCGGCGACTCCCGTCTCTACCGCATGCGCGCCAGCAAGCTGGAGCAGGTGACGCGTGACCATTCGCTGCTGCAGGAGCAGATCGACAGCGGCCTGATTACCAAGGAACAGGCGCGGCATTCGCAGAACAAGAATCTGGTGACCCGTGCGGTGGGCATAGACCCCGATGTGGAAGCCGAAGTACACAGCTACCCGGTGCAGGTGGGCGACATCTACCTGCTGTGCTCGGACGGTCTTAACGACATGGTGACGGATGGAGACATGGAGTTGACGCTGTCGTCGCTGCAGGCCAATCTGCCGCTGGCGGCGGCGCAGCTCGTGCAGCAGGCTAACGACAATGGCGGGCGGGATAATGTTTCGGTTATTCTGGTGCGTGTGCTGAAGGATTTCTCCGCCCGCACCGGACTGGTTGATCGGTTGAGGTCTTGGTTCAAATAAGCCTGGTTCAGCTAAGTAACGAGGATACTATTATGGCGAAGTTGATACTTTCACTTGACGGTTCCGTGATCCGCGAAGTGCCGCTCGACAAAGAGCGCATCATGATCGGACGCAAGGCCTCCAATGATATCCAGATCGAGAATCTGGCGGTCAGCGGCGAGCACGCCTGCATCGTCACGATTCTGAACGATTCGTTCCTCGAGGACATGGGCTCGACCAACGGCACGCTGGTCAATGGCAATCCGATCAAAAAGCACATCCTGCAGAGCAATGATGTGATCGAGATCGGCAAATACAAACTCAAGTATGTGGCCGGCGCTCCGGCCGCGGCCGCCGGCGCGGGCGGTGGAGATGATTTCGAAAAAACCATGATTCTGCGGGCGCCGCCGAAACCGGCAGCCGCTGCAGCTGCAGCGCCGAAGCCGGCAGCTCCTGCGCCGACGCCGGCAGCACCGGCGCCGTCAACACCTCCGCCGACACCCAAACCGGCGCCTCCGACGCCCAAACCGGTGCAGGCGGCGGCACCAGCAACCGTAACTGCCGCGGCTGCCGCTCCTGCCACGCCGAAACCCGGCGCGGGGAACCCGCTGGCCGCCGTGCAGATATTGACCGGACCCAGCGCAGGCAAGGAACTGGAGTTGACGAAAAACCTGACAACACTGGGCAAGCCGGGGCTGCAGGTTGCCGTGATTACCCGGCGTCCGCAGGGTTATTTCATCACGCATGTCGAAGGCGCCAAATTTCCGGTGATCAACGGCAAGATGATCGATGCGCAGGCGCAACCGCTGCAGGATCATGATGTAGTTGAGCTGGCCGGCGTCAAAATGGAGTTTTTCATCAAAAGGTAATGCATTGGCGCATGATCCCGGATCCGCTGGCGCATGCCGGGAATCATGGTGCGTCCGGACGACGCGACGCGGGACGCTGATTAGGAAATCAGGTTGAAAAAAAATCTCGCGCGGATTGTGACAGGCGTGGTCATTGTTGTCCTGTTCCTCGGACACGCCATCAGCCTGTTCCGGCTGCCGCTGCTCGATAACCTCGAAGCCATTGTGTATGACACGCGGTTGCGGCTGACCATGCCGCGCACCGTCGATCCGCGCGTCGTCATTCTCGATATCGACGAAAAAAGCCTGCTGGAGAAGGAAAAAGGCGGCGAAGGCCGGTGGCCGTGGCCGCGCGACCGCCTGGCGCTGTTGCTCGACAAGCTGTTCGACAAGTACGGCATTGCGGTAATCGGGTTCGACGTGGTGTTTGCCGAGCGCGACGAATCTTCGGGTATCCGCGTACTGGAACGTCTTGGCCGGCACGAACTGAAGGGGGTGCCGCAATTCCAGTCAGTATTTGAGCAGGTGCGGCCGCAACTCGAATACGACGACATTTTTGCACGCAAGATGAAGGACCGTGCCGTCGTGCTGGGAAACGTGTTTCTCAGTGACGATCCCGCCACCGCCAGCAAGAAGGGCATGCTGCCGCCGCCGGTGCTGCCGGCAGGGGCGTTCGGCAACCGCAAAGTCGGCGTGACCTCGTGGGCGGGCTACACCGCAAACCTTGAACGGCTGCAGCGCGCGGCGACCAGCGCCGGGCACATCAATCCGTTGCCCGACCATGATGGGGTTTCGCGGCGCGTGCCGATGCTGGTCGAGCATGGCGGTGCCTACTATGAGCCGCTGTCGCTGGCGATGGTGCGTGTCGTGCATGGCAATCCCCCGGTGGTGCCGGTAATCAGCGATGACGGCAAATCGACGGACTACAGCGGCCTGGAATGGATCAAGACCGGCCCTTTCCGGATCCCCGTCGATTACCAGGCGGCAGCGCTGGTGCCTTATCGCGGCGGCAAGGGCAGTTACCGGTATTTTTCGCTGGTGGATGTGCTCAACGAGCGCGTTGCGGTTGAGGAACTGAAAGGCAAGATCGTGCTGGTCGGCACGACGGCGCCCGGCCTGCTGGATTTGCGGGCAACCCCGGTGGACCCGGTGTTTCCGGGGGTGGAGATTCACGCCAACCTGATCGGCGGCATACTCGACGGCAACATCAAGCAGCGCCCGCCGTACGTCGTCGGCGCGGAGTTCGTGCTGCTGCTGCTCTCCGGTGTGGCGCTGGCCATGCTGCTGCCTTTGCTGACGCCGCTCAAGTCCATGCTGGTCACCGCGTTCGTGCTGGTGATGGTGGTCGGCACCAATCTGATGGTGTTCCATACGGGGCATCTGGTGTTGCCGCTGGCTTCCGGGTTGCTGCTGATCCTCGTGCTGTTCACGTTCAACATGGCTTACGGCTTCCTAGTTGAAGCGCGCGGCACGCGGCTGATTACCGGCTTGTTCGGTCAGTATGTGCCGCCGGAACTGGTGGAGGAGATGGCGCGCAATCCGGAGCAGTTCAACATGCAGCCGCGGGCCGAGGAACTGACGGTGCTTTTCGCCGATGTGCGCGGGTTTACCACGATCTCGGAGAGCCTGAGCCCCGAGGATCTGTCGGTGTACATCAACGATTACCTGACGACCATGAGTCTGGTAATCCGCGAGGGTCATCGCGGCACGCTCGACAAGTATATCGGCGACGCCGTAATGGCTTTCTGGGGCGCTCCGGTGGCGGATCCGAATCATGCGCAGAATGCCGTGCTGGCGGCGCTGGACATGATGAAACAGTCGGCAGTACTCAACCGCAAGTTTCATGAGAAGGGCTGGCCGCCGTTCGCGATCGGCGTCGGCGTCAATTCCGGCATCATGCGGGTAGGCGACATGGGTTCGCAGATTCGCAAGGCCTATACCGTGATGGGCGATGCGGTGAACCTCGGTTCGCGCCTGGAGGGCATCACCAAACAATACGGCGCCCGCATCCTGATCGGACAGGAGACCAAGGCGCGCATCTCCGGCATCGTGCTGCGCGAGATCGACATGGTGCAGGTCAAGGGCAAGGACGAGCCCATCACCATTTATGAGCCGCTGGGATTGGAAGGCGAGATTCCGCAGTCGATGCTTGATGAGATCAAACTGTGGAACCAGGCGCTGCGTTATTTCCGCGAACAGGATTGGGACAAGGCGGAGTTGCAACTCATCAATCTGAAGAAAATCGCGCCGCAAGCGCATCTCTACGACGTGTTCATCGAGCGCATTGCGGGTTACCGGGCCCACCCGCCGGCTCCCGAATGGCGCGGCGTCCACAAGTTCGATACCAAGTGATGAAGCTGCGGATACTGGGATGCAGCGGCGGCATTGGCGGCGATCTGCGCACCACATCCATGCTGCTCGACAACGATATTCTCATAGATGCCGGAACCGGAGTCGGCGATCTGTCGCTGCGGGAGCTGGCGCAGATTGACCATATTTTTGTAACCCATTCACACATGGATCACGTGACGTCCATTCCGTTTCTGGTGGACGCCGTGGGCTGGCAGCGCACCAGACCGGTGACCGTATATGCGATCCAGGAGACGCTGGATATTCTCGATGCGCATTTGTTCAACTGGAAGCTGTGGCCGGATTTCCGCAAAATCCCCGACGCCGCTGCGCCCACGCTGCGCTTCGCGCCGGTGCGGGTCGGTGAGCCGGTGGTGCTGGGCGGGCGCCGCATCACGGCGATCCCGGCCAATCACGTCGTGCCGGCGGTGGGTTATCACCTGGATTCGGGGGCGGCCAGCCTGGTGTTTACCGGAGACACCACCAGCCATGACGAAATTTGGAAATATGTAAATAAAATCAATAACTTGAAATATTTAATCATCGAGTCCGCGCTGGCGGATGCCGAGCGCGAACTGGCCATTGTTTCCAAACATTTATGTCCTGTACTGCTGGTGGCGGAATTGGCCAAACTTGCGGCGAATCCGGCCATTTATGTGACACACTTCAAGCCTCAGGAAGCTGAAATCATCATGGGGCAGATCGCGGCACAGGCGCCGCAGCGCCGGGCGCGGATGCTCGAACGCAATCAGGTTTTTGAGTTTTAGGCAGGACGCCGTGCGCAGGGCCGCGGCCGACAGTACAGTAACTGAAAAACGAGAGAGGTGATCAATGAGCACCGTACTCCAGAGCAAACCGGTCGCCGCCGAAAATCTGGCGGAAAAGCTCAACTTCCAGCAAAAGTTGCAGACGGTCACGAACAAAATTCACGCGACCAAGAACATCGACGAAATCATTCTCGAGCTGTCGCAGGAACTGTGCAACCTGTTTGGCGCCGACCGTCTGACGATTTACCTGCTCAGCGAAGACAAGAGTTCGATCATTTCCAAGGTCAAGACGGGCCTCACTTCGTTCAAGGACATCAAGCTGCCGATCAATGAACAGTCGATCGCGGGTTTTGTCGCGTCGAGCAAGCGCGTGGTCAACATCCGCGATGTGTACGACGATGCGGAACTCAAGTCCCTCAGCGGGCAACTCAATTTCCTCAAGGCGGTGGACGCAAAAACCGGGTATCGCACCAAGCAGATGCTGGTGGCGCCGGTGCTGGAAGCCAAAACCAGGGATCTGATCGGGGTTGTCCAGATCATCAACAACAAGACCGGCCAGTCGTTCCCGCCGGTGATGGAAGAAGGCGTCGGGTCGCTGACCGAAACGCTGGCCATTGCTTTCCGCCAGCGCCAGGGTCCGATGATGCAGGTGCGCAGCAAGTATGACGGGCTGGTCACCAACGCCGTCATCTCCGGTGAAGAACTGGAGCTTGCGCAGCGCTCGGCGCGGCGCAAGAACCTCGATGTCGAAACCGTGCTGACCGACGAATTCCAGGTCAAGGTGCCGGCGCTGGGTGACGCGCTGAGCAGCTACTTCGGCGCGCCCTATGAGCCCTTCAAGCAGGACCGGATCAAGCCGCCTGATCTGCTGAAAAACATGAACCGCGAGTTCTGCCAGACCAACCAGTGGATACCGCTGGACGATACCAAGGAAGGGATCGTCGTCGTCACCACCGATCCCGAACGGGTCAAGGCCTCGCGCATGGTCAACAACGTGTACCCGAAGAGCAAGATCGTGTTCCGGGTGACGACCAACCGCGAGTTTGCGTCCACGCTCGACCAGATGTTCGGCGGGGCTACCGGCCTGGAGGACTCCGGCAACATCGAGGACATGCTCGGCACGATGGACGAGGATGGCGAGGTGGCCGAGGCCGGCGGCGAAGATGTGGTCTCTGCCGCGTCCGACAACGAACTGGTCAAGCTGGTCAACAAGATCATCATCGACGCCTATCAGCAGGGCGCATCGGACATCCACATCGAACCTTATCCCGGCAAGGCCAAGACCGAAATCCGCTTCCGCCGCGACGGATCGCTGCAGCCTTACATCCAGGTGCCGGCAAGTTACCGCAGCGCGCTCGCGGCGCGCCTGAAGATCATGTGCGATCTGGATATTTCCGAGCGCCGGCGTCCGCAGGACGGCAAGATCAAGTTCAAGAAATACGGACCGCTGGATATCGAGTTGCGGGTGGCGACCATCCCGTCCGCGGGCGGCGTCGAAGACATCGTCATGCGGATACTCGCTGCCGGCGAGCCGATTCCGCTGGAAAAACTGGGGCTGACCAACCACAACCTCAAGACGCTCAAAGAGGTCGTATCCAAGCCTTATGGATTGTTCTTCGTCTGCGGTCCGACCGGTTCCGGCAAAACGACCACGCTGCACTCGGTGCTGGGTTACCTGAACACCTCGGACACCAAGATCTGGACCGCGGAAGACCCGGTGGAGATCACGCAGAAGGGCCTGCGGCAGGTGCAGATGAATCCCAAGGCGGGCATGACCTTCGCGGTGGCGATGAAGGCATTCCTGCGCGCCGATCCGGACATCATCATGGTCGGCGAGATGCGCGACAAGGAAACCGCCGGCACCGGCATTGAAGCCTCGCTGACGGGCCACCTGGTGTTCGCCACCCTGCATACCAACAGCGCGCCGGAATCGATCATCCGCCTGCTCGACATGGGCATGGATCCGTTCAACTTTGCCGACGCGCTGCTCGGCATCCTGGCGCAGCGCCTGGCCAAGCGCCTGTGCGGCAAATGCAAAAAGCCGCATGTCGCGACCGAGGAGGAGATCCACAGCCTGCTGGTCGAATATTCGATGGAGCTGAAGAATGCCGAGCGCTGGAAAAAAGATCCCAAGGCCGCCGAGGCCAAGGTGCTGGAGAGCTGGGTCAAGGACTACGGCGGCGACAGCGGCAAGCTGACGATTCACGACCCTGTCGGCTGTGAAGTCTGCGGTGGCAGCGGTTACAAGGGACGGGTGGGCCTGCACGAGCTGCTGGTCGGCACGGACGCCCTGAAAAAGAACATTCAGGAGCATGCACGCGTCGCCGAAATGGTGGGCACTGCGCTGGAAGACGGCATGCGCACCCTCAAGCAGGATGGCATCGAGAAGGTGCTGATGGGCATTACCGACATGAAGCAGGTCCGCGCGGTTTGTATCAAGTAACCCGGCTTTGCCGCTGATGCAAATAAGTCAAGTCCGGGCCCCTTCGGTGCATCACGACCTGTCGCACCGGCTGGGCGAGTTGCTGCGCATCGGCGTCGCGCTGTCCAAGGAGCGCGACATCAACCGGCTGCTCGAAGCCATCCTGATCGCCGCCAAGGACATCACCAATGCCGACGGCGGCACGCTCTACCGCATGACCGATGATCAGCAGGCGCTGCGCTTCGAAATCATGCGCAACGACACGCTGGGCATCGCCATGGGGGGCACCAGCGGCGTGGAAATCCCGTTCTATCCGGTCAACCTGTTCGACAAGGATGGCCAGCCCATCAACAGCATGGTGGCGGCTTACACCGTGCATCACGACTGCTCGGTGAATGTGGTCGATGCCTACACGGAAGCCGGGTTTGACTTTTCGGGCACCAAGAATTTCGATAAAAAAACAGGCTATCGATCGACATCGTTCCTGACGGTGCCGATGAAGAATCACGAGAACGAAATCATCGGCGTGCTGCAGTTGATCAACGCCAAGGACAGCGACACCGGGCAGGTCGTGCCGTTTTCCGAGGACGATCAGCGGCTCGCGGAATCTCTGGCCTCGCAGGCGGCGATTGCCCTGACCAACCGGCTGCTGATCAACCATCTCGAAAGCCTGTTTGAATCGTTCATCCAGTTGATCAACGCGGCCATCGACGACAAATCGCCGTACACCGGCGGGCACTGCGAGCGCGTGCCGACATTGACCATGATGCTGGCCGAGGCCGTGAACAACTGTAATACCGGGCCGCTCAAGGATTTCACGATGAGCGACCGCGACCGCTATGAACTGAAAATCGCGGGGCTGCTGCACGACTGCGGCAAAGTCACCACGCCGGTGCATGTGGTTGACAAGGCGACCAAGCTGCAGACCATCTACGACCGCATCGAGACCATAGACACCCGCTTCGAGGTCATCAAGCGTGATGCCAAACTGGCCATGCTGGCGGGGAACAGGCCCCGGGCGGACGCCGAGGCCCTGCTGAAGGCGATGGACGAGGACCGGGAATTCCTGCGCAAGGCGAATGTCGGCGGCGAAGCGATGCGCGACGAAGACATCGCACGGGTGCGCGCCATTGCGGCCCGATACCAGTGGCAGCGGCCGGACGGCAGCACCGGAGATTTTCTGACCGCGGACGAAGTCGATAACCTGACGATACGTGCCGGAACGCTGACCGCCGCGGAGCGGCAGATCATCAATCACCACATTGAAGTGACCATACAGATGCTGGAGTCGCTGCCGTGGCCGAAGCATCTGAAAAAAGTGCCGGAATACGCCGGCGGCCACCACGAGCGCATGGACGGCAAGGGTTATCCGCGCGGACTGACCCGCGAGCAGATGTCGGTGCAGGCGCGGTGCATGGGCATTGCCGACATTTTCGAGGCGCTGACGGCGAAGGATCGGCCGTACAAAAAAGGCAAGACGCTGACCGAATCGCTGACCATACTCGGCAAGTTCAAGCTGAACGGCCACGTCGATCCGGATCTGTTCGACGTGTTCATGTGGGAGAAGGTGTACGAGAAATACGCCAAGGAATTTCTCGATCCCGAACAGATCGACGCCGTTGATGTCGCCGGGATTCCGGGTTACCGGCCGCCGCCGGTGTAGCGGGAGCTGCCCATCGCCTGCGGTGTTGAGCACCCGCGCGGCGAAGCCCGCCCCTGAAAATTAATTAAACAAAATCAAGTGGTTGCAGTAATTCCGCGGCTTCGGGACTAGTCTTTTTTCGAGACCGCCACCACCAGTTTTTCAGTGATCATTTCAATAAATCCATCATCGTAGCCGCGCGTCTTGAGCTCCCAGCGGAAGGTATTGGCGAGGCGGGCCTTCTTGTAAATGCCGAGTTTGTGTTCCTTGCGGAAAGCCGTGGCTTTTTCAAACAGCGCGTCCACTTTGACCTCGAGGTTTCTGAGCGATACGCCGGGGTTGCCCGGCCCGGCCTTGCCTTCCGGTGCGCGCAGCCGATAGACCTCGTCAACGAGCGTGCGTGCGAATTCGTCAACCTGCTTGCCGGAGGCGGAGCCGAAGATTCCCATGCGAGTAATCCCTAGTTTGTCGAACAGCAAAACTAACCGTGTAAAATGCAAGAATACCAAACTCATCATATCCGGTGTAGTCCTCCGGTGCGGCAGTTCATTCAAAAGTTGAATCCGTGCGACTGAATTGAGACCGCAATCATGCTGAAAAACCTGTTGCTGGATTTGCTGCGCGCGCCCGCACAAGCGTTGCGCGCCCGGCAGGAGCGGCTGTTGTCGCCGGCGCTGGAATCAGCGCTTGCGCAATTTGACGGGGAACAATACGAAAATACCATTGAGGCGTGCAAGACAGTGCTGGCGCGGGCACCGCGCAGCGCCCGGGCGAACCATCTCTGCGGGCGGGCATTGCTTGCGCTGGGCCGGCATGACGAGGCCATGGTTCATTTGCGGATCGCGATTACCGCGAATCCCGGACTGGCGGAGACGCATGTCGATCTCGCTGCTGCCTTGTTCAAGGCCGGCGACCTGGCGGGCGCCGCGGCGAGTTGCCGGCGTGCCGTGGATTTGCGCCCCGATGAATTGGCGCATCGGTTGCGTCTGGTAGAGATATTCGAGGCCGCGAATTGCCCGGAAGATGCACTTGCTGAACTGTCGGTTGCACAGGAGCTCGCGCCCGGACGATACGATCTGCTGATCAAACTGTTCCGGGAGGTCAGCCGGCTGGGCATGGCTGCCGAGGCATTGCGTCTCGCGGAGCGCGCCATACACGACAACGGCGAAAGCTGTGAAACCCTGTTTCTGCTGGCTTCTGCGCGTTATAGCGGCACTGATATGCAGGGTGCAGTCGAAGCCTGCCGCAAAGCGCTTGCTTATCGTGCTGACCGGCCGGAAATTCATGTGACTCTGGGCTCAGCGCTGTTTGCCTTGGGTAAAACCGGAGAGGCCATTGCTGCTTATCAGCGTGCTCTTGCAGTGGATCCGGGCTATCCCGACGCGCAGTTTCATATGGGATTGATACACCTGATGCGCGGAGAATATCGCGCAGGCTGGCAAGGGTTCGAGCAGAGATTCCACCGCGCAAAAAACAGGAACATGCGTCCTTGTCTGCCGCGCTGGGACGGCTCTTCATTGCAGGGGCGCACCCTGCTGATCATGCGCGAGCAGGGATTGGGAGACGAGATCATGTTTGCTTCGTGCTATCAGCAAGTCATCAACGCCGCGCAGCATTGTGCTATTGAATGCGATCCGCGATTGCAGCAGTTATTGACCCGTTCTTTCCCGGTGGCCACGTTTTATCCACTCATGGATTTGCAAACGACCGCGCAGACCGAGCCGGGCGTTGCGATCGATGCCCGCGTCTATGCCGGTAGCCTCCCGTACCATCTGCGCGGATCTGCAGGTGATTTTCCGGCGCATCAGGGGTATCTCAGGGCTGATCCGGAGAGAATCGTCCATTGGCGTACGCAACTGGCCGCGCTCGGCGCGGGATTGAAAGTGGGCATTTCATGGCGTGGCGGCACGGTATTTACTCACCGCGAGCGACGCACGTTGTCATTGCAAGCATTGCTGCCGGTTTTGTCCGTGCCGGGAGTGCGCTGGGTTAACCTGCAATATGGCAAACGGGCTGATGAAATATCGGAATTCAACCGCAACTACGGCATCGACGTTGTTGACTGGCCTGAGGCTATAGACGGCAATTACGATGAGACGGCGGCGCTGGTCAATGCGCTCGATCTGGTCATCAGCGTCTGCACATCGATAGTGCATCTGACCGGCGCGCTGGGCAAGTCCGTTTGGGTGTTGACCGCGCTGGTGCCGGAATGGCGTTATGGCCTGGACAGTTCATCCATGCCCTGGTATCCGGCCGCCCGCTTGTTCCGCCAGACTGCGCAAGGCATGTGGGATCCGGTAATCGGCAGTGTTGAACAGGCATTGCGGCAAAAGGTTGCGGGAGCAGCAGCGGAAGGTGCGTGCAACCGCCCCGCTACAATGACTTGATGGATAATGCCGGAATACATGCGATGACCAGACCATGCTGAAAAATCTGCTATCGCATTTATTGCGTGCTCCGGCGCGGCTGTTGCGTTCCCGGCGCGATTCCCGCGTCTGGCCTGACCTTGAGTCCGCGGTCGCAGCATTCAACCAGCGCAATTACCCGGAAGCGGTCGCCAAGTGTCGTGCTGCTCTGGTACGCGAGCCGCGCAGCGCCCAGGCCAACCATCTGTGCGGCCGTGCATTGATGGAGCTGGATCGACATGCAGAGGCGGAGATTTACCTTATCGCTGCGGTATCTGCGGATCCCGCTCTGGCAGAAGCACATTCCGATCTGGCGCTGGTGATGCTGAAGGCCGGTGACCACCAGGCGGCTGAGCGATCTTGCCGGCAGGCCGTGACAGTCCAGCCGAAAGAACCCAGATATCGGGTGCATCTGGCGGAAATCCTGGAGGCCACGGGCCGGGACAAAGAGGCGCTTGATGAGCTGTTGCTCGCGCAGGAATACGCCCCGGAGCAGGTCGATGTGCTGCAGCAACTGATTATCAAACTTGACCAGTTGGGTATGTACGCCGAAGCGTTGCATGTGGCTGAACGATCATGCGCGGAGCTGGGAGAAACTTTTGAGACCTGTTTTTTTCTGGCTTATGCCCGGTATTCAATCGGGGATCTCCAGGGTGCCGTTGACGCCGGCCGCCGGGCAATCGGTTTTCGCACCGATGTGCCGGGCATCTATGTGACCCTGGGATCAGCGCTGCTTTCTCTGGGGAAGATTGAAGAGGCTGCCGCGTCGTATAAGCGGGCACTCAAGGTAATGCCGGATTATCCCGATGCCCTGTTTCATCTCGGCTTGCTGAACCTGATGCGCGGGCGGTATCGCGACGGCTGGGCGGGTTTCGAGTACCGGTTCAAGATCCGGCGCGCCATCAGGCGGCGCTGCGAGCCGCGCTGGAACGGCACGTCGCTGCGCGGACGGACCATTCATGTGATGCGCGAGCAGGGCATCGGTGACGACATCATGTATTCGTCCTGTTTCCCGCAACTGATCAGGGACGCAAAACATTGTTATATCGAGTGCGAACCGCGCCTTGAGAAACTGCTGGCCCGGTCTTTCCCTGAAGCGACCTTTATTCCCATCGTGGATAACGCCATCAAGGATGCTGTATTACGCCGCGACGATTTTGACGTCAGGATTTTCAGCGCCAGCGTTCCGGGTTATCTGAGGAATTCGGTGCGCGATTTCCCTCAACATCGGGGTTATCTCAAGGCCGACACAGGGCGGACACGGTATTGGCGGGAAAAACTGGTCGCGCTGGGGGATGGTTTGAAAGTCGGCATTTCCTGGAGGGGCGGTACGGTTTATACCAACCGCTACCGGCGCACCTTGTCGCTCGACGCAATGCATCCGCTGCTCTCGCTGCCTGGTGTGCGCTGGATCAATTTGCAATACGGCGAGCGAACGGCGGAAATTGCCAAAATCAGGGATGCCCACGCCATCGACATCACCGACTGGCCCGAAGCCATCGACGGCGATTACGACGAAACCGCGGCGCTGGTCAATGCACTCGATCTGGTGATCAGCGTCTGCACCTCGGTCGTTCATCTCGGCGGGGCGCTGGGTCGCCCCGTATGGGTGATGGCGCCCTTCGCGCCGGAATGGCGTTATGGACTTGAGGGCGACACCATGCCCTGGTATCCGACGGTCCGGTTGTTCCGCCAGGCTGAAATCGGCTCTTGGGATGAGGTAATCGGCAAGGTCAATAAAGCATTAAAACAACGTATGCTGGAAGTGGAAAACTGACAAATTCCGTCACATCGTGACAGTTTATGCGCTGCTCTACATGTTGGTTCGTGATATGCAATTTTAGAGGTCCTGTTCGGGCGCCAAAAAGTGTGCGTGATATCACGGCGATACCGTTTTGGTTTCGATGCGACATAAATAAATAAATAAAAACAATGAGTTAAAACCATTCATTGTTGCGTCGCGCTACGAGCCTGGACATGGTACGGCTCTTGCTCGACAGGATGGGCGGGCATCGACCTGCTTAACATTTTCCAATTTTTGGGAGCTACTACATGAGAAACCTGCAAAAAGGCTTTACGCTGATCGAACTGATGATCGTAGTCGCGATCATCGGCATTCTGGCGGCGATTGCGATTCCGCAGTATCAGGACTACATCACCCGTGCGAAGTGGCAGGACAACATCGCCCGCGTGCAATCCTGGAAAACCGCGATTGCCGAGTGCCTGCAGAACAATGCCGGCTTTATCACCGAGTGCGATACCTCGGGCGAGGTGAGCTCCGCGACCGGCGCGATTTTCCCCACTGGTACAAGCGCGAACCTGTCATCGATTTCTTACAGCATTGCCGGGATCATGGTTGCCGGCACGCCGGCGGTGGCTGATTGCAACGTTCTGGTTGTGCCGGCCATTAGCGCGACGTCGGTGACTTGGACCTACTCGGTTACCAACGGTACGGGTACCGGTTGCGGCAAGTCGAAAACCGGCGTGGGCACCTGATTCATCGCTCTGCTTCAAAAAAAACCCCGGGGAACCGGGGTTTTTTTCGTACTCCATGCGCGTGCATGGGCTTGTTATTGATGATGCGAGACGAACGATCCGCTGTTTCATTGCGGTGACTCAGTCCGTCTTGAGCCATCGCATCAAATCGGCGTGGATGTTCGTGACAACTTCATTCCACCCCTTGAGCCGGTCTTCCCGGTACAGCCTGGCCGAGGCATACCACGGGCTGTCAGCCCTTTCGAGCAGGTAACGCCAGTCCGCGTTAAAGCCCAATGGTATCCAGACCGGCCTGCCCAGCGCGCCTGTCAGATGCGCCACGCTGGTATCTACGCTGATGACCAGGTCAAGGAGTTCACATAGGGCGGCGGTGTCTGACAAATCGTCGAGTTCAAAGCGCCGGATCTCGGGGTGTGCGGCGAGGATTTTCCGGTCCGCCTCATTCACGTCTTTCTGCAGACATACATACTCCAATGCGCCGTCGAGCAACCCGGTGAGCACGTGCAGGGGGATGCTCCGGTTATGGTTGTTTTTTTGCTGGGGGTTCCCGCTCCAGACCAGGCCCACCCGGGCTTTGGTTCCGGTACCGAGCCTGGCCCGCCAAGCCTCAACTTTGCCGGCATCTGCCTTGAGATAGCCGCTTGCCGAGGGAATATTGTCGATCCGGGTTTTGAACGCCAGCGGCAGGCTCATCAGCGGGCAATGGAAGTGGAATGGCGGTAAAACGCTGCCTTTGGTAACCAGGGCGGCAACCCCGTCCAGGCCGGCGAACAGGTTTGCCAGCGGTTTCTGGATTTCAAGGATCACCCGGGCGCCACGATCAGCTACAAGTCTGGCGTACCTGCAAAACTGTATCGTGTCCCCCAATCCCTGCTCGCTGTGTAGCAGGATGGTTTTGCCTGCCAGCGATTCCCGGCCGAGCCAGAGCGGTTGGGAAAACGTGCGCTGATTAACCTTGCCATCGTCACTACGAAGGCGCCATTCAAATTTTTCCCAGCCTTGTTCGTAATCCCCGAGCAGGAGATGGAGGTGGCTGAGATTGCGGTGCGCAATGCGCAGGTTAGGCTGCAGCGCAATGGCTTGGTTGTAATCCGCCATGGCGGCTTGGTGTTCCCTGATTTCGTGAAAGGCAAGGGCGCGGTTGACGTAGGCATCGGCAAATTCGGGTTTCAGGGCGATAGCGCGGTCGATACTGGAAATGGCCGCCTCGTGCTGCCGGAGTTGGATCAACGAAATGCCGAGGTTATGATGGGCTTCGGCGTTCCCGGGATCCAGGGCGATGGCTTTCTGGTAACTGCCGACAGCCTCCTGATAACGTCTCAGCGCGTGCAGCGAGATGCCGCGGTGCAAATGGGTATAGGCGATCCCGGGATTGAGAGTGTTCGCCTGGTCGAAACTTGCAACGGCTGATTCATGCCGGTTGAGCGCGGCCAGTGCAACCCCGCGATTGGCGTAAGCCGCCATGAAACTGATGTTGAGGGATATGGCCCGGTCATAACTGTCGATCGCGAGCTCGTATTTTCCGAGTTCCTTGAGAGCAATGCCCCGGTTGAAATGGGTTTCCGCATGTTCAGGACGTAACTGGATGGCGTTGTCGTAGCTGGCCAGAGCAGATTCGAATTGTCCCAGTTTGCGCAGCGCGTTACCTTTGTTCGCATGGGCGTCTGCATGGCCGGGATTGATGGCCAGCGCGCGGCCGATCAATTCGACGGCCCGTGCCGGATTTTTTGACTGCGCAGCGATCAGGCCTGACAGGTACAGCGCATCGAAATTTTCTGGCTGCAATTGCAGCACTTGATCATAAAGTGCCTGCGCCCTGGACAAATGCCCTCCCTGATGCAGCGCCAGGCCCTCCTGCAATGCAGTCAGCACTGCGGCGGCGTTAACTGTGGTCTCGTCAGACATAAGCCGGCGTCAAATTCTGGCCTGCAGGTCACTCGCATGGGGCAGGAATTATAACAAGCGCCTGCGCGGATCCAGGCGACGCCGGAAGCGGCGCGAACGGCGGCCCGAGTTTTGCGGAAATCAATAATGCCATGTTGCACATCGGGAAAAGATCAATAAAGTGGCATCCCGGCACGTTTCCATGATTTCATCGCGGAAGTGTGAAAATACGCGCACGCGACACCATGCCCAACGAACCCCTGACATTTGAATTTTCCGGAATTCGACGCGATCCGTTGCGCCGGCTGCCATGGGCGGTTGTCTTGGTGGCAGCCTTTGTTTTTCTGGCGCTGAACCTGGATTTTGCGTACACACTGCCTTGGCACGACGGCCAGCGGCTGGCCCAGCTGGGTTTGCTTGCGGCTGTGCTGCTGACGTTGGCAGTGCCCGGTGTTGCAACGAGAACAGCCGCGGTATGGATCGACCTGCCGCGCACGGTTCGCTACGCGCTGCTGACGGCATTTGCGCTGGGACTGGTCTCCGGCTTCGCCGCAGCGTTGCCGCGCTGGGCGTTGCTGGATTGGGGGCTTTGGCTGTTGTTGCTGATGCTTGTGCTGGTGGTTGCGGCTAATCGCCGTGCGCTGGACGATCATGCCGATTCGTTGCTGTTGTTGCTGTTTTTTGGAACAGCATCAGCGTATGCGGTCACCACCTGCAGTGTCTATGGCGCCATGCTGCTGGTCGGGCCGGTCTATGGGCAGGGCTTCGATATTCGCGAGCTGTACACCGGGTTTTCAAACGTGCGGTTCTTCGGCCACATACAGACCATGCTGTTGCCGTTTTTGCTGCTGCCGGCGATGTGGTGGGCTACGACACGATTGCGTTGCCTGTTGTTCTGGAGCGTGCCCGCAGTCTGGTGGATGCTGGCGGTCGGCTCCGGCACGCGCGGCACCTGGGCGGCATTGTTGATCGGCGCGTCTGCTGCATGGCTGTTTGGCGGCCCGGCCGGCCGGCAGTGGATAAAATGGCAGGGCGCCGGGCTGGGCGCCGGGATGCTGTGCTACGCCGTATTTGTGCTGGGCATCCCGCAATTGATCGACCTGCCGGCGTTGTTTCTGCACCGTACGGACGACATTGTTTCGCTGTCGCGCCGCGAGGTGCTGTGGTCCACTGCGCTGACTTATGCTGCGCAACATCCGTTGCTCGGTGTCGGGCCCATGCATTACGCCTATTGGGCCACCGAGGTGGCGGCTCACCCGCATAACGCCGTGCTGCAATGGCTGGCGGAGTGGGGCGTGCCGGCCGGGCTGCTGCTGACGGGAGTATGGATCGCGGGTGGAATTTCTCTGGCGGCACAGGTACGGCGTACCGCTGGGCAGGGCGATGAGCGGGCGCGCCTGCTTCGCGTCGCGTTGCTCGCCGCACTGGCTGGAGCTTCTACGCAGGCGATGGTCGATGGTGTGCTGGTGATGCCGGTCAGTCAGACATTGTTGGCGTTGCTCACTGGCTGGGCAATCGGCATGATGCCGGCCAGGAGCGGACGCGTTGCCGGCAGAGGGGGGCGCCTGTTCCTGATGCTCGCTGTCCTGGTTGCGATTGCTGCGGTGGGCTATGGGGTGGCGCCGGAAATTAACCGTCTTGCAGAGCGGCAGCAGACCTATTTGGCCGCCCGCGGTCCGGATACGATCCTGCTGCCGCGGTTCTGGACTCTGGGCTGGATCAACAGCGATCATTAGTAATGTGCAAATGGCGCGCCGGCAGGGACGCAACACCAGCGATTGCGCTGCCTGAACGTCGCCGGGTACGATCCGTTACATATTCACAGTATCCCGAACAGAGGTGAGCCTGTGTCCGAGAAGCAATTGCGGATGTTTATTGGTTCCTGTTACAGGTATCTGCGTGATTATTTTGGCCGCGTCGCGGAGCCTGGGCCTTTGCCAGCCGTCACGCCCTCGGAAACTGCGGATGCCGGGCCGGATGAATTTGGCAGCGCGTTCATTTATCTCCAGCAGGGGCGGCTGGATGACGCGGAATTGATTTATCGAACAATATTGCAACGACAACCCGATAACGCTGACGCACTGCATTTTTTAGGGGTGTTGCAGGCGCAGCGGCATAACCTTGCGGAGGCAGCCGAACTGATCGACCGTGCGCTTGCGATCGATCCCGGCAATGCAATCGCCCGCTCGAACCGCGGCAACGTGTTCAGGATGCAGGGGCGCAATGAAGACGCATTGTCCAGCTATGGGCAAGCGCTGGTGCTTGATCCGGAAAATATGGAGGCGCGGGTCAACCGTGGTGATGTCCTGCTTGACCTGGGACGGCATGAGGCGGCGTTGGCGGACTATGATTCCGTGCTGGTGCTCAGTCCCGATCGGCGGGATGTGCAGATCAAGCGCTGTCGTGTGCTGACGGCTTTGAGGCGGTTTGAGGAGGCGCTGGCCGGATACGACCAGGCTTTGGCAAGCAGGTCCGATGATCCTGAGGCATTGTCCGATCGCGGCCAGGTGCTTGGAGCGTTGAAGCGCCATATCGATGCCATTGTCAGCTATGACAAGGCGCTGGCGATCAAACCTGACTCCGCAAAAATCCTCAATGATCGCGGTGTCGCACTGGGCCATCTGCAGCAGCGGACTGAAGCTTTGGACAGTTTTGATCGTGCAGTGGCCTGTAATCCGGGATTTGCAGAGGCTCACAATAACCGCGGCGCCCTGCTGGCGGACATGGGGCGGCACGACGAGGCGCTGGCGAGTTATGACCGGGCTTTGGCGATCAAGCCGGATTCCCCCGGGTTTCTCAATAACCGTGGCGGTCTCTTTCGCTTGATGGGTTTGTACGAGCAGGCGGCGCAGGATTATTCGCGACTGCTCGAACTGGAGCCTGAATTTGACCAGGCACTAGGCCACAAACTCCACGCAAACATACAGGTTTGCAACTGGAAGCATTACACCGCCGACAGGCAACAACTCCTGAGATATGTGCGCGATGGCAAGCGTGTCTTGCCATTCACCGTCCTTGTGCTGTCGGATTCGGGTGCGGAGCAGCTGCAGTCCGCCCGGACTTATTCCGCTCAAAAATATCCGCCGACCGCCAGACCCTTGTGGACCGGGGAACGCTATCGGCACGACAGAATCCGCATTGCATATCTGTCGGCTGATTTTTATTGGCATGCAACCGCTCTTTTGATGGTGGAGCTATTTGAGCGGCATGACAAAGGGCGATTCGAAGTGTCGGCTTGGTCGTTCGGGCCCGATATCAGGGACGGCATGCGCGAAAGGCTGCAAAAATCATTCGAGCAGTTCCATGATGTGCGGGGCATGAGCGACATTGAAGTGGCAGGCATGCTGCGTGCCCGGGAAATAGACATCGCGGTCGATCTCAAGGGCTACTCCAAAGGCTGTCGGCCGGCAATTTTTGCCCAACGTGCGGCGCCGATCCAGGTTAATTACCTCGTGTACCCGGGAACCATGGGGGCGGACTTCATTGATTACATCATTGGCGACAAGGATTTGATTCCAGAGGGCGATGAAGTTTTTTATGCGGAGAAAGTGGTGCATCTTCCCGACAGCTACCAGGTCAACGGTGCCAGACGCGTGAAGTCGGCGAATATCCCCGGACGTGCCGATGCCGGCCTGCCGGAATCTGGTTTTGTATTTTGCTGTTTCAACGGTAACTACAAGATCACGCCCGACGTTTTTGACATCTGGATGCGATTGCTTGATCGCGTTGAGGGCAGTGTCCTGTGGTTGCTGGAAGGCAATGTCGCCGCATCGCGCAACCTGAGGCTGGAGGCTGAAGCAAGGGGCGTGCGTGCCGAGCGGCTGATATTCGCGCCGCGCATGTCGCCATCGGATCATATGGCGCGCCAAGCGCTGGCAGATCTGTTTCTGGACACGCTACCGTGTAATGCTCATACCACGGCGAGCGATGCCTTGTGGGCGGGGCTGCCGTTGTTGACGTGCAAGGGCCATGCTTTCCCGGGGCGGGTTGCGGCGAGCTTGCTGCGTAACATAGGGTTGCCGGAGTTGATTGCCGATAACTTTACTGATTACGAGGCCCTGGCGTTCAAACTGGCAACCACGCCGGCGCTGCTTGCCGACATCAAATCCCGCTTGGAGCGAAACAGAACCACGCACCCGCTGTTCGATATAGACCGATACCGGCGGCATATCGAATCCGCCTATGTCACGATGTATGAGCGATACCAGAGGGGTGAACCGCCGCAAAGTTTTTCTGTGCCGGCCATATCGTGATTTTGTTTCGTGCCCGAGCACCCATGCGAGATATCATTTAACTGTTTGTTTTAAATGATGTTTTATGTGGCGTGATCGTACTCAGCGCGCCATCCCCGGATTGCCCGCCACCCCTTCAATACGCGGCCGGTTGAGCACCGGCGGCTTGATGATCTTCTTGCTGCGCAAATAGCCGGTGACCACATCCCACACCGGCTCTCCCGTGGCGCCTTCGGCAACGGGCGCCCAGCTCGTCAGCTTGTAGCTCTTGCCGGCCTCTATCGGCTTGCCCTTGAGCGTCATGCTGCTGATGCGGCTGCCGATTTTCTGCGTCGGTGCGCAGGCATATTGCAGGCCACCGACGCGCACCATGTCACCGCCCTGCTGGTAATAGGGGTCGGGATTGAACAGGTTGTCGCAGATGTCTTCGAGGAGATTCTTCAGATTCTCGCCGGTGATGGTGCTGGTGGTCACGTACGGATAGGTGATGGCGGTCATGTTCATCACGTCCTCCAGCGTGATCGGCTCGCCCGGCAGGATGGACGTGCCCCAGCGGAATCCCGGCGAGAACGCGATCTCCGCGTCTTTGGTTTCGAGCAGCGCGTCGAGGATCAGTTGATCGAAGCTGCCGTTGAAGTTGCCGCGGCGGAACAGCAGGCCTTCGCTGACGGCGAGTTTTTCGCTGAGCTTCGCTGCGTACGGCGCGCGGTGTTTGTTGATCAGCGCGGTCATTGCGGGGTCGGCATCCAGCAGGTTGGCGAATACCGGCAGCAGGCGGTAGCGTGTGGCTTTGACGCTGCCGCCGCGCACGTCGAGTTCCAGCACACCGAGGAATTTGCCGTTGGAGCCGGCGTTGGTGACCAGCGTGGTGCCGCCGCGGTTTTTCACGGGAATCGGCTGCGGCACGGCATCGTGGGTATGGCCGCCCAGGATCACGTCAATCCCGGACACGCGCGAGGCGAGTTTCAGGTCGGTGTCCATGCCGTTGTGCGACAGCAGCACCACCGCTTGCGCGCCTTTTTTACGCGCTTCGTCAACCATCTGCTGCATGCGCTCTTCCTGAATGCCGAAAGTCCAGTCGGCGACCATGTGCCGCGGATTGGCGATTGGCGTGTAGGGAAAAGCCTGGCCGATGATCGCCACCGGCGCGCCGTTGATTTCGCGCAGCGTGTAAGGTTTGAACACCGGATCGTCGAAATCCGCGGTGCGGATGTTCTGCGCAAGAAACTCGACCTGACCCTTGAAATCCTTGGTCACTACCTCCTGCACCCGTTTGGCGCCGTAGGTGAATTCCCAGTGGCCGGTCATGATGTCGACGCCGAGCAGCTTCGAGGCGTCGATCATGTCCTGCGCGTTGCTCCACAGTGCTGTGGCGGATCCCTGCCAGCTGTCGCCGCCGTCGAGCAGCAGCGCGCCGGGACGCTGCGCACGTACCTGCCTGACCAGCGTGGCGAGGTGGGCGAAGCCGCCGACCTTGCCGTAGGTGCGTGCGGCATCGATGTAGTTCAGGTGGGTGTAGGCGTAGGCTTCGCGGCTGCCGGGCTTCAGGCTGAAATGTTTGAGCAGTGCATCGCCGACCAGATGCGGCGGGCGGCCGCGGGCGTCGGCGATGCCGATGTTGACATCCGGCTCGCGGAAATACATGGGCAGCAGTTGCGCGTGACAGTCCGTGAAATGCATCAGCGTGACATTGCCCTGCGCTTTGCCGAGTTCGTAGAGTTCGCCGCTGCGCGCGGCGGCGTGCGCCTTGCCGCCGGCCAGCGGCAGCCCCTGGGCGGCGGCAACTGCCATGATTTGCAGAAATTCGCGGCGTGACAGGTTCATGCGCGTTGACTCCGAAAAAAAGAGGCCTGGTTGCCCAAGCCTCCGGATATGGCGGTATCGAAAGTTATTTGTTGATCGGCGACTGCGGATCGATCAGATAGGCCACCATGTGGGTGATCTGCTCCGGCGTCAGATGACCGGTGGCGCCCAGGCGCGGCATGTTCGAGCACGGGAAAAACATCCACGCGTTGTAGATTTTTTCGTAGGTGTATTTTGCGATGGGCTCGGAGTTGCCGCGCTGCTTGCCGTAGCCGGTCAAAGCCGGGCCGACATTGCCGACGTTGATTTCGCCGGGCGCCAGCCCGTGGCAGTTCTGGCACAGTCCGCCGTTTTCCTTGGTGCCTTCGGTCTTGCCGTTGCGGATGCGGTCGCCCGCGCCGTCGTGCGCCAGCCGGTCGCCGGTTTTCCAGTCGCCGACCAGCTTGCCTGAAGCCGGATACTTGATGGACTCGCGCGCCAGCTTGACCACTTCGGCGGCTTCTTCCTGAGTCAGTTTGGCGTCGCCGACCTTGCTGCAGATCTGCTGCGACCGGTCCTGTTCCAGGCGCTTCATGTGGGCGGGTGATGCGGAGAAAGCTTCGAATACCATTTTTTCCGCCATCTGGCGCGTAGTGGCCTCGTCGGGATAGCTTGCGCATCCCGTGATCATCAATCCGGCCGCTGCGAATACCGACCAATTGCTCCATGTCGTTTTCATAGTGACCCCTTAACGTTTGAATCCGGGCACTTGCATCACAGCATCATTGCCCTGGCGGTTGAGATACGTGGTCAAGGCAATCGAGTAATCCGTGCCGAATTTGAGGTCAGGGAAACGCATCTGCCATACGCAGTCGTTGAGACGCCATTGCATGGTGCGCACGACATAATGCGCGCCGCGATAAGCCGGCCAGGTTGAAGCCACTTCCTGCGCGCCCTTTTTGCTGGTCATATGGATCAGATCCTGCAGGCGGATGCGCTTGTCGGGTTCGCCGTGGCATTGCACGCAGCCGAAGTCGGTCTGCCCGCTACGGCGGTAAAACAGGTATTCGCCGGCCTTGTAAGCGTCATATTCTTTCTGGTGGCTCAGCGAGACATTCACTTTCATGCCGTTGGAGCGGGAGGTGATGTACAGCGCAAGGGCTTCGATGTCGGAGCCGCGGCTGGCCGGTGCGCTGATCGCCGTCTTGATCAGCGCGTTACGGTCGAATCCCTGCAGTGTGGTCATGCAGGTCAGCAGGCGCGATTCCAGATCCTCCACGCGGTCGGTGTCGGCGAAGTAGCGGGGCAGGCGGACAGCGGCGCCCTCCAGCTTGCCGGGGCCCATGCCGAAATCGCATTGTTCCAGCGAAACATTCTTGGGGCCGCGCTTCTGATAGAAGATATCCTTGCCCTGATCGATCCACAGTTCGCCGGGATTGTCTTCCATCAGCATCTTGCGGCCGACGGAAAGATCACCTTGCGCCAGCAGCGGCGGCGCCAGCGTCAGACACAGGGCGGCGGATACAGTAAGTCCGATGCCGCATATTTTTTTCATTATTCTCCTCCTTCTTTTATGGGGTATTGCTCTACGCTATTGCATTACTTCATTCCTTTGATTCTTTTTTGATTTTCCGCCGGGAAAGGTTACGAGCCTGCTCCGACGGCGACTTCATCGGTGCGTTTGTCACCTTTATTGTCGGTCCAGGTCACGCTGATCTTGTCACCCGCCTTGGCGCCCTTGACGCGCAGCCCCAGGAAAGGGTCGCGTGCAATCGCCTGACTCCACTGCGCATCGAGTACGGTCTTGCCATTGTGCTGCACGACCACGCTTTGGATGAAATGCAGCGGCACGACGCCTGATGCGGTCTTGCGCGTGCCGGTTTCCATCGGGTGCCGCATCAGAATGCGCACATCCGCGGTGTCGCCCTGCAGCGTGGCGCGGATTTTCATCGGTTCAGCCATGTTTCTCTCCTCTTTCTTCGTATGTTCGCGGGGCTAACCGGTTAACCGCAGCCGCCGACGGTGACCTTGACTTCCTTGACGGCGACGTAGAACTTGCCGTCGGCTTTGACGATTGCATGCACATTGGAAGTCTGGCCCATCTTGACCCGCGCCGAGACATAGCCTTCGCCGCCGGCCATGATGTCGAAACTCGCGGCCAGCGGGAACGGATTTTTCTCCACAATGATGGCGATGCTCTGGGTGTTGGGGATTTTGCTGGTTACCGCAACCGGCACGATGGCGCCGTTTTCGGCGATATCCGGGGCCGTGATCGTGATGTCCTTGCTGTCGGTCGGGCTGGTAGCGCCCAAGCTTTTCTGGACGTCTGCGACGGCTTTTGATTCAAACCCGGTCTTGTTCCACGGCGCTGCCCAAGCCGAGCCCGCCTTGAGCAGACCCGCGGCGGCTGCGGCAGCTACCGCACCTGCGCTGCCCGACAGTTTCAGGAAATTGCGGCGTAATTGCTGCATGGAGAATCCTCCTTTAACAAAGGTGGCGGTTGCGGCTTGAAGGCCCGCGATCAGTGAGCGCAGCCTGGATTGACACAAGGAACCTCAAGCGCAGGCTTAGTTTTTTTATCGTAGCCAACGCTGCAGGTCTTGTCTATAGCAAATTTTCATACGGAACGTGAATTTGGCCATCGACGTTGTTAATGGCCGGTGTTCCGCTGCGATTCTCAGCGTCGCTGCGGGGCTTTCCAGGTGCCGGATTTCCCGCCGCGCTTTTCCTCCAGCCCGAGGTCGGTGATGCGCATGCCGCGATCCACGGCCTTGCACATGTCGTAGATGGTCAGCAGGGCGATGCCCGCGGCCGTCAGCGCTTCCATTTCGACCCCGGTGCGGCCGACTGTTTCCACGATCGCGGTGCAGTCCACGGCGCTGGCTTTCCGGTCAATCGTGAACGCCACCTCGACTTTGGTGATGGCCAGCGGATGGCACAGCGGGATCAGACCGGAAGTCTGTTTTGCCGCCTGTATGCCGGCAATGCGCGCGACGCCGAGCACGTCCCCCTTTTTTGCGGCGCCGGCGGCAATGTGACGCAGGGTCGCCGGGCGCATGGTGATACGGCCTGCCGCGCGGGCAATGCGGTGGGTTTCCGCCTTGCCCGCAACATCGACCATCCAGGCTTCGCCGCGTGCATCGAAGTGCGTCAGAACGCCTGTAACAGATTGTTTTTTCATTAGGAACTCCCGCGTGGCCGGAATTATCATAGCACCATGTACCAGCGACTCATTTTGCTGCTGATCCTGTTGTGCGTCCCCCGCGTATTGGCCCAGGCGCTTCCCGAACTCGGAGATGCTTCGGCCGCGGCGATTTCCCCCAGGGAGGAGCGCCTGCTCGGGGAGCGCATCATGCGGGAGATTCGCCGCGACCCGGCGTATCTCGATGATCCGGAGGTGACCGATTATGCCGCCGCGCTGGGCGGTCGGCTGACGGCGCGCAGCGGTGATGCGCGCCAGGAATTCGAGTTTTTCGTCGTGCGGGACTCGCAGATCAATGCATTTGCGTTGCCCGGGGGCTTCATCGGCATACATACCGGGTTGATACTCGCCGCGCAGGGCGAATCCGAAGTGGCCGGGGTGATTGCCCATGAGATTGCGCACGTCACCCAAAAGCACATTGCACGCATGGTCAGCCACCAGAGTACCAGCCAACTGGTGTCGATTGCCGCCCTGGCGGTGGCGATACTCGCGGCGCGTTCCAGCTCGCAGATGGGGGAGGCGGCCCTGGCTTTCGGGCAGGCCGGCGTCATCCAGAGCCAGCTCAACTTTACGCGCGACAATGAGCGTGAAGCAGACAGGGTTGGTCTGCAGTTGCTCGAAGGCGCCGGGTTCGATCCACGCGGGATGTCGGGTTTTTTCGAGCGCTTGCAGCGCGCCACTCGCGTGTATGAGGGAGGCGCGCCTTCCTATCTGCGGACCCACCCGATGACGCATGAGCGGATTGCCGATATCCAGAATCGCGTGGAGGGGCTGCCCTACCGGCAGGTGCCGGACAGCCTGGATTTTCAGCTGGTCCGCGCCAAGCTGCGGGCGGAATCCGAGGATCCGCGCGATGCCGTCGCGTTTTTCGAGGCGAGTCTCGCCGAGCGAAAATTTCTGTCGGAAACGGCAAGCCGCTACGGATTGGTGGCCAGTCTGATGCGCACGCGTGATTTCGCGAGGGCGCAGCGCGAGATCGCATTCCTGCGCAATACGTCGAGTCCGATCATTGCAAATCTGGCGTGCCGGCTTGCGGAAGCCGCCGGATCGCCGGGAAAGGCGCTGGCGTGTTATCAGGCGGCATTGCGTGAGTATCCCAATGTCCGCGCATTGATTTACGGCCATGTGGACCAGTTGCTGCGTGCGCAGCAGGCCGCGGCCGCATTGCAGCTGGTGGAAACACGATTAAGGGTGCAGCCGGAAGATGCCAGGCTGTATCAGTTACAGGCCCGCGCGCATGCTGCGCTCGGCAACGGGTTGATGCAGCACCGGGCGCAGGCCGAAGCCTATTTCCGCAGCGGACAGCTGGGTGCCGCGGTCGAGCAATTGCAGATTGCGCTGAAAACCGGAACGGGCGATTTTTACCAGCTTTCGGCGACGGAAGCGCGGTTGCGCGAATTGCGCCGTCTGCTGGCCGAGCAGGACAACAAGCGGCAGAACGTGAAATAGTTCACCCGGCGGCATGACCGGAGCCGCCGTTTTTTGCGCCCGGCGGCAATCCGCCCGGATTAGTGCTATTTTCCGCGCATGAGTGCAGATACCGGAACAGACACCGTGCCGCAGCCGGTCGAAGCGCGGAAGATCGGCAAGTACGAGATCATCAGGGAAATCGGGCGCGGCGCGACCAGCGTGGTGTACAAGGCGTTCGATCCATTCCAGGACCGCGAGGTCGCCGTGAAGGCGGTGTTCCCCGACGCCCTTGGCGACCGGGAGAACGGGTGGCGGTACCGCAAGTTGTTTGTTACCGAAGCGTCACTGGCCGGCAAACTGTCGCATCCGCATATCGTGGAGATCTACGATGCCGTTGCCGACGAGGAGGCCAGCTACATCGTCATGGAATACGTCGATGGCACAACGCTGGAGCAGTACGCGCGCGTGGACAAGCTGCTGCCGGTAACGCGGGTGCTGGAGATCATCTACAAATGCGCGCGCGCGCTCGATTACGCCGCGCGGGAAGGCGTGATTCACCGGGACATCAAGCCGGCGAACATACTGCTTTCCACCGGAGAAGACATCAAGATATCCGACTTCGGTGCGGCATTGAACGCGGCCAGCGAATCCACGCAGATCACCGGCGTGGGATCGCCGGCCTATATGTCCCCGGAGCAGGTGCGCGAACAGCAGCTGACTTATCAGACCGACATTTTTTCACTGGGCGTGGTGTTCTACCAGTTGCTGACCGGCCGCCTGCCGTTTGTGGGCGCCAACAACTACAGCATCATCTACCAGATCATCAATGTCGAGCCGCCGCCGCCGAGCCGGTTCCGCGCCGAGGTGTCGCCGCAGGTTGATGCCATCGTATTGCACATGCTGCAGAAAAATACCGCCGACCGTTATCAGACTTGGGGCGACCTCGCCGGCGACCTGGTGGAGGTGCTCTGTGGAGGGCGCGCCAAGGCGAAGGGCGGCATACCGGAGGCCGAAAAATTCGATACGCTGCGCAAGCTCGAATTTTTTCATGCTTTCAGCGATGTCGAGTTATGGGAGGTGCTGCGGCTGGCCAAGTGGCATCGTTTGCTGCGCGATGCGGTGCTGATTCAGGAAGGCGACATCGGTTCGTCGTTTTTCATTCTGGCGAGCGGTGAAGTCCAGGTGCGCAAGCAGGATCGCCTGCTCAACATTCTCAAGGCCGGCGAATGCTTTGGCGAGATGGCCTATCTGGGCAAGCACAAGTTTCAGCGGTCAGCGAGCGTGGTGGCAGCCACAGATGTCATGGTCATCGAGATTCGTGCCGAAACCCTGCCCCAGGCGTCGGAGCTCTGCCGCCATCATTTCAATGGCGCCTTTCTGGAGTTGCTGGTGGATCGCCTGGGAACGGCCAATCTGCGGCTGTCGCAATTGCTGGCGGAGCGCAATGTCAGTGTTTATTGATGCGCCGCCCGCTTGCCCAGCGCCTTCATATATTAGAGTTTAATGCTACACTAATCGGTTTGAAGAGGAGGGGTCCCAAATGCAGTTTGACAAGGAGCTTGACGCGCGCGGCCTGAACTGTCCGTTACCTATCCTGCGCACCAAGAAAGCGCTGACCGACATGACCACCGGCCAAGTGCTGAAAATCATGGCGACCGATCCGGGCGCAGTCAAGGATTTTCAGGCGTTCGCGAAGCAGACCGGCAATGAATTGCTGTCGTCGGACGCAGCCGGCAAGGATTTCATTTTTTTCATGAAAAAGAAGTAACACGGAGACCATCCGGACATGGGGTTGCCCGGCTGCGCGTGCCGGCGGAACTTGCCTGTAACCGGACACGGCGGCGGCCCGAAAGGAAGTGATGAAAGTTTCAATCAATAATTTGTTGTTTTCATTATGTTCACTTTGCGCCCTGGGCGCCGGACCGTTGCGGGCCCAGGATGCGACGTTTGCGACCCGGTCGCTGACGCCGGAGTCTGCGCTGAAAGTGGCGCAGGCGGCGTTGAAAAAATGCCGCGACGAGGGCTTTCAGGTCGCGGTCGCGGTGGTCGATCGCAGCGGGGTGACGCAGGTCATGTTGCGTGACCGTTTTGCCGGGCCGCATACGCCGGCGATGGCCGAGGACAAGGCATGGTCGGCAGTGACGTTTCGCACCAACACCGCGGATATTGATCGCGCCACCCAGCCGGGCATGCAGCAGAGCGGCATTCGCCAGCGGCCGCGGGTGGTGGCGGTGGCCGGCGGCATGATCATCGAAGGCGCAGGATCGCTGCTCGGCGGCATCGGGGTGTCCGGCGCGCCCGCTGGCGACCGCGACGACATTTGCGCCAAAGCCGGCATTGCCGCCATCCAGGACAGCATCGATTTTTGACCGGAACAGCCATGGACTCCATGGCTGATAACGTCCCGCGATCCGTTTCTGCCATCCGGACCGTCGCATCAATGCACTGTAAATGCGGCCCTGATTACCCGCCGGCAAGGTGTGCTGCATGTCATGCCGGCAGCACCGCTTGAATCTGCCGGGAATCTGCGCGGGAACGGGTTGCGCACCGGATTACCCCTACGGACTCTATTGACATCCTTGCGGGGCGGGAACATTATTATCAAATAATAATATGTCTATAAAGTAATGTTTCGGCAACGGCATTGCGCGCGATTTCACCGGGCGCGCGGTTGTTTCAGGCAAGGAGGGGATTTGAAAAAAACAATTTTGGCTGGGGCGGCTTTGGCTTTTTTTTCGGCGGCGGGTCAGGCTGCGCCGGTGATGATGGATCCGGCATGGGCACAGGGTATGTGCCAGGCATGGAATGCCGATCCGGAACTGACCAGCAAACTGGTCGAATCGGACTGGGTCAATAACAACAAAAAACGCGGTTTCAAGGTGATGCAGATCTATCGTGCCGATTGCGAGAGCAGCCCGCGTATCGAACTGCGCGTGTCCGAGAAAAACGGCAAGGCAATATGCGTTTATGGCGGCAAAGCCGAAACCAAGCTCGATTCCGATGTGGATTACCTGATGTGGGCGGATACGCCCCGCTGGACCGAAATGGGCAAAGGCGAATACGGTCCGATGCGCGCGATGTTTTTCCAGCGCCTGCGGTTTGACGGTCCCATGGGGGAAGCGATGGGCAATATGGGTCCCTTTGAGAGCTTCCTGTTGCTGGTGGGCAAGGTGCCCGGCGATGTGGCGACATGCCCGGCCAAATAACCATGAAATGGTCCGTGCAGCGGTTGCGCGTCCACGCCGGCACAGTTTGATAACTTGCTGATTAAAGAAGATTGTTTAACATTGTTTCGTGTCGGTGGCCGGCGTGGCAGAAAACAGGCGTATGGAATATGCCAAAACAGGCGTGTTCCAGCGCTTGAATCAGCTAAGCGCCCGGTTGCAATGACTGTCTGAGAGGATTACATGTCGGAAATGATTGAGCTTGGCCGGATAGACGAAATCATCGAAAAGCGGCTCGAAGCGTTGCTGCCGAAAAAGCTGGAGGAAATTGCGGCCCGCAAAACGCCGTCGATGACCATCATCGCCACCAAGGGCACGCTCGACTGGGCGTATCCGCCGTTCATTCTGGCGTCCACTGCGGCGGCGCTGGGCTGGAATGTATCGATCTTTTTCACGTTCTACGGGCTGCAGCTGCTGCGCAAGGATATTTCAGATCTGAAAATCAGCCCGCTGGGTAATCCGGGCATGCCGATGAAAATGCCCTTCGGCCCGGATTGGTTCAAGGCGATCAACTGGAACATCCCGAATATCGTGCAGGCCACGGTGCCCGGCTTTGAAACCTTGGCGACTGCATTGATGAAACAAACCATCAGCAACAACGGCGTGGCTGACATTGCCGAACTGCGCGCTCTGAGCCTGGAGGCCGGCGTCAACATGATCGGCTGCCAGATGACGGTCGATCTGTTCGGCTTCAAGCACGAGGATTTCATACCGGAAGTCAAAGAGTATTGCGGCGCGGCGACGTTCCTGCCGATGGCGCAGGTAGCCGATGTCAGTCTGTACATGTAGTCCCGATTGAATTAAACAACGCTCTGTCATTCAATACACTGGAGGGGATCATGAAACACACAAAAACATTTTCAGCAATTGCGCTGGCAGTAGCGGGCGCGCTGACCGCCGGTGCGGCAGGCGCGACGAACGGTTATTTTTCTCACGGCTATGGCATGAAGGCCAAGGGCATGGCGGGCGCCTCGACCGCGATGGCTACGGACACCTTCGGCGGTGCGTCCAATCCTGCCAAGATGGTGTGGGTGGGCGACCGCATCGACTTCGGTGTCGATCTGTTCAGTCCGCGGCGCAGTTCGGAAAGGACTGGAGTTAGCGGCTTTGGTACTGGTATGAATGGCTCCGCTGACAGCGACAGCAATTACTTTCTTATTCCGGAATTTGGCTACAATAAAATGATTAACCCTAACCTGTCGTTGGGGGTTACGGTTTACGGCAACGGCGGCATGAATACCGATTATCCCGGCGGCCAGATTGGCGCGGCCACGGCCTGCGCCGGGTTCAATGCCTCGGGACCGGCGGGTGCACCCTACAACCTGCTGTGCGGCAGCGGCAGACTCAACATGGATATGATGCAATTGATCGTTGCGCCGACGGCGGCTTATAAAATCAGCCCCGACCATTCGGTGGGCATCTCACCGCTGCTGGCGTACCAGCGCTTCAAGATGGATGGCTTGCAGGGCTTTGTTGGCTATACCTCGTCTGGCACCACCAACTTCCTGACCAACAAAGGCTATGACAGCTCTACCGGTGTCGGCGTGCGCCTCGGCTGGATGGGCAAGCTTTCCGACCGTGTGACCGCGGGCGCTGCTTATTCCCCGAAATTGAAAATGGGAAAGTTTGATAAATACAGGGAACTGTTTGCCAACCAGGGTTTGATGGATATTCCCGAGAACTACAACCTCGGACTGGCCTTCAAGGCCACGCCCCAAGTGACGGTTGCGCTCGATTACCAGCGCATCAATTACAGCGGGGTGGCTTCGGTCAACAATCCCAGCACGAATTTCGGCGCGACGATCGGCTCTACGCTGGGGGTGGCCGGCGGGCGCGGCTTCGGCTGGGATGACGTCAACGTGGTCAAGATCGGGGTCGAGTATGCATATTCGCAAAGCCTGACGCTGCGTGCCGGACTCAACCATGGCGATAATCCGATTCAGGCTCGCGACGTGACCTTCAACATCATCGCGCCGGGCGTGGTTCAGGACCACCTGACGCTCGGTTTCACCCACAAGACGAAGAGCGGCGGCGAACTGACATTCGCCTACATGCACGCGTTTACCAAGTCGGTGACAGGCGCGTCGCTGTTCAATACCTGGGTGCCAGGCACCGGCAACGAAACCATCAAGATGTACCAGAATTCGTACGGTATTGCCTACGGCTGGAAAATGTAGTCCGTCAGATATAGGCTGTGCAGGAAAAGGGCTGTGTTTCACAGCCCTTTTCTTTTATAACCCGCTGGCTGGTTGACATGCTTGCAACAACCCTTGCAGCGGAGTCCTTTCTGGTCGAACGCATGCACGATGGCCTGCAGGTACGTGGTGCCGTGGTGCGCCAAGCAGTCATTGCGGCATGATGAGGGAACTGAAATGAGGGGGATGGTGATGGGTAAGCCGGAAAAAATCGCGGCGGGACGGCGGGCATGGCTGCGCAGCGCGGCGGCTGCGGCGGTGGTTGCTGCGGGCATGCTGCGGCTGCGTGCGGCACTGGCGGCGGGGACGCTGCCGCCGGGTGTTGCGCAGATCAAGGGTGATGTGCGCATCAATGGCAAACCGGCGGAACGCGGGCAACGGGTGGCGCCCGGTGACGTGATCGTCACCGGCAAGGGCGCCGAGCTGGTGTTTGTCGCCGAGCGCGACGCTTTTCTGGTGCGCGCCGACAGTCGCGTGGAATTCGGGGAAAAAGCAGCGCGTGGCGCGGCGACGGTGCTGCGCGTCCTGACCGGCGCGCTGCTGTCGGTGTTCGAATCCGGCGTGCGCCGCGAGATCCGCACGGCCACGGCGACCATCGGCATCCGCGGTACCGGTATTTATATCGAAGTCGAGACACAGCGCACCTACGCCTGCACCTGCTACGGCGAGGCGGTGCTGATACCCGTCGATGATCCGCAGGAAGCGGAGACCGTGCGCACGCGCCGCCACGATCAGCCGCGCTATATCTACGGCAAGGGCATGCCCAGAATGCTGGAGGCTGCGCCGGTGATCAATCACACGGACGCGGAACTGCAGATGCTGGAGTCCCTCGTTGGCAGAAAAGTGCCTTTCGAGATGGGGACTTATATCGAGCGATGATGCAACCGACGGTTGCTTTCCGATTGGAACGCAAACTGGCGCCGGTGGGCAGCGACATGGCGCCAGTGGCGCAGATAATACGTAATATCTTGTTTTTATTGAATTATTTTTAGATCCTTGTAGATTGGTCGCA
This sequence comes from uncultured Bordetella sp., assembly GCA_964486865.1. Taxonomy (GTDB): domain Bacteria; phylum Pseudomonadota; class Gammaproteobacteria; order Burkholderiales; family SG8-41. The sequence continues at coordinate 39,237 of CAZAOZ010000015.1, forward strand.
ATTGCGCGCGCAACGCCGGCATGCGCCGCCACAGCAGCAGCGCCGTCGCCGTGCAGATGCCGCCGCCGATCGCCAGCGTTGCCGGTGCGCCGATGGCCGCGGCCAGCGCGCCGCCGGCGAGACTGCCCAGCGGATACATGCCGAGAAAGGCCACTGAAAAAATACCCATGATGCGTCCGCGCATGCGGTCATCGACGATGGTCTGGATCACCGTGCTGACCGCCATGCCGTTGACGACTATGCCGAAGCCCGTCACCGCCAGCGCCGCGAACGACAGCGGCAGCCAGGGCGACAACGCGAACACCAGGGCGCCGAGACCGGCGCACAGCGAGGCAAAGGTGATCCAGCGCGTCAGCCCGCGCACATCGCGCCGCGAGGCCAGCGCCAGCATGCCGATCACGCCGCCGCCGCCGGCGGCACCGATCAGAAATCCCAGCATATCGGCCCCGCCGCCATACACCTCGGCGGCAAAAATCGGCATCAGCGTCTGGTAGGGCGTAACCATGAAGCTGATGGTCGCCACCATCGGCAGCAGCCAGCGGATGGGAATGATGTTCCAGGCATAACGCGCACCTTCGGCCAGTTGTTGCCAGGGCGATGCCGCGGTGCGCTCAATCAGGCGCGGGGTGATGGCCATCATCATCACCATGGCGATGATGAGTATCTTGCTCAGCGCATTGGCGATGAAGCAGAACGCTTCGGTGGATACGGCGAGCAGCAGGCCGGCGACTGTAGGCCCGATCATGCGTCCGGCGCTTTGCATCAGCGCATTCATGGCAATGGCGCTGGGCAGGTCTTCGCGCACCGTGACCATTTCGGTGGTGAATGCGAGCCGGATTGGCGTGTCGACGGCATTGATGATGCCGAGAACCAGCGCGGTGACGATGATGTGCCAGACCTCGACGGCGCCGGCCCAGGTGAGTACGGCCAGCACCAGCGGCGGCACGGCGGACACCACTTGCGTGAACAGCAGCAGTTTGTGCTTGTCGAAGCGGTCGGCCCACATGCCGCCGAAGGGCGCGAAGACGAGTATGGCAATCTGTCCGGCGAAGCCGGTGACGCCGAGCAGCCATGCCGATTCGGTCATCCGGTATACCAGCCAGGCCATGGCGATCTGCTGTATCCAGTTGCCGATGATGGACAGCGTCTGGCCGTAGAAAAACAGCCGGTAGTTGCGGTGACGCAGCGCGCGCAGTGTGTGTTTGATTTCCATCGGATCAACAACGCGGGCGGATACGCCCTGGCGTTGGATCAGCCGCCGAGCTTGGCGAGCTGGGCGCGCATCTGATCGAGCGTCGATGAAAAGCGCGAGAGGCGCTCTTTTTCCTGCGCGACCACCAGCGGCGGCGCCTTGGCGACGAAGCTCTGGTTGTCGAGTTTGGCGCGCGCCTTGGTGGTTTCCGCATCCAGTCTGGCGATTTCTTTGGTCAGGCGCTCGCGTTCGGCGGCAATATCGATTTCGACTTTCAGCATCAGCTTGAAGCCGGCAACCATGGATACCGGCGCATCGTCGCCGGGCAGCGTGTTGACGACCAGGACTTCCGACAGCCGCGCCAGCGCGGTCAGGTACGGGGCATGGGCGCGCAATTGCGCCGGATCGCCCTGCGCCAGCAGCGGCAATTTTTGTGACGGCGCAATGTTCATCTCGCCGCGCAGCGTGCGGCAGGCCGACACCAGTTGTTTCAGCACGTCGATATCGCGTTCGGCGGCAGTATCGATTTTTGCCTCTTCGGGCTGCGGGTATTTCTGCAGCATGATGCTCGCGCCGCTTTTGCCGGCCAGCGGCGCCACTTTTTGCCATAGTTCCTCGGTGATGAACGGGATCACCGGATGCGCCAGTCGCAGTATGGTTTCCAGTACCCGCACCAGGGTGCGGCGGGTGCCGCGGCATTGCGCGTCGCTGCCGCCGGCGAGCTGAACCTTGGCCAATTCGAGATACCAGTCGCAGTACTCATCCCACACCAGCTCGTAGATGGTGCGGGCCAGGTTGTCGAAGCGGTACTCGCGATAGGCCTGCTGCGCTTCGGCTTCGGCGCGCTGCAGCCGGCTCACCAGCCAGCGGTCGGCGGTGGAGAGTTCCACCGGCGCTGTGGCATCAAGCCCGGTGTCTCTGCCGTCGCAGTTCATCAGCACAAAGCGCGTGGCATTCCACAGCTTGTTGCAGAAGTTGCGGTAGCCCTCGCAGCGTTTCTGGTCGAACTTGATGTCGCGGCCCAGGCTGGCGAGGCTGGCGAAAGTGAAACGCAGGGCATCGGTGCCGTAGGCCGGAATGCCGTCCGGATATTCGGCGCGGGTGCGCTTGGCGATGGTCTCGGTCTGCTGCGGATTCATCAGGCCGGTGGTGCGTTTGGTGATCAGCGTTGCGAGGTCGATGCCGTCGATCAGATCCAGCGGGTCCAGCGTATTGCCCTTGGACTTGGACATTTTCTGGCCTTCGGCATCGCGCACCAGGCCATGCACATAGACATGGCGGAACGGCACCTTGCCGGTCATGTACTTGGTGATCATCACCATGCGCGCGACCCAGAAGAAAATGATGTCGAAGCCGGTGACCAGCACCGACGAGGGCAGGTAGAGATCCAGCGCCGGGTTTGATTTCGCCGGCCATTCCGGGGTCCAGTCTAGCGTCGAAAAGCACCACAGTTGCGAGGAGAACCAGGTGTCGAGTACGTCGGCATCCTGCTTGAGCGGCTTGCCGCCGGACTGGCGCAGTGCCTCGGCTTCGTCGTGCGCGACATAGACATTGCCGGCGTCGTCGTACCACGCGGGCACGCGGTGGCCCCACCACAGCTGGCGCGAAATGCACCAGTCCTGGATATTGTTGAGCCAGTGGTTGTAGGTGTTGATCCACTGTTCCGGAAACAGTTTGACTTCGCCGGTCGCCACGGCATCGAGGCCCAGTTTTGCCAGCGGCTCCATTTTGACGAACCACTGGCTGGTCAGCATCGGTTCGATGACCACGCCGGTGCGGTCGCCGCGCGGTACCACCATGCGGTGCGGTTTTTCGGATTCCAGCAGGCCCTGCGCCTTCAGGTCGGCGACGATGCGTTCGCGGGCGACATAACGGTCAAGGCCGCGGTATTTTTCCGGGGCGCTGTCGTTGATGGCGGCGTCCGGCGTGAATATGTTCAGTTGCGGCAGGTTGTGGCGCAGCCCGACCTGATAGTCATTGAAATCATGGGCCGGCGTGATTTTCACGCAGCCGGTGCCGAAGGACTTGTCCACGTAATCATCGGCGATGACCGGGATGGTGCGCCCCGTCAGCGGCAGCACAACCCGCCGGCCGATCAGCGCGCGGTAACGATCGTCTTCCGGATGCACGGCCACCGCGGCATCGCCGAGCAGCGTTTCGGGGCGCGTGGTCGCCACCGTCAGATGCCCGCTGCCGTCGGCGAGCGGATAACGGATCTGCCACAGCTTGCCGTCTTCTTCCTCCGCCTGCACCTCGAGGTCGGAGATGACGGTATGCAGCACCGGATCCCAGTTCGACAGCCGCAGGCCGCGGTAGATCAGGCCGTCACGGTGCAGTTTGACGAAGGTATGGGTGACGAGTTTTGCCAGCGGCTCGTCCATCGTGAAGCGTTCGCGCTCCCAATCGCACGAGGCGCCCAGGCGGCGCATCTGGCGGGTGATGGTCGATCCGGACTGTTCCTTCCATTCCCAGACTTTGCTGATAAATGCTTCGCGTCCGAGCGCATTGCGCGACTGGCCCTCTTGCTCCAGTTGCCGGGTCACCACCATTTCGGTGGCAATGCCCGCGTGATCGGTGCCGGGTTGCCACAGCGTGTTGTAACCGCTCATCCGGTGATAACGCGTCAGCCCGTCCATGATGGTCTGGTTGAAGGCGTGACCCATGTGCAGCACACCGGTGACATTGGGCGGCGGCAACTGGATGCAGTAGTTGTGCGGATTCGACAGGTCGAGACCGGCCCTGAAATAGCCGTTCTTTTCCCACGTCGGGTACCAGCGCGACTCGATGGTCGCGGGCTCAAAACTCTTCGGGAGATCCATTTGTGCAGGGGGGGATGATGCGGGCGTGGCGTCCGGAATTATACCGGACGCTTCCGTCGTCGCCGCAGGCGCCTGCAGCTGCAGTTGTTTAAGCTGGGTCTGCAGCGCCTCGGCAACCGAGTTGCGCACCAGATCGGCAATGCCGGACTGGAGTGCGCCGGAGGCACGCGTCATCGCCTGTTCCAGCGCTGCGCCGATTTCCGGCAGATAGCGCTCTTCCATGACTTTTGCGATCTGGTCGTTCAGGCTGCGTTTGAGTTTCAGGTGGACCGCGTGCTCGATGTTCTGGGCCTGCACCCGCGACATCACTGCGCCGCCGGCGGGCCGCGATGCGTCTGCCGGATCCCGGGGCGCGGCCGATTCGGCACGCGGCAGCACCTCGCCCTCGATGACGATGTCGGTCAGCGTGGGGATGTCACCGCCGGCGAACGGCGCTTCGGCAGGCCGGCGATGCCGTTGCAGCAGCGCATCAGCCCGCTGCAGCACGTCGTCGGCGCTGTCGTCTGGAGTGGGGGTCTCGGCCATGGCTGCTGATGTTAACGGAGGGATCGTGCTGCGCTCAACCCGCACGCGTGTCGGGTATTGGCGACGGCCGGATCAGGACGCCTGCGGGCCGGAGAGGTCGTGCGTGCGTATGGCATAGCCGCGGTCGCGGTAGAACTTGTAGCGGCTGCGCGCCTGCGCCCGGTCCGCGTCTTCCGCGCTGACGATTTCGGCGAGCCGCTGGAAGCGGCTGAAAAACGCCGGCCATTCGGCATGCAGGTTGATCAGCACATCGTCGTGCAATGGCGTCTCGCCGCTGCCGTCGATCAGCACGGGCGTCACGCCGGACAGCGGATCACCGGCGCGGCAATGGGGCAGGAACCCGGTGGCGGGCACGGTCCACAGCATGCGATCCAGTCGTGACGCGAGTTCAGCATCAGGGCAATAGACGGTCACGCGCAGGCCGTGGCTGCGCGCCTTGGCGACCAGCCGGCAGGCGGTCTGCAGCTTGTCATCGACCTGCGTATAGAAATCGATCTGCGTCATTGCGCAGGCGGGTCAGCGCTTGCCGGCGCGGGTGACCAGAAACTGCGTCAACAGGGGCACTGGCCGGCCGGTGGAGCCTTTTTCCTTGCCTGATTTCCACGCCGTGCCCGCCACATCGAGGTGGGCCCATTTGTATTTTTTGGTGAAGCGCGCGAGAAAGCACGCGGCGGTCACGGCGCCGGCCGGCCGGCCGCCGATGTTTGCGAAATCAGCGAAATTGCTGCGCAACTGTTCCTGATACTCGTCGTGCAGCGGCAGGTGCCAGGCGCCGTCGCCGGCGAGTTCACCGGCAGCAAGCACCTCATGCGCCAGCGCATCGTCGTTGGCGAACAGGCCGCTGACCACATGCCCCAGCGCGATGACGCAGGCGCCGGTCAGCGTGGCAATGTCGATCACCGCGGCGGGCCGGAAGCGCTCGGCGTAGGTCAGCGCATCGCACAGGATCAGCCGGCCTTCGGCATCGGTGTTGAGGATCTCGACGGTCTGCCCCGACATGCTGGTGACGATGTCGCCGGGCTTGGTGGCGCGTCCGCCGGGCATGTTTTCGGTGGCGGGAATGATGCCGATCAGATTTACCGGAAGCTTCATCTCGGCGACTGCCTTGACGGTGCCGAGCACGCTGCCTGCACCGCTCATGTCGTACTTCATTTCATCCATTTCCGGCGCCGGCTTCAGGGAAATGCCGCCGGTGTCGAAGGTGACGCCCTTGCCGACGAGCACGACGGGTTTCTGGCTCTTCGGGCCGGCGCGGTATTCGAGGACGATCAGTTTCGGCGGTTGGCTGCTGCCCTGCGCGACGGACAGCAGCGTGTTCATGCCGAGTTTTTCCATGTCGGCGCGCTCCAGCACCTGGATTTTGAGGCGGTAGTGCCTGGCGAGCTGGCGCGCCTGATCGGCGAGATAGGACGGCGTGCAGACATTGCCCGGCAGGTTGCCCAGGTCGCGCGCGAGGCTGACGCCGTGGGCGAGCGCAAGCCCCTGCGCAAGACCCGCTGCGGCGAGTTTTTCGTCGCGTTTTGCGTTCACCGCCAGCACGACGCGGCGCAGCGCCGGCGCATTTTTTTCCGGCTTGCTTTTCATTTGTTCAAAACGGTAAACGGCTTCGCGCGCAGTCCGCGCGGCCTGTGTGATGCGCCAGGCAATGTCACGGCGGCCTACCGGGAGTTCGGCCAGATGGATTTCGGCATCGGCGGCACCGGTTTGCGCCAGGGCATTGATGGCGGCGGTGATCACCTTGCAGAACTGTTTGTCGGCGAATTCCGCTTTCGGACCGAGTCCGACCAGCAGTACGCGGGCGCTCGCGATGCCGGGTACCTCGTGCAGCACCAGCGTCGTGCCGATGCGGCCGTCCATGTCGCCGCGTGCCAGCACGCGGCGCAGGTAACCCTTGGTATTGCGGTCCAATGCGGCCGCGGCGTCGCTGAGCTTGCGATCCGCATACACTCCAACCACGGTGCAGCCGCTGGCGGCACGTCCCGGAACGAGGGGTTTTATGCTAAATTCCACGCGTCAACTCCTATGCGCAAATTGGTTTTGTCAGTGCCATGACCGGAATTCGCTGCAGGCGGATCCTTGTGTCATGATCATCGGTGAATGCCGGTGAAATCGCCAATGAAAGACCCGATCCTGCATCGGGCTTTGATTATCTGCGGGTTCCCCCCAAAAAGCAAAACACCGGCATGATTTTCCGATCTTCACTGCTGCGTGAATTCACCACGGCGGCAGTCGCAATATTCCTGGTGCTGCTCGGCATATCGATGACCACCCAGCTGGTGCGGCTGCTGGGGCAGGCCGCCAGCGGTTTGATCACCTCTACCGGCGTTGTCGCGCTGCTCGGATTTACGCTGGTCAGCTACCTGCCGATACTGCTGTCGGTGACGTTGTTTATCGCCGTACTGATGACGCTCACTCGCAGCTATCGCGATTCCGAGATGATCGTGTGGTTTGCCAGCGGCGTCGGCCTGACGCGCTGGATTCGCCCGGTGCTGATGTTCGCCTGGCCGTTGATCGTGACCATTGCGCTGCTGTCGCTATTGCTGGCGCCATGGGCTGTCGAGAAGTCCGAGGAGTTCCGCCGCCAGATGGACAGCCGCGATGACGTGGCCCAGGTGACGCCGGGGGTGTTCCACGAGTCGCGGCGCGCCGACCGCGTTTATCTGGTCGAGGAAGTCGCCGGCGCATCGAATCTGGTGGCCAATGTGTTTGTCAGTTCGACGCAGCACGGCAAGCTGGGTGTGATGGTTGCGCAGAGCGGATTCCAGGAAACTGCGCCCAATGGCGACCGTTTTCTGGTGCTGCAGAACGGCCGGCGCTATGAGGGCGAACCGGGTTCCCCCGAATACAAGGTTTTCGAATTCGGGCGCTATGCCATGCGGATCGAGACTGCGGAGACGGCGATACGCGCGCCGACCACGAAAACGCTTTCCACCTGGGAGCTGCTGAGCGATCCGAGCCCGCGCAATCTGGGCGAACTGTCATGGCGTGTCGGACTGCCCACCAGCGCGCTGCTGCTCAGCCTGCTGGCAATTCCGTTGTCCTTTGTCAATCCGCGGGCAGGGCGGTCGATGAACATTATCCTGGCCATACTGGTGTACGTGATCTACAGCAACATGCTGTCGATCATGCAGGCTTCGATTGCCCAATCCAGAGTGGATCTGATGGCCGGCATGTGGGGCGTGCATGCCGTGATGCTGTTGCTGCTGTTCGGCCTGTTCTACCGGCGCCTGGTGCTGGTTTCCTTCTGGCGCCTGATCCGGTGAGGACGCTGCGACTCTACGTTGCGCGCGAAGTCGTTCTGGCGACCGTGGTGGTATTCGTTGCGCTGCTGTTGCTGTTCGCCTTTTTCGATCTCGTCGAGCAGATGAAGGATCTGGGGCGCGGGAACTACCAGTTGCGGCACATCCTGTTGCATGTGCTGTTGTCGGCGCCGAATCACGTCTATGAGCTGTTTCCGATTGCGGCGCTGATCGGCACGCTGTTTGCGCTGGCGCAGCTGGTTGCAAGTTCGGAGTACACGGTGATGCGTTCTTCCGGCGTCTCGGCGGCGCGTATGGCGGGGGCGCTGGCATCCGTCGGACTGGCTTTCGGCGTGATGACCTTTGCCGTGGGCGAATTCGTCGCGCCCCCCGCGGAGCAGTTCGCCCAGCGCCTGCGCTCCCAGGCCATCTCCGGCATCGTCGCCCAGGAATTCCGCTCCGGCCTGTGGCTGAAGGACGGCACATCGTTTGTCAATGTGCTGGAAGTGGCGCCGGATGCGAGCCTGAAGGGTCTGCAAATCTATGAATTCGACAAGGATTACAAACTGCGCACGTTGCGCTACGCGGCACGCGGCGTCTATCAGGGCGCCAACCGCTGGCTGCTGACGGATGTCGCGCAAACCACGTTCAGGGATCTGGGCACCAGCGTCAGCCGGGAGCCGCAGGTGATCTGGCAGTCGGTGCTCGAGCCGGCGCTGCTGAACGTGCTGCTGGTGCGCCCCGACAAGATGTCGGCGTGGAGCCTCTATTCCTATTCACAGCATCTGCGCGAGAACCGGCAGAAGGCGCTGCGTTATGAAATTGCGCTGTGGGCCAAGGTGTTCTACCCGCTGGCGGTCGTGGTGATGATGGTGCTGGCGCTGCCTTTTGCCTATTTCCAGGTGCGCCAGGGCGGCGTGGGCGCAAAGATATTCGTCGGGATCATGATCGGGCTGGCATTTTATTTTCTCAACCGGCTGTTCAATCATCTGGGACTGCTTAACGACTGGCCGCCTTTTGCCAGTGCTGTGGTGCCGACGCTGATTTTCCTGTGCGCGGCGGTGGCGATGCTGGCGTGGCAGGAGCGGCGGTGAATGTCCCGCCCCCGGGCTACCCGGCGGTTACCAGGCGCGTGCCGGCGATGCGGTCATGCAGGAATTGCCTGTCGCGATCAATGAAAGCCCACAGTACGGCAATGCCGAAACACAGATAGGCGGCGGGCGCGAGGCATGCCCGCAGCACGGCGCGCGGCACCGTTACCGTCCTGCCGTCGGTGGTTTCCAGACGTATGCGCCAGGTTTGCATCGGCAGCGTCTGCCCGCGGTGGTGCCATTGCCCTGCAAAATAAACGATGCAGGCGAGCGCAACCAGAACTTGCGTGATGGTTCGCGCATGATCCGGCGCTGCGAGTTGCGAAACGGCGGTGGCCGCTGCGCCGGCCAGCAGCACCAGCGCCGCCAGCAGCAGCAATTCGTAGATCAGACTCAGCAGGCGCCGGCCGATGCCCGGCGTGGCCGGGCGCGTAATCACCGCCGCTCGGCCGCCGGAGCTTCGGGCGCGCCCGGGGTCAAGGGCTCACTGACCGCGGGATCGAACTGTGTTTCGGGCTGCGCCAGTGAACGCTGGTATTCCTGCCATTGCTGGGACATGGCCTTGCGCTGTTCGGGAGTCAGTTTGCTGAGGCGCTGGTAGCGTTCGCGCGCAGCCTGGCGCTGCTGGGGGGTCAGTGCTGCCCAGTCTTTCATGCGCTTCTGCAGCCGCTGCTGTTCAGCGGGCTTCATTTTCGGATAACGGTCGGCGATGCCGATCCATTTTTTCCGTCGTGCAGCGTCCATGCCGTCCCACTCGGCTGCGAGTGGCGCCAGGACTTGCTGTTGCGCCGGTTTGAGTTCCGACCAGGCCGGCCGGACGGGTTTAGCGGCCTGCTTGGCAGGCTGTGCGGCAAAGGCTGGTAGCGCGAGGCATAGCCAGACGATCAGCGCGACTGCCGTTTTAGCCATGAATCGAAGCCCTTGTCGAGATAGGCATCGATAGGCAGGTCATCCGCCAGCAAACGCGCATCAATGTCGGCCAGTTCATTGCCGCGGCCATTGCTGGTTTGCCAGTAAATGATGCCGATCAGACCCAGGATCAAAACTGCGGTGGGTATTACGTAGCGCATCCCGCCGGGCGAATGTCCGGCAAGGCGGGATACCAGTTGTCCGGCCCCGGCCAGACTCCAGGCGTGGTGTTCCCGGTAGCCGGCGAGTGCCTGTTCCCGTGCTGCGGCAAGCTTGGCCGCGGTATCTCCCGGAATATTGCGGGAGGACTGGTCGAGCAGGCGGGAAATCTTCTGCGCAATCCGGTGTTCCTGGGTATTCATAGCTCAATTCCCTGTTTTTTCAGCAATATCGCCAAAGCATGCGTCGCCCGTGAGCAGTGCGTTTTCACGCTACCCTCCGAGCAGCCCATGGCTTTTGCCGTTTCGGCGACATCAAGTTCCTCCCAGTAACGTAGCATGAAGGCCTGACGTTGACGCAGCGGCAGGGTCTCGATTGCTTTCTCAATAATATCAATAACTTGCCGCTGCTCAAATTGCTCGGCCGGACGACTGGCGATCTTGGAATCATTCTCGATTTCCAGGGTGTCCAAGGGGTCATGGTCGCCATCGTCGCCGGCCCCGAACAGCGCACTGAGTGGGGTCGTCCAGGCGGAGCGCACTTTCTGGCGCCGGAAAAAATCGCGGATGACATTTTGCAGGATACGCTGGAACAGCATCGGCAGTTCGCCTGCCGGCTTGCCGGAATATTTATCGGAAAGCTTGAGCATGGCCTCCTGCACGATATCCAGAGCCTGGTGCTCGTCGCGCACGGAAAACACCGCTTGTTTGAACGCTCTGCGCTCGACCTCGGCCAGGAAGTCAGCAAGTTCCTTGTAGGTGGCCAGTGGGGTTGCCTTTTGTTATGTGCCGGTACCGGCGGCGGTTGTGGCGTCGTGGATCGGCGCTCCCGGAGTTCGCGGCATCTTAGCAAATCAGACCGTGGAGGCAAGCCGGGTCGCGGACGACCCGGCAAACACGCGTATCACTCTGTTTAATCGGATATTTTACTTGACCACCGAGGCGTGGCCCGGTAACGTTGCACGTTTCCTTTTTGTCATTATCTTGCCATTAAATCCGCAACAATCCGCAAGAATCGTTCTCGCGTGAGCGGATCAAAAATCATGCAATTGTCCGGTGCAGAGATCGTTGTGCGCTGTTTGCAGGAAGAGGGTGTCGAACATTTATTCGGATACCCCGGCGGCGCCGTGTTGTACTTGTACGACGAGTTGTTCAAGCAGGACAAGGTGAAGCATGTGCTTGTCCGCCACGAACAGGCCGCCGTGCATGCGGCCGACGCTTATTCACGTTCCACCGACAAGGTTGGCGTGGCGCTGGTCACCTCCGGTCCCGGCGTCACCAATGCCGTGACCGGCATTGCCACCGCCTATATGGATTCAATCCCGCTGGTCATCTTGACCGGGCAGGTGCCGACGCATGCCATCGGCGAAGACGCTTTCCAGGAATGCGATACGGTCGGCATTACGCGTCCCTGCGTGAAGCACAATTTTCTGGTGAAAGACGTCAAGGATCTGGCGCTGACGATCAAGAAGGCGTTTTATATCGCCGCGACGGGGCGTCCGGGTCCGGTGGTGGTCGATATTCCCAAGGATGTCACGGCGGCAAAGACCGAGTTTGATTATCCCAAGTCGATCAGCATGCGTTCGTACAATCCGGTGGTGAAGGGACACGCCGGCCAGATCAAGAAGGCGGTGAAGCTGTTGCTCGAAGCGGAGCGCCCGATGGTTTATACCGGCGGCGGCGTGATATTGGGCGACGCGTCGGCTGAATTGACCCAGTTCATCAAGCTGCTCGGTTTTCCGTGCACCAATACGCTGATGGGGCTGGGCGGCTATCCGGCCACTGACCGGCATTTTCTCGGCATGCCCGGCATGCACGGCACCTATGAAGCCAACATGGCCATGCAGCACTGCGACGTGCTGCTGGCGGTGGGCGCGCGTTTTGACGACCGGGTGATCGGCAATCCCAAGCATTTCTTCGAGCAACCGCGCAAGATCATCCATATCGATATCGATCCGGCGTCGATTTCCAAGCGGGTGAAAGTCGATGTGCCCGTGGTCGGCAATGTGCGCGAGGTGTTGAAGGAACTCATCCGCCAGATTGAGGCGGTGCGCGGCGGCCCGAACAAGGAGGCGCTGAAGAACTGGTGGGCGCAGATCGGGGAATGGCGCGGCCGCGACTGTCTCAAATATGACCGCTCCAGCGCGATCATCAAGCCGCAGTTTGTCGTCGAGAAGCTCTACCAGGTGACCAAGGGCGATGCGTTTGTTACCTCCGACGTCGGCCAGCACCAGATGTGGGCTGCGCAGTTCTACAAATTCGACAAACCGCGCCGCTGGATCAATTCGGGCGGCCTCGGCACGATGGGCGTAGGGCTGCCTTATGCGATGGGCGTGCAGATGGCGCACCCCAAGGCGACGGTCGCCTGCGTGACCGGCGAGGCCTCGGTGCAGATGTGCATCCAGGAGTTATCGACCTGCAAGCAGTACCGGCTGCCGCTGAAGGTGGTCAATCTGAACAATCGTTATATGGGCATGGTGCGGCAGTGGCAGGAATTTTTCCACGGCAACCGCTATTCGGAATCCTACATGGATGCGCTGCCGGATTTCGTCAAGCTGGCCGAGGCCTACGGCCATGTCGGCATGCGCATCGAGAAGCCGGCCGATGTCGAACCGGCGCTGAAAGAGGCATTCGCACGCAAGAAGGAACTCGTGTTTCTCGACTTCATCACGGATCAGACCGAGAACGTGTTCCCGATGATACCGGGCGGCAAAGGGCTGTCCGAGATGATTCTGGTGTGAAACCATGAGACACATCATTTCCGTTTTGCTGGAAAACGAGGCTGGCGCACTGTCCCGGGTTGCCGGGCTGTTTTCGGCGCGCGGCTACAACATCGAGTCGCTCACGGTGGCGCCCACCGAAGACGCGACGTTGTCGCGCATGACCATCGTGACCTCCGGGTCCGATGACGTCATTGAACAGATCAACAAGCAGTTGAACAAGCTGGTCGATGTGGTCAAGGTGGTTGATCTCTCGGAGGGCGACCATATCGAGCGGGAGTTGATGCTGGTCAAGGTGCGCGCAGTGGGCAGGGATCGCGAGGAAATGAAGCGGATGGCGGACATTTTCCGCGGCCGCGTCATTGACGTGACCGACAAGGATTACACCATCGAGTTGACCGGGCCGGGATCGAAGCTGGATGCGTTTCTGAAAGCCATCGACCCGACGGCGATACTCGAAACGGTGCGCACCGGTGCCTCAGGAATAGGTCGCGGCGACCGCATTTTGAAAATTTGAGGGGCGGTATGATACGCCGCCGAAAGCGGATGGTTCGCACTCCGCACGATTATTAATCACGTTTCAGACAGAGGAAGATATGAAGATTTTTTACGACAAAGACGCCGACCTTTCGCTGATCAAGCGCAAACAGGTTGCCATCATCGGTTATGGTTCGCAGGGCCATGCCCACGCCAACAATCTCAAGGATTCCGGCGCCAAGGTTACTGTTGGCCTGCGCAAGAACGGCGTTTCCTGGAATAAGGCAAAGAAAGCCGGCCTCGCGGTGAAAGAAGTCGGCGACGCAGTAAAGAGCGCCGATCTGGTGATGATCCTGCTGCCGGATGAGCATCATGCCGATGTTTATCGCGACGAGATCGAGCCCAATATCAAAAAGGGCGCGACCCTGGCGTTCGCTCACGGATTCAACATCCATTTCAAGCAGATCGAGCCGCGCGCCGATCTTGACGTCATCATGATCGCGCCCAAGGGTCCGGGCCATCTGGTGCGCTCGACCTACACACAGGGCGGCGGCGTGCCGTCGCTGATCGCCGTGTTCCAGAACCCGAGCAAAAAGGCGCGCGACATTGCGCTGTCCTACGCTGCGGCAATCGGGGCTGCGCGGGCGGGCGTGATCGAGACATCGTTCCGCGAAGAGTGCGAAACGGACCTGTTCGGCGAGCAGGTTGTGCTGTGCGGCGGCCTGTCGGCGTTGATCCAGGCGGGATTCGAGACGCTGGTTGATGCCGGTTATGCTCCGGAAATGGCGTATTTCGAATGCCTGCACGAGGTGAAGCTGATTGTCGATCTGATCTACGAAGGCGGCATCGCCAACATGCGTTACTCGGTGTCGAACACGGCCGAATACGGCGACTTCACACGCGGCCCGCGCATCGTCACTGACGAAACACGTGCCGAGATGCGCAGGATACTCACGGAGATCCAGACCGGGCAGTTCGCCAAGGAGTTTATTCTCGAGAACAAGGCGGGTGCGCCCACGCTCAAGGCCATGCGGCGCATCGGCCAGGCGCATCAGGTTGAAGTTGTCGGCGCAAAACTGCGCGACATGATGCCCTGGATCAAAAAGAATCGCCTGGTTGACCAGTCGAAGAACTAAAACCCGTCGGCAGAGCGGCTGCGCCGGCCGGCCATCTGCCGGTCGCGGCGCCATGTTTTGTCCGGCCATATTTTTGGCTCAGCGATGAAACCCTATCCCCATCCCATCATTGCCCGCGAGGGCTGGCCGTTCATTGCCGCGACTTTCGTTGCGGCGGCGGGCGTGCAGGCGTATGCAGGATTCGGCTGGGCTGCGCTGCTGTGGTTCATCCTGGCGTTCATGGTGCAGTTTTTCCGCGATCCGCCGCGCGCCGTGCCCGGCGATCCGCGGGCAGTGCTGGCGCCTGCAGACGGCCGGATCGTTTCCGTCGAGAAAACGCGGGATCCTTACCTGGAGCGCGATGCGCTGAAAATCAGCGTGTTCATGAATGTATTCAACGCGCATTCCAACCGCAGCCCGGTTGACGGCACGGTAGAAAAAACCTGGTATTTCCCGGGAAAATTCTTCAACGCCGATCTGGCCAAAGCCTCCGCGGAGAATGAGCGGGCGGTGCTTCATCTGCGCACGGCCGACGGGCTCGACATCACCTGCGTGCAGGTTGCCGGGCTGATCGCGCGCCGCATCCTGTGTTATGCGCAAGCCGGGCAGACGCTGGCGCGGGGCGACCGCTTCGGATTCATCCGCTTTGGTTCGCGGGTTGATGTCTATCTGCCGCTGACCGCGGCGCCACGGGTGTCCGTAGGCGACAAGGTTTACGCGACCGAGACCGTCATTGCTGCTCTGCCCTGACGCTTTGCGCCCTGATCGTGCCGCCGTTACTGCTGTAACGTCCTATGGTTTAAACTGATTGCCATGGCCGATTTCAAGGATCACAAACTGTTCATCAAGTCCCGCTTTGCGCGGCGCGGCATCTATTGGCTGCCCAACATGTTCACCCTCGCCGCGCTGTTTGCCGGGTTTTATGCGATTGTGCAGGCGGTGGGCGGTCGCTTCGAGCAGGCGGCGATTGCGATCTTCGTGGCGCTGGTGCTGGACGGACTCGACGGGCGCGTTGCGCGGATGACCCGCACCCAGAGCGCTTTCGGCGCCGAACTCGACAGCCTCTCCGATATGGTGTCCTTCGGCGTCGCACCGGCGCTGGTGGTGTACGTCTGGGCGCTGAAGGATTTCGCTGCCATGAAAACCGTGCCCATGCTGGGTCCGTGGCTGTCCACCAAGCTCGGCTGGATCGCGGCATTCGTGTATTGCGCCTGTGCGGCGCTGCGGCTCGCGCGCTTCAATACCAATATCGACATCGTCGACAAGCGTTTTTTCCAGGGATTGCCCAGTCCGGCGGCCGCCGCGGTCGTGGCCGGCCTGGTGCTGGCGATGTCGGAGTACCAGGTGCGGGGTGCTGATGTGAAATGGCTGGCGTGGTGCCTGACGCTGGTGGCCGGGTTGACGATGGTCAGCAATCTGCGTTTTTACAGCGGCAAGGACATCAACCTGCGCAAGAGCGTGTCGTTTTCGGCCGTGGTCGCGATTGCGCTGGGATTCGTCCTGTTGATTGCGTTTGCCGGCACACTGCCGGAAATGCTGTTCGCGCTGTTCGGTATTTATGGTTTATCCGGCTACGCGCTGTGGGTGTATGACAAGTTTCGCGGCAATCGCGAACCTCCGCCGCCACCGCCGGCAGCAGTGCCCTGACCGGCTTGCACGCCCTCTGAAAAGTCGATATATTTCAGCATCATGTGTCGTTTTATGCAGACCTCCGAGCAGACTTCCAAGTCGCCTCTCGCTGCCACGCTCCCGCTGGCGGGTCTGCTGCTGCGCGGCCGCGCGCGCTAAACACCCCCCTATTTTTGTGCAGTTCCAGTCCGGCCCCAGCGGTGCCGGGATCCTGATTTCAGGGCCGCATTGCGCGTCCCGGTGCAACGACCAAGGTTGAATCATGGCTAAAGAAAAGCTGATCATATTTGATACGACGATGCGCGACGGCGAGCAGAGCCCCGGCGCGGCGATGAGCAAGGACGACAAACTCCGCATCGCGCGGCAACTGGAGCGCATGCGCGTTGATGTCATCGAAGCGGGATTTCCCGCGGCGAGCGACGGCGATTTTGAGTCGGTGCAGGCCGTCGCGCGTGCCATCAAGGACAGCGTGGTCTGCGGCCTCGCACGGGCCAACGAGCGGGACATTCGCCGTTGCGGCGAAGCGGTCAGGGTTGCCGTGAGTCCGCGGGTGCATACGTTTATCGCAACTTCGCCGATTCATATGGAGAAAAAACTGCGCATGGAGCCCTCGCAGGTCATAGACCAGGCGGTGCGGGCGATCAAGTGGGCGCGCGAATATACGGACAACGTCGAATTTTCGCCTGAAGACGCCGGTCGTTCGGATCTGGATTTCCTGTGCCGCATACTCGAACAGGTGATCAAGGCCGGCGCGACGACCATCAATGTGCCGGACACCGTCGGTTATACGCTGCCCGACCAGTTCGGGCGGTTGATCAAGAACCTGCGCGAGCGCATCCCCAACTCCGATCAGGCGATCTGGTCGGTGCATTGCCACAACGACCTGGGGCTGGCGGTAGCTAATTCCCTGGCGGCGGTGCAGAACGGCGCACGCCAGGTCGAATGCACGATCAACGGCCTGGGCGAGCGCGCCGGCAATGCGTCGCTGGAAGAGGTTGTGATGGCGGTACGCACGCGCCAGGATGTTTTTGCCTGCGATACCAACATCGATGCCACGCAGATCGTGCCGGCATCGAAGCTTGTTTCGGGCATCACCGGTTATCCGGTGCAGCCGAACAAGGCGATTGTCGGTGCCAACGCGTTTGCGCATGAATCAGGCATCCATCAGGACGGGGTGCTGAAGCACCGCGAGACCTACGAAATCATGAGCGCGGAATCGGTGGGCTGGACTACCAACCGCCTGACGCTGGGCAAGCTGTCCGGACGCAATGCCTTCAAGACCCGGTTGCACGAGATCGGCGTCGATCTCGAGTCGGAGGAAGCGCTGAATGCCGCGTTCAAGCGCTTCAAGGAGCTGGCCGACAAGAAGCGCGAGATTTTTGACGAGGATCTGCATGCGCTGATCACCGAGGAGATTCTTGAGCACATCGAGAACGAGCGCTACAACTTGGTGTCACTGACCGCGCATTCCGAGACCGGCGAGCAACCCTACGCGCGCATTGTGATGTCCGACAACGGCAAGGAGCTGCCGTCGCAGGCGCAGGGCAGCGGCCCGGTCGATGCGGCGTTCAAGGCGATCGAGGCGCTGGTGGCGAGCAAGGCCGAACTGCTGCTGTATTCGGTGAATGCCATCACCACCGGCACCGACGCGCAGGGCGAGGTGACGGTGCGGCTGTCCAAGGACGGGCGCATTGTCAACGGTCAGGGCGCGGACACCGACATCGTGGTGGCCTCGGCCAAGGCCTACATCAATGCCCTGAACAAGCTGAGCGCGAAAGAGGAGCGACTGAATCCGCAGCTGTAGCATTCACTGCGCGCGCCGGTTGCGGAAGCACTCGGCGCGCAGAGGCCTTCTTGATTGCCCGGCGCAGTTGCCCATGGTGCGCAGTGCGCATTAATAATGCGTAACCCGTTGTTTTATTTAATAAATTTTACGTCAATCCGGGGCTTTGCGCGATGGTGGCGGCTTGCGCTGCGACCGGATGTAAACAATGGCGCAAACAAAATAAGCCAGCGCCAGCGCGATTTCAGCGTAAGCCAACAACGCTGAGTTACCGCGATCCGAAAATCCGCGTACTGCGCCCTCGGCAAAATAGGCGAGGATCAGCATGGACGACCACTGAAACGTGTAGATCCGGCCGCGCAATATACCGGGTGTGATGGCGATGAGCGGCAACGCTTTCAGTGCGAGCCAGGAACCGCCTGGCCGCAGCGGCGCCAGCCACAATTCCCATGCCAGGCACAGCGCGATCAGGGCGAGCAGGCACGCCGCGGCCGCGCGGCATGCGCCGTGGGTGCAGAGGGTCATTGCGCCAGTTTGCGCGCCGTATCCGCCAGGCGCTTGCCGAGCGCGAGGCAAAGCTTTTTTTCATGCTCCGACACCGGCAGATCGCTTGCCGCGCCGGCGTGATGGCTGGGACCGTAGGGCGTGCCGCCGGTTGCAGTAGTCAGCAGTTCCGGCGCCGTATAGGGCAGACCGACAATGACCATCCCGTGATGCAGCAGCGGCAGCATCATCGAGATCAGCGTGGTTTCCTGACCGCCATGCAGGCTTGCCGTCGAAGTGAATACGGCCGCCGGTTTGCCGGCCAGCGTTCCTTTCAGCCACAGCGCGGATGTGGAATCCCAGAAATATTTCATCGGCGCCGCCATGTTGCCGAAACGCGTCGGCGAGCCCAGCGCAATCCCGGCGCATTCTTCCAGATCCTGCAGCTCGGCATAGGGTGCACCTTCCGGCGGCACGGCCGGCGCCGCGGTTGCGGTCAGCGGGGAGACCCGCGGCACGGTGCGCAACCGCGCCGTGGCGCCGGCCTGCTCGATGCCGCGCGCGATCAGCCGCGCCATCTCGCCGGTGGCGCCGTGCTGCGTGTAATACAGGACGAGGATGTCGTTCACGGTTTTCCCGTATCGGCGGCATCCGCATAGCGCCAGTGGCCTTGCCATGCCTGCAGTACCGTATTCGGGTAATCCGCCTTGCCGAGGCTGCCGTTGTAGCGGCCCAGCGCGCGGAACAGGTTGCCGTTTTCGATATCGAGGTAATGGCGCAGGATCACGCAGCCATAGCGCAGATTGGTGCGCAGATTGAACAGATTGTGATCGGCTGCACCGATCAGCTTTACCCAGAACGGCATGACCTGCATGTAGCCCCGCGCGCCGGCGCCGGACACGGCAAATTTTCGGAACGCGCTTTCCACCTGGATCAGGCCGAGCACCAGTTGCGGATCGAGCCCGGCGCGTTTTGCCTCGTAATGCACCGTGACCAGCAATTCCTCGCGCTCCACGCGCTTCGGTATGCGTTTGGCGAGGCGCGAGGACATGGCTGCGAGCCAGATGCGCGCTTCGCGTTCGTTGTCGAAGGCGAGGTGCGGTACGGCCTGATCGGCGATGGAGTAACTCAGATTTCCCCGTACGCTTGCCGACAGCGGCTCATATTTTTGCGCGCCGCTGTGTGCTGCAACAGGTGCGAGGAGCAGGGCAATGCTGCCGAGCGCCGCGATCGCCGTTCTCATAACATTGATTTTATTGAGTTTATTGCTTCCGTCAACGGCAGGTTGCGCGGCTGGGCGTCGCGGCGGCCCTTGTATTCAATCTGCCCGTCTTTCAGGCCGCGTTCGCCGATGACGACACGGTGCGGCACGCCGATCAGTTCCATGTCGGCGAACATCGCGCCGGGGCGCTCATCACGATTGTCGAGCAGCACGTCGATGCCCCCGGCGACCAGTTCGTCATACAACCGGTCGGCGGCGGTTTTGACCTGTGCGCTCTTGTGGTAACCGATGGGCACGATGGCAACATCGAACGGCGCGATGGCCCGCGGGAACATGATGCCGCGCTCGTCATGGTTCTGCTCGATTGCCGCAGCCACGATGCGGGTGACGCCGATGCCGTAGCAGCCCATTTCCATGATCTGGCTTTTTCCGGACTCGTCGAGGAACGCCAGCTTGAGCGCCGTGGAATATTTGGTGCGCAACTGGAAAATATGGCCGACTTCGATGCCGCGGCAGAGTTCGAGCGTGCCTTTGCCGTCGGGCGACGGATCGCCGGTCACCACATTGCGAATGTCGGCTGCAACCGGTTCGGGGAAATCGCGGCCGAGGTTGGCGCCGGTGTAGTGGTGATCGTTGGCATTGGCGCCGACGGTGAAATCGGCCATGGCCATGACTGCGCGGTCGGCGATGACTGTGCCGTTGAACCCCACAGGGCCCAGCGAGCCGGGATCGGCGCCGAATGCGGCGCGGATAGCCTCTGCAGTGGAAAATGCCACGGGCTGCCGGACCTGCGCCAATTTTCCAGCCTTGATCATATTCAACTCGTGGTCACCGCGGATCAGCAGCAGCACGGGCCGGTCATCGATCCCATCGACGACCACGGCTTTCACGGTGCGCTCGGCGGAAACCTTCAGGAAAGCGCAGAGTTCCGCGATGGTTTTGACGCCGGGCGTATGCACTTTCTGCAGCGGCTGTGCAGCCGCAGGGCGCGGTGCCGCCGGCGCCACCGCTGCCGCCAGTTCCACATTCGCCGCATAGTCCGACTGCGGGCACCAGGCGATGGCGTCTTCGCCGGAATCCGCCAGCACATGAAACTCGTGGGATCCGGTGCCGCCGATCGATCCGGTATCCGCGGCAACGGCGCGGAATTTCAGCCCGAGCCGGGTGAAGATGCGGCTGTAGGTGTCGTGCATGTTGCGGTATTCTCGCTGCAGATCCGCGTAGTTTGCATGGAAGGAGTAGGCATCCTTCATGATGAACTCGCGGCCACGCATGACGCCGAAGCGGGGGCGGATTTCGTCGCGGAATTTGGTCTGGATCTGGTACAGGTTCAGCGGCAACTGGCGGTAGCTTTTGATTTCGCGGCGCACGACGTCGCTGACGACTTCCTCGTGCGTCGGGCCGAAGCAGAAATCGCGCTGGTGGCGATCCTTGATGCGCAGCAGTTCCGGGCCGTATTGCTCCCAACGCGTGGATTCCTGCCACAGTTCGGCGGGCTGCACCGCGGGCATCAGCAGTTCGATGGCCCCGCCGCGGTTCATTTCCTCGCGGATGATGTTTTCGACCTTGCGCAGCACGCGCAGGCCGAGCGGCATCCAGGTGTACACGCCGCTGGTCAGGCGTTTAATCAGGCCGGCGCGGAGCATCAGCTGGTGGCTGATGATTTCCGCTTCGGAGGGGGCTTCTTTCAGGGTGGAGATGAAAAACTGCGAGACGCGCATGCCTGTTCCGGATATGGAAAAACCCTTATTCTACAGAACCCTACCAGCAATAACTCCACGCACAACATGAGTTTTCTCCCCAAATGGCGTTTGCGCAGGCCTGCAGAAGACGCCAAGACCGTGTACATCAGCGAAAAATTCGGCGTGCGTTCTCTGCATATCGGCAGCGATACCGTGCAAAGCGCGATGCGCCTCGCGCGCCCGCACGACCTGGAACTGTCCTACACGCGGTCGATGATGGCGTTCCTGCTGTTCAATCCGGAGCCGCGCACGGTGCTGATCATCGGACTGGGCGGCGGTTCCGTGGCCAAATTCATTTATCACCACATGCCGCAGGCGCAGATCCGCGTGCTGGAGATCGATCCGCAGGTGGTGGCCATCGCCCGGCAGTGTTTTCTGGTGCCGCCCGATGAGGCACGGTTCCGTATTACCGTGGGTGACGGCGCCGAACACATGGCGCAGTCCGGCGGGGCGGCCGATGTCATCATGGTCGATGGCTACGATGCCGAATCGCATGTTGAAGAACTGGCCACCCCGGAGTTTTATCGCCACTGCCGCGCCCGGCTGGCACCGGGCGGGGCGCTGGTGGTCAACCTGTGGAGCGGCGACCGGCAGTTCAACGACATTCTGAAGCGTATCGAAGCGGTGTTTCCGGACGCGACCCTGTGCCTGCCCGCGCGCAAGCCCGGCAATGTCATTGCGTTTGCGTTCCGTGACGCGCCGGAGCCGTTGTGCTGGGAGGATCTCAACCGGCGTGCCGCGGAACTCGCGGCGCTCTACGGTCTGGAGTTTCCGCTGTTTGTATCCGGATTGCGCACCATGAACCGCCATGACGAAGCTGGTGTGTACCCGTGAAATCCGGGCGCTGATCTGCGGGCTTTCAATGCCCGGGGATTTGTGAAAAAATCGAGTCCATATGATCAACAGATCCGGGGATGACCATGATCGACAAAGATGGCTATCGCCCCAACGTTGGAATCGTTTTATGCAACTGCAAAAACGAGGTTTTCTGGGGTAAGCGGGTTCGCGAGCATTCGTGGCAGTTTCCGCAGGGCGGCATCAAGGGTGGCGAGCGGCCTGAAGCCGCGATGTATCGCGAGTTGCACGAGGAAGTCGGGCTCAAGCCCGAGCATGTGCAGGTACTGGGGCGCACCCGTGACTGGCTGCGTTACGAGGTGCCGGAGCGCTGGCTGCGGCGCGAGTGGCGAGGCAACTATCGCGGGCAGAAGCAGATCTGGTTCCTGCTGCGGCTGGTCGGGCGCGACTGCGACGTCTGCCTGCG
>CAZAOZ010000016.1:0-61159 GCA_964486865.1 uncultured Bordetella sp.
GGCGACTTTTCCGAACCCGCTCATGCACGCTCCCCGACGATGCGCACTTCGCGCTCGAGCAGCACACCGCAGCGCTGCTGCACGGTCTGCTGCGCGAGATCGATCAGCGCCTCGATATCCGCCGCCCGCGCATCACCCTGATTGACGATGAAATTCGCGTGCTTTGCCGAAATCGCCGCACCGCCGATGACATGCCCTTTCAATCCGCACGCCTCGATCAGGCGCGCGGCATGATCATTCGGCGGATTGCGGAACACCGATCCGGCATTGGGCTCTCCCAGCGGCTGCGCAGCAATGCGCCGCGCCAGCAGTTCCCGGATCCGGGTCCGCGCCATGGCGCTGTCGCCGGCCGGCAGGCGCAGCGTCGCGGCAATGAACCATTCATCGTCATGCAGAACATCCGTTGCGGCATGGCTGCGGCGCGCCACACTGCGATAGCCGATGCTGTAATCCTGCGGCGTACGGACATGCCTGTTGCCGGCACGATCCATGGTTTCAACCTGAATCACCACATTCCAGGTCTCGCCGCCGTAACAACCGGCATTCATGGCCAAAGCGCCACCGAACGTGCCGGGAATGCCGGAAAAAAACTCTGCCGCTCCCAATGCATGCAGCGCGGCAAACCGCGCAATCTTCGGACTGGCGACCCCGGCCTGCGCCCACAGTTCGCCGCCCGTCGCGTCCTGGCGCAGCAGCCGCAGCCCGCGCAATGCCCAATGGGTGAAGATCACGGTCGCATCGAGCCCGCCGTCGCGCACCAGCAGATTGCTGCCCAGTCCGACCATCAGCACCGGCTCATGCGCCGGCAATCCCCGCAGGAACAGCGCCAGATCTTCCAGGTCCACCGGTGCGTAGGTGCATCGCGCACGGCCGCCGGCGCGCCAGCTGACATGCCGCGCCATGGGTTCGTCCCTGCGCAGTTCGCCGCGCAGTCCGGAATGCCGCATCTGCGTGTGTTCGCTCATGTTCATGTCGGCGCGATACGCCGGCGCGTCATCTCAATGGGCATGCGCCTCCTTTGCCAGCCGGCCGGCGACAGTGCCGATGGATCCGGCGCCCATGGCCAGCACGACATCGCCGTCGCGCGCCGCAACGCGGATCGCCGCCGGCAGATCGGCGACCTGTTCCACAAAAACCGGCTCGACCCTGCCCAGCACGCGCACCGCGCGTGCCAGCGAGCGTCCGTCCGCAGCGACGATCGGCGCCTCTCCCGCGGCGTAGACCTCGGTCAGCAGCAGGCCATCGACATCCGACAGCACGCGGACAAAATCCTCGAAACAGTCGCGGGTACGGGTATAGCGGTGCGGCTGGAACGCGAGCAGCAGGCGCCGCCCGGGAAATGCCCCGCGCGCCGCCGCAATCGTCGCCGCCATCTCCACCGGGTGGTGCCCGTAATCGTCGATCACTTCGACGCTGCCGCCGCCGGCAAGCGCAACGGCGCCGTAGCGCTGGAAGCGGCGGCCCACGCCCTTGAACTCGGCCAGCGCCTTGACGATTTTCCCGTCGGGCACGCCGACCTCCATACCGACGGCAATCGCCGCCAGCGCGTTCTGCACGTTATGCACACCGGGAAGATTCAGCGTGATATCGAGATCCGGCAGCCGCTTGCCGTTGGTGCGCACGACCCGGAAGCGCATTTTGCCGCCGTCGGCGGCCACGGCATGCGCCCGCACCTGCGCACCCTCGGCAACGCCATAGGTGACCACGGTTTTGGTCAGCCGCGGCATGATCGCGCGCACATTGACATCGTCACTGCACAGCACCGCCACGCCATAGAACGGCAGCCGCTCCACAAAATCGACAAAAGCCTGCTTGAGCCTGTCCATCGAATGGTCGTAGGTTTCCATGTGATCCGCGTCGATGTTGGTCACCACGGACAACACCGGCTGCAGATGCAGGAACGACGCGTCGGATTCATCGGCCTCGGCGACGATGAACTCGCCGGCGCCCAGCCGGGCGTGCGCACCGGCGCTCTCCAGCCGGCCGCCGATCACGAAGGTCGGATCCAGTCCGCCTTCCGCCAGCACGCTGGCGGCAAGGCTGGTCGTCGTGGTCTTGCCGTGCGTGCCCGCAACCGCAATGCCTTTTTTCAGACGCATCAGTTCGGCGAGCATCAATGCACGGGGCACCACCGGCACATGCCGGGCACGCGCCGCCAGCACCTCGGGATTGTCGGCTTTGACGGCACTGGAAATCACCACGACGTCGGCATTGGCGACATGCTCCGCCGCATGCCCAATGTGGATACGCGCACCGAATCCGGCAAGACGGCGTGTCGCGTTGCTCTCGCTCAGATCCGATCCGCTGACGGCATAGCCGAGATTCAGCAGCACTTCGGCAATGCCGCTCATGCCAGCGCCGCCGATGCCCACGAAATGCACGTGTTGAACCTTGTGCCGCATTACCGGATCCTCTCCGCCACCATCTGCAAATCGGCGGCGGGCCAAGCTCGCGGCCGGTCGCATCCCGCGACATACACCGTCGCGGGCCCCTGCTCCCTGCTCGCATGGACCCCACCAATGCCCACGAAATGCACGTGTTGAACCTTGTGTCTCATGCCGGTGCAAGCTCCATACACAGATCCGCGACTTTCTGCGCAGCATCGGGTTTGCCGGCTGCACGTGCCGCCCGCGCCATCTCCAGCAGCCGGGCCCGCGTCAGCCCGCGCAGCGCGGCGGCCAGCGATTGCGGCGTCAGTTCACGCTGCGGCATCAGCAGCGCCGCGCCGCGATCGGCAAGATAGCGGGCATTGCGCGTCTGATGGTCATCGACCGCATGGGGAAACGGCACGAGAATGCTGCCGACGCCGGCAACGGCCAGCTCGGTGACGGTCGTCGCGCCGGCGCGGCAAATGATCAGGTCGGTTTCGCCATAACGCGCCGCCATGTCGTCGATAAACGCCAGAATTTCCGCATCGACGCCGGCTGCGCGATACGCGGCGC
This sequence comes from uncultured Bordetella sp., assembly GCA_964486865.1. Lineage (GTDB taxonomy): Bacteria > Pseudomonadota > Gammaproteobacteria > Burkholderiales > SG8-41. The sequence goes on from CAZAOZ010000016.1 coordinate 2,943, forward strand.
GCAGCGCATCGACATGTGCAGCACCTGCCTGATGCGTCACCCGCGGGCGCTCCGCCGCGGACAGCAACCCCAGCGCCTGCGGCACCAGCTCATTGAGCGCTTTCGCACCCAGACTGCCGCCGACGACCAGCACGCGCAGCGGACCGCTGCGGTTGGCGAAGCGCGCTTCCGGCGGCGGCAGATTCACGATATCGGCGCGCACCGGATTGCCGGACCACACCACATCAACCCGCCCGCTGAAAGCATCGGGAAATGCCGCCAGCACGCGATCGGCAACGCCGGCCAGCACGCGGTTCGCCAGACCGGGAATCGCATTCTGCTCGTGGATGACCAGCGGCTTGGCGAGCAGGGCCGCCATCATGCCGCCGGGAAACGCGGCATAACCGCCCATGCCCAGAACCACATCCGGCCGATGGCGGAATATCGCCTGTGCGCTCTGCCAGAACGCGATCAGCAGCGCCGCCGGCAGCAGCAATTGGCGCAGCAACCCCTTGCCGCGCACGCCGCCGAAGCGTATCCATACCGTCGGATAACCGCGGGGCGGCACCAGCCTCTCCTCCATGCCGCCGCGGGCGCCCAGCCAGACCACGTTCCAGCCGCGATCGCGCAGCACATCCGCAACCGCCAGCGCCGGAAAAATATGCCCCCCGGTGCCGCCCGCCATGATCAGCAAGGTGCGGTTCATACGGTAAAACCCCGCGCCAATTGTCTGTTCTCCCAGTCCACACGCAACAACACGGCCAGCGCGCAGCAGGTGGCGAGAATGGCGCTGCCGCCGAACGACAGCAGCGGCAATGTCAGTCCCTTGGTCGGCAACACGCCCATGTTGACGCCCATGTTGATGATCACCTGCACGCCGATCCACAGGCCGATGCCCTGCGCCACCAGCGCGGCAAACGGCCGCTCCAGATCGGCGGCGCGGCGGCCGATGGCGAAGGCGCGCCATACCATCCATCCAAACAACAGCAGCAGCGTCAGCACGCCGGCAAAACCGAGCTCCTCCGCAATCACCGCCAGCAGGAAGTCGGTATGCGCCTCGGGCAGATAAAAGAGCTTCTCCACACTGGCGCCCAGACCCACGCCAAACCATTCGCCGCGGCCGAAGGCGATCAGCGCATGGGACAGCTGGTAGCCCTTGCCGTACGGATCGGCCCACGGATCCATGAACCCGATCACGCGCTGCATGCGGTAGGGGCTGGTCCAGATCAGCAGCAGGAAACCGATCACCAGCATGACGATCAGGCCCGCAAACAGGCGCCAGTTCATGCCGCCAAGAAACAGGATGCCCATGGCAATCACCGTGATGACTGCGAGCGCGCCGAAATCCGGCTCGCGCAGCAGCAGGCCGCCGGTCAGCAGCATCACGCCGAACATCGGCAAAAACCCCTTGCGCAGACTGTGCAGGGAAGTCGCCTTGCGCACCGTGTAATCGGCGGCGTAGAACACGACAAACAGCTTCATCAGTTCGGACGGCTGCAGATTGATCACGAACAGCGACAGCCAGCGCCGGCTGCCGTTGACCTCGCGCCCGATGCCCGGTACCAGCACCAGCACCAGCAATACCAGCCCGAAGATGAACAGGAACGGTGCGGCGCGCTGCCACAGGCGCAGCGGAATCTGGAACACCATGGCGCCAGCCACGATGCTGATCAGCACAAACAGCGTGTGCCGCGTCAGGTAGTGGGACGCGTTGTTGCCGGTGATGCGGCTCGCCTCGGCAATGGCGATGGATGCCGAATACACCATGACCACGCCGATGGCGAGCAGCAGCAGCGTGACCCAGATCAGCGCGCGGTCGTACTCCGGCAATGCGGCGCGGTGGCCGGCCGTGGCGAAAGAGGCGCTCATGTCTGCCGCTCCGCAAGCGCGGCCACCGCTGCCGCAAACACTTCGGCGCGATGCACGTAGTTGCGATACATGTCGTAACTGGCGCAGGCCGGCGACAGCACCACGGCATCGCCGGGCCGGGCCGCATCCAGCGCCAGAGCGACGGCTTCCGTCATATCCCCTGCGTGCAACACTGGTGCAGCATCACCGATGGCGGCCGCGATGAGCGGCGCATCGCGACCGATCAGCACCACTGCGCGCGCCTTGCCGCGCGCAGCAGCGGCCAGCGGCGTGAAATCCTGGCCCTTGCCATCACCGCCGGCGATCAGCACCACCGGCTGCGGCATGCCGCGCAGCGCGGCGACCGTCGCGCCGACGTTGGTGCCTTTGGAATCGTCGTAAAACTCTATCCCATTGATTTTATTTATATTTTTAACGCGATGCGGCAGCCCGCCGAACTGCGTCCAGCCGGCGACTATGGCGTCATCCGCGACACCTGCGGCACGGCACAAGGCGCCCGCCGCAAGCGCATTTGCCGCGTTGTGCATGCCGCTTACACGCAACCGGTCCACGCCAGCCAGCACCGTTGTCCCGCGCGCCAGTTGCGGCGCCATCTTGCCTGCAATCACGCCCCAATCCTCGACGGCCTGCGGCTGATCAAGACCGAAGCTCACAACCCGGCGCTGCGGCCGCGCCATGCCGGTGCTCCACGCATCCTGGCGATTGATGACCTGCACGCCGTTGCCGGAAAAGATGCGTGCCTTGGCCTCGGCATACTCGCGCAACCCGGCATAGCGGTCGAGATGGTCTTCCGAAATATTGAGCACCGTGGCTGCCGCCGCATCCAGCGTGTCCGTACTCTCCAACTGGAAGCTCGACAGCTCGAGTACAAATATGCCCGGCATCGCCGCGCCGTCTTCGATGCCGGCCAGCGCGTCGAGCACCGGCAGTCCGATATTCCCCGCCACGACCGGCCGCAGTCTGGCTGCGGTGCAGATGTCACCGGCCATGGCCGTCACGGTGCTCTTGCCGTTCGAGCCGGTAATCGCCAGGATCGGCGGCGCATTGCCGCGCGCACGCAGCGCCTGCGCGAACAGTTCAACGTCGCCCACCACCGGCACGCCGCGGTGTGCAGCTTCGGCAATGGCGCCGCCGCGACGATCCACACCCGGGCTGACCGCGATAATGTCCGCGGTCGCCACTGCCGCATCCGGCGTCGCCCCCAGCATCAGCGGCATGTCCGGAAAATCGCGGCGCAGGGTATCGCCGTGCGGCGGAGCCGTACGGGTATCGGTGACGCGCACGACCGCGCCGTGCCGGCGCGCCCACCGCGCCATCGACAGCCCGGAATCGCCGAGGCCGACTACCAGTACCTTTGCGCCTTCAAGGATCAGCATCAGCAGTGGCTCCCGTGTGCCGCTACGGCTGCAGACGCGGCGGCATCTCCGGCGCAGCCGGCCATGCCGGTGTGCCATGGATTCATGTCTGTAAAGGTCACTCCGCATCTCATCGCAGCTTCAGCGTGGACAAACCCACAAGCACCAGCATCATCGTGATGATCCAAAACCGAACGACGACCTGATTCTCTTTCCAGCCCTTCAGCTCGAAGTGATGGTGCAGCGGCGCCATTCGGAAAATCCGCCTGCCGGTCAGCTTGAACGAGGCCACCTGCAATATCACCGAGAGGGTTTCAACGACGAATACGCCGCCCATGATGAACAGCACGATCTCCTGCCGCGCGATGACGGCGATGGTGCCCAGCGCCGCCCCCAGCGCCAGCGCACCGACATCGCCCATGAATACTTCCGCGGGATAGGCGTTGAACCACAGGAAGGCGAGGCCGGCGCCCGCGATGGCGCCGCAAATCACCGTCAGTTCCCCGGCGCCCGGGATGTACGGAAACACCAGATATTTGGCAAATACTGCATGGCCTGCCACGTAGGCAAAAATGCCGAGTGCGCCGCCCACCATCACCGTCGGCATGATGGCGAGACCGTCCAGCCCGTCCGTCAGATTCACCGCGTTGCTGGTGCCGACGATGACCAGATAAGTCATGCCGATGAAGCCGATGGTGCCCAGCGGATAAGCGACCTGCTTGAAAAACGGCACAATGAATGTGGTCTGCGCCGGCAGATTCGTCGAATACGCGATGAAAATGGCGGCAGCGAGGCCAATCACCGATTGCCAGAAGAATTTTGTTTTTGCCGACAGCCCTTTCGGATTGCGGTGCACCACCTTGCGGTAATCGTCAATCCAGCCGATCGCGCCAAAGCCGATGGTTACGCACAGCACTACCCACACAAAGCGGTTTTCCAGATCTGCCCACAGCAGCGTCGTGACGACGATCGACACCAGAATCAGCGCGCCGCCCATCGTCGGCGTACCCGCCTTCACCAGATGAGTCTGCGGACCGTCATCGCGTACGGACTGGCCGATTTTGTACGCGGTCAGCTTGCGTATGAGCACCGGTCCGATGGCGAAGGAAATCAGCAACGCCGTCAGGCACGCCAGCACGGCGCGCAATGTCAGATAGCTGAAAACATTGAAAGCGCGGATGTCCTGCGCGAGCCACTGTGCCAGTTCGAGGAGCATCGTCTAAGCCTTTTCCGCCTGTGCTTCCAGACCGCTCACCACCCGCTCCATCTGCATGAAGCGGGACCCTTTGACCAGCACTGTGGTCTGCGCATCGAGCGCGTTTTCCACGGCGGCGAGCAATTCCTCGATGCGCGGGTAATGCCGCGCGCCCTCGCCGAAGGCGCGTGCAGCATCCGCCGCCAGATCACCCAGCGTATAAAGCCTGTCGATGCCGGAGGCGCGCGCGTATGCGCCCGCCTCCTGATGAAACGCCGGACCCTGCGCCCCGACCTCACCCATGTCGCCGAGCACCAGCAGCTTGCGTCCGCGCGCACGCGCCAGCACGTCGGTCGCCGCGCGCACCGAATCGGGATTGGCGTTGTAGGTGTCGTCAATCAGCACGGCCCCGCGCACGCCCCGTTTCATCTGCAAGCGTCCCCGCACCGGCACGAAACGCTCCAGTGCGCGCGCGCAGGCGTCCAGCGTCGCGCCCGCTGCGGTAGCGGCGGCCACTGTGGCCAGTGCATTGCGCACGTTATGTTCTCCGGCCAGCGGCAATGCGATGCGGGCCGCTGCTCCCGGTACGCTGACGTCGAGCGTCGCCGTCGCGGCGTCCATGCGGCACTGTGCGGTCACGGCCGCGCGGCCCAGTCCGAAATCACGCACGGTGCGCGCGCCGGCGGTGGTGCGCCACACGGCGGCATGCGCATCGTCGGCGTTGATCACCGCTGTGCCGTCAGCCGGCAGCGCCGCGATCAGGCTCGCGTGCTCCTGCGCCACATCGGCGACGGAGCGCATGAATTCCTGGTGCTCGCGCTGGGCGTTGTTGATGACGGCAATCGTCGGTTGCGCCAGCGCCGCAAGCTGCGCGGTTTCGCCGGGATGATTCATGCCCACCTCGACGACGGCCACGCGGTGCGCGGCGCGCAGCGCCAGCAGCGTCAGCGGCAGGCCGATATGATTGTTGAGATTGCCGCGCGTCGCGAGCACGGCATCGGCGCCGTAATGCTCGCGCAGGCACGCCGCGATCATTTCCTTGACGGTGGTCTTGCCGTTGGAACCTGCCACGGCAATCAGCGGGATCCGGAACCGGCGGCGCCAGTGCGCGGCCAGCGCGCCCAGCGCAATCGTGGTATCCGCAACCACGGCTGTCGGCAATGCCGGTGCCTGTTCATGGGCACGGTCTGCCAGCGCCGCAACCGCGCCCGCCGCCGCTGCCTGCGGCATGAAGGCATGGCCGTCGTAACGCTCGCCGCGCAGCGCGACAAACAGATCACCCGCAGCGATCGTGCGGCTGTCGGTGCTCACCGCCGTGAAGGTCACGTCGGCGCCGCGCAACTCGCCGCCCAACACCGTGGCTGCCTCGGCGAGGGTCATCACCGCGCGCTCCCCAGCGCGGCGCGCACCACCGCGGCATCACTGTGGCGTCGCCGCACGCCGCCAGCCTCCTGATAGTTCTCGTGGCCCTTGCCGGCGACCAGCACCACGTCGCCGCGGCGCGCCTGCGCAATCGCCGACCGGATCGCCAGCCGCCGGTCGGCAATCCGTTCATGCGCGCCACGAATGCCTTCCGCAATATCGGCAATGATTGCCGCCGGATCTTCAGTCCGCGGATTGTCGCTGGTCAGCACGATGCGGTCAGCCAGACGACCGGCCACCGCACCCATCATCGGCCGCTTGCCGCGATCACGATCGCCGCCGCAACCGAAGACGCAGACCAGCCGCGCCCGCGCGCCGGCAACCTGGCGCAGGCTCTGCAGCACTTTTTCGAGCGCATCAGGCGTATGGGCGTAATCGACGATCACCAGCGGCATGCGTCCGCCGCCGTAACGTTCCGTGCGCCCCGGCACCGGCGATACTTTCCCCAGCGCAGCCACGGACTGTTCGAGTCCGACGTTGCTGGCGAGCAGGGTGGCCAGCGAACCGAGCAGGTTGGCGGCGTTAAACCCGCCGATCATGGAACTGCGCACCGTGGCGCGCCCCCAGGGTGAAGTCACATCAAACGAAAGTCCGTTGAGGCTCAGGCGCAGATTGCGTCCCTCCACCCGCGGCACCCTCAGGCGTGCCGGCGCCGCGCGAAAGCCATAGCCCAGCGTTTCACCGCGGCGGCGTGCCTGCACCCGCATCTGCGCCAATTCCCGGCCGAAAGCGTCATCGAGATTGAGCACGGCATGGCGCAGTGTCGGCCAGCGAAACAGCCGCGCCTTGGCTGCGCGGTAGCGCCGCATCGTGCCGTGATAATCGAGATGGTCGCGCGTCAGATTGGTCAGCAGGGCAACATCGAACTCTACCCCGGACACGCGATCCTGCTCCAGCCCGTGCGAAGACACCTCCATGCATACGGCCTTGGCGCCGGCGCGAGCCAGCCTGCGCAGGCGGCCGTGCAGCGTCACCGCATCGGGCGTGGTGTTGGCATGCGTATCAAGGCACCCCGGAAATCCGCTGCCCAGCGTGCCGATCACGCCGCATTTGTGCCGCGCGCGGGTCAGCGACTGGGCGATCCAGTGACTGCATGAAGTCTTGCCGTTGGTACCGGTGACGCCTACGGTCCACAGCTTCGCGCTGGGTTTGCCATATACCTCGCTCGCGATCACACCGGCCTGGCGGCGCAAATGCGGAATACCCAGATTCGGCACCCGCCAGCGGGCATTCCATGCGTAATCATCCGCGTCCCACAGTACCGATGCCGCGCCATTGGCAATGGCCTGCGCAATATAGTCGCGGCCATCGCGCGCTTCGCCGGGATAGGCCATGAAGGTGTCGCCGGGCCGAACCGCCCGGCTGTCAACCGTCAGCCGCCGCACACCGAGAGCGCCGATCGCGGGCAGGTCAACCGTGGAAGCAGCCATCACACTTCCTCCCGGATCAGCGGCACATTTTCGGGTGCGAGCACGGTGGTCCTGCCCGGCGCATCCGGAGGCACGGCGAGAAAGCGCAAGGTGCCGGCGGCGACCTGGCTGAACACCGGCGCGGCAACCGCCCCGCCGTAGTGCTGCCCGGCGGAAGGTTCGTCAATCATCACCGCGATGATCACGCGCGGGCGCGACGCCGGCGCCATGCCGACGAATGACGACACGTAACGGTCCGCGGCGTAACCCTTGCCTTCAAGCTTGTGCGCGGTGCCGGTCTTGCCGGCAACCGTATAACCTGAAACCTGCGCGCCGGGCGCCGTGCCGCCGGGCTGGGCCGCCAGTTCCAGCATCCTGCGCACCGCCTTCGCGGTCTGCGCCGACACGACCTGCGTGCCCTGCGGCGGGCCATCGCGTTTGAGCAGGGTCACCGGATGCAGCACGCCGTCGGAGGCAAATATGGTGTACGAGCGGGCGAGCTGCAGCAGCGACACGGAAAGGCCGTAACCGTAGGACATCGTCGCCTGCTCAATCGGCTTCCACGTCGCGTGTGCACGCAGCCGTCCCGACACTTCTCCGGGGAAACCCGAGCGCGGCGGCACGCCAAATCCGGCGCGGCTGAACAGGCTCCACAACACTTCCGACGGCAGCGCCAGCCCGATTTTCGCGGAGCCCACGTTGGAGGATTTCTGGATGACCTGCGATACGGTCAGCGCGCCCTGCGGATGGGCGTCGTGGATCGTGCGATTGCCGATGGTCATCTGCCCGGGCGCCGTCTGAATCACCGTGCCGGGCTCAAACAAGCCGGCCTCCAGCGCCGCCGCCGCCGTGAACGGTTTCAGCGTCGAGCCGGGCTCGAACAGATCCGTCACGGTGCGGTTGCGCGTGCGGCGCGCATCCAGTTTGCCGCGATTGTTCGGGTTGTAGCCCGGCAGATTCGCCATGGCCAGAATCTCGCCGGTCCCGGCATCCAGCACGACGATGCCTCCCGCCTTGGCGCGATGCGCCGCCACGGCCTGCTTGAGTTCGCGATGCGCCAGGTACTGGATGCGCGCATCGATCGACAGCGTGAGCCGCTCGCCGTTCTGCGGCACGCGTATGCTTTCGACGTCCTCGACGATGCGGCCCAGGCGATCCTTGATCACGCGCCGGCTACCCGGCTTGCCCGCAAGCGTGTCTTCAAATGCCAGTTCCAGCGCTTCCTGGCCCTTGTCATCCACCCCGGTGAAACCGACGATGTGCGCCATCACCTCGCCTGCTGGGTAATAGCGCCGGTGCTCGCGCTGCAGGAACACGCCGGGAATGCCGAGCTGCACGACGCGCTCGGCCTGATCGGGCGGCAACTGGCGTTTCAGGTAAACGAATTCCCGCTGCGTGTCCGACAGCCGCGTGCGCAGATCGTCGATGCTGATGTCGAGCAATCGCGCAAGCTTGCGCAGATCCGCGGGGCTGGCCTCGACGTCGCCGGGACTGGCCGCCACCGACTCGACCGGCGTCGATATCGCCAGCGGTTCGTTGTTGCGATCGACGATCATGCCGCGGCTCGCGCCGATCTCGACCACCCGCGAATAGCGCGACTCGCCCTTGCGCTGCAGAAAATCGTTGTTGAGTGCCTGCAACCACAAGGCACGGCCGGCCAGCCCGACAAACCACGCGAGCAGCAACAGCAGCACCAGATGGGTGCGCCACGCCGGCAGATTCGGCGTCTCGGTGCGGGCAACCACGGGTTTCATGGCTGAGCCTCCGCGCGCCGCGCGGGAACCACTTCGACGCGCGCCGCCGACGGCACGCGCATGTTGAGCTCACGGGCAGCGATGCGCTCGATCCGCGCATGGGTCGCCCACGTGCCCTGCTCCAATTGCAGCTGTCCCCACTCGACTTCCAGTTGTTTTGCCGCGGCCTGCTCCTTCTGCAGCTCACCGTACAGCTTGCGCGCCTTGTGCTGCGAGGCGACCACGCCCAGCGCGCACACCATCAGGATGGCCAGCAGAATGAAGGTCAGCCGGGTGGTCATTGGCGGGGGGCCGCCGTCCGTTCGGCCACGCGCATCACGGCGCTGCGCGCACGCGGATTTGCCGCAACTTCGGCGGCGCCGGGGCGCTGCGCGCGGCCGATCAGGCGCATGCGCGGCTGCGGCAGATCGCGGGCGCGGACCGGCAGGCGCGTCGGCAGCGTGTCAGCCTGCGACTGCGCGCGGAGAAAGCGCTTGACGATGCGATCTTCAAGAGAGTGAAAGCTGATGACCACCAGCCGGCCCTCCGGCTTGAGCAGAGCCACGCACTGCGGCAACACTACCGATAACTCCTCAAGCTCCTGATTGACGTGAATCCGTAAAGCCTGAAACGTGCGCGTCGCCGGATCCTGGCGTGGCTCGCGCGCGGGAACGGCTTCTGCCACGAGCGCGGCAAGTTGTCGTGTGGTGTCCACAGGTCCCCGCGCCCGAGCCGCAACAATCGCTGCTGCAATCTGTTTAGCAAACCGTTCTTCGCCATGGTCCCTGATCACCTCCCTGATCTCTGCTTCGTCCGCCGCGGCAAGCCACTCGGCCGCGCTGATGCCGTGTTCCGGATCCATGCGCATGTCGAGCGGCGCATCGTGCCGGAAACTGAAGCCGCGCCTGCCGTCGTCAAGCTGCGGCGACGACACCCCAAGATCCAGCAGCACGCCGTCCACTGCGGCGACTCCCTGCGCCAATACGGCGTCGGCCAGCCGGCTGAACGGGCTGCGCAGAATCGTGAACCGCGGATCGGTCACCGCCTGTCCCGCCTGTACCGCATCCGGATCACGATCGAGCGCAATCAGCCGCCCTCCTGTGCCCAGCCGCTCCAGAATCAGGCGACTGTGCCCGCCTCTGCCATAAGTGCCATCGACATAAACACCGTCACTGCGAACGTTCAATGCTGCAACCGCCTCCTGCGCCAGCACTGCGGCATGGCCGCTGCCCGTCACAAGGAGAAATCCTCCAACTCGGCCGGCAGGCCGCCGGCGCCGAATCCGCCGGCGTTATCGATCAGCTGCGCCCAGCGCTCGTCGTTCCACAATTCGAATTTCCGGCCTTGCCCGACCAGCACCACGTTTTTTTCCAGGTGCGCATAACGACGCAGCTCCGGCGAAATCAGCACCCGCCCCGCGCCGTCGATATCGACGTCGATGGCAAAGCCGATCAGCCGGCGCTGCAGTTCGCGCACGCGCGGGTCGAGATTCGACAGGCCCTCGAGCTTTTGCTGAATGAGTTCCCAGTCAGGCAACGGGTACATCAGCAGGCAGCGATCGGCATCCGCCGTAATGACCAGATGGCCGCCGCAGCGCTCGAGCAAGGTGTCGCGATGGCGCGCCGGCACCGCGAGCCTGCCTTTGCTGTCGAGATGTAGTTGTGCAACTCCGCGAAACACATGTCCCCCTTGACCGGGCGGGGGCACAGGCTGCCGGAGTGCCCGGCCAGCCACTTCCCCCACTTTTTACCACTTCGTCCCACTATAAATAACCAAAGGGGAATGGTCAAGGGTCGATTTGCCAAATTCCTTTTTTACGACAATGACTTACGACTACTTGTTGACGCCGGATTTCGGTGTTTTTTCTCTCCGAAATAAATTAATGAAAACAATGGGATATAGCGCGTACTGAAAGTAGCGCATTAACTAATTGTGCTTAAAAATCAGACAATTACAGCAAATTGACCTGACGTCGCTGGGCGACATCCTGCTGCATCGTCCTGATTAAGGAGGATTACCCCAAAGAACAAGGGGCCCTTATCCGGAAAAAGGTGAAGCTGGCCGGTAAGCCGGGTTCTGTCGTGGACAGTCATTCCTCTGGGCCGGGCATTGCTGCACGGCTCAAGCCACCTACCCGCAAGCTCGGCGGGACGCGTCAACGCTTGCCTATTCGGTGTTGCTCCGGGTGGAGGTTACCGCGCCGCTCGCGTTACCGCGAGCGCGGTGCGCTCTTACCGCACCTTTTCACCCTTACCTGATCCACCCTTCCCATTAAAGAGAGACTTTGCGGCGCTTGCGCGCCGCAAGTCGGGCGGCCATCGGCGGTTCGTTCTCTGTGGCCCTGTTCCTCGCCTCGCGGCGGACGGGCGTTACCCGTCACCCTACCCTGTGGAGCCCGGACTTTCCTCTGCGTACGGTACGGATGACTCGCGCCACCCGCTTGTTTCCGCACACAGCGACTGCCTGGCCAGCTTCACCGCAATTTTAACATGCATGCCGCCGGGATCCCCGGCAATCAGGATTCAACGCCCCTGCCGCGCGCGCACTGCCGCCAGCAGGCGATGCAGATGATGGTCATGCACGCCGAGCGCATCGAGATGGCGCAGCGTATTCACCAGATAATCGACATTGGGCCCGCGCTCGCCGCGACAGGCGGCGATGATGTCCGCCGTTGCGTCGAGCGCCAGCCGTCCGGCGTAGCCGGCATGCCGGCGATTGGCGAGAAACGTCAGCGCCATCCTGCGCTGTGCGCCCCGCATTCCCTCCGCCTTCACCGGCAACAGCCGCGGCACATAAACCCGCCGGCGCATTTCGCGCTGCCACAACTCGGCCAATGCCGCGGACACTTCCGCTGCAGCGACGCGATAGGCTGTGCCCCTGCAGGCGCCGCCCGGGTCCAGGCCGAGCACCAGACCCGGCGCCGCCGCTGTGCCGCGATACCGGTTTGAATAAATGCAGAAGGTGCGGTGATACCCGCGCAGCAGCGCGGGGGCTGCGGCAATAAAACGAAAACCGGGATCCCACATCAGCGAACCGTAGGTGAATATCCACAGATCACCGCGCGGCAAATCCAGCTGGCTGTAGTGAAAGGGATCGTCCTGCGGCAGCGCATCGGGCGCGCTGTCGCCGGAGCGCCGCGGCTGCAGACTCAAGCGCCGGCGATCTTCCATTCGACCGCGGCGCCGGCACGCATCGGCACCAGCGTATCGGCGCCGAACGGCACGCTCGCCGGCACCTTCCACGGCTCGCGCACCAGGGTGATTTTTCCGGTATTGCGCGGCAGCCCGTAAAAATCGGCGCCGTGAAAACTGGCGAATCCTTCAAGCCGTTCCAGCGCTCCCGCCGCCGCAAAAACTTCGGCATAGAGCTCGATGCCGGCATGTGCGGTGTACATGCCGGCGCAACCGCAGTCGTTTTCCTTGGTATGCCGCGCATGCGGCGCACTGTCGGTACCGAGAAAAAATTTCGGATTGCCGCTGATCGCCGCGGCCACCAGCGCCTCGCGGTGAATTTCCCGCTTGAGGATCGGCAGGCAGTAATGATGCGGCCGCACGCCGCCGGCAAACATCGCATTGCGATTGAGCAACAGATGCTGCGGCGTCAGGGTTGCGGCAATGCGCGGCGGCGCGGCGGTCACGAACGCCGCCGCTTCGCGCGTGGTGATGTGTTCCATGACTATTTTCAGGCCGCTGAAGCGTTCGACGAGCGGCGCCAGCGTGCGCTCGATGAACACGCGCTCACGGTCGAACACATCAACGCCGGCATCGGTGACTTCGCCATGCACCAGCAGCGGCATGCCGGCTTTTTCCATCGCCTCCAGCACCGCGAAACATTTCCCGATTGCAGTCACCCCCGCATCAGAGTTTGTCGTCGCGCCCGCCGGATAGTATTTCACCGCCCTGACCGCGCCGTCCTGTTTCGCCTTGGTGATTTCCTCCGGACGCGTGTTGTCCGTCAGGTACAGCGTCATCAACGCTTCGAAACGACTGCCCGGCGGCAATGCCGCACGAATGCGCTCGCGATAGGCAAGCGCAAGATCCACCGTCGTCACCGGCGGCTTCAGGTTGGGCATGACAATCGCGCGCGCAAAACGTGCCGCGGTATGCGGCAGCACGTCGCGCATGGCTGCGCCGTCGCGCAAGTGCAGGTGCCAGTCGTCGGGCCGGGTGATGGTGATGGAATTCATGGAGTAATGGCAGTCATGAAGCTGTGCATGTTAAACGCTGTGCAGCCCGCCGTAAATTGACATCCGGCCGCCGGACACCTCATGCCTTGCCCCCGCCTTTGTCCCGGTCCTTGAGCGCGAGCGCGCGCTGATACAGCGCGCTGCGGTTGCCGCCCGTCAGCCTGACCGCCAGCGCCACCGCCTGCTTCAACGGCAATTCTTCGAGCAGAATCTTCAGCACACTCTCCACCTGCGCTTCATCATCCTGCTGTACCTCTGTCGCACCGGCCACGACCAGCACAAACTCGCCGCGCCGGCGGTTGTCATCGGCCTGCAGCCAGTCGGCTGCGGCATCCAGCCGGCAGCGATGCACGGTTTCGTGGATTTTCGTCAGCTCGCGCGCGATGACGATGTCGCGGTCGCCGCCGAATGCCGCGCAAATGTCGGCAACGCTGTCGACAATGCGATGCGGCGCTTCGTAGAACACCAGCGTCGCGGTTTGCGCCGCAAGTCCGGCAAGCACCCGCCGCCGTTCCACGGCCCGCGCCGGCAGAAAACCGCAGAACAGGAACCGGTCTGCGTCAAAACCGCTCGCCGACATTGCCGTGACCGCCGCATTCGGTCCGGGCAGCGGCACCACCGTATAACCTGCCTTGCGCACTGCAGCGACCACCTGCGCGCCCGGATCGGCCACTCCCGGCGTACCGGCATCCGTCACCAGCGCCACCGCCTTGCCCTCTGCCAGCAGCCCGACCAGGCGCTCGGCCGCGCGGCGTTCGTTGTGTTCATGTACCGCGAGAAGTTTTCCTGAAATGCCGTGGCGATCAAGCAGTCTGGTCGTCATGCGGGTGTCTTCAGCCGCAATGACATCGACGGTTCTCAGCGTTTCCAGCGCCCGCAGCGTAATGTCGGACAGATTTCCGATGGGGGTGGCGACTACATATAATGTCGCCTTGTCTGTTCTGTTCCCTGTATTCACGTCCTGTCCCGCCACCGGATTTGTTGAATGACCATCTGCCTGTCGCGTTTTGCCGCCGCTGCCGCAATGGCATGCCTACTATACGGAGCGCCCGTTGCATTGGCCAGCGATGCGGCGGCACCTCCGCCAGTAACCGCCACGCAGGCCCCGCACATTGCGCTGCTGCTGCCGGTGAATTCAAAACTGTTCGGCAAACACGCCGCCGCGCTGCGCAACGGCTTTCAGGCGGCGGCAAAAACGCGGGAGCAACAACAGTTGCCGGTTCGCGAGTATGCGGTATCCGAAGAAGTCGGCAACGTGCTGGAGGCCTACCGCAAAGCAGTAGGCAGCGGGGCGCAGGTGGTGGTCGGGCCGCTCACGCGCGATGCCGTGACCGCGCTGGCTTTCGGCGAACCCGTGCCGGTGCCCACGCTGGCGCTCAATATCGCCGATAACGTCGGCCGCATACCGGGCAATCTCTACATGCTGAGCCTGCAGGTTGAAGCCGAGGCGCGGCAGGTTGCCCGACTCGCCTGGCGCGAAGGCCGGCGCAACGCCGTCATCATCAGCGGCAACGGCCCGGCACAACTCCGCATGCAGGTCGCTTTTGCCTCTGAATTTTCGATGCTGGGCGGCAAAGTAACCAAGGCGGAATATTCGGCAGCCCCTGAAAAACTGAGTCTGATCGGACGCCGCAGCATCGCCTTGACGGAATCCGAAAAACCGAACACCGCCCCGCGCGGCGGCGGCAACCGGCCTGAACCAGTGCAGTTGACCATCGCACGCAGCAGTGAAGACATGTATTTCCTGGCGCTGGGCTACGCCGAAGCGCGCACGGCGCGTTCCTATCTCGGCGCGGCGCCTGTCTACGCGACTTCCAGCGTGCATGTCGGGGATTCGGGCCCGCTGGCAGGATTCGATCTCGCCGGGGTCACATTTGTTGACATTCCCTGGCTGCTGGAACCCCAACACCCCGCCGTGATGATTTACCCGCGCCCGCAACCCCACGACACCATTGATCTCGACCGCCTCTATGCCTTGGGCATTGACGCCTGGCGCGTCGCCCAGTTGCTGCTCGCCGGCGTACGCGACATCCGTCTCGACGGCGTCACCGGAACATTGACGCTGGGCCCGGACGGCCAGTTTGAGCGCGGGCTGGTGGCGGCGCGCTACATCGACGGCCGCCCCCAGGTTACGGGCCAGGACGCGCGTGAATCCGCGCGGTGAGCGCGCCGAAGCGCTCGCCGCAGCATGGCTGACCGAACGCGGCCTGCGCATCAGCGAGCGCAATTACCGCTGCCGGTTCGGCGAAATCGACCTGATTGCCCGTGACGGCGTCACCGTGGTTTTTGTGGAGGTGCGCAGCCGCGCCAGCGACGCCTACGGCGGCGCCGCAGCCAGCATCACGCCGGCCAAGCGCAAGCGCCTGCTCAGGACCGCCCGCCATTATCTTGCCGGCATCGAGCCGGCGCCGCCCTGCCGGTTCGATGCCTTGCTGCTGACGGGTGATCCGCCGCGCATCGAATGGCTGCGCAATGCGATCGAGGAATAAGAGGCTCCTCCAATACGCCGCACGATGCCGAATCGTGCAATCCGTCGTCATGCGGGTACAATAGCGGCCACCATGGATCTGATCAGCCGCATCAGCGAGAACTTTTCCGAGAGCGCCCATCTCAAACTGCAGAGCATGGACGCGCTCGCCGCGCCTATCGCGGCCGCAGTGCAACTGATGGTGAACTGCCTGCAGAACGACGGCAAGATACTGTCGTGCGGCAACGGCGGTTCCGCGGCCGACGCGCAGCATTTTTCCGCGGAACTGCTGAACCGGTTTGAGGTCGAACGGCCGGGACTCGCGGCGATGGCGCTGACCACGGACAGCTCCACGCTGACGTCCATTGCCAACGATTATGATTTTGCGCAGGTGTTTTCAAAGCAGGTGCGGGCGCTGGGACATGCCGGTGACGTGCTGCTGGCGATTTCGACCAGCGGCAATTCGCCGAATGTAGTTGCGGCCATCGAGGCCGCTCACGAATGCGACATGCCGGTGGTGGCACTGACCGGCCGCAACGGCGGCAAGATGGGTGAAATTCTGACGGCCGCGGATGTTCATATCTGCGTTCCGGCAAACAGCACCGCGCGCATCCAGGAAGTGCACCTGTTGACTCTGCACTGCCTGTGCGACGGGATTGATTGTTTACTCTTGGGAGTCGAATGAATGCGTAACCTGATTGCACTTTCCTGCGTTGCATTGCTGCCATTGATCTCCGGCTGTGCCGCGGTCGCGGTCGGCGGCGCGGCAGCAACCGGCGTGATCATGGCGGAAGACCGCCGCACGGTCGGCACTTTCACTGAAGACCAGGGTATCGAACTCAAGGCGGCGAGCCGGATCGACGAAAAAGTGAAGGACGGCCACATCAACGTCACCAGCTATAACCGCGCCGTGCTGCTGACCGGCGAGGTTCCTACTGAAGCGGCGAAGGCGGACGCCGAACGCATCGCACGCGCAGTGGACAATGTACGCAGTGTATTCAATGAACTGCAGGTCGCGGGCAACGCTTCGATGCAGGCCCGCACCAACGACGCCGTGCTGACGTCCAAGGTCAAGGCGCGCTTCCTTGATGCCGGAAAATTCAGTCCGCTGCATGTCAAAGTCGTCACCGAGAACGGCACCGTGTATCTGCTGGGCATGGTCAAGCGCCAGGAAGCCGCGGATGCCACCGAAGTCGCGCGCACCACCGGCGGCGTGCGCAAGGTGGTCAGGGTGTTCGAATACCTCGACTGACCAACTGCCGATCGTTGCGCCCGTGGAGGAGGCTGCGCCTTTGATGCACGCCCGCCCGGATTTCGAACAGCGCATCTGTTCCCCTGCCGATGTTGTCGCGCGCGCGGCGCAGTTGCCGCGGCCGCTGGTGTTCACCAACGGCGTGTTCGATATTTTGCACCGCGGCCATGTCACCTATCTCGCGCAGGCACGCGCACTGGGCGCAAGCCTCGTCGTGGCGCTGAACAGCGACGCGTCCGCAAAGCGTCTGGGCAAAGGTGATGACCGCCCGGTCAACACGCTGGCTGACCGCGCCGCCGTGGTGGCAGCGCTCGGCAGCGTGGATCTGGTGACCTGGTTTGACGCCGACACCCCGCTGGAACTGATACTCGCGCTGCAACCCGGCGTGCTGGTGAAGGGCGGCGACTGGGACCCGGACGCCATCGTGGGCGCCCGCGAAGTGCGCGGATGGGGCGGCACGGTACACTCCATCGCTTTTGCGCACGAACGCTCGACCACCGCGCTGCTCGAGCGCGTGCGCCGCGGCCGCTGACGCGAACGCGGCTACCGCATTTCCGGTTTCAGGATTTTTCCGGCGCGGCAGGCGGGCAGGCGCCGGTCTTCACTTCAGACGCCGGAAAATCGCGCCGCAGCTCGGTCAGCCGCGCAACCATGGCGCCGCCGGAATCCCGCACGAAGAACACCACCTGTTTCAGGAAATGTTCCCGCCGCGTGATGATGGCCGAGCGCACTCCGCGCTCGCGCAGCCCGGCGAGCATTGCATTAGCCGCCTCTTCGCTTTTGAACAGGCCCAGTGACACGGCGTTGCGCCACGGCCCGGCATCCTGCACGACGTAAAAATCAGCAATCCCCAGCGCTTTCAGTTCACTGACCTTGCGATCGACATCGGCCTTGGTCTTCAGCGGCGGCATGTGTACCCAATAGCCGTCACCGTCGCTGACGCGGCGCTGCACCGCTGCCTCAGGCAGTCCCAGCGCGGCAATCGCGGCATCGGCGCGCACCACCTCGGCCCCGGCGAAACTGCCCCATTCCACGCAAACCGCCGGCACACTCGCCGGCGGCGGCGCGGTTACCGGCGCTGCTGATGGCGATGCCTTCACGGGCGCGCCTGCGGATTCGGCGCTCACCGATTTGATGCGATCGGGACTGATCTGCAGCAGCGTAATCTGCGCTGCCGCCTCATCGGCTTCGCCCAGCAGATAGTGGTAGGCAAAAAAACCGCAGTTGGCGATCAGCAATATCAGAAAAAAGAGTCGTGTCGTGGTCATGTCATCAGCGGCCGGGCTGCAGGGCGATTTGCAGCAACCCCTCCAGCACCAGATTATCCACTACCGTCACCTGCGCGTTAATGCGTGCCGCGATCAGCGCCGCGCCGCCGCCCGACAGCAGCACGGGCGGCTCCACGCCCGCGCTTTCGGCGACATAGCGGACCATGCGCTCCACGGCGCCGGCCAGCGCGTTAACCGCGCCGCTGGCAATGGCGTCGCCGGTGTTGTCAGGGAAAAAACTGAACACGCCTTCGCGCGCCGCAAGATTGGCTGTATCGCGCGCCAGCGCGTCGCGCATCAATTCCCGGCCCGGCACGATGAAGCCGCCCAGGAATGCGCCTTCGGCATTCAGTGCATCCACAGTCATGGTGGTGCCGACGTTGGCCACCACGCAGGCGCCCCGCAGCATCTGCCACGCCCCGATCAGCGCTGCCCAGCGGTCGGCCCCCAGCGCCGCCGGATTGGCATAGCCGCTGGTCACGCCGCACTGCGCCGCCGTGGCAACAATCCACTCCGGGGGTTGTGCCGCGCGAGGCAGCGCCGCGGTCACCCGAGCACCTGCCGCCGCCCCCGCCACGTTCGAGATCACGATGCGGTCTGCCGGCGGCAGCGCGGCAAATTCCGCCGTCAACGCACCAGCCTCCGCCGTACTGACCCAGCCCTGCCGCAGCCAGCCGCCATCCTGGTGCAATCCCCATTTGATGCGCGTGTTGCCGATGTCGATGGCGAGAATATTCACGCGGCAACCCCGATCGCGCGCAGGCTGACTTCGCCGCTGTGATAACGCCCGACGCCGCCAGCGGTCTCCAGCAACAACGCGCCGTCATCCGCCGCGCCGCGCGCCATGCCCGTCACGGCCTGCCCGTCCGGCAACGTCAACTGCACGATCTGGTTCTGATGCGCGTGCAAGCGCTGCCATTCGGCGCGCAGCGGATCAAAGCCCTCGCGCGCGAACTGCTCCAGCACCGTCGCCAGTTCCGCGAGCATGCGCGCCAGCAGCGCATTGCGATCCAGCGGCGCACCCACCGCGGTTTCCAGATCAGCCATGTTCTGATCCACAACGGCACTTACCCGCGGATCGGGCCGCACGTTGACGCCGACGCCAATGACCACAGCGCTCGGCCCCAGCACATCGCCCTGCGTTTCGATCAGTATGCCTGCCAGCTTGCCGGCGGGCAGCACCACATCATTGGGCCACTTCAGTTGCGCCGCGGGCGCGCCCGCCGCACGCAAGGCGCGCGCCAGCGCCACGCCCACGGCAAGACTCAACCCCGCAAGCTCGCGCGCACCCAGCGCAAAACGCCACAACAGCGAAAACGTCAGCGTGCTGCCGATGCCCGAATGCCATACCCGGCCGCGCCGGCCGCGGCCCGCGGTCTGCGCCTCGGCGGCCAGCACCAGGCCGCTTGGCGCCCCCTGCGCGGCGCAGCGCATCAGTTGCGTATTGGTCGAATCCACCGTATCGCTGATTTCGACGGTCAGCGCCGTAGCGCCGCCGCCCAGCGCGCGCCGGATCTGCGCCGCGTCGAGCAGCGACACCGGATGCGCAAGCCGGTAACCGCGGCCGCGCACGCTTTCGATCGCAAGCCCGGCACCGGTGATGTCACGGATGCCGTACCACACCGCGCTGCGCGTGACGCCCAGCCCGCGCGCAATATCCTCGCCGGAGTGGAACGCGCCGTCAGCCAGCGCGCGCAAAGTCTGGAATGCCATGGTATTCATGAGAGTCGCATAGGATAGCTCAAGAGCGCTAAGATGGCGCTTTACCAGCGAGGGGAGTCTCATGAAAAAAACCGGGCTATGGGTCGCAATGACGTGCATATCCGCCGCTCTCATGCCATATGCCGCTGCGCAGAGTTTTCCAGCCAAACCCATCCGCATCATCGTGCCCTTTCCCGCCGGCGGCACTTCCGACATCCTGACCCGGCTGATCGGCGCCAAAATGGCCGAGAATTGGAAACAGCAGGTGCTGCCCGACAACCGCCCGGGCGCCAACGGCAACATCGGCGCTGACATGGTCGCGCGCGCGGCACCCGATGGCCATACGCTGGTTTTGATGGATGTCGGCAACCTCGCGATCAGCCCCAGCGTGTTCGCCAAGATGCCCTTCGACATCATCAAGGATTTTGCGCCGGTCACCGTGGTGTCGTACTCACCGCACCTGCTGGCGACTCACCCCAGTGTGCCCGTCAGGAACGCCAAAGAATTGATCGCACTGGCCAAATCCCGGCCCGGAAAACTGAATCACGCCACCGGGCTCGGCGGCGCACCACACATGGCGGGCATGTTGTTTGCGCATCGCACCGGCATTAAATGGATGGACGTCCCCACCAAGGGCGGTTTTGCCAACATCCTGCTGGTGACAACCGGCGAAGCCGACGTGCTGTTCAACGGCATGCTCGCCACGCTGCCGCACACCCAAAGCGGACGGTTGAAGTTGCTCGCCGTCTCCAGCGACAAGCGTTTCCCGACGCTGCCCGACACGCCCATCGTCGCCGAAACACCCGGATTGGAAGGCTTTGTCACCGGCTCCTGGCAAGGTGTGCTCGCACCCGCCAAGACTCCACCGGAACTGGTTGCACGGCTGCAGACCGAAATTGCCCGCATCATCCACTTGCCCGACATCAAGGAAAAACTCTCCGCTCAGGGCACCAACCCGATCGGCAACAGCCCGGCGGAAATGGCGAAATGGCTGGCCGCGGAAAAAGACCGTTGGGCCAATTTGATCAAGGCCACCGGTTTCAAACTCGAACAGTAACCCTGAGGGGTGTCCACGATCATGAACCCGATCCGCATCGCATCTGCATCATTCGTCGCGCTGATCGTCATACAGACTCTGCCCGCCGGGGCGCAGCCCTATCCGAGCCGCCCGATACGCGTCATCGTGCCCTACACGCCCGGCGGCATTACCGATGTCACCACCCGCATCGTCGCCCAGGAATTGTCGAAAAACATCCAGCAGAACGTCCTCGTCGATAACCGTCCCGGCGCCAACAGCATACTCGGCGTGGAAATCGTCTCCAGGGCAAACCCCGATGGCTACACGCTCGCGTCGGTGATTGCCGCGCACGCCGCGAACCAGACGCTGTACCCGAAGCTACCCTACGATTCGGTGAAGAGTTTCTCGACCGTGTCGCTGCTCGCCACCGCGCCGCTGATCGTGTGCGCCACCAACAGCCTGCCGGCGAAGGATGCGCGGGAACTCGTCGCGCTGGCCAGGGCGAAACCCGGCGCCCTGTCGTTCGGCTCCAGCGGCATCGGCGCCGCCGCGCACCTCACCACGGAACTGCTGATGCTCACCACCGGCGTCAAGCTGACCCACGTGCCCTACAAGGGCACGGCCCCCGCGCTGCAGGCGCTGATGGGCGGCGAAATCCAGGTCATGATGGA
The DNA here is from genome assembly GCA_964486865.1 of uncultured Bordetella sp. Lineage (GTDB taxonomy): Bacteria > Pseudomonadota > Gammaproteobacteria > Burkholderiales > SG8-41. The sequence goes on from CAZAOZ010000016.1 coordinate 24,468, forward strand.
CACGCCGTCGTCGATGCTGCCCCATGTCCGCTCTGGCAAGATCAAGGTGCTGGGCATGGCCTCCGAAAAACGCGTGGCGGTCGCGCCGGACATTCCGACGCTGACGGAATCCGGCGTCGCCGTGGTCGGCGGCACCTGGGTAGGCTGGCTGGCGCCGGCGCGCACTCCCAAAACGGCCGTTGACAAACTGGGCGCGGAAATCATGAAAATTCTGCAGCGCGCCGAAACCCGCGAGCGTTTCACGCAAATGGGCATCGATCCGGTCGGCAATTCACCTGCGGAATTTTCCAGATTCCTCCGCGATGAGGTTGCCAAGTGGGCGAAGGTCATCAAGGACGCCAACGTGCGCATCGAGGGCTGATCGCAATGCGGCGGGCCCCGCGACAGTGCCGCGGGTTAAAATGGCGCCTTTCCGGCAACCTCTCCCAGCATGTCCAAACCCGCAAAGCCCGGCAATGCTCCCGCCGCGGCATCCACTTCCAATTTCATCCGCAGCCATATCGAGGCGGATCTTGCCGCGAACAAATACGCGGGGCGCACCTGGGGCGGCAAGCCGGGATCCGCGCAGACCCATCGCGGCGGCGGCGCCGATCCGGCGAAAATCCGCACCCGTTTCCCGCCGGAACCCAACGGTTACCTGCATCTCGGCCACGCCAAGTCGATCTGCCTGAACTTCGGGCTCGCCCTGCACTACGGCGGCGCCTGTCATTTGCGCTTCGACGACACCAATCCGGAAAAGGAAGAACAGGAATACGTCGATTCGATCCAGGATGTGGTGCATTGGCTGGGTTTTGACTGGGGAACGCATCTTTATTACGCCAGCGATTATTTCGGTTTCATGTATGAAGCGGCCGAATACCTGATCGGCGCGGGCCATGCCTATGTCGATGAGCAGAGCGCGGAGGAGATCCGCGCCGGCCGCGGCTCGCTGACCGAAGCGGGCCGCGCCGGCCCGTGGCGCGGGCGCCCTGCCGCCGAATCCCTTGCCCGCTTCCGCGAAATGCGCGCCGGCAAACACCCCGACGGCGCGATGGTGCTGCGCGCGAAAATCGACATGGCCTCGCCCAACATCAATCTGCGCGACCCGGCGATTTACCGCATCCGCAAGGCCACGCATCACCGCACCGGCGACGACTGGTGCATCTATCCGATGTACACCTACGCCCACCCGATCGAGGACGCGCTGGAGCGCGTCACTCACTCGATCTGCACGCTCGAATTCGAGGATCAGCGGCCGTTTTACGACTGGCTGCTCGGCAAGCTCGCCGACGGCGGGCTGCTCGACCGCCCGCTGCCGCAACAGATCGAGTTTGCGCGGCTCAACCTGACCTATGTGGTGCTCTCCAAGCGCAAGCTGATCCAGTTGGTCGAAGAAAAACACGTCGATGGCTGGGACGATCCGCGGCTGCCAACGCTGGCCGGTGCGCGGCGCCGCGGCTATACGCCCGAAGGCTTCCGCCGCTTTGCCGAACGCATCGGCGTCGCCAAGGCCGACTCGTGGATCGATTACTCGGTGCTCGAAGACTGCATGCGCGAGCACCTGAACGAAGTCGCCGAGCGGCGCATCGCCGTGCTCGACCCGGTAAAACTGGTGATCGACAATTATCCGGAAGACCGGCAGGAAGACTGCTACGCCCCCAATCACCCGCAGCAACCGGAACTGGGCAAGCGCGTGGTACCGCTCTCGCGCGAACTGTGGATCGAGCGCGAGGATTTCACCGAGACGCCGCCCAAAGGTTACTTCCGACTGTTTCCCGGCAACCGCGTGCGGTTGCGCTACGGCTACGTGGTGGAATGCACCGGCTGCGACAAGGATGCCGCCGGCAACATCACGGCGGTGCATTGCAACTACCTGCCGGACACCAAGTCCGGCACGCCGGGCGCGGAAACCGTCAAGGTCAAGGGCAACATCCACTGGCTCGGCACGCGCCATGCCCGCGCCGCGGAGGTGCGGCTCTACGACCGGCTGTTCCAGACGCCGCACCCGGGCGCGGGCGGGCGCGATTTCCTGCTCGACCTGAACACCGATGCGCGGCGCACCATCACCGCGCAACTGGAACCCGCGCTGCGCGATGCACCGCCCGCGGCGCGCTACCAGTTCGAGCGTCACGGCTACTTCATTGCCGACGCCGCGGACAGCCGGCCCGGCGCGCCGGTGTTCAACCGCACCGTGACGCTGCGCGATGCATGGGTGAAATAAAGAATTTTTCCGAGGAACCCGATTCCATGAGCACAACCACCAGAACCGCAATCATCACCGGCGCCGGCAGCGGCATCGGCAAGGCCACGGCGCTGGCCTTTTTGCAGGACGGCTGGAATGTTGCGCTCACCGGACGGCGGCAGACTGCGCTGGACGAAGCGCTCGCCGAGGCCGGTGCCGACCAGTTACGAGGTCTCGCGGTGGCCGCCGACGTCAGCGACCCACAATCGGTCGCCGCGTTGTTTGAGCAGGTCGTCAAGCGCTACGGCCGCATCGATCTGCTGTTCAACAACGCCGGACAGAACGCGCCCGGCGTGCCGTTCGAGGATCTGCCTTACGAGAAGTGGAAAGCGGTGGTCGATACCAACCTGAGCGGATCCTTCCTGTGCGCGCAGGCGGCGTTCCGTGCCATGAAATCGCAGAACCCGCAGGGCGGGCGCATCATCAACAACGGCTCGATCTCGGCGCATGCGCCGCGCCCGGATTCCGCGCCCTACACCGCGTCCAAGCACGGCGTCAGCGGCCTGACGCGCACGATGTCGCTCGACGGGCGCAAGTACGGCATAGCCTGCTGCCAGGTGGATGTCGGCAACGCGATGACCGAGCTGGCCGCGCGCATGGCCAAGGGCGTCAAGCAGGCCGACGGCACCATCAAGGCCGAGCCGATGATCGACGTCAGGGACGTGGCCCGTTCGGTGCTGTTCATGGCCAATCAGCCGCCCGGCGTGAACATCTATCACCTGATGGTGATGGCGACCAACATGCCTTACGCCGGCAGGGGCTAGGGCCTGTTAACGGACGTCCGGGGCGTTACACCGCTCGCCCCAGTCAGCCGCCGCATCAGCCGGCCGGCGATGACGACAAAAGCCTTGCTGACATCCGAGCCCGGCAATGATTCCATGATCAGCGTGCGGCTGCGCACTGCCTGCGGCACGATGGCATCGTAGGGAATCTCGCCCAGATACTCGAGCTTGACCAGCGCGCCGCCCTCCACGCCGCCGACGGTCAGGAAGCGGTCCACCACCTGCTGCAACTGACGGTTCAGCGTCGCGCCCTCGCCGCGCGTGCGCACCTGATTAAGCATCACATGCACCGCCGTGCGATCGTGATGCACGGCCATCACCTTGATCGTCGCGTAGGCGTCGGCCAGCGATGTAGGCTCCGGCGTCGTGACCACAATGATTTCGTCGGCCAGCGCCGCGGTATAGAGCACCACATCGGCAATGCCGGCGCCGGTGTCGAGCAGCAGGTAATCGTAGCGGCCGCCCAGTTCATTGATGACGCGCCGCAGGCGGTCGCGCAGTTCATCGGTCAGCCGCGAATAGCCGGCCATCCCCGATCCGGCAGGCAGCACCGAGAAGCCACCGGGCGCCCGCAGGATGACATCATCCAGCCTGCCGTTACCCATCAGCACTTCGTGCAGCGTCGCCTTCGGTTTGAGGTTGAGCACGATGTCAAGATTGGCCAGACCGAGATCGGCATCCATCACCAGCACGCGTTCGCCGGCGCGCGCCAGCGCCGCGGCCAGATTGGCGGCAACAAAAGTCTTGCCGACCCCGCCCTTGCCGCTGGTAATGGCGACAATGTGCGTCGGGTGCGTGGCGGCGTTCATGATGCGGTACTCCCTTCAGAATCAATCAATGCAGCCCTCTCCTCCGCAGACACCGTGGAATCCGCCATGTGCGCGAAACACACCCGGTTGCGGCCGCCCTGCTTGGCCGCGTAGAGCGCGCGGTCGGCTTCGGCAATCAGCGCGCCGGGCGCCACACAACTCCAGGGCGTAACCACCGCGCCGCCGCAACTGACGGTGATTTCCAGTCGCGTGCCGTCTTCCAGAAAAATCGGCGTGCGTTCGATATCACGGCGCAGCCGCTCCGCCGTACCCTGGGCATGCGCCGACAGGCTGCTCGGCAGCACGATGGCCCATTCCTCGCCGCCATAGCGGGCCACCGTGTCCATCGGCCGCACGCCGGATTCCAGCGTCCACGCCACAGACTTGAGCACGGCATCGCCAACGGGGTGGCCATACTGATCATTGACCTGTTTGAAGTGATCGATGTCGATCAGCAACAGCGCCAGCGGCTCGCCGGTACGCGTCACCCGGTCGAGTTCGCGCTCGAGCACCAGGCGGAACTGGCGATGATTGGCGATGCCGGTAAGCCCGTCGCGCGAGGACAACTCGCACAGGCCGTCGATCAGCGCCTGCAGTGCCACCGGATTGTTGACGCCCTGAGTGAACGGCGCGCCGCGGCCGGCATGGCGCAGCAGGCGCAGCGCTTCATCCAGTTGCAGCTCGCCGAAGTCGGCTGATGATTGATGTAATGCGTTCAAAGCGCCCGCGACGCAGCAAGCGTCGCCCCCGGTTGGCCGATGAACGAATTACGGCGCGGCGGGGGAAACCTTGAGACCGCGGAGCGGCGGGGCGCCGCCGCCCAGCACCTCGCGCACGAGATGGTAATAGGTATTGAATTGCCGGCTGCCCTCTGCCGTGATCGGACTCGGGCAGTTCGCCAGGCCGTACGCGCCAAGGAACAGGCCCAGCGGCCCGCCGTGATAAATCACGGAATGCGCTTCGGCGAGGATTTTCCCCGAAGCGCGCTCGGCGATTTCGGTGCGGGCGACATGTATGGTTTGGGCACGCACCTCGACGCCGCTGCGCACCACATGTGCCGCCGTCAGCGCAGGAATCGGATCCGTCACGATTTTGCCGCCGTCCTTGCGGTAACGGACATGGCCATCACTGCGGTAGATGTCGCGCGCCTCAAACCAGGAAAAGCCTTCGTCATGCAGGTAGCGCGTGCCGAAGCTGTTGGCGGTCAGGTCGTCGAGGTAGAAACCTTCGACTTTCACCCGCGCGTGGATACGCGGCTCCGCCAGCTCAGCGCACAGCCGGGAGAATTCAAGGCGTCCGGGCAGCCAGGTGGCCGTCACCACGACCGCGACCAATCCCAGCGCCAGCAGCCCATGCGCGGCCCGCACCGGGCCGCGCGATGTGATGCCGAACCGCTGCGCCAGCGCAACGTGACGCAACAGCCAGTACAGCGCCGCCGCCGGCGCCAACAGCAACAAGGGGCCGAAGATCGCCAGCAAAAGACCCGCTGCAAACCAGTAATCACCCATCGTTGGCAGTGTAGGGCCAGGACATAAACATCAATAAAAACAATTGGTTATAAGAAAAATGTTTTACAAACCCGGAATTCATGCCTGATGCCCTCACACTCAGGCGCTGCGTCAGCAATCTGACACGCTCGGTGTCCCCAAGGACACCAGCCCGGCATGGGCTGCCTTCAACTGGAAACCGGCATGCGATGACAAGGCGGCAGCACGCCACAATGGGTTCAATGCGAGCACTTACAACTGCTTGTATTCGAGCAACTCCAGCCGTTCACTGCGCAAAATGCGACCCCGGGAATGACGATTCATATCCTCCCACGCAATGGCGCGCCGCACTCCCGGCGCAATCCAGTATTTCACCTGCAAGGAGATAGTGCCCGAATGATTGTTAGCCTGGGTATAGCCGGAGCCTTCGATCCGAAACGCATCAAAGCTGCCGGCGGGCACCCTGATCGGCTCTTTGGCCGTGACCCGGAAATCATAATACACATCAAACTTCTGTCCATCCGGCAGGACGCGTTGGTAACGTGCAGACCAGCGCTTGCCCACGCTGTATTCCGGAACATAGAACTGGCTGCCGGTAAATCGGATTCCATTAGGGGTGTGGATTATGTTGCCCAGAAAATCCGTTGCCCGCCTTCCATCATCGAAAATCACTTCGCCTTCGGTAATGGCCGTCACGCGCATGCCAAAAGTGCGCAATTCAAGTTGGGTCAGCATGTCGATTTCGCGATAGCGGAATACATCGCCCACTTTGTAATGCGTATCAAGCCGCAAAGTGCCCTTGGTAAAAGGATTCTTGGCGTCCGAAACCGCCTCAATCCTCTTTTCGCCTTTGCGCGCGAGCACGCGGTCAAGCTGAAACTGCGCCAGCTCTGAAAACCGCCCGCTCGGATAACGCAGAAGATACGCTTCCAGTACCACCTGATCGGTCGAATCCTTGATTTTTTCCCATTGCGCGAATTCTTCCTGATACTGGCGCTCGGCGAGTTCCTTCGGATCGACAGCGGCAACCGGCTGTTGTGTATTCCGGCGCGCGGCTTCTTCCCGCGCCAGATCTTCCTGACGCCGTCGCTCCGCAGCCTCGGCTGCGCGTGTAATTTCGCGCAGCGCTTCTTCCTCCTTGCGTTTGCGTTCGGTCTCTGCCGCGAGTCGTAGCTGTTCCTTGCGCGCAAGTTCTTCCTGGTAGCGGCGCTCGGCCTCTTCCTGCGCGCGGCGGGCTTCTCGCCGGGCAGCATCCTCGCGCCGCCGGCGCTCGGCTTCCTCGTTAACGCGCTGCGCCTCCTTCAGCGCGAGTTCCTGGCGGTGCTTGAGTTCGACCTCTTCCTCGCGTCGCTTCTGTTCCAGCGCCGCAAGTTCCTGTTGCCGCTTGCGCTCAGCTTCTTCCGCAGCCAGTCTTGCCCGCTTCTGTGCTTCTTCGAGCCTGCGCTGGCGTTCAGCCGCCTCCGCCAGGCGCTGTTTTTCGCGTGCCTCTTCCTGCGTCTTGCGCTCGCGCTCGACGTCCGCAGCCATCTGCGACGCCAGTGCACGCGGCGGCACGAAGTAGAAATCTTCTTCCAGCGACGTACTTTCCCACGGAATCTGCTGGCCATTGGTCTGGCGGCGCACCTGCAGGCGCACGCGCTTGAACACATCTTCGACTTTTGCCTCCGGCACCCGGATTTCCTTTAGCAGGTACTCGGTGTACAGGCCATTCTCACCGCTGCCGTCACTCGCCACGTTACCCGGCGCGGTAGCGTACGCCAGCAATGTGCTCAGCGGCGCATCCATCTGCGACAGCCCTTTCTGGTCCACGCCAGCCAGCGTGCCGAACGGGTTGTCGCGGCAGGCATCGAGAATGATTACGTTCAGCGGATTGCGCGCCTTGGCGATGCCGCTGAGCAGGTCGCCGAGCTCGACGCATTGTTTCGGAATCTCTGCGGCTTCGCTCAGCCGCGCATCCACCGGCACCATGTAGTTGCGCCACGCGAGCTGCAAACCATGCCCGGCAAAATAGAACACGCCGACCGCCTGCCGCCGCGCGAGCGTCTCGATATATGCCTGCACCGCCTGCGCCAATTCGCCGCGCGGTGCATCGAGCTTGACCGTGACATCAAAGCGCGCGGCGTCCAACGCCTCGCCGATGGCACGTGCGTCGTTTGCCGGATTGACCAGCGGTGAATTCGCATAGCGGCTGTTGCCGACAACCAGAGCTACCTTGGGCGCACGCAACAGCTTGAGCGCCCCTTCCGACTGTGCCCAGACCCATGCGTAGGGAACGGGCAGGAACAGCGCGGCGCCGAGGCCGGCCTTGAGCAGGGCACGGCGTGTATTCGAGGGAATTTCTTGACCGGGGGATCTGTGGACCATGGCCGAAAAGATGCTGCTCCTTATCTGGATGCGCCCTCCGCCACCATCGGCGAGAAGTGATCAACCACAAATTTGAGCATGGGTTTACCGCTGTACTCCGTGAGCAATTCCTTCGCCCGCGCGTAATCCCTCATCTCGATCAGGCCGGAGAGCAAAAATACCTCCGGCGTGGTGTCATCGGCTGCAGCGCTTGCTTTCAGTTCCTTGTATTGTTTTTCAAGATGCGTGGCGTCAGGCTTTGCCAGTGAGCGCATGCGCACCATCCCGGCCTTGCCGGTTTGGCCAGCGGCGGGAGTCTTGGCGAGTTGATTGATGACCAACGGCGGCAATTGGGTCACCTGGGGTTTGCCGGTGCTCTTGCTCTCCATGCTGCCTACTTCAACTTGCCCGGCGCCCTGCCACAGCTCCTGGCGGCCATTGCCGAAGTACACCACCTGCACGCGCGAATTATTGCCCAGCACAAGCTGGTCGCCGGCGCTCACCTTGTAAAAAACCACCGCGGCCTGTGTACGGCCGGCAGTGGTAATGGAAACATTGTCGCTGATTTGCGTAATCATGCCGACATCGGCCCAGACAACGGTCCCGTGCAGCAGTAACAGTGCGACGACTGACCTGACGATTTGCATGGTTTCCTCTATATTTTGACGTCAACGATCTCGTAAACTTCGACGGGCTCGGCGCGCCCTTTGACGCTCAGCGTTTCGTGGCGTCCGGTGGTCACTTTATTGCCCGCTGCACGGACGGTTTCCGCGCTGGCAACGATAACGCAACTCATGGCTTTTGTCTCGCCTTCAAGACGCGAAGCCACATTCACTGTGTCGCCAATCGCGGTGAATTCCATACGCTTGGCCGACCCCAGATTTCCCACCACGGCGTTGCCGGTATGCACACCGACGCCAACGCCAAACTCGGGCAAGCCTTTGCCCGGAAAGCGCGCCTGCATCCAACCCTTGAATTCTTCGGCGACCTGCCGCATGCCGGTTGCCGCGCGAAGCGCACGAAGCGGATGGTCGGCGAACGGATAGGGCACGCCAAACTCGGCCATCACCGCGTCGCCAATGAATTTATCGATGCGGCCGCCCTCGGCACGAATGACGTTGATGACGCGCTCGAAATACACGTTGAGAAACTCCACGGTCTCGTGCGCAGTCAATTTCTCGGTAATGGTGGTGAAGTTGCGGATATCCGAGAACAGCACGGTGATATGCATGGACTGCCCGCCCATGTCGAGTCGCTGCCCGCTCTCCAGCAGCATGTTGACCACATCGTCCGAAACGTAGCCTTCGAACATGTTGCGGATGCGCGCCTTGTCGCGCTCTTCGCTTGTGAGCCGCAGGCCCAGCACCGCAAAGAACGCCGACACCAAGCCCAGTTGCAAATGCGCTGCCGGAAACAGCAGAAACTGCTGAAACGCCGCATAACCGATCGCCAGCGCAAGTAAAGACGCGGTTACCACTGCGGCAAAACCGATCCATGGCGCAGTACGCAAAATGACCAACGTTGCCACCAACAGCACTAGCGCCATCAGCCCCCAACGCAGCGCAGCGGAGACCGGCGCGGTGACCGTCCCCGACAACAGCGTTTCAACGATGTTGGCTTGCACCTCTGCACCGGCCATGCCGGATACACGCGTGCCGATCCGGCCTGCCAGCGAACTGCTGTAAGGTGTGGAATGAACGTCATTCATGCCCAGATAGTCACCACCGATGATCACCACCTTCCCGCGCAACGCCTGAACGGCGGGATCGGCAAGCGCATTCTTGTCGAGCAACCGATGTATCGGCAGACGCGGAATCGTGCCTTGCGGCCCGGCATAGCTGATGTTGTGCACGCTGGAAGCGTCATAGTTGAAGCCACCGATGCGCCACGACTCGACCGCTGCGCTTTGTTCAGCGGCACGCATGGCGATCAGCGCGCCAAAGGAAATCCGCGGTGCGCCCGCAGCGAGTTCAGTAGGCAAATTCAAGCGGGGGACAAACCGAAACCGGCGTATCACGCCATCCTGATCCGTCTCCAGATCGGCCAGCCCGATACCCGTCACCAAATCCATGTTGGGCAGGGAGAGCAAATAGTCGGAATGGGGCAGCAGCAGGTTGTCCGGTTTGCCGTTTTCACCGTGCGCGATGGTGCCGACCAGCACGATATGCCCTGAATTAAGTTCCTGCCTGAACGCCAAATCGTACTGGTGCAGGGCTGCGTTTCCTGAAAGGCCAAGTTTGTTGAACCAGCTCTCGGGAGTAATTGAAAACAGGAAATCGACACCAACCAACCTGGCGCCGACTTCGCGCAGCGTGGTCGCCGCCTTGGCGAAATGCGGCGGCCAGAACACCAACGGGTCATCAGGAAATCGTGCGAGCGATGCCTCATCAACCACCACCAGCGCCGTGTGCCTCGGCTGGTAGCGCGTGCCGCCCCAGCGATGCCACAAGTCGGTATAGGCTTGATCGAGTCCCGCCACGCCGCCGGCGCGGTAAACCGCCTCCGCAAGTCCGAATGCAACCGCGGCAATCACCAAAGCGAGTCGCAGCGTGTGCCAGGTGGATCGGGCGACGCTGGAGCGGCTGTTAGCAGGTGCGGCGTGGTCAGTCACTGCGCTATTCTAGGTTACCCGGCGGCGGCACATGCCATCGTCAAACCGCGCACCTGGGACAGGGCTGCGCCCACCTTGAGTGGCTCAGGTTTTCAGTGGCTTGAAACGCAGCCGGTGCGGTCGCGCACCCTCTTCACCCAGGCGCTTGCGCTTGTCGGCTTCATATTCCTGGTAATTGCCGGAGAAGAACACCACCTGCGATTCGCCCTCGAAGGCGAGGATGTGCGTGGCGATGCGGTCGAGGAACCAGCGATCGTGCGAAATCACCAGCACGCAGCCGGCAAATTCCAGCAGCGCGTCTTCCAGCGCGCGCAGCGTTTCGACGTCGATATCGTTGGACGGCTCGTCGAGCAGCAGCACGTTGGCGCCGGTCAACAGCGTTTTTGCCAGATGCAGGCGTCCGCGTTCGCCGCCGGACAGCGTGCCCACTTTTTTCTGCTGGTCCTGGCCCTTGAAATTGAACCGGCCCAGATAAGCGCGCGACGGCATTTCGAATTTGCCGACATTGATGATGTCGAGCCCGCCGGAGATCGCCTCCCACGCCGACTTGTCATTGGGCAAGGCATCGCGCGACTGGTCCACCATCGCCAGCTTCACCGTCGAGCCGATGACCACTTCGCCGGAATCCGGCTTTTCCGTGCCGTTGATCATGCGGAACAAGGTCGTTTTGCCGGCGCCGTTGGGGCCGATGATGCCGACGATGGCGCCCGGCGGAATCGAGAACGACAGCTTGTCGATCAGCAGCCGGTCGCCGTAACCCTTGGACACGTTCTTGAATTCGATCACGCTGTCGCCCAGGCGATCGGCGACCGGGATGAAGATTTCCTGCGTCTCGGCGCGCTTCTGGTAATCGAAGGAAGACAGTTCCTCGAAACGCGCAATCCGCGCCTTGGATTTCGCCTGCCGGCCTTTCGGATTCTGGCGCACCCAGTCGAGCTCTTTTTTCAGCGCCTTCTGCCGCGCCGACTCGGTGGCCTCTTCCTGCTTCAGCCGCTCCTGCTTCTGCTCCAGCCACGAACTGTAGTTGCCTTTCCACGGAATGCCGGCACCACGGTCGAGTTCGAGTATCCACTCGGCGGCGTTGTCGAGAAAGTAGCGGTCATGGGTCACCGCCACCACGGTGCCCGGGAACCGGAACAGAAACTGTTCCAGCCAGTCCACGCTTTCGGCATCCAGATGGTTGGTCGGTTCGTCGAGCAGCAGCATGTCGGGTTTGGACAGCAGCAACCGGCACAGCGCCACGCGGCGTTTCTCGCCGCCTGACAGCTTGTCTATTTTCGCGTCCCACGGCGGCAGACGCAGCGCGTCGGCGGCGATCTCCAACTGGTGTTCGGTGTCGGTGCCGGCGTTGCTGACCAGCGCCTCGTACTTGGCCTGCTCCGCCGCCAGCTTGTCGAAATCGGCATCCGGCTCGGCATACGCCGCGTAGATTTCCTCGAGTTTCTGCTTGGCCTGGAACACCTCGCCCAAACCTTCTTCCACCGCCTGGCGCACGGTCTGCTCGGGATTCAACTGCGGCTCCTGCGGCAGGAAACCGATGTTCAGATTCGGCATCGGTGTCGCTTCGCCGTCGTACTCCTTGTCCACGCCGGCCATGATTTTCAGCAGGCTGGATTTGCCGGAACCGTTCAGCCCGAGCACGCCGATCTTGGCGCCGGGAAAAAACGACAGCGAAATGTTCTTGAGGATGACGCGCTTGGGCGGCACGACTTTGCTCACCCGGTTCATAGTCATTACATACTGGGCCATGTTGCGGATTTCTGTAAAAAGTGGATTAAAAACAGCAGTTCGGCCACAGAGGGCACAGAGGACACAGAGAAATTCAAATGGTAGCCCGCATTACATACTCATCCCAATGGGGTGACATGCAGTGATTCGGGTTCTTGATTTTCCTCCGGGTTTCTCTGTGTCCTCTGTGGCAAATGCTTTTTCCGGGTTAAAGGGAAGCCGCGAGGATAGCCGAAACCCGCCTCCCGTGTGAGACCGGCGCCCATTCGGGGATAATGCGCGCACCGGATTTCCATACACCCCGCCGTACTGCAGGAGCCCCGCCATGCCCGTGATCTGCCCGTGGCTGCAACTGGGATACATCATCCCGCACCTCTATACCGACATGGACGCCTACCAGTTCTACCGCGTCGCGCCGGACGGCATGATGCTGGTCACCACCGGCCTCAATCTGAAGGAATACAGCCTCGCCGCGGTCGAATCCGAGTTACCGGCGCTGTGGCGCGCCTTCGACCTTTTAAAACATAAAAATGTCGATCGCATCGCATTGAGCGGCGTGCCGGTGGCTGCCGCCCTCGGCCGCAAGAAAATGCGCGAGATCCTGGATGAAGCCAGCCAGCGCACCGGGCTGCCCTGCGATACCGATCTCGAAGCGCATATCGCCACCCTGCAGCATTTCGGCGCCACCAGGATCGCGCTGGCCACGCGCTGGCCGGAAGCGGTCAATACCGCGCTGACCAATTACCTCAAGGAAGCCGGCATTGAAGTGCTGGCCTGCCGAGCGCGCGGCCGCTCACTCGACCAGAACAAGCTGTCGAGCGCCGCCGCCGATCACCTGCTGGCGATTGAACTGGGCGCCGCGGCACTGCGCGCGGCGCCGCAGGCCCAGGCGCTGCTGCTGCCCGGCGGCCTGTGGTACGCGATCCACGCGGTGCCGCTGCTGGAAGCGGAATTCGGCAAGCCGGTGCTGCTCAACATCCTGTCAACGACCTGGGCGGCGCTCAACGTTGTGCCCAAGCCGCTGCCACACCGACCGGATTCGAAGTGGGGAAGGGTGCTCAGCAGTGTGTAAGCGCAGGCAAACCCGTTTTCCTGCTGGAAGTCAGAATAAGATTGAGCATTAGCAGGGCACGTAGGACGTTTTGTGAGCTATACGGCCGGCAGCTATCGACTGCCGATAGCGGACATTTAGAGCGCCTAACAAAATGGCTCTGTTATGAGGGTGTCCGGATTTTTGTGTAAACGGGTTTCGGTCAATATTATTATTTCAAGTCGCTCTTCTAAGTAATTCAATCGTCCTGTCAGCAGGGTTGATCCTGACTATATCGCCTGTCTTGATACATTCGCGAAGATTGTCCGGCCAACCCTCGGTAATGGTGAGGTTCGCAAATACGGCGCCCTGCACCATGACTGGATTCGTCAGGCCGAACACCAGCGCTTTCGGCGCAATGTTTTTGACCTTGATGTCGTAAAAGGCCCAGCCGGCTGCAACGCCGCCCTTTGCCGTGGGGAAAAACAGAATCTTGTCCTTGATGTTGATGCCTTCAAGCTTGTGGCCAGGCTTGGTGATGACTCCACTCCACCGGTCAAGATCATAGCGCGGCGAAAAACCCTCGTCGGAGATCACGGCCTCTCCCTCCACGACTTCGCCAAAGGCACGGTCAACCCTGAAAGTCTGCAGTGGCGCGGTCATTTGAACACCCCCGTGCAGGCGATGTCGACGCAATCCCGGGTTCGGCGCAGAATGGTGTTGAACTTGTGCGCAGTGATTGTGTTGACGATTTTTGCAGAGTTGGAAATCATGTTGGTCCAGCCGTTGTCCGTTCTCATTTTGGACAGGTTCTGCAGGATGTACACGCAGACCCCCTCCAACAGGGTCACACCAGCGCCTTCGAGGATACCGGCATAGCCCAGCTTCCGGGCTTCCGAGAGGATGCTGCTGTTGGTAGTCACAAGCACGGTCGTGCCGCTCTTGACGGTTCTGCCGGCAAACAGCTCGGCCAGGTATTTGAGTTCGAAGAGTGACAACTGGGGGCCCGAAAACACCACGAAATTGCAATTGCCGTCCGGATTCCTGTAACCGGAGAACACCCTTTCGATATCGGCATCCGTGATCTTCAGGACGGGCCCGGGTTGATTCCCGCCCAGCGCCGCTTCAAGCGTGGGCGCTTCGGGAGTAACGCCGACCATGTGGAACATCGCCATTGATCCGTAGCTCGCCAGGGATGCGCCCAGGTGCTTGAGTTCGTCCGCGGTCGGCGCACGCGATACTCCCGTGAACACCGGCACCGAGTAATAACTCTGATTGGGTTCGCCCACCAGCTTGGCGAGGGCACCCCACTCCGCGAAATCGCCGAGCTTGGCCTGCACATCCACCACGAATGTTCCCTTGCGATGGGCATCAAGATGGAACCCGTATTCCGGAACCCGCCGGGTCAGGGCAGCTGCCATCGCCGCAGGCCCCGATTCAAAATTGCTGCGTGCGCCGCATACCGAGTTCGCCCAGATGACCGTGCCGGTATCTCCCCAGGCAACATGTTCCCCCACGTGGGGCTGATACAGCGACTGATAGTTGATGCAGGTATCGGTAGTCATGACGTTCATGCTTTTCAAGTAGCCGATCAGGTCGTGCTCCTTGGCCGCCTCCCCGGCGTTCTGCCCGAATTTCTCCACATGCTTGAAATCGAAACAGCGCGCATTGGTCGTCGTGTTTACGGCGCATCGTGCCTGCCCGGCCGCAAGGCCGCGCAAATGATCCAGCCCACCGTCACCCATCACCTCGATGTCGCCCATCATGTGCACGTTGGTGACCGGCACAAAGCGTTTTGCACCGTAAAATTTCCCGACCTTGATCTGCCCTTCGATCGCCTGGCGAACGGGCTCGCCCCATCCGCCCGCGAGCATGGCTTGTTCTTCCGCGTTCAATTCCATCATTTCTCCCTTAATTGATAGTCAAGCCTGTGCCGGAACTCAAGCACGGGTGTTTTCATGCCATTGCGTTCAGGTATCTAGAGTTCGTCAACGCCATAGTGGTCCGAAAGCATCAGCCTGCGGTTCGAGGAAGGCACGAAGAACTCCTGGTAATAGATGTTCCGGCCGCGCAGCGTGCTGGCAACGCTTTGCAGAAACAGCCCCGTGGACCCCGCATGTATGCGACAGGCGCGGCAGATGCTGTCCTTGAACCGCATCACCATCGCACTCTGGACGATGTTCATCACCGGTGACCCGAATTCCTGCTCGAGAATGGTCTTGAAATTAACGCCGTCGAGCTCGGCAACGGGTTTCTTCAGCATGCCGCCGAAATGATCCGCATTCAGGTAAAACTTGCTGAAAACGATGAACTCGTGATTGATGCTCATCCGGCGGTCGATCCGGATGATGTTATCCCCCCTGTGCTCCAGATATTCCGACCAAGGGCCGTGCTCCCTGATTTTCCTGCGGGAAACCACCTTCGGAAAAACCGGCAGGAACGTTTTTCCGTCATCGGCATAGAACCTGCAATGCCATGGGGCGTTTACCGCCTTGCGGGTACCGGTAACAAACGTGCCGCTGCCCTGTTTACGGACCAGGACCCCCTCATCGACCAAGCCGCGCAGTGCCCGCTGGATGGTCCCGAGACTGAACGGGGTCAGCCGGGCCAGCTCGATTTCGGGTGGCAGTTTGTCACCAGGCCTCCACTGTCCGGCCTCGATTGCCTCTAGCAGCGCCTTGCTGAGCCGCACATGCTTTGGAAGCCGCTCGTTGATGAAGCGGGTAAGCCGCGCCAGCACCACGACTTCCGGCCGGATTGTCAATTCGTTACGCATGCTTATTCGGGCGTGACCCCGGCAGCCCGCGCAACCTTGTTCCACTTGACCGTTTCAGACTTGATCCGCGAAGCCAGTACCTCAGGTGTGCTGTAGGCCGCCATGGCACCGGTACGGATCAGCAGCGCCTGAGTATCCTTCTCGTCCAGTACGCTCTCGAGCTCCCGGTTCAGGCGATTGATGATCTTCTGCGGAGTGCCGCGCGGCGCAAGCAGGGCATTCCAGTTGTCGGCCTCGAAACCGCTCAGTCCGGCTTCGCTCATCGTCAGCACGTCTGGCGCCGAGGCGGAACGGGTACTCGTCGATACGGCGAGCCCGCGCAAACGGCCTGCCTTGACATGGGGCAGCGCCGGCGGCATCCCCGCAAAGAACAGGTTGGCCTCCCCGCTCAGCACGGCACCCGTCGCAGGTCCGCCCCCCTTGTACGGCACATGCACGATGTCCAGGCCAGCCACCGACTTGAACAGCTCGCCCGACAAATGCTGCGGGCTTCCGTTACCTACCGAGGCATAGTTCAGCACGCCCGGTTTCGATTTGGCGAGGGCGATCAGCTCCTTCACCGATCGAGCCGGTAGCGAAGGATGGACCACCAGAAGCAGGGGCACGGAGGCGACCATCCCGATCGGCGAAAAGCTTTTCACCGGATCGAAAGGCAGCTTGCGGTAGAAACTGGGGCTGATCGCCATCGACAGGGTCGCCATGAAAACCGTATAACCGTCTGCTGACGCGTTCGCTACGATCTCTGCCCCGATATTGCCGGTTGCCCCCGGTCGGTTGTCAACGATCACGGTTTGACCCAGTTTCGCATTGAGCCTCTGTCCGACGAGCCTGCCGATCAGGTCCGGCGCCCCGCCTGGCGCAAATGCCACCACCATGCGTACGGGTTTGGTCGGATATTGCTGTGCATGGGAATGTCCGGGGGCCAGCATGTTGCCGCCGGCGATCAGAACCGCTCCTGCGATGACCATTGCTTTCTTCATGACTTCCTCCTCCTTCTGCCTGTTATGTGTTGCCCGATTCACACCTTGCCCAGCGCGCGCAATATCCTCTCCGGAGTAAACGGCTGCTCCGTCACACAAGCACCAAAAGGTTTCAGTGCATCATTGATCGCATTCATGATTGCAGCGGGGGCGCCAGCCGTTCCGGCCTCACCTGCCCCCTTGGCGCCGAGTTCGGAAGTCGCCGTCGGCGTGGAAACATGCCCCACCTCGATGTCCGGCATCTCGCAGGCCATGGGCACCAGATAATCGATCAGGCTGCCATTAGTGAGCTGGCCATCGGCGCTGTAGATGCACTCCTCAAAAAGCGCGCCACCAATACCCTGCACGACCCCGCCACGTATCTGCTCGTCGACAAGCAGAGGATTGATGATGGTTCCACAGTCGTCAACCACCCAGTGTTTGAGAAGGCGCACAAATCCCGTTTCGACATCCACTTCAAGGTAGCAACCCTGAATTCCGTTGGTGCAGATTCCGTCATAGACCTTCTGCGCAAAGTGGCGGGTAACGACCAGCTCCGGGGTAAAGCCCCGAGGCACCTGATCGCCGCGGAAATAGGCCGTTCTCGCGACATCCTCCAGTGTCATCAGTGTTTTGCCTGTCAGGGTCTCAATGACGCTCCCGTCGCGAATGCCGAGCATCGAAGCTTCGGTTTCCGTCAGCAGCGCAACAAAAGTCAGTATGTTTTGCTGCAGCGCCTTGCCGGCCTGGAATACCGCCTCTCCGCCGATTCCGGTTCCGCGCGATCCCCAGTTCCCGCCGCCGTAGGGCGTGACGTCGGTGTCACCAATCACGACTTTGATGTTATCCGGAGAAACGCCAACCGCAGAGGCCGCCACCTGCGAAATGACTGCGGTTGCCCCCTGACCGATCTCGTTGATGCTGACGGCACAGGTGATGCCGCCCGTCGCAGTCAGCTTCATCGTGCAACCGTCCTGTGAGGCGATCGATGCACCTCCCTGGCCGTAGGTGGCCGATGACGGATTCGACATCTCGACAAAGGCTGCCAGCCCGATGCCGCGGTAGATGCCGCGCTCACGCAATACCTTCTGTTCCTGTCGCAACGCTGCGTAGTCCATCAGCTCGAGCAGTTTCTCGTGCGCCTGATGCTGGGACAGCTTCTCGAATACCGGTCCTGTAACCAGAGCGTATGGATAGGCTTCTGCATCGATGTAATTTCGATAACGGAACTCCGCTGGATCCATTCCGATCGCGCTCGCCGCCAGATCGACCAGTCCCTCGGTCACCGCGCATGCAACGGGATGCCCGACGGCTCGATACTGGCCATACATGTTCTTGTTCTCGAATACGACCCGGGTACGCCCGCGGTAGACGCGATTCTTGTATGGACCGCCCACCAGATTCAGAACCTGCTTCGCTTCATTCGCGCTGCCGCGGGGATAGCCTGAATAAGGCCCGATGCCGTACAAATCATCCATCTCGATGCCGATGATGTCGCCGGCCCCGGACACCGCCATCCGCGCCTTGACGCGATGACCGCGCGCGTGGAAATCGGTAACGAAGGATTCCAGGCGATCAGACACGAACTTGACCGGACGGCCCAGCATGATGCTCAGTGCGACAGCAGTCATTTCATCGCCGTAAATATGGATCTTGGTGCCGAATCCGCCGCCGACATCCGGCGCAATGACACGCACCCTGGTTTCCTTCAATCCGAAATGTTTGGCCAGGATCCACTGCATCATGTAGGGCACCTGAGTCGACTGATAGACCGTGAGCTGCTGCTCGGCGGGGTTGTAGTCGGCAAGGATCGAGCGGGGTTCCAGCGGAACCGGGGTATGCCGGCTTGTTTTGAAAGTCGCCTCGACGACCTTGTGCGCGCCGGCAAAAGCTTCCTCTACGCCGCCGGTATCCACTGCGCGCTGATACGCCAGATTATCGCCAAGGTCGGGATGGATGACCGGTGTTCCGGGTTCCAGTGCAGTTTCGGCATCGGTTACAGCCGTCAGCGGATCCCAATCGATTTCGATCAGCTGGGCGGCATCCTCGGCCAGTGCCCGGGTTTCCGCGACCACCGCCACCACCGGTTCGCCCTGCCAGCGGGCGCGCCCCATCGCAAGCGGGTATTGAGGCGCCGACTTCAGTCCTTTCAGGTGCGTGAGGACCCCCACCCATGGCTGGCAAAGCCCTGCAACCTCTTCGCCAGTGACGATCCGGATGACACCTGCACTGGAGGCTGCTTTTGCAACATCGATGGCGGTGATGGTTGCGTGTGCGTAGGGGCTGCGCACAAAAACGACATGCGCAGTCCTCGCAAGCTTGATATCGTCGGTATATCGGCCGCGGCCATGCAGCAGCCGCCGTGCATCCGGCCTGGGCAGGCTTGCGCCGATGTACCGGCCCAGCGGGTTGGCCTGCGCGTTCTTGTCGCTGGCCGTCATGTCCGCCCCCGCGCATCGCCGGTGCGCGCCCGGCATACCGCCTCCACGGCATCAACGATCGAGTGATACCCGGTGCAGCGGCAGAAGTTTCCGGACATGTGCTCGCGGATCTGGTCCCGGCTTGCAAGCGGATTCCGCTTCACCAGGTCAGCGGCAGTCAGCAGCATCCCGGGAGTGCAGAAACCGCACTGCAGGGCATTTCGCTGATGAAAGGCTTCCTGCAGGTCCGCAATTTCGCCGCTTTCGGAAACACCTTCGACCGTTTCCACCGCGGCACCGTCTGCCTGGATCGCCAGCATCAGACAGCCGCGCACGATCTCGCCGTTGACCCGTACCGTGCAGGCGCCGCAGATGCCGTGCTCGCAACCCAGGTGCGTGCCCGTCAAGCCCAGCTCTTCCCGCAGAAAATCGGCAAGGTGCATCCTGGCCGGAACACGCCTGGCAACCTGAACATTGTTGACCGTCAGGTGCAGATCGAATTCGTCACTCGCATTGGTCATGCGCCGGGCTCCATCGTCATGGTTCTGATCGCTCTTTCTGCCAGCACGCAGGCCAGATGCGATTTGGTTGCGGCGCTGTGATAGATGTCGCCAGAGGTTTCGAGATCCCGCAATACCGCAGACCGCACGGCCTTGAAGACCGGCTCCGAAACCGGCGCAGATTCCAGTGCACGCGCGGTTTCGACTGCAAGCACGGGTCTGTCAGCAACGCCAAAAAACACGATAGCGGCATCAGAGAAGATTCCATCCCGGAACTTTGCGTGAACCGCCACACCCACGATGGCGTAATCCCCGTGCCTTCGCGCAAGCTCCATGAAAGCCGACCGGTAGCCGGGCTGCAGCCGGGGGAATTCGGCACCGACCAGCACCTCGCCGGGCTGCAGGTCAGTTTCGTAAAGCCCCTTGAAAAAATTCCGTGCCCTGACAATCCGTCGACCCTGCCTGCTGGCCAGTTCCAATCCGGCATCGAGTGCGACGCAACAGGCGGGCAGTTCCGCAGCGGCGTCGGCAAATGCAACGCTCCCGCCAAAGGTGCCCCTGTTACGGATTGCGGCATGGGCCACAAAAGGCATTGCCTTGTGGACCAGCGGCAGATGGTTCCGGATTTCCGGAGATTTCTCGAGGTCGCGATGCCGGGTAAGCGCGCCCACGCGCACCACGTCACCGGCGATTTCGATGCCTGAGAGTTCAGTGAGGCCATTGATATCCAGCAAAACCGCGGGAGACGCAAGCCGCATGTTCAATGCCGCAATCAAGCTCTGCCCCCCTGCCAGCAACTTGGCCTGGTCGCCGTGAAGCTCCACCAGGTCAAAGAGCTCCGCAAGAGACGACGGCTTGGCATAGGAAAAGGCGCTTGCCTTCACAACCCCTCCAGGTGGCATTACCTCGAACAGTGCCGGTTGACCGACAGCAGGCAACAAGACGATTCGGGTAGCGTTATCAGACTTCCACGATTACTATAATACTATATAGTTTTTCACGTCAACCAAACGTCAACCAAAGTAAAACCAGGCGCCGGCATTCGTGGCCATCGCGGCAACACTTTCAGGAAATCAGGAGCGGAAGGAGAAACATGGAGCTATCAGGGCAGCAACTTATCCTCCTGAATCAGCAAGATACTTGGGATGCGCTGAATGACATCGAGATGCTCAAAGCCTGCATCCCGGGCTGTGAATCCATGGAAAAGCTGCAGGAAAACGAATACCAGCTGGTAATGACCGCCAGGATCGGGCCGGTAAGCGCCAAATTCAAGGGCAGGATGGTTCTGAGTGAAGTGAACCCGCCTGACGCCTACGTCGTGTCCTTCGAGGGCCAAGGGGGCGTGGCGGGCTTTGCCCGGGGCCAGGCCAGCGTGCGACTAATACCCGCGGAAACCGGAACACTTCTGGATTACACGGCAAAAGCCATGATTGGCGGGAAACTGGCCCAGGTCGGCGCGCGCCTCATCGACAGCGTGGCACTGAAACTCGCCGACCGGTTTTTCAGCGACTTCAACAAGCGCGCTTGCGGAATCGGGTGACCAGACCGGCATTCATTGATACGGCCATGGGCGTGCTGATCAGGTTTTCAGCCCGGACAATTCCCGGAAGACCAGCCCGAGCGCAGCACTGTCAAGCCCGCCCCTTCCGGTATTGCACAATGCCGCAAGCATCTGCGTTCCAAGGGCGGTGACCGGCATGAACGCGCCTGCATCGCGGCCGGCCCCCAGCGCCAGCTTGATGTCCTTGTACATCAGTTCCCCCCGGAATCCCGGGGTGAATGTGCCGTCAAGCAGTTTCTTGCCATGATTTGCGAGCACGAAACTCTGGGCTGAACCGCCCAGCAGGGCTTCACGCACCCTTTGGGGATCGATATTCATTTTCCCGGCCAGCGCGAATGCCTCCGAAATCGCCATCAGCGTCCCGACCAGCACCATCACGCTGCAGGCCTTGCAGGCCTGGCCAGCACCATTTGCGCCTACGTGCGTAAAAGTTTTTCCAACCGCGCTGAACAATGGCATGCAGGCCTCGACGACAGACGCATCGCCGCCGATCATGCAAGATAGCGTACCGTCCTGCGCGCCCTTGAGCCCGCCACTGACCGGTGAATCGAGCATCGCCACTCCCCGGGCCTTCAGACGTTCCGCAAATTCGACCGTGGCCGTTGCCGAGATGGTGCTGCAGTCAATAATCACGGAACCCTTTTCGATCCCGTGCACGATGCCTTCATCACCAAAAAGTACGTGCTCCACGTCCGGGGTGTCCGGAACGCATACGAAGATCACTTTGGCGTTACGTGCCACGTTGGATGGGGATTTTCCGTCCACCGCACCCTGACGCACCAGTTCTTCGACCTTGCCCCTGCTTCTGTTGTGCACCGAAACCTTGAACCCTGCCTTGAGCAGGTTTGTTGCCATAGCACCGCCAATAACCCCCAAACCGATAAAACCAATTGGTGTACTCGTCGCAATGGAATTGATCACGTCTCTCTCCTTATCAGCACTTCGATGCCGCGCGGCGCGTTACGGACGATGGTCGCCGACGGCATCGGCATCGCCGGATTTTTGATTCCCATACTACTCGCCCGTCACCCTTCACTGCCTTTATGCCATCCCGATCGGTTCAGGCAGATCATCAAGCACCTTGCCCGGCCGTGCGCGCATCAGCGCATCAAATTCGCCGCGCAGCTTGCGATAACCAGGATCGTTGAACCGGTTATTCATTTCATGTGGGTCGTTGACAAGATCGTAGAGCTCGCCCGCGCCCGAGCCGAGCTCGAATGTACACTTGTGCGTCCTGGTGCGCACCGTGCGCAACTGCAAACCCACTCCACAGCGCGATGGATGCACGTGCCATTCGCTGTAGGCAGCCTCGCGAGTTTCGGCGCCGTCCTCCAGCAGCGTTCTGAGACTGCGGCCCTGCGGCTCGAGCTGCGCGGGCACGCCCGCATAATCGAGGACAGTCGGCGCAAGATCGAGCGTCGAGACCGGTTGATGTTCGACCCGCCCCTGAGCAATGCCCGCCCCTGCCGCGATCATCCCGACGCGCAGCAGGTCCTCAAGCGGCCACGGGCCTTTCAGGTACATGCCGTGATTGCCGAGCATCTCGCCGTGATCGGTGGTAAAAATCACCAGCGTATCTTCGCGCAAACCCAGGTCGTCAAGCGCGGCGTGGATGCGGCCGACGTTGTGATCCATCAGCGAGATCATGCCGTAATAGTTCGCCGTCATGTGTGCGAGCTGTGCGTCGCTTTGGTCCGCAAGACGCGAAACCTTAACGCGCAGGTTGCGCATGGCGGAATCGGTCAGCTGCGGCATGCCTTCGAGCGATGCGCGGTACCACCACGGACGGCGATCGAGATCACGCGTGCGGTGCTGCGGAAGGGGCACATCGCGCGGATCGTACATTAGGCTCCAGGGCACCGGACAATCGAACGGCTGGTGCGGATCGGGAAACGACACCCACATGCAGAACGGCTTCGATTTATCGTGCCCGTTAAGCCAGTCGATGGCGCGGTCGCCGATCCAGGTGCTTGAATGCCAGGCAGGCGGCAGTGCTGAATGCCAGGTTTGCGCCGCCCCTTGCGTGTCGGGGCCGGCGGACGCTGCGTACAATCGCAGCGCCTCATCACTTGATGCGCGCGCGAGCAGCCAGCGCTCGTAATGTCCGACCGGCGGGCGCTCGAGCGGCATGGGGTTGTCAAAATGCCCGAGCGCAGCAAGCTCGACGTGCTGGAAACCCATGTACGGCCCACGCCAATCCGGGCCGTATTGCGCACCGCTGCGGCCACACTCCGGCGTACCCGTCGGCTTGAACGTTGCCTTGGTCGAAAAGTGTGCCTTGCCGATTAATGCGGTTGCGTAGCCAGCGCGCGCCAGCGTTCCGGCAAATCCCTGCTCACCGACCCCAGGATCGAGATCGATGCCGTTGTCCCATACGCCGTGCGTGAGTGGCAA
Source organism: uncultured Bordetella sp. (assembly GCA_964486865.1). Taxonomy (GTDB): domain Bacteria; phylum Pseudomonadota; class Gammaproteobacteria; order Burkholderiales; family SG8-41. The sequence continues at coordinate 48,089 of CAZAOZ010000016.1, forward strand.
CAGCCCGGTCAGGATCGAGGCGCGCGAGGGCTGACAGACGAGATTCGGCGTGATGCACGCGGAGAAACGCGTTCCCTCGCGCGCAAGGCGGTCAAGATGCGGCGTGCGGATGTGCTTGTTCTCGAAGCCGAAGCAATTCGCCCGCTGCTGGTCAGACGTAATCAGGAGAATGTTGGTTCGCGCGCGCATCAAGGGGAAAAGAAGGAATTTTAATCCGTTCCCTTGGCACCAGAAAGCTTAATCAGCTTCGCGAACTTGTCGCTCTCCTCGCGCACGAACTGGGCAAGTTCATCGGGCGTAGTGCCGACCGTTTCCGCGCCGACACTGGCGAGCCGCTTTTTGACGTCGTCGAGCTGGAGCGCGCGGTTGATCTCGGTGTTGAGCCGCGAGATGGCGGCCGCCGGCGTTCCCACCGGAACAAAGTACGCGAACCAGTTGGTGATTACGAAGTTTGGCACGCCCGCCTCGCCCATCGTCGGCACGTCGGGCACTGTGACCGAGCGCCTGGTCGATGTCACCGCCAGCGCTTTCAACTTCCCGGCATGCACGTGCGGCACTGCCGGCGGCATGCCGGAGAAAAACATCGGCACATGCCCGCCGATGAGATCAGGCATCACCGCGCCCGCACCCTTGTACGGCACGTGCGTCATATCGAGCTTGTAGTTGATTTTGAGCAGCTCGCCCGCGAGATGCTGCACACCGCCGGTGCCGGCCGAGGCGTAGGTCATCTGCCCGGGGCGCGCCTTGATCAAGGCGATCAACTCCTTCACGTTTTTCACCGGCAGCGTCGGGTGCACGACCAGGATCAACGGGGTCTGCACCGCGAGCGACACCGGGGCGAAATCCCTCTCCACGTTGTACGGCAGCTTCTGCAGGTGCGGCAGCACCGCGATCTCCGCGGGCGAGGCGAGCAGTACAGTGTAGCCGTCGGCCGCGGCCTTCGCGACGATGTCCGCGCCGATGGTGCCGCCCGCGCCGGTGCGATTGTCCACGACGATAGTCTGTTTCAACGTATCCTGGAGCTTTGCGCCGACGGTGCGCGCAGTGAGGTCAGTTGCGCCTCCGGGTGCGTACGGCACGACCACCCGGACTGTCTTGGTCGGGTAGCCCTGCGCGGCTAGCGGCGGACTTATGCCCGCCAGCAAGGACACGGCGCACGCGGCATACATCAGGCTTTTCGGTGACATGGTCTTCTCCTCTCTAGCTCGCATCAATTCAGTTGATTCCGGCGACTTCGATGATCTTTCGGTATTTCTCGGTTTCCGACTTAATGAAGCGCGCCAGTTCCTCGGATGTGCCTGGGGTGATCTCGACGCCCGTGTTGCTGAGGTACTGGACCACCTCGGGCATCTTCAGGATGCGATTGAGCTCGGCGTTAAGTTTCGCGACGATGTGCTTCGGCGTGCCCGCCGGCGCGACGAATGCGAACCAGATACTGGTGTTGAAGTCCTTGACACCCTGTTCCTGCATGGTCGCCACCTCGGGCAACAGGCTCGAGCGCTTCGGCGTCGTGATGGCAAGCGCCTTGATGCGCCCTGACTTGACGTGAGGAATCGCGGGACCCATGCCAACGTAGCCGAAGTTGACCTCTATGCCGCCCAGCAGTGCAGCGGTCGCCGGCGCGCCGCCTTTGTACGGCACGTGGACGACGTCGGTGCCGGTGATCATCTTGAAAAGCTCGCCCGACAAGTGCATCGAGCTGCCGATGCCCACAGAGGCGTACGACAGGGTTTTTGGTTTCGCCCGAGCAAGATCGATCAATTCCTTGATCGTGTTCGGTTTGAACGACGGATGCGCAGCGACGAGCAGCGGCGAGATGGTGCCGAGCGAGATCGGCAGGAAATCCCTCCCGACGTTGTAGGGCATCTCCTTGAACAGACTGGGATTGACGGCCAGCTCGCCGGTCGAGCCGACCAGGATGGTATGTCCGTCGGGCGCCGCGTTTTTCACGATCTCGGCGGCGATGAACCCCGCACCGCCGGGACGGTTGTCGACCACGACCGGCTTGCCCCAATGGTCGTTCATGCGCTGCGCCGCTGCGCGCGCCAGGATATCCGTGTTGCCGCCCGGCGCGAACGGCACGAGCATGCGAATCGGCTTCTCTGGAAACGTTTGCGCCCCTGCACTGCCCACGCCGAGCGCCAACACTACCGTGATACTTGCTGCCCACACTGCGCGACTTACCATGATGCCTCCCTTGCTTGTCGTCGGGTTGACTGCAACATTGGTGCGTGCACCTTTCCTTATGCCCTCATCCGAGCACGACCGGGTAACCCGGCGGCGGGCTGAACCCGAGGTCGCCGCGCTTGATGACCGCATCGCGCCCGCCATTCTCGTCCAATAGCTCCGCCTGCCGTTGCTTCGCGCACGCGTCCACTGCCGCCGGATTGCAGATGGCATCGAGCCGCGCGCGGCATTCATCGAGCACGCCCGCATAGGCGGCGTCAGCAGCAAGATCGCGCAGCTCCTCGGGATCAGCTTCGAGGTCGAAGAGCTGCGGCCGGTACGCAACATAGTGCACGTACTTGTACTTGCCATGGCGGATCATGAACGCACCGGTGGTCGAGCCCATGCCGTGGTACTCCGAGAGCACGTTGCGGTCGGGCATGGCACCACTGGCGAGATCGAAGAGCGAGACGCCCGGATGGCCGTCGTACATCTGTGGCCGGTCCTCGCCCACGCACTGCATGATGAACGGATAGGTGTCGACGTGGCTCGCCGGCGTCGTTATCTTTTTGCCGCGCGGAATGCCGGGACCCCTGATGATGAGCGGCACGCCGGCAACCTCCTCGTACATCGTCGATTTCCCCCACAACCCACGCGCACCGAGATTGTCGCCATGATCGGATGTGTAGAGCACCCTCGTGTTGGCGGCAAGGCCGGTCGCATCAAGCACGCGCAACACCTTGCCGACGTTGTCGTCGACAAAACTTACCAGGCCGTAGTAGGCGGCGATCGCCTTTTTCAGCTTTGCCGGATCGAAGAACTTGTCGTATGCAAAGCTGCCCGCGTAGTCGGCGAGATACGGGTGTTGCGGCCGCTCGTCATGCCGGTACTGCTTGGGCACCGGCATCTCGTCGAGCGGATACTGGTAGTAGAACTCGGCCGGCGCGACCAGCGGAAAGTGCGGGCAGACGAAGGACACGAACAGCACCCACGGCTTGTCCCGGTACTTCGGCGCTTCTTCACGCAGCCAAATCTGCGCGCGCGTTGCGATTTCCCGATCGTACGCAGTGTACGGCGTCTCGCCCGGCCCTGCGAGCTTGGCAATTTTCCACGATAGCCCGCGCTCGGGGAGGTCGCGGCGCACGAGCCCCATCAGGTCGCCCTTGCCCTCGATGATCTGCATCGGGATCTGCATGTCGTCGAATCCGTAATCATCGCCCTCAACACCGCGGAAGTGGAGCTTGCCAATCGAATCGACCCGGTGGCCGCCCGCCCTCAGCCGGTGATGCCAGCTCGGAATGGAGCCGTCGTACGCATCCGCGTTGTCCCAGAACCCGATCTGGTGGACGTACTTGCCGACCGCGAATGCCGCGCGCGCGGGAACGCATACCGGGCAGGCCGTGTACGCCGAAGTAAACATCGTGCCCTCGCGCACGAGGGTATCGATGTTGGGCGTCTTCACGATCGGGTGTCCGCTCGCACCCATTACCTTGGGATTATGTTCGTCGGACATGATGATCAAGAGATTCGTCTGTTCCATGGCGCGTGGTCTTTAGGGTTCGTTCGCATCGTAGGTGTCGGAAATCACCAGTCGCCGGCGATTGGGCGGAATAAAGAGTTCCTGGTAGTACACCACCCGGCCGCGGCCCGCGCTGGCGGCGATTTCGATCAGCGTGCCGGATATTCCCCGCTTGTGACCGAGCGCTTTGCACACGGCGGCGGGGAACACCTTGAAGCTCACGGTCTGCGCGACGCGCGTCACCGGCAGACCAAACTCGCGGCTGATGATGAGCTTCAGGTTGGCCCCGTCGAGGTCGGCGAGCGGCTTGTCGAGGATGCCCGGAAAACGCCGGGCATCGAGATAGAATTTACTGAAAACACTGAACTCGTCGGCTATGCCAATCACGCGGTCGATCCGAATCACGTTATCGCCGTGCTGATCGAGATACTCCGACCATGATCCGCATTCGCGGATGCGCTTGCGCATGACTACTTTCGGATAGATTGGCAGGAAATTTTTCCCGTCGTCGGCGATGAAGCGACAATGCCACGGCGCATCCATCGCCTTTCGGCTTTTCGCAACATAGGTACCGCTGCCCTGCTGGCGCACAACAATGCCTTCATCCACCAGCGCGCGTAGCGCGCGCTGCACCGTGCCGAGGCTGAACGGCGTGTGGTGCGCGAGCGCCTGCTCGGTCGGCAACTTGGCGCCGGGTTTCCAATAGCCGCTTTCGATTGCCGCGAGGAATACTTCGCGCAGTTGAGCGTATTTTGGCAGGCCCGGCATGACCGGTCGCCAGAACTTGCGCAAGACCTCGATGCCGGAGGCCATAACGGCAGAATCAGAGATGCCAGTCATGCGGTGAAACCCTCCTTGAAACCGGCCGGGCGCGCGCGGAACACGGATGCAAGGCCGCCGCGCGAATTACTATATTACTATGTAGTATTTAGCGCAAGGGCAAGGGCATGAATGGCATGCGGGGCATAAGGTTTTCAAACCCTATTTTTCACCAAATGGCAGGCGTAATCCTGTGCGGCTTCAGCATCAATTGATCTACGTCGATCGATGCCATGGGATGCCTTTTAGTCACGTTAAGGAGTCAGGCGATTAAGCCGCGGGGGTTTTTACCCCATCTCGAACGTCCACCAAGGGTTGCGGTTTCAACCGATTGACGCAACCGTCCGGTTGTCCGATTACCACTTACACCGACGCTTGATGAATGACTGCTATCGGCCATCTCGTCAGGCGGTACCCGACCTGAAGCAGACGGTCACGGAGCACTAATTCAGGGGCTTAGTTCGAGCCGCACGGAAACGCTCAAGAAGCTCTCCCGAAGGCTCGAACCCCAGTCCCGGCATTTATCAGTCAATTTTCAATTTCGCAGCACGCACAACCTCTGACCATTTTTTTACGTCGCTCACCACGAGGGCCGCAAAATCAGTCGGAGTATTGCCCAGCGGCTCGGCACCGAGCGTTTCATAACGCTCAATGACATCAGATTGTTTCACGCTCATCACCACCGCCTTGTAAATACGGTCAACTATCGGTCGGGGCGTGCCTGCCGGCGCAAGTATGCCAATCCACTGCGTGACGTCAAAACCTGGCAGACCGGATTCAGCGATTGTAGGCAACTCGGGCGCACCGGACACACGCTTGATACTCGTAACGGCGAGAGCACGCAATTTTCCGGTTCGCGCATGCGGAATTGCGGCTGGCATAGAGCTAAACATCAGGGCTACCTGCCCGCTCAGTAGCGCCGTGATGGCTGGGGCGTTGCCGTTATAAGGTACGTGCATCATCTCGACCTTCGCCAGCACTTTGAACAGCTCACCGGCAAGATGTGCCGGGCTGCCATTACCGGCGGACGCATAATCGATTTTTCCAGGCGCAGCACGTGCCGCGGTGATCAGTTCCTGCACTGACTTTGCCGCAAACGAAGGGTGCACGACCAGCACGTTGGCGGCAACGGCCACCACGCTTACCGGAGCAAAATCCTTTACCGGGTCATAGGGCAGTTTAAACACACTCGCATTGATGGCGTGTGTGCTGACATTGCCCATGATCACCGTGTAACCATCGGGTGCGGCGCGGGCCGCAATCTCAGATCCGACATTACCGCTGGCGCCCGTGCGATTGTCGATAATGACATTCTGCCCGAGCTGCTGGGACAGTTTCGGGGCGATCACGCGGGCAACCACGTCGGTGCCTCCTCCAGCCGCGAAGGGCACAATCATTCGTATCGGTCTAATCGGATAGTTCTGGGCAAATATTTCGCTGATATTGCCAGCGAGCAATACGCCTGCAAGACAGACCATAAACTTCCTCATATCCCTCCCCTTGGATCGATTCAGAAGTCCATCAGAAAACTACGCCGCGTCACCGCTATCACGGGCATATTATCGCAATGGATCGTCGGTTTAAACGCTATTTTTTCACTGACCGGCACTCTATCGCCCCGACTGGCGAACCGTTAACCGCGTGAAAACTCACTCACGCTCCGCGGTTTTCCCTGGAATCTTGCGCTTCGCAGCGTCCGAGTTTCCCCCCAATCCGTCCACCTGCAGCCTAAGAGCGTGTAACAAAATGACTTTCTGCCGCCCCTCTCCCCGCCCCTCTCCCCGCAAGCGGGGAGAGGGGGATTTTCATTTTGTTACGCGCTCTTAGTACCTGCCGCCAGGCGAACAGCGTAAGGAATGAAAGCGGCATGCCAATGCCCACCATGAGTGTCACGAGTTGTGGAGCCAGATCATGATCCATTGCCACGATTACGGCGCCGATCTGCGACAGCATCGCGGCCTCGAAGATGGTGATCTGAATCATTTCTCCCTGCCCGGCGGTCTGTGGTACGCGATCCACGCCGTGCCGCTGCTGGAAGCGGAATTCGGCAAGCCGGCGCTGCTCAACATCCTGTCAACCACCTGGGCGGCGCTGCACGCGGTGCGCGGCCCGCTGCCGCAGCGGCCCGATCCGCGGTGGGGAAAAGTCCTTGCCAGTATTCAGGCGGTCTAGATTCCTGCCGCATGCTCGCCGGGCACACGGGTCGGCAAGCGGCGATCTCTGTGCCGCAACATCCCCTTTTTATCACGCAGAAACGATGGGGGGCATCTCGTGAACATGCTTTTCGGCAATTTTTCAGCCACTTGTCTCGAATGAACCCCTCACGTAGAGTATGCCAAATGAATTCTGAATAAGAACCAAAAAACGAATTCTGAATAAGAACCAAAATCGGCATACAGGGGGCATGATGCTTAATCATGGGGTTGGCGCTCGCGCAATTTGTGCGTCTTTGGCATTCACTTCAATCGTCGCATGGGCCGCGCCGGCTGACGATGTCCGTGCATTGATGGAAAAGGGTCAGGCGGCACAGGCCTATGATCTTGGCAAGAAACACCCCGAGTCCTTGGGTGAACCAACCTTCGATTTCTATTTCGGCATCGCGGCGATAGATACTGGTCGCGCGGGAGAAGGCGTTCTTGCCCTCGAACGTTACATACTTACCTACCCGGATAACGCCTCGGCACGGCTGCAACTCGCCCGGGGCTATTTTGCCCTGAACGAAGATGCCCGGGCACGCGAGGAATTCGAGTCTGTGCAAAGGCTCAATCCTCCAGCAGACGTGCGGGCCACGATCACCCGTTTTCTCGATGCCATACGGCTGCGTGAAACGCGCTATACAGTGAGCGGCGGCGTGTATATCGAGGCCGGTATCGGCGTCGATTCAAACGTCAACGGCGGCGTGCAGAACGCGGCGATATTTCTCCCCAACCTCGGTCCCGTGATCATCGACAATCGTGGAACACGAAAATCCGATCGATTTACGCAGATCGCTGCGGGTGGCTATATCAGTTATCCGGTGGCGCCAGGCGTTGCATTATTCGGTGGCGCAGCAGGCGACCGCAAGATGCACGTCGACGAAGATCAGTTCGACCTTGCCAATTATTCGCTCACGGGCGGGGTATCTTTGCTGCAGGAAAAACATCTGCTGCGTTTTAGCGCCACGGCAAACTCCATTGATGTCGACAATGAACGCTATCGCAAGTCTCTCGGTGGCGGCGTTGAGTGGCAATATCAGCTTGACCAGTTGCAGGCATTCAATGTCGGCGCACAGTACGCACGGCTACGCTATGCCGGAACCAACTCGCCGCGGGATGCGGATTTCAACGGCCTGTCGGCCGGTTACCGGCGCCTCCTGACGCACAAATGGCAACCTGTGATTGGCGCGGGTCTCAGCGTGGGCAAGGAAGACGTGCTGGCTACGGGCCGCGACGATCTGGCCCGCGATATTCGTGGCGCACGCGTCAATCTGAGCTTCACACCTGCTGGCAAATGGGGCATTGCCATCGGCGCGTCCATTCAGAAGAGCACTTACAAGGCACCAGACGCCTTTTTGGGTGTTGCGCGCAAGGACGATTACCGCGCACTGGAAGCCTCGGTCACTTATTTGTATGACCGGAATCTCTCGTTCCGCGCAGAAGTCACAAGCTCACGCAACGATTCCAATATCCAGCTCTATGAGTTTCCACGCGATATCTACGCGCTGAAAGCGCGTTATGAATTCAAGTAGGGAGTTCCTCATGCCTCGCAAACTGCAATTACTCCTGATCGCCACTTCCATGCTGCTGGCTATCCCTGTTTCCGCTCAGGAAACAGCTGGGCGTTTCTTGATTGCCGTCGGGGATGTGCATATCACCCGCGGCAATCAGCGCCTGCCCGCCGCAAGGGGCGCCGAGGTACGCGTTGGCGATACCGTCGATCTGGGCGTCCGGTCCAACGCTCAGATTCGCATGACAGACGCATCCATCGTATCACTGCGCCCTGAAACCACATTCCGTATCAGTGAATACGCCTACGAGGGCAAGACCCCGGAAACACAACGCGCCTTCTTTGATTTGTTAAAAGGCGGTTTGCGCACCGTCACCGGCCTCATCGGACAAGTGCGCCAGGATAACTATGGCGTAAAAACACCCACCTCGACGATCGGCATACGCGGCACGCACTATGCGCTGGTGGAATGCGTGGGCGGCTGCCGCAACGCCGATGGCTCCGTGGCACCCAACGGCACCTATGGCGCCGTCACCGACGGACGTATCGGCGTCACCAACCAGACGGGCGAACGCCAATTTGGCGCAGATCAGTATTTCCATGTTGCAAGCGCCACCTCCGCGCCGCAGCCGTTACTGGCGCCCCCCTCTTTTGTGCGTGACACGCTGGAAGGGCAGGCCAGAGCGCGCCAGCAGCAGCAAGCACAAGCCTCTGAAAAAAAGGGGGAACAAAAGACCGAAGCGCAAATGAGTGGCGGGCAAAGCGAGCAAGCCACTACGCTGGCGCAGACCGGACTCACCGGCGGAACCTCCGACGCCGGCGCAGCCGTGCCGGATCCCAGTGCGACCATGCCGGTCGCCCTGGATACCAATGTTTTCCTGGTCACCGACGTCGTCGGCGTGCAGGGGCCGACGACCCTGCTCCAGCCGACCAGCACCGGCACCATTTTTTATCGCCTTGATTCCAGTGGAGGCCCGCTCAACCTGCCCGTCACCTGCACGAACCCGCCCTGCGGCACGCTGGTGGTCGGTGCCATCACCATGGCGGTCAATCTCACGACGCAACTGGCATTCATACAAGTCGCGGTCCAAGACGACATTGGTGAATTCGTCAATCTCGGCACGCCAGGCGGCGTCGGCATTCCCATCACAGCAAGTGGCGGCGTGATTTCGTTCAATACCACATTCAATTCGGCCAATTTCCCCGAGAATCAAGGCGCATTCCGCTGCAGCGATTGCAGCGTTACAAACGGGCCAGGCACATTCACCACAATCGGTTATTCCGGCACCATCAACGGCACTGTAGCAACGCTTACAGTCTCGGCATCTGACTCCGGTGGCAGCGGATTTGCGACCGGCACACTGAGCCAAACAACACCACCCAACAATGACTCAGCGGCACTGGTTATTCCCACATCCGGTGGAGGCTCCAGCGTGGCAAGCGGTTCCTACTGGCAGGTTGCGGTAGATGGCACGCGGCGGCTCACCCGCATGGGCGAATTCGGCAATCGGTTGGCGAACGTGGGGACGGCGACGAACACGATCGTCGGCAGCGCCCCTGCTGCCGGCAATCTGGTCTGGGGATCCTGGACCGGGGGTGGCGCGGTGCTCACTGATGTCAATTACGTAACCTACACGACCACCGGGCAGTTCATTCCATGGATTACCGGTGACGCCCCCAACACGCTGCCGCCCAGTCTTGGTAGCGTTACCTACACGCCTGTCGGCTCGGTTCTTAGCGGATCTGGCGTATTAAACAGCGCTGTGCTGACGGCAGACTTCGTCAGCCGGTCCATTGCATTCAGCATCAATGCGACCAATGTTTCTGCAGGCAATACTTATGCGGGAACCGGCTCGACGCTATTCTCACCGATCAACGGCCGTTTCCAGGCTGGATTCCAGACCGTGACTTGCAGCGGGCCATGTGCCACTGGAACGCCCGATGGAGGCTATGGCGGATTTTTCGCCGGACCGAATGCCGAGGGCGCCGGCGTTGCTTTCAATATGGGATACGGGATCAGTGGTATCGGCATTACCGGCGCGGTTGGCATGAAGCGGTAGCCCTCGCTCATATGCTCAGGCGATGTCGCCAATGTCCGGCTTCAATCGACCTGAATTTTTGCGGCCTTCGCCACCTTGCCCCATTTTTCCTGCTCGGCTTTGACGTAAGCGGCAAACTCCTCGGGCGTATTGCCGACCGGCAATCCGCCGAGCCGCAGCAGACGCTCTCTCGAATCCGGCGCTTTGAGCATTTTCACCAGCGCCTCGTTGGTTTTGACGATGATGTCGCGCGGCGTGCCGGCGGGCATCACCGCACCCTGCCACGATCCGCCGTCAAAACCCTTGACGCCCGCTTCTTCGACCGACGGCAGATCGGGCATCGCCGGGAAACGCTCCCTGGTGGAAATCGCCAGCGCCTTCAGCTTGCCGGCCTGGACCTGGGGAATGACGCCGATGGCGGTGTTGAACGCACACTGCACCTGGCCGGCGATCTGATCGATCACCGACGGTGCCTGGCCTTTATACGGCACATGCACCATGTCGATTTTGGTCATCCACTTGAACATTTCCATCAGCATGTGCGGGCTGGTGCCGTTGCCGGTCGAGGAATAGGCGATCTGCCCCGGTTTTGACCGGGCAATGGCAATCAGCTCTTTGACATTTTTCGCGGGAAAGTTCGGATGCGTCGTCAGCAGGCTCGGCAACTGCGCCATCAGCGTGACATGCGCGAAATCCTTCACCGGATCAAACGGCAGCTTGCGGTAAATGCCCGGTGAAATCGCCTGCGCGATGGTCATCATGCAGATGGTGTAGCCGTCGGGCGGCGCCTTCGCGCACAGCTCGGTGCCGATGTTGCCGCCGGCGCCGCCGCGGTTGTCGGCGATGTACTGCACATTGAACGCCTTGGACAGCGTGTCGCCCGCCAGCCGGCCCATGATGTCCGTCGGCCCGCCCGGCGGAAACGGAATGATGAAGCGCACCGGTTTCGCCGGATAGGTTTGCGCGACTGCGGCGCCTGCGATCAGGGCCAACGCCAATCCGGACATGCGCAACAGATGACTGGTTTTCATGGTTTTTCTCCTGGTCGACGAAATCAACGGCCTGCTGCGATGATACCTTCCGTCGCCAGCCGGTCAATGGCGGCGGCATCCAGTCCGATCGACTGCAATACCTCGCGCGTGTGTTCGCCCACCTGCGGAATGTCTATCCTGGTGCCGAAACGTCGGCCGTCCATTTCAATCGGCAGCACCGGCACCTTGGTCTTGACGCCGTTGTTCAGCGTCACCGGCGTCAGGCCGTGCGAGGCATTCAGGTGCGGATCGTCGAACAGGTCTTCGGGCTTGGCGATCGGTGCGAACGGCAATCCCAGCTTCTCGCAGCGATCCATCAATTCCTGCTTGCCCATGTTGCTGAAAATTTCCGTGACGACGGGCAGGATGCGCGGCCGCGCCACGACACGTTGGGGGTTGGTTTTCAGCGCCGGATCGTTGAACAGTTCGGTCAGCCCGAACGATTCGCAGAACACCTTCCACTGCGTGTCGGTGACCACGCCGACGAACACCAGTTCGCCTTCCAGCGTCTTGAAATTGTCGTACAGCGCCCAGGCACGGACACGGTCGGGCATGGGTTTCACCGGCTGGCCGGTGGCAAAGCCCTCGAGCATGTGCTGGCCCATCAAAAATGCATTGTTCTCGAACAGCGCGCTTTGCACGTACTGCCCCTGACCCGTGGATTGCCGCTGATGCAACGCAGCGAGTATCGCCACCGCGCCGAACACGCCGCCCATCACGTCATTGACCGACGCGCCGGCGCGCAGCGGCCCAAAACGCCCGCCCGTCATGTACGCCAGCCCGCCCATCATCTGCACCACTTCATCCAGGCCGGTGCGATGCTCGTACGGCCCCGGCAGGAATCCCTTCAGCGAGCAATAAATGATCTCCGGTTTCAGTTTTTTCAGCGCGTCATAACCGAAGCCCAGCTTGTCCATCGCCCCCATCCGGAAATTTTCGGTCACTACATCGGCGCTGGCGATCAACTTCAGCACGAGTTCGCGGCCCTGCGCCGATTTCAGATCGACGGCGATGCTTTTCTTGTTGCGGTTATACGTCGGGAAAAATCCGGCGCCCGAAGCCGTCAGCTTGCGCGTGTGATCGCCGTCCAGCGGCTCGACCTTGATCACCTCGGCACCCAGATCGGCAAGCACCAGCCCGCAGGTCGGGCCCATGACCACGTGGCAGAACTCGATGACGCGGATGCCTTCGAGGGGGAGTTGTTTGTTCATGATTAATTACTTCGTTGCAAAAAATTATTGAAACATCTGAATTAACAGGATGGACAGGACAGACAAGAAAAAACCTGGAATATGCGCTGGTTTTAAATCCTGTCTATCCTGTCCATCCTGTTAAATGCATCGATTCAATGCGAACGTGTCGCCGGGACAAAACCCTTGGTCACACCGGCCAGCGGCACATAACCGTACAGCGGCTCGCCGGGCATGCCTTCTTCGAGGATCCTGCGCAGCGCTGGCGATGGCCTCATCCGGCGTCATGCGCACGTTGGCCAGGCTGTGCGCCCTTGATACCGAGATTGTCAGCGTCAGCTTGTGCACGCCGGTCTCCATCGCGCGCTGCGCGCCCTTGAAGTTCGGCGCCAAGGCGGCGACATGCAGGCCGGGGATGGTGCGCGCGTGGGCGACGATTTCCGCGGCATCGGCCATCTGCGGGATCAGCTTCGGCGGCACGAATGAGCACACCTCGATTTCGCGCAGGCCCGCGGCCGCGGCCGCGCTGATCCATTTTTTCTTGTACGCCGTCGGCATGAATACCTTGGTATTCTGCAGACCGTCGCGCGGACCGACTTCGC
>CAZAOZ010000017.1:0-58750 GCA_964486865.1 uncultured Bordetella sp.
CATCGGCATGGGTGTGATCGACGAACTTGTAGGGCAGGATGGCGTGCAGGATGGTTTCGACCGAGGGTGCCGGCGCACCGGCCCGTGTCATGCTGGTGGACAGCTCGTTCATCATCTGCGGGTCCGACAGCACTTCGAGCTTTGCCAGCTTCAGCACATGCGCCATGCGCACCGGCGAGAAACCCGCCTCTGCGATGGTTTCGAGATCCCAGCCGCTGCCCTTGACGTAGAGCAGCTCCTCGGTTTCACCGACAATGTTGGCGCAGGTGACTTTGATCGACGTATTGCCGCCGCCGTGCAGGACGAGCGTGTGGTCGCGACCGAGCAGCCGCGAGGTGTAAACCCGCAGACCGATTCCGGAATCCAGTTTGGCGGCTTCTTTTGCGTCCCAGAACGATTGCATGACAGCACTCGGGAAAAATTGAATGACCGTGGCGGCGGGCTGGCAGCCCTCATGATAGCAATGAACGGCGCACCGGCGGGCAGCCAACCGGCGCGGGGTTGGCTACATAACGGGCGTGTGCTGAGCGTGGCGCCGCTGGCGCATTACGCTGGTGATTTCAAATCCTGTGGGGCTGGTGCGCCAAGTTCCGTGAACGGGTGCGCCAGCGTAGCCTTACCATTGTTCTTGATCGAACTCAGTAACGCGTAATGCCGGCGATGAGGGTGTTGCCGGGCAAAGGATTGATCATTGGTCGGCGCACAGCGTGACCCTGCAGTGCGGTGAGCCGCGTGTCGCCGACGAAGTCATTGTCGCCTGGCCCTATATGCTGGGCCGGAAGATTTGGAACGGATCATGTCTGTCATCGACAAATTGCCTCACCGTTTGACCGTACCAAGAGATCTGCGCATGTACAAACGAATTTTCGGTCGCGAGTGGCTTTCATGGTAAAATTTTGTCGCCGAGAGATGGTAAAAATACCAAGAAAATCATAATGTTATATCAACCGCCCGTGTGTGGCAGGTTAGTCAGGCATATGCTGCCCGCTGTATCTGTTGCACATATCGGTCACTTAAGATCGTCCAAGACGGGCGCATCGCATGGCCGTTAAACGGTTATTGATCACCGGGCTCGACGGTTTCGTTGGAGGGGCTGTGAGGCAATTGCTCGGTGGTGAAATGCAGCGCAGTCGTTTCAAGCTGGTAATTCCATCCGCGGCACTGGAACTGCGGGACCGAGGGTCGCTCACTGCTGCAATTAGCGAAATACAACCGGATTGCGTGCTTCATCTCGCCGGGCAGAGCTTTGTTCCGGTCTCGGTTAATGATCCGCTCGCGACGTACGAGGTCAATTTTCTCGGCACACTGAATTTGCTCGAAGCTCTGAAGTCCTGCGGGTTCACCGGTCGCTTTTTGTATGTCAGCTCGGGCGACGTATACGGCCTGGTTTCGCCGTCCCAGTTGCCGGTTACGGAGGACCATCCGCTGCGTCCACGCAATCCTTACGCCGTCAGCAAAGCCGCTGCGGAGTTGCTGTGCATGCAGTGGACCTTTGCGCACGATTTTGACATCGTGATCGCCCGCCCTTTCAATCATGTCGGGCCGGGGCAAGCCGAATGGTTCGTCGTGTCCGACTTCGCCAGGCAGATTGTCGAAGTGAAACTGAACCGACGCGCGCCGGAGATTCACGTCGGTTCGATCGATGTCACGCGTGACTTTACCGATGTGCGGGATGTTGTCCTCGCATATTTGCTGCTGATCGAAGGTGGGCGTAGTGGCGAGACCTACAATGTGTGCTCCGGACGCGAGCATTCAATCCGGGACTTACTCGAGAATCTTCTCGAGCTGTCCGGCGTCGACTGCCGTATCATTTTGGAGGCTGCACGGCAGCGCCCGAAGGAGCAGACCCGGATGCTGGGGTCGTTTGCCAAACTGAATCGTGAAGTCGGTTGGTCGCCAACCATAGGCATTAAACAGTCCTTGCAGGACGTGCTGAATTACTGGGAAGGTAGGCTGACGAATGGCTAAAGCCGCACTAATTACCGGTATTACCGGTCAGGACGGTGCCTATCTTGCGCAGTGGTTGCTGGGCAAGGGGTACGCGGTTCACGGGCTCATTGCTCGCCGCGGCAGCGACACGCTGTGGCGCTTGCGCGAGCTTGGCATCGAGGGTGATGTCCAGCTGTTGAACGGCGACATGATGGATGTTTCGTCTCTGGTGCGCGCGCTGGAAATGTCCGGCGCCGAGGAAGTGTACAACCTCGCTGCACAGAGTTTCGTCGCCACATCCTGGGAGCAACCGTTGCTGACCGCGCAGGTCACCGGTATGTCGGTGGCCAACATACTCGAAGCCGTGCGGATGGTGAACGACCGAGCCCGTTTTTATCAGGCTTCCACCAGCGAAATGTTCGGCTTGATCCAGGCGGAGCGTCAAGACGAGAAAACACCATTCTATCCGCGCAGCCCTTACGGCGTCGCCAAGCTCTATGGTCACTGGCTGACCATCAACTATCGTGAGAGCTTCAACATGCATGCGTCCAGCGGGATTCTTTTCAACCACGAATCGCCCCTGCGCGGGCTCGAATTCGTGACCCGGAAAGTTACGGATGCCGTTGCCCGGATCAAGCTGGGCAGGCAGAAGGAGCTTCGCTTGGGCAACATCGACGCCAGGCGCGACTGGGGTTTTGCCGGAGATTTCGTGCAGGCCATGTGGTTGATGCTGCAGCAGGCGAAGCCAGATGATTTCGTAATCGCCACGGGCCGCGCCACTACAGTGCGCGACATGTGCAAGATCGCATTTGCGCATGTGGGTCTTGATTACGAGAAGCATGTCGTGATTGATCCAAAATTTTTCCGCCCGGCCGAAGTTGATGCACTGCTGGGCCATCCCGCAAAAGCCAAGGCCATATTGGGCTGGGAATCGCAAACCCCGATCGAGACGCTGATTGCGACGATGGTCGATGCAGACATGCGAAGAGTCGCGCGTGAACAGTAAGCTGGTCCCGATACTACTTTCCGGCGGCACCGGCACCCGTCTGTGGCCCGTGTCCCGCGAGTCGCATCCCAAGCCGTTCATGCAACTGGCCGATGGTCAGAGCCTGCTGCAAAAGACTTTCATCCGATCCGTGCATCTGAGCGGGGTGGATACGGTCATGACCGTGACCAACCGCGAGTATTTCTTCAAGACCCGCGATGATTACGAGATGCTCGGCAAGGACGCCGCGGTCAGCAAGCCGTTCCTGCTGGAGCCGGTCGGGCGAAATACCGCACCGGCAGTTGCCTTGAGCGCGTTGTGGGTCTCCGATCAGTGGGGCCCGGATACCGTGATGCTGGTGTTGGCGGCGGATCATCTGATCGAGGGCGATGAGGCGTTTGGCAAGGCTGTGGGGATCGCCCGCGAACTGGCCAGCACCGGAAAACTGGTGACCTTCGGCGTGAAACCGACTGCGCCGGAAACGGGGTATGGCTATATCGAGCGCGGCGACCCGCTGCAAACCGCGGGTGGCTACGGTGTGGCGCGGTTCGTCGAAAAGCCGCCTCTTGAAATCGCCCGGCAATATGTCGCATCCGGCCGCCATTTCTGGAATTCCGGAATTTTCTGTTTTTCCGCGGGAACGATTCTCGCCGAGCTGAAGCGGCACAATCCGCGAATTCACGATGGCGCGCTGGAATGCTGGGCGAAGACCAAGGCCCGCAAACGCGGGGACGACGGCACGCTGGAAATCGATGGCGACACGTTTGCCCATTTACCCGACTTGTCCATTGATTACGCTGTCATGGAAAAGTCGGATCGCGTGAGCATGGTGCCGGCCGAGTTCTCCTGGAGCGACATCGGTTCGTGGAGCGCGGTCAGCAACTTGGAGCGTCCCGATGAGGCCGGCAACCGGGTGGTGGGCGAGGCGGTGCTGGTGGATGCGGAAAACACGTTCATCCGAACCGAAGGCCGCATGGTGGCGGCCGTAGGTACCCGTAACCTGATCATCATCGATACATCCGATGCACTGCTGGTGGCGGATCGCGATCGTACGCAGGATGTCAAGAAGGTCGTCGAGCAGCTCAAAATCAAGGAACACGAATCGTACAAGGTGCACCGCACCGTGACGCGGCCTTGGGGCACCTACACGGTCCTGGAGGAGGGCGAGCGGTTCAAGATCAAGCGCATCGTCGTGAAACCGGGTGGCATCTTGTCGCTGCAGATGCACCACCACCGCAGCGAGCACTGGGTTGTGGTCAACGGCATGGCGAAAGTGGTGCGGGACGACAAGCCCTATTTTGTCAACGTCAATGAGTCGACGTTCATTCCGGCGGGGCACAAGCACCGGGTGGAAAATCCGGGCGCACTGGAGTTGGTCATGATTGAAGTGCAAAGCGGCGACTATCTTGGTGAAGACGACATCGTGCGGTTTGAAGACAATTACGGCCGCTCGTAGGCAACGCCATCACGGACCGGGCACCTGCTGATCCGCACAACCATTCGACTGCAACATGAAAGCTCTCCACTTTGGCCGGTTCCACAACGACAACTTCGGGGGGCTCGAGCGCCACGTGGCACTGCTGTTGCGCGGCCTGAGCCGGACCATGCATGTCGACAATCTGGTGGCAAACGAGGGATTTTCGAGCCGCACCCTCACCGCCGAAGGCTACCAAGTGTACAAGGTGCCATCACTCGGTGTTTTTGCCAGTATGGCGCTGTGTCCAACCATGCCATGGTGGGCACGCAGCCTGCATCGCCGCGAACGTTACGACATCGTCCACCTGCATTTTCCGGATCCCATGGCGCACCTTGCGGCGCTGGCGCTGCCCCGGGAGGTGAAACTGGTGATCTCCTGGCACAGCGACATCATTCGCCAGAAAAACACCTTGCGGCTTTATCAGCCTTTTCTGGATCGTATCATCACCCGTGCAGACGCCGTTGTCGCGGCGACACCGGCACATTTTTCGGCTTCGACACAGCTGGATGCGTGCGACGAGGCGAAGCGGCACGTCGTACCGTACGGCCTGGATTTTGCGCCGTTCGACGATCCCGCCGCCGTTGCAGCAGGCCGTGTGCTGCGTGAGCGACATGCCGGGCACCGCATCATTTTCGCGGTGGGTCGGCATGTCTATTACAAAGGCTTCGAATACCTGATCCGTGCGATGGGAGCCATCGACAAGAACGCGATACTCCTGCTGGGTGGTACAGGTCCGCTGAGCGGCGCACTGCAGGCACAGGCGATGGCTACAGGCGTGTCAGACCGCGTCCGGTTCCTTGGTCGTGTTCCCGAAGTTGAGCTCCCGATGTACTACCATGCGGCGGATATTTTCTGCATGCCGTCGGTGGAGCGCAGCGAAGCCTTCGGCTTGGTGCAGGTCGAGGCCATGATCTGCAGCAAGCCCGTGATCTGCTGCGAACTGAATAACGGCGTGAATTATGTCAACCGCCACGGCGAGACCGGCCTCGTTGTGCCTCCGCGCGATCCGGCAGCGCTGGCGGGAGCGGTAAATCAGCTGCTGTGCGACGACAGTTCAAGGGTTGCGATGGGCGGCGCGGCGCGCGCGCGCGCAGAGCGCGAATTCACGCTGCAGCACATGTGGGACAGCATGCTCAAGGTGTACCGGGGCATCCTGGACGAGCGCTGAATCAGGCGCCGGCTTTCAGACCGGCGCAACGGTTGTCAGCCGGCGGATTTGCGACCGCTCTGGCGTGCTTCATCGTGTAAAATTCAGGCACTTGAAAATCATGATGCAACCACGCCACCTCATCATAGGCGCATCCGGTTTCGTCGGAACCCGCCTTTATGCTTTCCTTGGCCAAACCAGGGCGGTGGCCACGTATCACAATCGCCCGTTTGACGGCGGGGTTGCCTTTGACGCCACCCGCGACCGGCTCTCCGATTCCATACTGAAACGCAATCCTGGGTTGACCCATGCATTCATCCTTCACGGCATCACGAATATCGACGCATGCGTACGCGACCCGGTGGGCACGGAGCGCGTCAATGTGGCCAGCATCAAAAACGTAATCGACGAACTGGTCGATCACGACATCAAACCGGTCTTTTTTTCCAGCGATGCAGTATTCGACGGCAGCCGGGGTTTGTGGACTGAGCAGGACGCTGTGAATCCGATACTGACTTATGGGCGCCACAAGGTCGCCATTGAGGAATATCTGATGCGCGGATCGCATCCGTACCTGATCGTCAGATTGTCCAAGGTGGTCACTGCTGGATCGGGCGGCGGTGACATGCTGGGCGAGTGGATGGATCGGTTGGAGCAGGGCGCGGAGATTCGCTGTGCCGCCGACCAGATCTTTTCCCCGGTTGACGTCGATGATGTGATTGATGCCTGTATCCGTCTGGCCGAAGGCGGCCATTCCGGCCTTTTTCACATCTGCTGCCCAAAGCCCGTATCGCGGCTCGGGCTGCTGCAAGCGCTTGCGGACGAGATCCGGCAATTCCGGAAGCTTGAGGCACGTATCGTACCCTGCAGCATCCGGGATTTCGATTTTGCGGAACCGCGACCGCTGGACACGTCAATGTCGCCCGCGAAGCTGTACGCAACGCTGGGCAGAAGCTTTGATGACCTGAGCCGGGTATGCAGGGATGTCGTGGCCAGGCGCTATGGCGCACAGGTGGTAGTGTGAAATGATTGTACTCTTGCCGAGCTGCGCCGGACCGTCCGGCCGGGCACACAGATTCGAGGAATATTTCAGATGAAGGCGATTATTCTTGCGGGCGGACTGGGCACCCGGATCAGCGAGGAGTCCCACCTCAAGCCCAAACCCATGATAGAGATCGGCGGCAAGCCGATCCTCTGGCACATCATGAAAACCTATTCGGTGGCAGGCATTCATGATTTTGTGATCTGCCTGGGCTATCGGGGTTATGTCATCAAGGAATACTTCGCCAACTATTTTCTGCACATGTCGGATGTCACGTTTGACATGGCCAACAACAAGATGGAAGTGCACCAGAACAATGCCGAGCCATGGCGTGTGACGCTGGTCGAAACCGGCGAGGACACGATGACTGGCGGGCGCCTGAAAAATGCGGCCGCCTATGTCGGCGACGAGGACTTTTGTTTTACTTACGGCGACGGCGTCAGCGACCTCGATATCGGCAAGCTCGTCGCTTTTCATAAAAAGAACAAGACACTGGCGACGGTAACCGCCGTTCAGCCGCCGGGTCGTTTCGGCGCCCTCAACCTGAAGGGCGACCTGATAACCAGCTTTGAAGAAAAACCCAAGGGTGATGGCGGCTGGATCAATGGCGGTTTTTTTGTGTTGTCGCCTAAGGTGATCGATTACGTTGCGGGCGACGATACCGTATGGGAGCGTGAGCCCATGGAGCGGCTGGCGCGCGAGGGCAATCTTGCCGCCTATCTGCACAAGGGCTTCTGGCACGCCATGGATACCCTGAGGGACAAGAACTACCTGGAAGATCTCTGGAGTTCCGGACGCGCGCCGTGGAAAAAGTGGTGATGGATCCTGCGTTCTGGCAAGGCAAGTCCGTATTCCTGACCGGCCATACCGGTTTCAAAGGCAGCTGGCTGTCGCTGTGGCTGGAGTCAATGGGCGCGCGCGTGACCGGTTACGCGCTGGCGCCCCCGACGGAACCCAGCCTGTTCGTCCTTGCCGGCGTCGGGCGATCCGTGAAATCCGTTATCGCTGATATCCGGGACGCCACGGGGTTGCGCGATGCGCTCGCCGGATCGGCAGCCGACGTTGTTATCCACATGGCGGCGCAATCGCTGGTGCGCGAGTCTTACGCGGATCCGGTGGGCACCTATGCGACCAACGTCATGGGTACCGTCAACCTGCTTGAGGCCGCGCGCGGCGTGCCGACCGTGCGCGCCGTCATCGTGGTTACCAGCGACAAGTGTTACGAGAACCGCGAGCGGGCCGAAGGTTACCGTGAAGACGAAGCCATGGGTGGTTACGACCCGTATTCCAGCAGCAAGGGATGCGCCGAACTGGTGACGACCGCATACCGCCGCTCATTCTTCAGCGGCGGCGCCACCGGACAGCGCATGGCCGCCGTTGCCAGCGTCCGCGCCGGCAACGTGATCGGCGGCGGCGACTGGGCAAAGGACCGCCTCGTTCCCGATGTACTAAACGCCTTTATCGCTGGACGCCAAGCGCTGATCCGCAGCCCGGGCGCGGTCCGGCCATGGCAACACGTGCTCGAACCGTTGCACGGCTACCTGATGCTCGCCGAACGGCTGTGGCGGGACGGCGCAGCTTTTGCTGAAGCCTGGAATTTCGGCCCGGCCGATGACGACGCAAAGCCGGTGTCGTGGATCGTCGACCGTCTCGCGCAGTCCTGGGGCGGCAACGCCGGATGGGATACCGATAGCGCGCCGCAGCCGCACGAGGCCGGGCGCCTGCACCTCGATTGCTCGAAAGCGTACACACGGCTCGGCTGGACGCCACGGCTCGATCTGTCACAGGGGCTGGAGTGGATCGTGGAGTGGTACCGTGCCTTGGCGCGGAAAGAAGACATGCGCCGCGTCACGCTGGAGCAGATTGCGCGTTATCAATCAGGGATGATGAAACCGTGAATGGAAATTGCCGCCACTGCGGCAGCCCGCTGCAGGAATCCTTCTGTGACCTCGGCATGTCGCCGCCGTCGAACGCCTATCTCACGCCGGCGCAGCTGCAGCAGATGGAAAAGTTCTATCCGCTGCACGCCTACGTTTGCGGGGACTGCTTTCTGGTGCAACTGCAGGAGTTTGAAAGTCCGGAACAGATTTTCAGCGATTACGCCTACTTCTCTTCCTACTCGCAGACCTGGCTGGATCATGCCAGGGCCTACACCGATTACATGATCTCCCGCTTCGGTTTCGGCAAGACCAGCCAGGTGGTCGAAATCGCCAGCAATGACGGCTACCTGTTGCAGTATTTTCGCGAGCGCGGCGTGCCGGTGCTGGGCGTCGAGCCCGCCGTCAACGTGGCGGCGGTCGCGCAGAAAGCGGGCATTCCGACATTGACGAAATTCTTCGACACGAAAACCGCCGCCGAATTGAAAGCCGACGGCAAGCAGGCCGATCTGCTGCTCGGCAACAACGTGCTGGCGCACGTGCCCGACCTGAACGACTTCGTGCGCGGGCTGAAGATCGCCCTCAAACCCGGCGGCGTGATCACCATGGAGTTCCCGCACCTGCTGCGGCTGATGCGCGAGAACCAGTTCGACACCATCTATCACGAGCATTTCTCCTATTTTTCCTTCCTGACCGTCGAGCGCGTATTCACGCATCACGGATTGCGGCTGTTCGACGTCGAGCAGATCTCGACCCACGGCGGATCGCTGCGCATTTTTGCCACACATGCCGAAGATACGGACCGTCCGGCGCACGAACGAGTGGCGCAACTGAAACAGGAGGAAACGGCGGCCGGTCTGGCCGGCATGCAGGCGTACCGTGATTTTTCCGAGCAGGTGAAAAGAACCAAACGCCTGCTCCTGGAGTTTCTGGTCGATGCAAAGCAGGCCGGCAAGACCATTGCCGGTTACGGTGCGCCAGCGAAGGGCAACACGCTGCTCAATTACTGCGGCATCCGTGGCGATTTTCTCGATTACACGGTGGACCTCAGTCCGCACAAGCAGGGCAAGTTCCTGCCCGGCACCCATATCCCCGTGTTCCATCCCGACAAGGTGCGCGAGACGCGGCCTGATTACCTGCTGGTGCTGCCGTGGAACCTCAGGGATGAAATCATCAGCCAGATGGCGCACATCCGGGAGTGGGGCGGCAGGTTTGTCCTGCCCATTCCCGAGGTGCAGGTGGTGCAATGAAATTCATTCCGGCCGGCGGCCTCGAGGGGGCGTATGTCATCGAGCCGGAACGGCTGGAGGACGAGCGGGGGTATTTCGCGCGGACGTACTGCCGCGATGAATTCGTCGCGCACGGCCTGAATCCGAACCTCGTACAGTGCAATGTATCGTTCAACCTGAAAAAGGGCACGTTGCGTGGCATGCATTATCAGGCGAAGCCGCATGAGGAGGCCAAGCTCGTGCGTTGCACGCGTGGCTCGGTATTCGATGCGATCGTCGACATCCGCGCGGACTCGCCCACGTTCAGGAAATGGTTTGCAGTTGAATTGTCTGCCGCCAACGGCCGCATGCTTTATGTCCCGGAAGGATTCGCGCACGGCTTCCAGACGCTGGAGGACGGCAGCGAGGTGTTTTACCAGATGTCGGAAAAATATTTCCCGGAATCGGCGCGCGGTATCCTCTGGAGCGATCCCGGCATCGGCATCCGCTGGCCGATCCCGAACCCCATTGTTTCGCAACGCGATGCCAGGTTCAGTGACTTCGTTCCCTGAACTCGGCTTCCCCGCGGGGCGGCGGATGGCTGCATGTCCGTAGTCAGACGCAACATCATCGCCAATGCCGCGGGCAGCGGCTGGGCATTGCTCGTTTCCCTCGCGGCGGTGCCACTCTATATCCGGTTTCTCGGCATCGAGGCCTATGGATTGATCGGCTTTTTCCTGTCGCTGACCGCGATATTCTCGCTTCTCGATCTCGGGCTGCGTACCACGCTCAACCGCAAACTCGCCCAGCTTTCCGTGCAACCGGGCACCGAGCAGGAAATGCGTGACCTGTTGCGCACGCTGGAAATTATTTACTGGACGATAGGCATTGCGATCGGCGTAAGTGTGGTGCTGATGGCGCCGCTGGCTGCCGCTTATTGGATCAAGCCGCAGCAGTTATCGATGGAGGCTGTTGCCCGAGCGCTGACCATGATCGGCATCGTCATTGCCTGCCAGTGGCCGCTCGCGCTTTATTCGGGCGGCATGATGGGGCTGCAGAAGCAGGTGACTCTGAATATCATCGCATCCTCTTTTGCGACGGCACGCAGCCTGGGTGCTGTGCTGGTGTTATGGCAGGTCGCACCGACGCTGGAAGTGCTTTTTGCTTGGTTCATCGTCATGAGCTTGACCGAAACGCTGCTGACAGGATATTTGTTGTGGTCCCGATTGCCTGCTGCACCGGTCCGCGCCGCGTTCAGTAAAAGACAGCTTGCGGAACTCTGGCGCTTTGCCGTGGGGGTAACCGGAATCTCGGTGTTGTCGATCATCCTCACACAACTCGACAAAGTGATCCTGAGCGCCGTCCTGTCGCTGGAGGCTTTCGGCTATTACACGCTGGCTTGGCGGGTGGCTGCCGCCCTCTATAGCTTATCCAGTCCCATCAACACCGCGTTCTTCCCGCGCTTTTCGCAGCTTGCCGTCGAAGGCAACAAACGGGAGCTGGCGCGCCTGTACCATCGCGGTTGCCAACTGACGTCATCCGTGCTGCTGCCGGTCGCCGTCGTGCTAGCGCTGTACGCGCAGGATTTCCTCTATCTATGGACCGCCAATGGGCTGATCGCAGCCAACAGCGGCGCCGTGCTCAGCCTGCTTGCGCTGGGCACTGCACTCAATGGCCTGATGGGGCTGCCGGCGGTGTTGCAGTTTGCACATGGCTGGACGCGGATGGTGTTCTGGTTCAATGCCGCGGCGGTGGCCTTGCTCGCTCCGATGATTTACCTGATGGCCATGCATTATGGCGGCGTCGGCGCCGCCTGGGCGTGGCTGGCGCTCAACGCGGCATACATCGTCTTCATGCTGCCCATCATGCACCGCCGCCTGTTGTCGGGCGAACTGCGCAGCTGGTTTCTCGTGGATACAGGGTTGCCCCTGGTCGCGGCGCTTGCGGTGGCCGGCCTGTGGAAGTTGATTGTGATGACCCCGGCCGGCTATAGCGCGATGCTGTTCAATCTGGCGGGCGTGTCGCTGTGTACCGCGGCGGCGGCCGTGTTTGCGGCGCCCCAGACACGCGTTCTGGTGGGGACATACGTCCTCGGCCGGAACAAGGGGATCGTCTGATGAGCGGACCGACCATTGCCGTAGTTGTTCCGAACTACAACGACATCCGGCACCTCCCGCGGTGCCTGCGTTCCGTGCTCGACCAGGAGGACGGGTTGCAGCAACTGATCGTCATCGATGACAAATCCACCGACGACAGCGTTGCAGTTATCCGCTCCCTGATCACTGGCGATCCGCGTGCGCAACTGGTGGTGAATCCAGTCAATTTCGGCACCAACAAAACTGTGCGCGACGCCTTGAGCCAGGTCAGCGCGGATTACGTCTTGTTCCTGTCAGCCAACGATTTCCTGCTGCCGGGGATATTCGCCCGTGCCCGGCAGGCGCTGGCACGCGCGCCCGGCGCGGGATTGTGGTCCGCAATGACATGGCTGGTTGACGAGGACGACCGGCCGCTACGCCTGCACCCGTCCCCGGTCGTCTCGATGCGCGATGTGTACTTGCCGCCGGAGACGTGCGCGCGGCTGGCCTATCGCCTGGGAAGCTGGTTCGCCGCTTCCACGGTGATTTATTGCCGGGAATCCCTGCAGGGCATCGGCGGATTCGATCCTGTCTACGGTGCACCCGCGGACCTGTTTGCCGCATTGACCGTAGCGGGTCGGCACGGCGCCGTTTTCACGCCAGAACCTTTCGCGGCGATCCGCATCCATCAGGCCGGTTACTCGACCCGTACCCTGAGTGATGTCGCGGGCGTGGAGCGCATGCTGGGCGAATTACGGGCGCGGGCGCCGCTTCTCGCGCCGCGGATGTTCACGCCGGTCTTCCTCGACCGCACGGAGAAGCGGTTTCACTTTGCCTGCATACGCTCGACGGGCGCCGTGACGCTTCCCGGCATTGCGGAGCGGACGGGTGCAGGGAAGCGTTTTGCGCTGCTCGCCGTACAGCGGCTCGTTCCTGCGGCATTGTCCACGACACGCGTTGCGCTCGCGTTCCTGATCCTGCGCCCGTTCGATATTCTGCCCGTGCTGTGGTACCGGTTGCTCGGCTGGATGTTTGTCCGGGTACGGCTGAAGCTGCGCGGACAGGCCGCACCATGATGCGCCAGCACTAGTGGCCGGCGTGCATGACGATGATGCCGGTTACCGCAACAACTGCCGCGACGGTGCGCATCCTGCCGAAAGGCTCTTTCAGAATCAGCGTGCCGATCATCGCGGCAAACACGATGCTGGTCTCGCGCAGCGCGGCGATCTCAGCTGTCGCGCCGAGACTGAATGCGTACAGCGCCAGCCCGTAGCTGAACGTGCCCAGTGCGCCGGCCGTGAGCGTGGTCTTCCAGTGGCGGGTGACAAAAGGAACCACCGTGTCGCGTCTCGCGACCAGCACCAGCAGAGCCACGAACGCACCATCCAGCACGAACAGCCATACGATGTAGGCAAAGGCCGTTGGCGCAGAGCGCAGGCCCACGACGTCTATGACGGTGTAGCCGGCGACGATCAGCGCCGTCAAAAACGCAAATGCCACACCGCGCCCGTGCGCTGCTCGTGACCGTGAACCGCGCGAAAAGGCAAAGCTCGCCACTGCCGCCGATATGAGAACGATGCCGGCTAGGCTTTCGATTCCCGGGCGTTGACCGAGCGTGATCGCGGCGAACAGCGCAACCAGCAGCGGCACGCTGCCTCGGACCAGGGGAAAAGCGGTGCTGAGATCGCCGCTCCGGTAGGCCGCGATCAGGAAAAACGGGTAGAGCGCATGTACCAGCACCGACACGGCCAACAGCAGCCACAGGTCGGGGCCGGGCAGTGGCACGACGACGAGCAACGGTGCGGCGATGAGGCAGGCGGTCGCGTTCATGCACCCGCGCGTGATCAGTCCGTCACCGCTGACCTTGATCAAGGTATTGACGGCGGCGTGCAGCAGCGCAGACAGCAGGATCAGTGCCGGTGCCAGCAAAAAAGCGAAGTCAGCCATCGGGCAGGAAATACGGCGTGGTGTGTAGCGACGGCTGTCTTGACCGCTGCCGGCGCACTGTTGCGTCAGGGGTTCTGATAGAATTTCTTCGTTATGCCGCTGTAGTGCTAACTCGTTGACGCGACGCGAAATTATCCGGATGATAGCGCGCTTTGCCCGTCAGCTGGCGGGCCTTTTCCTCACCGACGCTCACCCCCGTTTATTATTTCATGACTGTAAAAGCAGGTCCGCAGAAGGTGTTGGTCACCGGCGCCACCGGATTCATCGGGCGGTGCTGCCTGCAGCCTTTGGCGCAGAGCGGATTCGAGGTCCACGCTGTTGCATCCCGTACGGTGGCTGCGGATGGCCGGATCCCTGTCCAGTGGCATCAACTGGATCTGCTTGACGGATCCGGCACGGCGGATTTGCTGAATCGCCTCAAACCTTCCCACTTGCTGCACCTGGCGTGGTTCGCGAAACCCGGTGCGTTCTGGAGCAGCGAAGAGAACTTTCGCTGGCTGACTGTCAGCACCGGATTGTTCCGCGCGTTTTATGCGAGCGGCGGCCAACGAGCCGTCGGCACGGGCAGCTGCGCCGAGTACCGCTGGGTAACCGACGACTGCGACGAGGAGCGAACCCCGCTGCAACCGGAGACGGTATATGGCCGATGCAAACTGGCTGCCTCGCTGACCGCTGCCGCTGCCGCGAGCCTGGCCGGGCAAAATATGGCTTGGGGCAGGATTTTTTTCCCGTATGGTCCCGGCGAGCCCGACGACCGGTTCATTCCGTCGGTGATCCGCGGGCTGTTGCAGGGCGAGACCGTCGCCTGCACGCACGGCAACCAGGTCAGGGATTTCATTTACGTCGACGACGTGGCACGCGCGCTGGTAGCACTGCTGTCGGGCACGGCCGCCGGGGCCTTCAATATCGGCACCGGCAGATCGACCAGCCTGCGCGAGCTCGCGGGCCTGATCGGCAGCAGACTGGGAAATGCAGACCGTGTACAGTTCGGAGCCAGACCCGCGCCGCCGGGGGATCCGCAAAGAGTTGTCGCCAATATAAACAGACTGAAGTCCGGAACCGGATGGCAGCCATCCGTCAGCCTGGAGCAGGGCATCGACAATACCATCGCCGCGTGGCGTGACCGGCTGCACACCAGAGAAAAGTAACCATGCAAATCAAGATTGATACCGACAAGAAAGAACTCTCCATTAACGACGGCGGCGGCAGTCGCGTGCTCGACCTTTACGGGAAGGAAGCGTTCGAGCTGATTTCCGACGTCTGGCTTAAAACCAGCTGGAACCAGAAATACTCGTATACCTTCACCTGGATGGGGCGGCCGATCATCCAGCATCCGGAAGACCTGGTGCGCCTGCAGGAAGTCATCTACACACTGAAGCCGGACGTCATCATCGAGACCGGCGTGGCACACGGCGGCTCGCTGATTCTGTCCGCATCGCTGATGAAGGCCATGGGCAAGGGGAGGCGGGTAGTGGGGGTTGATATCGAAATCCGGTCCCACAACCGCAAGGCGATCGAGGCGCACGAACTTGCGCCGATGATCCGTCTGGTCGAAGGGGACTCGGTGGCGGCAGAGATCGTGGCGCAGGCCGCGAAGGAAATTCGGCCGGGCGACATCGTCCTCGTCATCCTCGATTCCAACCATAGCCGCGAACACGTTGCAGCCGAACTCGAGGCCTACCATCACCTGGTTACGCCGGGATCCTATATCGTCGCCACCGACGGCATCATGCGCGACGTTCATGACGTGCCGCGTGGTACGCCCGGGTGGAAGACCGACAATCCTGCGCAGGCAGCCGCGGATTTTGCAGCGAAACATCCGGAGTTCGTGATTGAATCCCCGCCGTGGCGCTTCAACGAGAGCGACCTGGATCGGAACATCACCGGATGGCCGGACGCCTGGCTGAAAAAAACCAAGTGACCGACAAGTGAAACATACCCTGATTATCCCGACATACAACCGGCCTGAACTGCTGGAGCGGCTGGTTCATTACTACGCCGGGCGGACGGTGCCGATGACGCTGCTGGTGCTGGATTCAAGCACTCCGGCGAACGCGGACAGAAACAGCCGGATGCTCGCCTCTTACGGCAAGCTCGCGCGACATATCGTGTTTGCGGAAACGGAGCAAGTCGGGGTCAAGCTTTTCAAGGGGCTTGAACAGGTCAATACGCCATTTGTTTCGTTCTGTGCCGACGACGACATTGTTTTTCCGCAAGGGCTCAGCGACGCCATCCTGTTTCTTGAGCATCATCCCGATTATGGCTGCGCACACGGCTTGTATCTCAATTTCAGGGTTGGTCCGCAAGAATCGGAAAAGCAGGCACTCCAGGCAGACCGGAAAGCCCGCGGCCTGACAGATGATGAATTACGGCAGGCTGAAGCGGAAGATGCGAAACACTTGCATGTGTGGCGCGAGTATGGCGGGCCCGGCAACGACGCCGCACATGCCGGCGCACGGATTTTCCGCCTGTTCCAGAACTACGAGTCGCTGTTCTATGCCGTGTTCCGGACGCCTGATCTCAGGGATATCTTCGCCGCCGTGCAGACCATACCCACGCTGCACTACCAGGAACTGTTCCAGTCCGTTGCGGCCCTGATCAAGGGCAAGGTCTGGCGTTTCCCGCGAATCTATGCCGTGCGCCAGAGCTGCGACCCGGCGGAACCGACCCGGGACAAGTGGCAGACCTACTACTGGTTCGGCGACAACGCCGAAGAGTTTCTGCGGCATTACCGCGCCTACACCGGTGAAGTCTGTAAATTCTACGAGAAGCACGCCGTCGCCCCGCGCCTGGATCGGAGTGCTTTTCTCAAGGCGCTCGACCTGTCGCATACCGTGTATTTTTCCAAAGGGTGCCCCCCGGATTATTTTTACTCCCTGCTGCAGCCGCTGTGGCCAGGAGATGGCTATGTCCAGCCGGGGCAGGTCGACCTGTTTGCGCAGCTTGGTGCGCCGCCAGAGGTAATGCCGGCCGTTGCGCCCGCCGGAGGTGCCGCCTCAGGGTATCCGCGGAAGTGGTCGTTGCGGTGGATTTACCTCGCGACGCGTTATGTCCTGCAGGCGTCCAAATCCGCCCCGTACATTTTCCGTTTGAACCGACAGGTGAAAAAAGCCCGCCGTACGGAATGGCGCTTGCATCTGCCATGGAGTGTGCGCTGGCTCGCGCGCATTCCGGCTTTTCGCGGAGCCTATTTTGAGTTATGCATTTACCTCGATGGCCCCGATCCGGCGCCGACGGTGAATGACAAATCCTGAACTGATCGGTTGCCCCAATAAAAATCCGGATCTCCGAGCCGTGATGAGCTTGCTGAGACACAACGCCACGCATGCTATTTAATTCCTACATATTTATTTTTGCGTTCCTGCCGGTCGTCGTGGCGGTGTACTGCTGGGTGCGCCGTTATCCAGAACGCATGTGGACCATCGGCTGGCTTGCGCTGGCTTCACTATTTTATTACGCGTGGTGGAAGCCGGAATTCCTGCTCCTGCTGCTCGGATCGATTGCCGTCAATGCATGGTTTGGCAATCTGCTGTGCGGTCGGCGACTTTCGGCGCGCGCGGCGAAGACGGCTCTGATCCTCGGTGTCCTGTTCAATCTGGGGCTGCTGGGCTATTTCAAGTACGCGGGGTTTTTCGTTACGAACCTGAATACCGCGTTTGGCGCCGGGTTCAGCGTGCCGCAGATCATCCTGCCGATCGGCATTTCGTTCTATACCTTCCAGCAGATTGCCTTCCTGGTGGATGCCCACCGTGGCGTGGTGCGGCATTTCTCGCTGTTGAATTATGTATTGTTCGTGACGTTTTTCCCGCAGCTGATTGCCGGCCCGATCGTGCATCACGGCGAGATGATGCCGCAGTTCGCGCAGCGTACATTGCCCGGCGACCGTTCGACGGATTTTGCGGTGGGTTTGAGCATCTTCTGCGTCGGCCTGTTCAAGAAAGTCGTGATTGCGGATGCCTGCGCGGTCTATGCGGATGCCGGCTACGGCATGCTGAAGGCCGGACAGCCGCTGGACTTTGCGTCGGCCTGGATCACCGTGCTGGCCTTCAGCTTTCAGCTCTACTACGACTTCTCCGGGTATTCGGACATGGCCGTGGGCCTGGCAAGGCTCTTCGGCATTCACCTGCCGGTCAATTTTCACTCCCCGTACCGTGCGACCGGCACCATCGATTTCTGGCGGCGCTGGCACATCACGCTGTCACGGTTCTTGCGCGATTACCTGTATATCCCGCTCGGCGGCAACCAGCGCGGCGCCATCCGTCATTATGTGAATCTTGCGGCCGTCATGCTGCTGGGCGGATTGTGGCACGGCGCCAACTGGACGTTCGTCGTCTGGGGTGCGGCGCATGGCGTGCTGCTCGGCATAAACCACGCTTGGAATCAGCTGCAGATTTCGAGACGGGCAATATTCAGTTCAGCGCCGGCCCGCGCGCTGTTCATCGGACTCACCTTCCTGGTGGTGACTCTGGCCTGGGTGCCGTTCCGCGCGGATACTCTCGCGGGGGCTGTCAAGCTGATGGCTACGCTGTTTCCGGTAGGGGCAGATACGGCAACGGCGTGGAAGTCCATCGAGCAATTCTGGCTGGCGCAGTTCGGAGACCCGAAGCAGGCGTTCAACTTAATGGCCTGGTTCAAGCCCCGGGAACTGTGGCCCGCAGTGCTGCCGCCGGCCTATCTCGCGACCGTCCGGCCCGCAGGATTCGTGTTAATGCTGATTGCAATTGCCACTTTTGTGCTGCCCAACACACAGCAGATTTTCGCCAGATTCAACCCCGTCATGGGCCTGCCCGATGAGCAACTGCATCATCGCTGGTCGTTGCGCTGCCTCGACTGGAAGATTGCAGTAGTGATTTCCGGGATGTTCGTCTTTTCAGTGCTGCAGCTCTCCCGAGTGAGTCCGTTCCTGTACTACCAGTTCTAGCATGATCAAGCCCCGATTCATGGCCGCGCTCTTACTCGGCACGCTGCTGTGGAGCGGAATCGTGTTGGCGTTTATCTGGATCGTGGATCCGTACGGCGTCTCGCCTGTCCGGGTGGTAAAGCGGATCAACCATTTCAAGCCCAAGCGGGTGGACATCGACCGTCTGATCAAACCATATGAAGTTTGGCGTGATCAACCACGAACCATCTTTATGGGAACTTCACGCATTCATCAGTCAATGAATCCGGCCGTACTTGGTGGGACAAGTTATGCCCCGGCGTATAACGCGGCCATTCCGGCCAGCATGCTTGGCATGAATGTGGCGCACCTGGAGCAGTATCTGAAAACCGACAAGCGGCTCAAGCATGTTTTTCTTGAACTGTTTCTCTACAGCTTTATTTATCCCCAATCGGTCGAAGCAAGCATCGGGTTTTCGAAGTTTCTTGCTGATGTAGTCTCGTGCCAATTTAGCTCGACGGCGCTGATGGCCGCCCTGCAGACGGTGCATTTCAATATTACGAGGAAACCTGCTGTCGGATATGTGCACTTCGATGGCCACTGGGTCTATCCGCAGGGGCATAACCCAAAACACGCATTTAGCGAGAAATCCTATGCTGATTCGATCATGGCGGCTCATCGCAATATTCCGGATATGGGAATACAGCCGACTGCCTTGGCAGCGCTGGATCGGCTGATTGATCTCGCGAAAAAAAACGGTGTAACACTGCAATTAATTATGACGCCGAATTACCCCTGGGATGATTATCGACTGTTGTCTCTTGGATACTGGCATCTGGTTGAAGACTGGTACCGCAAATTGGCCCGATATGAGAATGTGATTAGTTTTGCCCAGTACAACACGCTGACGGAAGAGCCGGTCGGTGACGCGATGCAATACTGGAATGATCCGCTGCATTTCAGCCTTGGGATGGGGCGGTTGATGCTCCTCAGCATGCTAGGGACACCGGATCCATCGGTTCCGCAAAATTTCATGCGGCGGCTTACCCCTGAAAATGTTGACATGCTGTTGAACGAGCGCCGCAAAGGCCTTGAGATCTGGGGCGCCCGCAATCCGGCATTCGTCGAATATTTTGAGCAAGCGAAGTTTTCTACCGGGAATGCACCGTCCCAACGATCCCGGGGCAGTCCACGATGATTCATCCCAGGTATTTATGGGTACTTGTGGCCGGGGTTTTTGGCTGGGTGGCGATGTATTTCACATGGACACTGATCGTAGACCCATACGGCGTATCACCCATCAAGATGATGTTGAAGCGGGTCAATCAGTACAAGCCCAAGCGTGTTGATATAGATCGCCTGATCAAGCCTTACGAAGTATGGCGCTATCAGCCGCGCACAGTGTATCTGGGGACTTCGCGCATTCATCAATCGGTGGATCCTGCGATCCTTGAGGGCACGCGCTTTGCGCCGGCCTATAACGCGTCTATTCCCGCAAGCTCTCTCGGATTAAACGTGTCCCATTTGCGTCAGTACATCGAACTGAACCCCAATCTGAAGAAGGTAATCGTTGAGTTGTTTCTGTACAACTTTCTGGGGCAAGGGCAGGAAAGAAAGCAAAAAACTTTCGGGGAATTTGTGCGGGAATCTGCGGGCTTATTTTTTAGCGGCGATACGTTCTGGGCCGCAACCGTGACACTTGCATATAACATTCTGGTAAACAGGCCTACTTATGAAATCAAGCCCGGAGGATACTATTACTATCCTCCGGGTCATGATGCGACGGGCCCATTTGCGGGATTTCCTGCAGGTATATGGCCGTTACACGAAACACGGGCTGCTGGGATGAAGCTGTACGAGCCGGCATTCGAGTCCGTGCGTGAGTTTGTCAAAGTGGCGCAGCAGCACAATATCGAGCTGATTTTCCTGCTGACGCCAAACCATGCCTACGATGACTATTACATTGACGCTGTTTCGGCTTGGCACAAGGTTGAGGAGTGGCTGCGACGCCTGAGTGCCGAGCCGATCACCATCTACAGTTTTTCTCAACCGAATCCATGGGTTTATGAGCCGGTTCTTAAACCCATGCTTTACTGGAATGATCCATATCATTTCTCGGTGGAAATGGGTAAAGCGATGCAACTTGCGTTAACCGGGCGTTCGTTACCGGGTATGCCAGACGAATTCATGTTGCGGTTGACGCCTGAGAACATCGCGACGCATATCGAAAGCCGGCGTGCTGCGATATCCCAATGGGCATCTGAAAACCCGGCGTTTGTCAGGTCATTTCAAGAGGAGCGGAGTCGTTGGGATGCTCGAAAATCTGCCGGGAGCGATCCGGTTGCCGCCAGCGTTGAGTTGCTTAAACTGCTGCGGAAGAAGCTTATCGAGATCCACCCCGGCAACAGTATCACTGAGTATCAGGTAGTCAGCGCTGAATTGATCACATCAAATGTGGTGCCGATACATTTTCTGAAAAATGACAAAATAGAAAACCCTTGGGGAGGCCGGATCGTTGCACAGATATTTCCGGAGAATGCATGGGGGAAAAATGTGCCGGCCACATACAATTTTTTCTTCGAGTCGGTGCCCAAGGTTGATTGCTCACGGCTGGTCGAAGCGCTGGGGCGTGGCGGTGAGGGCAAGGTGTTTCGTATCAATCTTGAACCTTCAGGCAAAATCCACAGCCGTTTTCCTGTGAGCGGTGCCGATGGTTGCAGCGGTGGGGGAAATACCGTCGGCTACACCATTTTCGCCAACTGATGCTTTTCATTCCTGCGCGGGCTTGATGATCAAGCGACCAGCTTCGTTTGTGCCGAATGGAGTATGATTTCCTGAGTTGGATCAACCGTCGAGCGTCTCAACTTCAAGTGTGCGATCAATCCAACTCGAACGCGTGCCTGTAATCAAACATCCTTGCTGGATCTTGCTTGTCCTTCTCCAGATAGCAGTTACCGATCACCAGTGTGTCGATCCCCGTTCCCATAAAACATCGAAAAGCGTCCTCGGGCGTGCATACTATGGGCTCACCTCGAATATTGAAGCTGGTGTTAACCAGAACCGGGCAGCCGGTCATGCTCTTGAAGGTTTTGAGCAGGGCGTGGTAACGAGGGTTGGTGTCCTCATGGACCGACTGTATACGAGCTGAATAGTCTACGTGCGTTACAGCCGGTATATCCGAGCGGGGGATATTGAGTTTGTCTATACCAAAAAGAGCTCTCTCGCCGTCTGTCATTGCAAGCTGATGTTTAGGAGCCACATCCGCGACGATGAGCATGTACGGACTGTCCTCGTCCAGATCGAACCACTCGGCCAAGTCTTCGCGCAACACGGAGGGCGCAAAAGGGCGGAAGCTCTCCCGATGCTTGACCTTGAGGTTGAGTGTCTTTTGCATCGTTGGATTGCGCGGGTCTCCAAGAATGGATCGTGCGCCAAGCGACCTCGGGCCAAACTCCATTCTCCCTTGAAACCATCCAACAGCTTTGCCCGAGGCAAGCGCAGTGGCGCTATGAGTAATCAGTTCATCCGTCTGGTGCACCTCGAAAATAGCGCCGACTTCTCTTAGTCGCCTTTCAATCTCCACCTGCTCAAATTCCGGTCCAAGATAGCTTCCTCGCATGCCGTCCCGGGCGGTCTCAATCCGCCTCGAGCCGGACTTAAAAAGATAATAGGCACAACATGCTGCCCCGATGGCCCCTCCAGCATCTCCTGCTGCGGGTTGAATCCAAACATTCTTGAAGCTGCCATCGCGCAGAACTTTTCCGTTGGTCACGCAATTTAGGGCTACTCCTCCGGCAAGGCAGAGATTGGGAATTGCCGTCTCTTTCGCGAGAGATCGAGCGAGACGCAATACCGCTTCATTCAAAACCTCCTGAATCGATGCAGCAATATCCATATCCCGCTGTGTCAACAACTGCTCCGGCTTGCGCGGTGGCCCGCCAAACAAACCATGAAAACGCTCGTTTGTCATGGTTAATCCGGTGCAGTAATCAAAATAATCCAGATTGAGTCGAAAAGAGCCGTCCTCCTTCAGATCAATCAGGTGGTCGAGAATTTTCTGCCGATATTTTGCTTCGCCATAGGGTGCGAGCCCCATGAGTTTGTATTCTCCGGAATTGACTTTGAACCCGGCGTAATATGTAAACGCAGAGTAAAGAAGCCCCAGGCTGTGCGGAAAATGGATTTCTTTGGCAATTTCCAAATGGTTTCCATGGCCTATCGCAGTGGATGTCGTTGCCCACTCCCCGACACCGTCCATCGTCAAGATGACAGCTTCTTCAAAGGGGGAGGGGAAAAAAGCTGAAGCGGCATGACTCTGATGATGCTCGGCAAAAAGCAGCCGCGTCTCGGCGTCAAAC
Organism: uncultured Bordetella sp.; assembly: GCA_964486865.1. Classification (GTDB taxonomy): domain Bacteria; phylum Pseudomonadota; class Gammaproteobacteria; order Burkholderiales; family SG8-41. The sequence continues at coordinate 22,925 of CAZAOZ010000017.1, forward strand.
TTAGGATCGATGTTACGCAATTCGTTTCTGAGTAAATTCTTCTGAAACAACTTCTCCTTTATCCATAGAGGCATCGCCCTTTTAAACGAATTGAAGCCTCGCGGAGCGAACGCAACATAAGTATCCAATAAACGTTCAAATTTCAGGAACGGCTTGTCGTAAAAGGCGACATAATCGACCTCGGCGAGATTGCAGCGGGCTTCGGCAAGGCAGTAACTGACGGCATTGCCGGGGAAACAGCTGTCATGTTTTTTTCTCGTGAAGCGTTCCTCTTGCGCGGCGGCAACGATAAGCCCGTCCTTGATTAGGGCTGCCGCGCTATCGTGATAAAACGCTGAAATGCCGAGAATGCGCAAAGGAAGGTTGATCCTATAGAAGGATGGAACGCAAGAAGACTAGTCCCAATGCCAATGCAATCCTATAAGCTTAGGACTTCGCCATTCTGTGTCAAGATTATCCATGATCCTCAGGGTTCTGCGACGAGGTTCTGGGTCGAATTGGTTCCTGCTTTCAGCGCACGGCCCTCAATCGACAGCGAGCCTGTTAGTGTAATGAGTCAGGTTTGGTATGAAAATTTTTATCGCAAGAAGATATTTGAGTGGAGATATAAATGTTTTCTGTGATTCGTGAGCTGATCTCATTCATGAGAAAGCGGAAGAAGTTTTACCTGATTCCGATAATCGTTGCTGCGTTTATTCTTGGCGGATTGATTGTTTTCGCACAAGGGAGCGCTATCGCTCCTTTCATATATACGCTGTTTTAGGCGGATACCCCATTTCCTTGGAAAACAGACTCGTTCGTTTACTGTTTAGTCTCGGGTTGGCACTTGGTGTCCTGACGGCATTATTTGTCGCAGGCTGGGCTTACGTTTATGTAAAAAAGGCGCTCTTTATCGGCGCAGTCATGGCGTTTGGCCTTCAGCTCATTGTTTTTACGAGCTTGTCGAAGAAACCGACGATATGGCTGTCGCTACTAAACGTGCCTGCATTTTTGGCGTTGTGTTTGCCGGTTGCTGATTATTTTCTCAAGCCGCCTGATCTAAAAGTCGATGGCAAGCCTGCTTATTCTCTGGTGTTGGCAAGGCAGCAAGATGGCAGCTTTGCGGTGTGGTGGAATCAATTTTCTACGCTGTGGACGAAAGATTTTCGCGAGAAACTGATTGAGCCTGATCCAAATGGTCTATTGCGCTATGTGCCGAGAGCAAATGTTTGCATGCCTTTTTTCGAAGGTAAGGTCTGCACCAATAGCGTCCGCCTCATAGGTCCGGAGTTGGCTTACGAAAAGGGAGAGGCCTTCCGCATTCTTGCAATTGGAGAGTCGACGACCCAGGGGGTGCCGTTGGACATGGAGTATCTGCCTTGGCCACGGGTGCTTGAGCAACTTATTACAAAGCAGCTTGCCTGTTCGAGACCCGTGGAGGTTTTGAATGGTGGGGTTGCCGGTTACACGGTTCGAGACAACAATAAACGCTTGGCATCACATCTAACCATGTTCGCCCCCGATGTTATTCTCAGCTATCACGGGGCCAACAGCTTTCCCTTGGTATTTAATTCCATCCCACCAGCTACGATCAAGCTTCCCCCGCATATTTCCTATCGCCCGTCATATCTGATCCACAAACTCGAGATGCGGTGGCGGACGAGAGAATTTTATCGTACCACGGTACATTGGAATGCATCGGACAAGGACATATTTGACACAGATCTCGCATCGGAATATCGGGCGCTCGCAGAGGCTGTGGGCAAGAACAAGAAAAAACTGTTTTTCCTGACCTTCAACCTCGCGATAGACGAAGGCAGCCCGGAAGATGCGGTATTGTTCTACAAACAGGGGTTTCCTTTGGCGGATGGCACTATCACGCTTAACAGTATTCAGACAAAAATACTGAGAACCCTAGGGAAAGAATTGGGAGTGCCCGTAATCGATACCTCAAAGAATCTCAACGGCACATACGATCATGACAATTTTATCGACTTGGTTCACTTCACAAAAAAGGGTGACAAAGTTATGGCGCGGAATGTTTTTGACAGCTTGGTTCCCTACCTTACGTCGGAACCTACACTACGCTGTCGTCGTAAGTAGCAAGCAGATCGCTCAATCGAAGAGATGATAGAAAAATTGACAGTATCTATGGAGAGCCCATCCCCTACTCAGCAGGCCGACGGCCAGACCAAACAAGCCCGGGCATTTGGCCTGGTTTTTTCTGTGTTTTTTGGAATTCTGGCTGTCTGGCCACTGCTTGACCACAACCCGATTCGGCTATGGGCAGGAGGACTTGCGTTTGTATTTCTATTTTTGTCCCTGGTGCTGCCGGGTACGCTCGATCCATTAAGTCGTCAATGGCTCCGGTTTGGCACTCTGTTACACCGAATCATGTCGCCCATTATTATGGGTGTGCTTTTTTTTATTGTCCTGACCCCAATTGCTCTTCTGCTTCGCCTTCGAGGCCATGATGTGCTTTCTCTTTCGTTCGACCCGAAGCGCTCCAGCTATTGGATCAACAGGGAAAAGCCAAGCACATCATCTGAAAGCATGACAAATCAGTTCTAGATCTACTACCGCGGATTCCGCGGTGCTTGGATGTTCCGATTTCGGCTGGTTGGGTTTCACAAGAAACATCGGGGGGCGCCCGATCTTTAAAAAACAAATAAAAACAATCACTTAAATGCCATTTGCGCATAAAACGTACTGGATAATCTGAATATTTCCATGTAGTGTGGTGCTTCAGGTGTATCAGATTTTCTCCGGCTTGATATCGCGCTGCTACAGCTAATCAGACGCTAATAATTACAAATAGGGAGTACATAACAATGAAACACTGGGTTACTACGGTGTTTGCTTCCTTAGCCGTAGTTTTGTCAGCTTGCATGGGGGAGGAGCCCATAAGCAGCGATCCGGTAGGGGATACATTAAGGCATGTAGCCGACCTTCATGCACAGGTGAGAAAGCAGTATCCTGTCAGTTCTATCCAGCAGTATAAAGTTATCACCGGGGATCTGATTTCCGCAGGTCTCATGCCCAAAGGTTTTGTAAAAAAAAGCAAAGCTACAAACGCTTGGGATGGCAGGGTTGTCATACAGGTGTTCCCGGCAAACGCGTGGGGCGCAGGCGTGCCACCAACGATCAACTATGTAATTGAATCAATCCCGAAAGCGGATTGCTCCCGGCTGATCGGAATGCTTGGCCAGCAGACGGATTGGAAGGTTTTCCAGATCAACATAGAGCCTTCTAAAAAAGTGCATACAGCGCTCCCGATCGTCGGAGACGATGGTTGTACTGACGGTATCAACAACATCGGCTATACGGTAATCGCTGAATGAGCCACTAATGGTCGAATGGCCCGAACTGTCGAAGTTTGCAACATTAGCCGGAAGCGTGGCAGCCGTTCTCAGTATCGGCGCCTTTGTGCCGCAGGCACTGCGGATCGTCCGCCGCCGCTCGGCGGCAGACGTGTCGCTCACCATGTATGTGGTGATTATCGTGGCGTCGGTGCTGTGGATGTTTTACGGCTACGCCAGGGGCTCGATGGCGGTGTTCGTGACCAATCTGGTGATTGGCGTGATTGCGGTGGTTATTGCCTTGCTGCGGATCCGTTATGGCAGGCAGTAGTTGGCTCGATCAAATTCCCTTGGGGAAGTTTCCGGGTAAGGTCTGCACAGGCATCCACGAGTGCATAACGGTAGATGAATGCGCCGGACGTATCCGGATTGGCAAGTTCGGTTTCCACCCGGCTGTGCAATGCAGATACATCGACGCCCAGTTTCACCGCCGCCGTAAAAAACAAATCGTAGGCTGGCCGGTAATTGGGAAACTGGATCAGTGCTTGCAGGGCTTCGGCGAGTGCGCTTCGGGCATTGCCGGCGCTCATTGACGCATCTGCGGCGGAAAATGCCGGATGCACAGCTGCCGCAGCATTTAATCCGCGCAGGATGCGATCCTGCATCAGATTTTCTACAAGAGATTGATCGCTGGATGAAAACTCATTCCGCCATTGCTCATGTTCGCCTTTGCGGAAATGCATTTTTCCGGGTTCGGCTTTGATGACTTTTGAAAAATCAACGTCTCGCAGCCCATGGAATTCGGTGATGCGACGTATGTAGCGCTCCGGCTGGCGTTTCAGTTCGTCATAGTAGACAAACAGTATTTCCACTTCCTTGTCTGTTGAGGCGTAGTAGTCAAGCCATCCTTCAACCCAATTGATGGTAATTGGAAGAAACGTCCGGATCTGGTAACTGAATTGTTCTTGCAGCGACCAGTCGTAATAATCCCGTGGAATGTGATAAATCTTCGAGTGGTAATTCCGGGCCGAGGGGCCGAGTTTGTTGAGGTGGTGTACCCACGATACGAATGCATCCCGCGGATCTCGCAGCAAAACAGTGATCCGGTCTATGCCCGACTCCTTGAGTATCCGCATGTTGTGGTACGACGCCTGCATATGGGATCCGAAGATGTAGCCCCGCAGGAAGTTTTTCATGCCCTGCGGAACCAGCAGCTGTGTGTTGTAGTCCCCACAGGCATAGAGATCCGGGCAGGAAAAATCACGTCCGGCATTGTAGTCGTTCCAGCCTTCGAGCAGATGGAAATCAGGCAGCTTGAGTCCCGTCGTATCCTGCAGTGAATACCAAGTGTAGACGGTTCCACTTTTCGGTAACGAGACAAAAAACACGCTCGGCGCGTTGCTCATTGTCGCAGGCGGCGTGGTGCTGTTGGAGGTTGGATCATTCATCGATAAGGTTGATCTGGATATGTTGCATTGGAATGCCTACCAATCCGTGTCGTGCGCCAGATGTTGTAGATTGAAATACCAGTGCATTGTCTATGCAGTGCAGCATCGCGTGACTTTGTTCCGATCCCATTGCGACGGCAGCCCGGATTACATATTCGCCTGGCGGCAACAAGGGAATCTGGAAACAGAATTCCGCCTGAAAAACCTGGCCGGCACTTACCTTGAAGGGCTTTTCCAGGGAAATCAGAAAAGTATTGTCGGCAAAAAGCGGTTGCCCCAATCGATCTTTTACCTGAAAGCCAACGATCGGTGAGCTAAGGTCTTTTTCTGCGCGCACATCGATTTTCAGTCGTACTGTTTCTGCGCCGATGATCCAGACCAGGGTGTTTCCAGACTCGTCCTCGAATGCCACGTTTTCTATGCGCGCGCCACCGATTCCGAATCCCGCTGAATCCGGTGCGAACTCCGGAATTTTGATGTCATTGCGCAACGGGCTGTGATTGATGAAATCAGTTCGTGGATCCCGGATTGTTCGCGGCCGTTTGGAATGGGTAAGTATGCTGAGTTTGGGTTGAGTGAGTCTGGTAATTTGGTCATCCTCAGTCTGAATATCGGATGCTGCAGGAAGGACAGTTTCCGAGGTTTCTTTCAGGAACTCCTGCGAGTTCTTCAGCGCGGCTGAAGAAAGATAAGCTTCTGTTACTTCTTTTGCGCTGCCAATGGCGCGAATCCGTCCATGCTCAAGCCAAACCGCTTTCTGACAAAGCCCCACGACGTCGTTGACGGAGTGGGACACAAACAGAAAGGTGCCTTTTTTCAGGAACGCACGGATGTGCGCCATGCATTTCTGCACGAAAAACGCATCGCCCACCGCCAGCGCCTCGTCGGTGATCATGATATCGGCGTTTACATGCGCCATGATCGCGAAGCCGAGCCGGGCACTCATGCCGCTGGAATAGGTCTTGACCGGCTGGTCGATGAAGTCGCCGATGTCGGCGAACTGTTCAATGGAGGCAAAACGTTCGTCGATCTGCTTCCGCGTCAGGCCGAGTATGGAAGCTTTCAGGTACACGTTTTCCCGGCCGGTGAACTCGCCGTTGAATCCGGCGCCGTAGTCGAGGATCGCGACCTTGCCGTCCACTTCCACCGATCCGTTCGACGGTCGGAGATTGCCGGAGATGATTTTGAGCAGCGTGGACTTGCCGCTGCCGTTGACGCCGATAAAGCCCCAGCTCTCACCCTTTTTGATCTCCAGCGAGATGTCCTGCAGCGCCTGGAATTCGCGGAACATGTGGCGGGTGCGGAATTCGACGCTTTTGCTGACGCGCGAGAAGGGTAGCAACTGTGCGGCAAGGTTCAGCAGCGGGTGCGCGAGCCGGGCGTTCGGTGACGACCACAGGCCGTATACCTTGGAGACGTTGTTGATCCGGACGGCGATAGCGTCATCAGGGCTGGACACTGCGCCGGTATCGGTTGGATGCGCCATGGTTCAGATGACGTCGGCGAAAGCCGGCTTCGCTTTCATGAAAAAACAATAGCCGCCGATAGCGACTGCCAGCGACAGAAAGAACACGTAGGCCAGGTTGGTGAAATCGGGCCAGATGCCGTACATCAGTGCCGAACGCGCCTGATCGATGATGACCGCGAGCGGGTTGATTTCAGCGAGGGCACGGATGCGCGGCGACATCGCACTCAGCGGGAAGAAGCACCCGCTGATGAACATCAGGACGATGCTGATCGGCGGCACGAGGGCCGGGACGTCCCGGATGAATACGGACAATCCGGACAGGAACCACGATATGCCGAGGCCGATCAGCGCAATGCAGATGAAGTGCAGTATCAGGGCCAGCGAGGTTATGCGCAGGTAACCGTACATCATCAGATGGGCGACAAGACAGATGGTGATGCAGATCACCAGGTTCATCAGCACGTTCAGGACTGACGAAACCGGCAGTATTTCCAGTGGAAACGCCAGTGATTTCACGAAATGGGCGTTGCCGGTAATCAGTCCGGATGCGCCACCCATGCTTTGCGCGAAGCCGTTGAAGAAACCCAGGCCGATGAACAGTGCCAGCGCAAATTCCGCCGGGGTCTCATGCGCTTTCGGGTTGAACTTGCCGCCAAAAATATGCCCGAAAACAAACGTGAACAGCGCCAGCATGATGAGGGGGGACAGGATCGACCACGCGAGTCCGAAATAGGTGCCGCGATGTGCCGACTGGAACTCACGCTTGGTATACGCGGCGATCAGTTCCCGGTGTTTGAGCAGGTTGCAGGCGATCGACCAAGGATTGATCAGTTGCCCGATCGATATGTGCGGTGCGCTGGTGTAGACGACCCGGCTCATGCCCGCCCCAGAGGCATGTAGCGCCTGAGCACACTCTTCAGTTTCCATGGGATGTAGTGCCGGTTTTTCCAGATGTAGCGCATGCGCTTCTTGATGGGCAGCCCCCACACCAGATATCTCCTGAGGGTGCGCACGGCCCGGGCATGCACCCGATCACCCGCAGCCAGTCTCTGGAGATTCGCTTCGCATTCCCGAAATACGCCCCATTCGTTGCGGTCGACGGCGAGCATACCGCGGAGCCGCAGGAATTCAGGATAGTTTGCGCACATGCGGGGGAAATTGGCCTCGATGCGCTTCAGCGCATCCCAGACCCAATTTTTCCTGCGGCCTTGGCGCCATGCGGCGCGGGCTTCCCGCACCTTGGGCCAGACGATGAAGGCGGTTTCCTTGTCGCGGTAGGTTTCGTCCAGGAAAAAACGCCCGCTGGTGGCATTCGGGTACAGCCACTGGTTGCGTTCCCATTCCCAGCTGCGCACGTCGATGGCGGGATCGAGTGCCGGCGGGCGATTGCCGGTCCGCGGCGGGACATCGGCGAGGCCGCGTTCCAGTAGCTGCATCAGCAATTCGCGCGTTTCGGGCTCGTAGACGAGGATCTGGCGATCCGTCGCAAACGGCAGCCGGGGGGCGCCGAAGTCGATGCGGTAGGCATCGCAGGAGGCGCGCCCCATCTTGGTGATGAAATACGGCACCGTCGAAAAGTTCGCCATCGCGGCAAAGCCGCTGGAAGTGCCGATGAACAGGTCGCTTTTCAGCATCAACGTCAGTTCGTGTCCGAGGCCGAGTCCCAGAGTGCGCAGGCTCATGACGTTGGGCAGGCGCAGCAGTTCCAGCGGTTTTTCCTGCAGCCGGCCCATTACTACGAACTGCACATCGGGGTATTTCTTTTCGGCGTCGCGCAGGAATTCGTACCATTCCAGGAAATCCGAGTCCCGGGCATAGGTGTGTTCGCCGTGATAGCCCGCGTCCAACCGGCGCATTCGCATGTGAATGACAACGACGCGCTTGTCCGACAGCCGCCGGGTCAACAGCCCGGCGACATCCGGTTCGCAGCCCATGCTGGGGCGGAGCAGCGGGATCCTGCCGTGTTTTGCCGCAAAGGCGTTGATGCCCTCATGGTAATAGATGTATTTCGTGAAGTAGGCGACCAGCACGTCGTTGTCGTGGCGGTTGGCCAGCGCGTGTTCGTAGTCCGCGAGGACCTCGGTGTTGGCGGCATCGTTCGCAGCGGCGGCCCGCAGCCGTTCCAGCGTTTCCTCCCGGCGGCGGCTGATGTAGATGGTGCCGAGCCGGGGATGGGTGCCGAACGCGCCGAACAGTTCGTTGAAGTACAACCCGGCGTTATCCGCGTTGATCATGTCCGACTGGTAGATGCTGGCGGGATAACGATCGTCCAGGCAGATGTGGACATCGACCCGGTCGCAGCCGAGGTCTTCGCAACGCAGAGCGGTTTGCACGTTCCAGGTCAGCACGTCCCCAAGCGCATACGGCATCAGTTCGAAATCGTATATCGCGCAGTACGTTTTCATGGCTTGGGCGTCCGGTAGAGGGCTTCGAAGAAGCTGGTCTGTACGGGGCAGGTTCGTGAATATACTTTTTTCCACTGCGGACTGACGGGGTAATTTTCCTCGGTCAGGGACAGATGATCGAACGCGTTCTGCGAGACTTTCCACTGTTTCATGTAGAAATGCCCCTTCGTTACCCGCTCCAGCTGCTCGAAGTAGCTGTTGATCTGTTCGACTTCCATTTCGCCGAACGACGAAATATTGAGGCTGAGGTCAAAATGGGCGTCGGGTAGCAGCGCAAGCTGGTGGGGGAGTAGGCAGACGATGGCGGCCGCCTCCATTTCCTCCCGTACTTCGACATAGTTCTGGAAATCGCGAACCCGGAAGATTTTCCGGTCAGGGAAGACCGACATCGCGTAACGCTGCGCAATCCACAATGCCGGGGGGATGTCGACCAGCGTGTACTGGATGTGGGGATTCAGCGTCGCGATGACGTAGGCGTCGCGTCCGTAGCCGCCGCCGATTTCGAGGACCCTGCGGCATTTGCCGAAATCGACGCCCTCGGCTATGGCGTAGTATTCCAACACGGAATTAGCCAGATCCTGTGACGCCCGCTGTTCCCCGGCGGGGACGATCAGTGGATTGCCTTCCACCGGCTCTTTGATCCGTGCGAGGTAGCCCTGCCTGTCCATTTCCCGGGCGTAGGTCCACAGCAGCAACACGAAATAACGGTAGGTCTTCTGGTCGTGCCACTCAAATGAGGGATCGTCGGACAGTGCCTCGGCCTGTTGCCGGCAGCGCTGGCTTTCCGCAGGACCGAGCAGGGATTCCAGCGTTGCAATCTGCGGGTCGCCCTGTTGCACCAGAAAATTGAAATAGCTGCAGCCGATGGTGCGCTTGAAGTTGCGGTATCCGTCGCGCAGCAACTGATTGAAATTCTTGAACCCGAGTACCTGCCAGCACGAAGACAGTTGGTTGAGCGACCCGGTTCCGGTCCCGAACAGTCTTACCATGTCCAGCAATTCGGGCATGCCGGTGGTTTGTTCTCCTCGCTCGCGTATTTCCGGCCAGTTGAGCAGCCCATAAAGCTCGTCCGCCCATTGCGCGCCGCGCTCGACCACCAGGCTGCGCTTGGTGTCGAGCATGTTCCGGGGCTGGCGCTGGTCGTTTGCCGCATTTTTTGCGCCATTTGCCGGCCACGCTGTCTGCAGGTTGGATCTCAGCAGGTCCAGTTGTTGGTGCAGATTGGCAATTTGCTGCTGCTGTTGAATATGCTCTTGTTGCTGTCGATCATGTTCTTGTAGTTGAACTTTGGCATTCAGTTGCTGCTGCAAGTTGGCAATTTGCTGCTGCTGCTTTTGCTGGGTGTGGGCGTCCAGTTCGCGCTGAAAATCGGTAATTTCCTGTTGCTGTTTAACCTGGGCAGCCATTTGCTGCTGCAAATGGGTGATCTGTTTTTTTTGCTGCCGGGCCTGTAATTTCTGGTTGGACGCGATCCGGTTCGTTTGCTGGATTTCGGCGTCGAGCTGGCGGAATGTCTTGCCCACCACGGGCATGCCTTTGACGACGGACCATGGATATCCCAGCCGGATCCAGTCGGCCTGGGTGTCATCCAGGATCTTCGTGTAAAAATTGGCCAGCCGGTGGATGTTGTTCTCGTAAGATAGTGTTTGTGCGGCGCGCTCGACATCTGCCGTGCGTGCCCGGTCGCGCCTGATGTCGAGCAGTTGTTCGCGGAACCCGGGCTGCAGCACGCCGTTGAGATCGACGACCGCACCATAACGTTTCAGCAGCCAGAAATCGAAGGCGACCTCGGGATTGACGAGCACCGGCAGCCGCGCGTCGAGATAATCGGTGATCCTGCCCGAATAGCAGGTACGCATGTATTCGGGTTTCAGCAGCTTCAGGCGCTGGCCTAGGGCGGGGCTGCCGCCGGCGACGATTCCGAAATCATACCGGGGCAGTTCCCGCTTCAGTTCTTCCAGCGGCAGGCTTTCGTGGATGTGGAGATAAGGCGTCTTTTTCTGCAGCCGGAAAAAGTCGACGAAATGCTGCTCCAGATCCCAGTTGAATACCGAGTTTTTACTGTGACGGTAAAACCAGTGCGGATAAATGTGAAAATGGATGCGTTGTTCCGTGAGCATTTCCGCCAGCCGCAGGTAGCCGCTGTCGTGCATGCCCTGGCTTTCGAGGCAGAACGTGCCCACCGAAACCACCCGAATTTCATCGTCACGCGCTCTTTGGGGAGTCGCACGCGCAGATTGCGTGCCGGACCAGGAACTGTACTCGGGAAAGAACAGGGTGTGCGGGGGCAACAGGTAGCCGTCCAGTTTTTCCGCGCTCTTGGCTTGCAAATCGCGCGCACACAGGCCGTCTGCGCGCTCCAGGCAGTCTCGCGTTGGCTCGAAACGCTCGTGACAGTAGTCGAACAGGGCGTTGCAGAAAATGTCGTTCATGTCGATGACGACGGGCCCGGGTTTGTCGGCGCACAGGCGATACAGCAGCCCGTCCACCGCGCCCGAAAAGACGTGACATATCCTCGGGCTCAGCAGCTTGGCGTACATGTGAGCTTCGGATTCCGTTTTTGCCAGGATGACTTCGTCGAAATGGCCGTCGGGCTTGAACGGCGTGGTTTCGATGTAGACGAGAACGACTTTCCAGCCGATGCGACGCAGATTTGTTGCGAGATTGATTTCGCGGGCGCGCAGCAACGAAGTGACGAACAATACGGCCTGTCGGTCCTTGCTGAGTAGCCGGGCTGCACGCAATATCCGGGCCGCATTGCGAACGCGCCGGATCTTAAGTGGGTCGGGTCGAAGCCTTGCCCGCAGGGCGCCGAGTTTTTTGTGAATACGTTGCAGCATCGGGGGCTTTCGGTTACGCCGGCACCGGCGCAGGAGGTGCGGCAAAGGTTACCGGCAGGCCGGACAGGCGCTTGGCAATGGCTGCTGATATCGTGGGCAAGAACGCCAGGTACAACACGGCGCCAGCCGGTACTTCGGCCGGCTTCAGGATCGGCCTGCCCATGTGCGTGCGGCCTTCGCGGGCCGGGTCTTCGTCCACGAAAAATTCCACCCCGTCTCCGAGGCCGCTGGCGAGCCATGTCGCAGCCACCGAGGTGCCGAAGATCCCGAAGTTTCTGGAAACAGATCCACGCGCGTGATCGAGCATGCCGGCCAGCCAGGCGACGTCGATTTTTGTTCTGGCAAGAGCCGTCCCGGGGTCATCCTGCGCCGGCTCCTGCGGTTGCGGGTGCGGGGTGGCGAGCAGCGAGATCTCCTTGTTGATCCAGTCGGTTTTTGCGACGATTACCCGAAAGCCCGCCCGCTGCATCATGTGCGTGAGGGAATCGGGCGTGAAGTGGCAGAGATGGTCTGCCACCACTAGGTCGAACGGGGTTCTGGCGGCGTTGTTGACTTCGATGAAGAGCTGTCCGCCCGGAGCGATTTTTTTCCGAAGCGTTTGCAGCATTTCCAGCGGATCCGTGAAATGTTCCAGCGAATGGATCAGTGTGATCAGGTCGAACTGTCGCGGCAGTTCGGCAGGTGGCATGGTATAGAGCTGCTCGAAGCGCGGGATGGCACGCAGCGCGTGGACCTTGCGATTGTCGAGGTCCAGTCCGTGCAGTGTCCAGCCGTCGCAGGCGCCAGAAAAGGCGCCGAGCATCGCGCCGCTGCCGGCGCCCACATCGAGCAATGCGCCGTTGCGGGGAACGGTGCCTGATTCCAGCAGGTGCTGCGCCAGGACTTCGCAGCGCCCGCGCGGCTGTCCGCTTGCCGGATCGAAGACCGCTTGGTCATTGCTCGTCGACTGATGGTACATCTCGTAGTCGCGATAGATTTCGCCGATTTCCTCCAGCCATCGCGCATCGGTGGTTTTCTGCACCAGTCCGCAATCCTTGCAGACAAACAGTCGTCCGCCCGGGCGGAACGGTTTGCTGTCGGAGGTCACGCGCGGCAGATGCGCAAAACCGTCTATCTCGGTCGCATCTGTTCCGCCGCAGGCTTGGCAATTAAAACCGGAAGGTAGACTCATTCGTGGGTTCGGCAATTAACAAGGATGTGCGGTAACCAAGTCAGTGCGGATGATACGAGGGGGCGACGCGCATGGAAATTGGTTTGGTGTAGGTGCATGGCACCCTATTTTTCGATCAGAGTTTTAAATCAGAGAACGGATGGTTCGCCAAACGGGAATCCGGAATGACGATCTTGCCGCGCGTAAGTATATAATTTAACTTGCCATTTTTGCATACCTTTGCCACCATCGCCAGATAATTATCCTTCGGATTCAATAGATGTCACACGCACAAAAATATTTGAGTCAGGCCGCAGCGATCGCCGGATCGCTGGATCCCAAAGCCATTGATGCCATGGCCTCCGCTCTTGCCGAATTGCGGGAGGCCGGTGGCCGTTTGTTTTTCATCGGCGCCGGCGGCAGCGCCGGTAACTGCGGCCATGCGGTGAACGATTTCCGCAAACTGTGTGGGATCGAATCCTATGCGCCCACCGATAACGTGTCGGAACTGACGGCGCGTACCAATGACGAGGGCTGGGAGACAGTATTCGCGGCCTGGCTGGTGACCAGCAAGCTCTCCGCCAAGGACGGGATCTTCGTGTTTTCTGTCGGCGGCGGCGATCTGGAGCGCAATGTGAGCCCGAATATCGTGAGGGCTTTGGAACTCGCCAAGAAGCGCGGCGCGAAGGTTTTCGGCGTGGTCGGTCGCGATGGTGGATATACCAGGAAGGTGGGGGATTACGTCGTGGTGATCCCGACGGTTGATGCCGGTCTGGTTACGCCGCACACGGAAGCGTTTCACGCGGTTGTCTGGCATTGTCTGGTCTCGCATCCGGTGTTGCAGCAGAATGCTACCAAGTGGTGAATGGTAAATGGTGATGGGTAATTGGTGATGGGTGATGAGTAAAGGCACCGGCACCCGGTTGTCCCATCACCCATTACCCATCACCCGTCACCTGTTGCGGCGCGCGGTTTTTCTGGATCGCGACGGTGTCATCAACCGATGCGAAGTCCGCGACGGCAAACCCTACGCACCGCGCCGATTGCAGGATTTCCGGTTGCTACCGGGCGCGGTCCGCGCAATCCACGACTTGAAACGGACCGGGTTAATCGTGATCGTCGTTACGAATCAACCCGACATCGGCAACGGCCTGGTCGAGGCGGCCGTGGTCGAGGCCATGCATGACAGGTTGCGGCGGGTGTCGTCAATTGATGACATTCTGGTCTGCCCGCACCGGCAGGACGCGGGATGCCAGTGTCGTAAGCCTCGGCCCGGCATGCTGGTCAAGGCTGCCAAGAAATGGCAAATTGACCTAAAAAAAAGCTTTATGGTCGGCGACCGCTGGGGCGATGTCGTTGCCGGTCAGAGGGCCGGCTGCTATACTGTTTTCGTTAATCGGCACTATAAAGAACACCAGCAGACAGAGCCTGATAGCCGTGCCGCGTCTCTCCCTGCGGCGGCTCGCCTGATCGCCGGTTTGATCAAGCCAGAATCGTAAAATTCAATTGCAGAAAGTGCAGCGCATGAGCAAGGTTAATGGACTGCGGGTAAAGATTTTTGCCGACGGCGCCGACTTCGACGGCATCATGAAAATGTACGCGAATCCGGTGATCAAGGGGTTCACTACCAACCCGACGCTGATGCGCAAGGCGGGCCTCACGGATTACGAAGCGTTCGGGCGCAAGTTGTTGGCTGCTATTCCGGATCGGCCCGTATCGCTGGAAGTGTTTGCCGACGATTTCGACGAGATGGAGCGGCAGGCGCTGGCTATTGCCTCTTGGGGAAAGAATGTCAATGTCAAGATTCCAGTCACCAATACCAAGCGCGAATTCGCCGGACCATTGATCAAGAAACTGTCCGCGGCAGGCGTCGCAGTCAATGTGACCGCGATATTCACGCTGGATCAGGTGCAACGCGTGACGGATTGCCTGCATGCCAATACCCCGGCCATTGTTTCGGTATTTGCCGGGCGTGTTGCCGATACCGGCATCGACCCGGTGCCGTTGATGGCGGAAGCGGTGCGGATACTCAAGGCGAAGCCGAAGGCTGAGCTTATCTGGGCGAGTCCGCGGGAGTTGCTGAACGTGTTCCAGGCGGACGAGATCGGTTGTCACATCATCACGGTGACCAACGACATTATTGCCAAGCTTGCGCTGGTGGGCAAGAACCAGGATGACTATTCCCTGGAAACGGTGCAGATGTTCTACCGCGACGCCAGCGCGGCCGGCTATTCAATCAAAACGGGTGGTCGCTGAACGGCGAGCCCCCATACCATTCCATAGTTCTGACAGCAGAGGATCCATGAAAAACATTCTGGTTACAGGCGGGGCAGGTTATGTCGGTTGCGTGCTGACGCCGCAGTTGCTAAACGCCGGCTATAACGTCACTGTTTACGATACTTTTTTTTACGAGAACCACCTGCCGCAGCACCCGAATCTCAAGTTGATCGAGGGCGACATCCGGGATACGGCCAAGCTGGCAGAGGCCTTCAAGGGCATCGAGGCCGTCATTTCGCTGGCTTGTATTTCCAACGACGCCAGCTTCGAGCTTGATGAGAAACTGAGTACGAGCGTCAATCTGGAAGCTTTTGAGCCGATGGTGGTCGCGGCAAAGAAGGCCGGCGTCAAACGTTTTATCTATTGCTCGTCGAGCTCGGTCTATGGTGTTTCGGACAAGCCCGAAGTAACCGAAGATCATCCGCTGGTACCGGTGTCGCTGTACAACAAGTACAAGGGCATGTGCGAGCCGCTGTTGTGGAAGCACCAGGGGCCTGATTTCACCTGTGTGACTATTCGTCCGGCAACAGTTTGTGGTTATAGCCCGCGTACTCGCCTCGACCTGTCGGTAAATATTCTGACCAACCACGCGGTCAACAATAACAAGATCACCGTGTTTGGCGGCAGCCAGTTGCGCCCGAACCTGCACATTCAGGACATGTGCGATCTCTACGAGCTGTTGCTCACGTTGCCTGCCGAGAAAATCGCCGGACAGACGTTTAATGCCGGCTACCAGAACCAGAGCATCATGGATATCGCCAAGCTGGTTCGTAAGGTGGTGAAAGAGGAGTTCCCGGACAAGGGCGAGATCGAGATTGTCACCACGCCGACCGATGACATCCGTTCGTATCACATCAATTCGGACAAGATCGCGCGCGTGATCGGATTCAAGCCGAAGTATTCGATCGAAGACGCCGCTCGCGATCTGTGCAAGGCATTCAAGGCAGGCAAACTGCCGCGCAGCTTCGATGACGATATCTATTTCAACGTCAAGCGCATGAAGCGATTCAACCTGAAATGAGCAGCAAGCCGGTAGCCGTCATCACCGGTGGCGCGGGGTTCATCGGCAGCCACATGGCCGACAACCTGCTCGCGCATGGCTACCGGGTTCGCGCAGTGGACAATATGGTGTCCGGGCACGAGAGCAATATTGCCCATCTTGCCGGGAACCCCGACTTCAGTTTCGAGAAAATGGATATCCGGGATCTTGCGCCCGGTAACAAGCTGTTCGCGGACGCGCGCTTCGTTATTCATTTCGCCGGGATCGGCGATATAGTGCCGTCGATCGAGCGGCCGATGGAATATATGTCCGCAAATGTTCAGGGCACCGTGCATGTGCTGGAGTGTGCGCGACATGCGGGTGTGCAGAAGCTGGTTTACGCTGCATCCTCGTCCTGTTATGGACTTGCTGCGACACCGACGCGTGAAGATCACCCGATTGTGCCGCTGTATCCTTATGCGCTCAGCAAGTACATGGGCGAGCAGTCCTGTTTTCATTGGCACAAAGTTTATGGATTGCCGGTCAATTCGATCCGGATTTTCAACGCCTATGGCACGCGGGTACGTACGACTGGTGCTTATGGCGCGGTGTTCGGGGTTTTTTTCAGGCAGAAGCTGGCCGGCAAGCCGTACACGGTGGTCGGCGACGGTTCGCAAAAGCGCGATTTCCTGTATGTGACGGATGTGGCCGAAGCATTCCGGCTGGCAGCAGAAACGGACAAAACCGGGGAGGTATGGAATCTCGGCGCGGGCAATCCCCAGTCCGTAAACCAGTTGATAGGTTTGCTCGGTGGCGAAAAAACATATATCCCCAAGCGCCCCGGCGAACCCGACTGCACCTGGGCTGACATCGCCAAAATCACCCGCGATCTTGGCTGGAAACAGAAAGTATCGTTCGAGGCGGGCGTGGCCCTGATGATGAAGGAGATTGATGTCTGGCGTAATGCGCCGTTATGGGATCCGGCGTCGATCGAGAGGGCCACAAAAACCTGGTTTCAATACATGGGCAAGACCAATTAAAAAATGCTGGCATCGCTGACCGAAAAATACCGCCACAAGATCAAGACGGTCGATGAACTCATTCAGGTCATCGGGAAACGGCCGCGCAAGAAAAAAGTCATCATGTGCCATGGCGTGTTCGATGTGGTGCATCCGGGGCATCTGCGCCACTTGATTTACGCGAAGAGCAAGGCCGATATCCTGGTGACGAGCATTACGGCCGATGCCCATATCAGCAAGGGGCAGTACCGGCCGCACATCCCGCAGGATCTGCGCGCGCTGAATCTGGCCGCGTTCGAACTCGTCGATTACGTCGTCATCGACCAGAACGCCACTCCGCTGAGCAACATCGAAAAAATCCAGCCGGATTACTTTGCGAAGGGTTACGAATACACGGCAAACGGCGTTGCGCAAAAAACCCAGGAAGAGGCGGATATCCTCAAAAAGTACGGCGGAGAGGTCATTTTCACGCCGGGCGATATCGTCTATTCCTCGTCAAAGCTGATTGATCTGGGTCCACCCAGTATCGGCATGGAAAAGCTTCTTACGTTCATGGATTCTGAGAAGCTTACCTTTGATTCCCTGCGGGAATGTCTTCTGAAGCTGAAGGGCATGCGGGTGCATGTCATCGGCGACACGATCGTCGACAGCTATACGCAGACTGCGATGATCGGCGGCCAGACCAAGACCCCGACCATGAGCGTGCTCTACGAGAGCCGCAAGGATTACATCGGCGGCGCAGCCGTAGTGGCCGAACATTTGTGCGCGGCCGGAGCCGACGTGGTGTTCTCGACCGTGCTGGGTGATGATGCGCTGAAGGATTTTGTGCTCGAAGGCCTGGCGAAGTCGGGTGTCCAATGCCGGCCGGTCATCGACGCCACGCGGCCGACGACCAGCAAAAATGCGATCGTCGCCGGCGGCTATCGCCTGCTCAAGATCGATACCCTGGACAACCGATCGATCTCGGACGACATCGTGGGGCAACTGGCCAAGGCGATAGCGGAGACGCCGAGCGATGCCGTGGTGTTCAGCGATTTCCGGCACGGCATGTTCAATCGCCGCACGATACCCAAGCTGGTCAAGGCGATCCCGGAGAGCGCCTACAAAGTGGCCGATAGCCAGGTGGCTAGCCGCTGGGGCAATATCACCGAATTCAAGGGTTTTGACCTGATTACGCCGAACGAGCGCGAAGCCCGCTTCGCGCTGGCCGACCAGGATTCCGGCATTCGCCCCCTGGCTTCGGCGCTCTACGACGCGGCGCAATGCAAGACCTTGATCCTCAAGTTGGGCGAACGTGGTGTGCTGACCTGCCGCAGCAGCGATCACCAGTCGCTGGATTCCTTCGTCGTCGTCGACAGTTTTGTGGAACGCGTGGTCGATGCGGTCGGTGCCGGCGACGCGCTGCTGGCCTATGCGACGCTGTCCAAACTTGCCACCGGATCGGACGCGGTGGCCACCATACTCGGTTCGATGGCGGCGGCCTGCGAGTGCGAGTACGACGGCAACATTCCGATCACTCCCGATGATGTGCGGCGCAAGATCGACATGGTCGAGCGCCAAGCGAATTACAGCTGAAAGCGAGCGCAATGCGCGCCATCGTCGTCGGCCTCGGAGTGCAGGGTTACAAGCGGCGCAAGTTCGCCGGCGCGGATTTCGTCGCGGCGGTCGATCCGGTCAATCCCGAGGCGCAATACAAGCGGGTGGAGGACGTGCCGCTGGCGAGTTATGACGCCGCGCTGGCGTGCATACCCGACGAGCCCAAGGCCGAAATCCTCACCTACCTGCTCGGTAACGCCAAGCATGTCATGGTCGAGAAGCCGCTTTGGGCCGAAACCGATGCGGAGATTGCTGGACTCGAAACGCTGGCGCGCGCGAAGAGCGTGGTCTGCTATACCGCGTACAACCATCGCTTCGAGCCCCACTACGTGCGCATGCGCGAGTTGCTGCGTTCTGGAAAACTCGGCCGGATCTACCGCTGCCGGATGTTTTACGGCAACGGCACGGCGCGGCTGGTGCGGGATTCGGCATGGCGCGACCAGGGGGCGGGGGTGCTGCCGGATCTCGGGTCGCATCTGCTGGATACCGCGAAGTTCTGGTTCGGCGATCCGGGCGACGATTTCAGCGTGATCTCAGCAAACTGTTTCGAGAACCGCGCACCTGACCACGTGGTGGTCGGTTCCGCCGCGGCGCAGCCCAGGCTCGAGTTTGAAATGACGCTGCTGTCGTGGCGCAATCATTTCACCTGCGACGTGCTGGCGGAGAACGGCACCGCCCACATCAGCTCCCTCTGCAAGTGGGGCCCGACAACTTTCGCCTGGCGCTCCCGCGTGCTGCCGTCAGGGCGGCCGCCCGAAGAGTCGGTGACGCTGGTGCAGGAGGATCCGACGTGGGCGCTGGAGTACGCGCATTTCAAGTCGCTGTGCGCTGCCGGCGCCGTTACCGACCTGTCCACTGACCTGTGGCTGCAGAGGGTGCTGCGCCGCTTGGGTGCGGATGCTGTCAGGATGGCTGGCGCATGAGCAAGCCCGTAATCGGTTTTGCCGGAATGACGCATCTTGGCATCAATTCCGCAGCCGCGTCCCTGGGACGCGGTTTCGCGACGGTGTGTTTCGATACGGACCAGGCTTTGGTCGAACGCATCCGCAAGGGTGAACTGCCAGTGGTCGAGCCGGGGCTGCCGGAGTTGCTGCAGGAGCATGCCGCACTCGCCACGTACACGGCGGACATCCGCGACCTGTCGCGTTGCGCCGTGGTCTACATCGCAACCGACGTGCCCACCGACGACCAGGGACAAAGCGACCTGTCGGACATCCGCGCACTCATTGACCGGGTGGCGGCGGTGCTGGCGCCCGATGCGGTGATGGTTGTGTTGTGCCAAGTGCCACCCGGATTCACGCGCGGGCTGGCGGTGCCCGCAGAACGCCTGATTTATCAGGTGGAAACGCTGGTTTTCGGGCGCGCTGTCGAGCGCGCGATGCATCCGGAGCGCTTCATTATCGGTTGCGCCGATCCGGTGCGCCCGCTGCCGGCGGCGTACCGCATGTTTCTCGAAGCCTTTGCCTGCCCTTTGCTGCCGATGCGCTACGAAAGCGCAGAGCTTGCCAAGATCGCGATCAATTGCTGCCTCGTCGCGTCGGTGACGGTCGCTAATACGCTGGCCGAACTGTCCGAACGCATCAACGCCGACTGGCATGAAATTGCACCTGCGCTGAAGCTCGACCGGCGCATCGGCCAGTATTCCTATCTTGCCCCGGGACTCGGACTGGCCGGCGGCAACCTTGAGCGCGACCTCGCGACAGTGCTGCGCCTAGCGGGCGAAACCGGCAGTGAGGCAGGTCTGATCCGTTCGTTTGTCGACAACAGTCGACACCGCAAGGACTGGGTGCTGCGCACGCTGCACCGGGAAGTGTTTGCGCGCAACCCCGGCGCGGCCATCACCGTTCTCGGCCTGGCGTACAAGGAAAATACGCATTCCACCAAGAATTCGCCGTCGCTGGCATTGATACGGCACCTCGGGCCATGGCCGTTGCGGGTGTACGATCCGGTGGTAGCGGTACAGGCGGCGAATCATCCGCGCGCGACCGGCTGCGCGTCGGCGCTTGATGCCGCACAGGGTGCGGATGTCCTGGTGATCATGACGCCATGGTCAGAGTTCCGCGGCCTGTCACCGGCAGCACTGGCGGGCGCGATGAAGGGGCGGACGGTCATCGATCCTTACCGCGTGCTCGACGGCGGGGTTTGGGCCGCGGGCGGCTTCGATTACCTGACGCTGGGTACGGCGCCACTAAAGAAAGTTCAATAAAATAAGATGCTTGAACATGTAAACGCCAAGCCCGCCAAACCTGCGCGCGTGGTCATCATCGGCGCGGGCGGTTTTGTCGGCGGCGCGATCCGGAAAAAACTGGAAGCGGACGGCGTCACTGTGCTGGCGTTGACGCGCCGCGAACTCGATCTGCTGCAGGACGGCGCGGCGGAGCAACTGGCGCAGCGGCTGCAGCCGACGGACAGCGTGGTCATGGTGTCTGCCATTGCCCCGGTGAAGACCGTGCCCATGCTGATGCAGAATCTGCGCATGGGTGAGGCCGTGTGCGCCGCGCTGGCCGAAAAGCCGGTGTCGCACGTCGTCTACATCAGCTCCGATGCGGTGTATGCCGATGATGCCAATCCGGTGACCGAGATGTCCTATTGCGCACCGTCGACGCTGCACGGCATGATGCATGCCGCGCGCGAATTGATGCTGAAGACCGCGACGACCGCGCCGGTGGCAATGCTGCGACCGACACTGATTTACGGTGCCGCCGATCCGCACAGCGGTTACGGCCCGAACCGTTTCCGCCGGCAGGCCGACAAGGGCGAGCCGATCACGATCTTCGGCGAAGGTGAGGAGCGGCGCGATCATGTTTTTGTTGACGACGTCGCTGCATTGGCCGCGCTGATGCTGGCGCACAGGAGCCGCGGTGCACTCAACGCGGTGACGGGCATTTCCACCTCGTTTCATGACATCGCGCACAGCGTGGCGAAGTTGCATGGCGGGACGGTAAAGAATGTGCCGCGACCGGGCCCGCGCCCGCATCTGCTGCACCGGTTTTTCGACATCACGAATTGCCACAAGGTTTTTCCGGATTTCCGGTTCACGCCGCTTGCGGAAGGTTTGGCACGGACAAGGTCCGCGAAATAGGAGACGATCATGGCGGAAGTGGATTTGCTGGCACGTTTGCCGAAGACAAAACGCAACATCGAGAAGCGCAAAGAGGCGCAAACGCCGGAAAATATTGCCGTTTCCCGGCAATATGGCCAGCAATATTTCGACGGCCCGCGGGAAGTCGGGTATGGCGGTTATCGCTATGACGGGCGATGGATTCCCATCGCCGAGGATATTGTCCGCCATTTCAAACTGAAACCGGGCGACCGTGTTCTTGATGTGGGATGCGCCAAGGGTTTCTTGGTCAAGGATTTGATGAAAGTCTGCCCCGGGCTTGAAGCGTTCGGATTGGATATTTCGGAGTACGCGCTGATGCATTGTGAGCCGGAAGTGGTCGGCCGGCTGCATCTGGGTAGCGGTGACAGGTTGCCGTTTCCTGACAACAGCTTCAATGCGGTTATTTCAATCAATACCATACATAATTTCGAACGGGCTGATGCGGTGCGCGCAGCGCGCGAGGTCGAACGCCTTGCTCCGGGCCGCGGGTTCATACAGGTTGATTCGTACCGCACGCCGGAGCAGCGCGAGTTGTTCATGAGTTGGGTGCTGACCGCCAAGTTTCATGACTATCCGGATGGCTGGATCAAGTTATTCCGGGAGGCTGGCTATACTGGCGATTGGTACTGGACAATACTGGAATAGCGATATAACATATTGTTTTATAAGGAAAAATAGTGAAAACTTACGCGATCCTCGGCGCTGGCGGCTCGTTCGGCATTCACACCGCGTTGTATCTGCTCGACAACGCAGATCCCAAGAAAGTGATCGGCATCGGGCGCAATCCGCTGCGGCCGGAGCCGTTTTCCCTGAATATCGAGAAGCGGAAAAACTTCCGTTATCACGCCTACCACATCACCTACGAGATGGACTCGGTGCTGGAGGTGCTCGACAGGGAAAGGCCGCAGGTCATCATCAATTACGCTGCGCAGGGCGAAGGCGCGGTGTCATGGAAGAAATCCTGGCGTTTCTTCGAGACCAACTCCATGGCGCTGGCCAAGCTGAGCGAAGAACTGATGGCGCGGGACTACATGGAGCGTTTCATCCAGATCGGTACCTCCGAACTCTACGGTTCGGTCGATTTCGCGGCCAAGGAAACGACGCCGATTCAACCCACCAGTCCGTACGCCGCATCGAAGGCCGCGTTCGACATGTACCTGCTCTCCGTTCAGCGGTTTCTCAAGTTCCCGATGAACATCATCCGGCCGTCGAATGCGTATTGTCCAGGGCAGTTGCTGCATCGCGTGATTCCGAAGACCGTCATTTGCGGCCTGACCGGCAAAAAACTGCCGTTGCAGGGCGGTGGCCGCGCCGAGAAATCGTATATTCACGCCCGCGATCTGGCACGCGCGATACTCCTGGTGTCGGAGAAAGCGCCGTTCGGCACGGTTTACAACGCCGGCCCGAAAGATCCGACCTCGATTCGCCGCGTCGTCGAACTGACCGCGCAGGCGCTGGGCATGCCGTTTGAGCAACTGTGCGAGATGACCGAGGACCGGCTCGGGCAGGATTCCCGCTACTGGCTGGATTCCAGCGCCATAAAGAAGGATGTCGGCTGGGAACCGCAGATCAGCTGGGAAGAGGGTCTCGATGAAATGGTCGGCTGGGGCCGGAAATACATAGATCAGTTGCGTGACTGGCCGATGGATTACGTGCTGCGTGCCTGAACCCCGGATCACCAGGAAAATGGATGGACGGACAACAAATGCCTGATGCGTTCGATGCGAAGGCCGCCCGGCAGCGCTGCCTGCAGTACCGCCGGCGGATACTCGATATATCCCAGCAGGTCACGGCGCTGCACGTCGCCCCGGCATTTTCCTGCCTGGAGATGGTCGACGTCGTGTACAACGGTTTCCTGCGTCGTGATCCGACGGCTCGTGGGTTGGCTTTTTCGGACAGTTTCGTTATGTCGAAAGGCCACGGGTGCCTTTCCCAGTACGTGATTCTCGAAGACTTGGGCATCCTGATGCGTGATGACCTTGCGGCCTATTGCACGCCTCAGGGACGGTTAGGTGCGCACCCGGACTACGGCGTGCCCGGGATCGAGGCGTCCACCGGTTCATTGGGCCACGGCATGGGCATCTGCACAGGCATGGCCTATGCCGAAAAAGTGAAGCAGACAGCCCGCAACGTCTATGTTGTTTTATCCGACGGCGAAATGCAGGAGGGGTCGACCTGGGAGTCCATGATGATGGCCGCCAATCTCGGATTGAACAATCTTGTTGCGCTGCTTGACCTGAATGATTTCCAGGGGCTGGGCAGGACATCCGAAACCCATCCTGCGTTTTATCCGATATTGGACAAGGTACGCGCGTTCGGCTGGGAGACCGTGGAAGTGAACGGGCACGATGCTGCTGCCGTGCATAAAGCCATTCGCTCCCGGGACGGCCAGAAGCCGTTTTTTCTGGCGGGCAGGACCGTCAAAGGCAAGGGCGTTTCGTACATGGAAAACGTGCCCATCTGGCATTACCGCTCGCCGAACAAGGACGAGTACCAGCAGGCGGTTGCGAATCTCGTGGAAGTGACCTCATGAGGAATACCTTCGCCAATACTTTTTTCGAGGCAGGCAAGCAGGATCCCCGCCTCTGTGTCGTGGTCGCGGATATTTCTCCCGCCGGCGCAATGGACAAATTCCGGCAGACGTTCCCCCAGCGCTTTGTCAATACGGGCGTCGCTGAGCAGGTCATGATCGGCATGTGTGCCGGCATGGCGCTGCGCGGACTCAGGCCGTTTGCCTACACGATCGCCACTTTTACGTTGTTCCGGCCGTTCGAGTTCGTCCGTGACGACCTCTGTTATCACAACCTGCCCGTAACCATTGTCGGCATTGGTGGCGGAGTGACGTACTCCACGCTGGGCGGTACCCACCATGCGCAGGAAGACGTGGCGATCGCGAGCGCGATACCGAATATGGCGGTGATTGCGCCGTGCGATCCGGCCGAGGCCACTGCTGCCACGTTGTGGTGTGTAAAACAGGAGCGCGGGCCGGTGTATTTGCGGCTGGGCAAAGCAGGCGAACCGGATCTGACTTCGTCCGCAGCGGAGCCTTTCGAGTTCGGGAAAATCCGGTACCTGCAGCGCGGCAGTGATGTTTGCATCATGGGATACGGGCCCGTTCTGAAGCTGGGCAAGGATCTGGCGGGCCAGTTCGAACGCCAGGGCAAGAGCGTGTCCCTGATATCTGCGCATACGGTTAAGCCTTTCGATGCCGATGGCGTAGCGGCAGCGCTTCGCTCGCACAAACAGGTAATCGTCATTGAGGAAATGGTGCCGCATGGCGGGCTTGGTTCACGTGTCAAAGAGGTTGCGTGGGATACGCGGGCCACATGCCGCCTTGACGCGTTTTCGCTTCAGGACAACTTTATCCACAACTACGGGTCACACGGGGATCTTCTGGCTGCGCACGGTCTTGATTTGAAATCCATGTCAAAAAAGCTGGGACTGTAGGCAAGGCTTTCCGTGTCGGATGGCCATTGGTTTTGTGTGGCCTAGGCAAAATTGTGAGCCCCGTTTCTGTTTTTCGGGTGCAAAGTTGTGACTCAGGTGGCAAGCATGAAAGCGCTGGCCATGTTCAGTGAATTGCATACAGACAGAACAGGCTGTTGATCAAGCATACCTTCCTTTCTGGTACCGGCCGACTGACCCCATCCAATGCGGCAGTCGCCATTCTCGTGCTCGAGGATGGCCGCTATGTGATGCAGCTGCGGGATAACATCCCGAATATTTTTTATCCCGGGCACTGGGGATGTTTCGGCGGCGCGGTTGACCCCGGTGAGCGGCCGCTGCAGGCGCTCAAGCGTGAACTGGCCGAGGAGCTCGAATTCAAGGCGAAACGCGCGTCCCAATTCACGCGTTTCCAGTACGATCTGAAGCGCCTCGGGCGGGGAAAAATCGATCGCATCTACTACGAAGTGCCGGTGACGCGCGAGGAGTTCAGGCATTTCGTCTTGCATGAAGGAAGAGCTTTCAAGGCATTTACCGGGCGTCAATTACTCGGCGAGAAACGGGTGACGCCCTACGATGCTTTCGCCATATGGGTACACTGTAAGCAGAAGCGGCTCAAACTCTGAGCGCACTTCGAGCTTCAGTCACTGACGATTCACATCACGGGCATTTTCCTGCAGGCATCGTTCCAGCATCTTTTGCCACGGCTCCGGCACAATGCCGAAAGTTTTGGTCAATCGCGATGTGTCGAGTTGTGAGTTGGCGGGACGCCGTGCCGGCAACGGGTATTCCACAGTGGTGATGGGGATCAGCCGCGGCGTGTTGGTGCCCATCGTTTTCCGGGCTTCCGCGAGGATGGCCCGGGCGAAGCCAAACCACGTCACTGCGCCCGACGCGGCCAGGTGATATAGACCGAACTGCGGGTTGGCGCTGTTCAGACGTGCGGCCAGCATTTGCGCCGTCATGTCGGCAATGGCGCGTGCCCACGTGGGGGCACCGGTCTGGTCATCGACGATCCTCAACTCCGGCCGTTCGCGCGCGAGCCGCAGTATGGTGTTCAGGAAGTTTGTGCCTTCGGCGGCATACACCCAACTGGTGCGCAGAATGTAATGCGCCGCGTCAGCGGCCTGGATCGCCCGTTCTCCGGCGAGTTTGGTTTTGCCGTAAATATTGAGCGGGTTAGGCGTATCGGCTTCGGTATATGCCGTCGCTTTGGTGCCGTCGAACACGTAATCGGTCGAGTAATGCACCAGCACGGCATCGAGCCGCCGCGCTTCCTCGGCCAGTATGCCCGGGGCGATGCCATTCACGGCCATCGCCAGTTCCGGTTCCGACTCGGCGCGATCCACTGCGGTATAGGCCGCGGCATTGACGATCAGGTTGGGCCGGTGTTCGCGCACGGTTTTGCGGATGGCGTCCGGGTCGGCCAGGTCGAGGCCTGCGCGATCCAGCGCCGTTACTGCGCCGAGCGGTGACAGCGTGCGCCGGAGTTCCCGGCCGACCTGACCGTTGCTGCCGGTCAGCAGGATGCGCACAGTTCGGTTCTGCATGGACCGGCCGGGTGCGACTTACGCAAACACTTCGGCTTCCTGCAGCCGCTTGCCGACGCGATCCTTGGCGGCCAACACGGGCTCCCCGGCCAGCGGCCACTGGATGCCGATGGCGTCGTCGTTCCAGGCAATGCAGCGCTCATGGGCGGGCGCCCAATAGTCCGTCGTCTTGTACAGCACTTCCGCGCTGTCGCTGGTCACGACAAAGCCGTGTCCGAATCCCGGCGGGATCCAGTGCATGCGCTTGTTTTCGGCGGACAGTTCGGATCCCGTCCATTTCCCGAACGTCGGCGAACTGCGGCGCAGATCGACCGCCACGTCAAACACCGAGCCGGAGATGACGCGGATCAGTTTTCCCTGCGGCTGTTTGATCTGGTAATGCAGGCCGCGCAGCACGTTCCGGGCCGAGCGGGAATGGTTGTCCTGTACGAAGCGTGCGGTGATGCCGGTGTTCTCGGCAAACGCGCGCTCGTTGAAGCTCTCGAAGGAAAAGCCGCGCTCGTCACCGAACACCTGCGGCTCGATCAGCAGCACGTCCGGAAGGGACGTCGGCGTGACCTTCATGGCTGCGGTTCGTCCTGCACCAGTTCGCGCAGATAGCGCGCGTAGGGATTGTTGCCGATGGCCGCGGCCAGCGCCTCGACCTGGGCCGCGTCGATCCAGCCCATGCGGTGGGCGACTTCTTCGGGGCAGGCGATCTGCAGGCCCTGCCGTTTTTCGATGGTTTCGATGAACATCGAGGCCTGCAGCAAGGATTCGTGGGTGCCGGTGTCCAGCCAGGCCATGCCGCGGCCCATGACCACCACGTCGAGTTTTTTGCGTTTCAGGTAATCGCGGTTGATGTCGGTGATTTCGAGCTCGCCGCGCGCCGAAGGTTTCAGCGCACGGGCGATTTTCACCACGTCGTTGTCGTAGAAATACAGTCCGGTCACCGCATGGCGTGATTTGGGTTTTTTGGGTTTTTCTTCCAGCGATACTGCGTTGCGCGCCTTGTCGAATTCGACCACGCCGTAGCGTTCCGGATCGCGCACCGGGTAGGCGAATACCGTCGCGCCGGAAGTGCGCTTGGCGGCGGCCTGCAGGTCGCCCGGCAGTTCATGCCCGTAAAAAATGTTGTCGCCGAGCACCAGTGCACAGCGGTCCTTGCCGATGAAATCGGCGCCGATGATGAAGGCCTGCGCGATGCCCTCGGGCGCGGGTTGCACCGCGTAGCTGATGTTGAGGCCCCAGCGCTTGCCGTTGCCCAGCAACTGCTCGAAGCGCGGCGTGTCCTGCGGCGTCGAGATCAGCAGGATGTCCTGGATGCCCGCCAGCATCAGCGTGGTCAGCGGGTAATACACCATCGGCTTGTCGTACACCGGCAGCAGTTGCTTGGAAACCACTTGGGTGGCGGGGTAGAGCCTTGTGCCGGAGCCGCCGGCTAGGATGATGCCTTTCATGGTGATTCCGTGATGGGTTATGGGTAATGGGTAATGGGTTATGGGTGATGGGTGATGGGTGATGGGTGAGGGGTTATGGGTGTTCGCGGCGCACGGATTTATGGAGTCCGGTTACAAGCCGGGAAACATGATCAACCAGTGCGAATATCGGATCGTTTTCTTTGATATAGCCCAAGTCGGTGGCAATCAGTAGCTGGGTTTCCAGTTCGCTCAATGACCCGCGGGCTATGTTCAGAAATTGCGCGAATTCCTTGGATCCTGAGCGTGCCGCGCCTTCGGCAATATTACTGGGAATGGAGACGGCTGAGCGACGTATCTGTGATGTGAGTCCGAACAGTTCTTCTTTCGGAAATTCCCGGGTCAACTTGTAGATGTCCGTGACGAGCGTTCGGGACAGCTTCCATGCGTCCAGCTTGTAGTGCGCTCTGCCAGCCAAGGGTTCCTTACTCATCACCCATCACCCATCACCCATCACCCATTACCCATCACCCATCACCAATCCAGGTGACTGAGTTTGAGACCGCTGGGGGCAATACCGCGAGCCGTGACTGTTAGCCAGTTTATTTTTTCCCGTAAGTGCTGTCGTGGTCCGGGGCGATGGTGAGCAGGCGAATGAAATCGCCGTCGCGGAGTGCCGTTGCCCGGCGTGACCGGGTGATGCGCAGCGAGTAGATGGCATCAACACCCGCTGGCGGTTTTACGCTGACAACTTTCTCCCACTTCAGGCCGTTGTCGCGGTAGAGCTGATTCCAGGTGAGTTGGCGAATCTTGTTCAAAGTGTCCAGCGCGACGTGTCGTTCCGGTTTTTGCAGTGAAAACAGGTTTTCCTGAAACACCGGGTTGTTCAGATCAAGCCTGACCAGAGCATTTGCATCAGCCTTGGCCATTGGCCAGCTTCCCGATCACGGCATCCACATCGGTGTCACGGGGTGCATTGGCCTTGGCCCAAGCCAGTGCGTGCGCCAGATCCGCAGCGGGTTGGGGCTCGTGCAGCCAGCGTTCGTTGTCGGGGATGACGGTGGCGGTACGGACCAGCCAGACGCCGGGCTCTTGTTCTTCAACCAGAACCTGACGCCCGGCAAATTGTTTGCCGAGCGAAATCTGGCCATTTGCGCCTATCACTTTGACGCTGGGGGGGGGCGCTAAGGTAGTTATGGCAGTCTCCATATTTCCTAATGTAGGATTGCACTATGGCACTAAAATAGCAATGGCGCAATATTCGGTGATTTCGTGATTTAGTGATTGGCCTTTGCCTGGATTGCCCGGCATCGGTCCAGCAATGCCGCGAAAGGCTCGGCGTCATCGAAGAGCAAACCGTCATCGACCATGTGTTGATAATCGGCAGCCAATTGTGCCAGCGCGTTGTCATCCGGTACGAGTTGGAGCCCGCCACCGACGGCGGCGTGATAATCGATGGCAACGCCATGCATGTTCTTCTCGGCAAAGAACACACTTTTGTGATCAGCAACTGCCTGGGCAAGTGCTTTGTCTGCGATCGCTGCCTCTGCGAAACCGGCAGCATCAAGACGAGTCAAGTCATGCCAGTGACGAGCGAAACGGTCACCGCCACGGAATGCGCCTTGAGCACAAAACACATGAATCGCGGTGGCCTTTTCCCAGAAGGTCCGCTCGGCGCGCATGACTTGCGGTGTTGCGGTTGGAAACTCCACGGCCTCAAGGAATGCGGCCGCGTCACAGCGGATGGCGCGTGACTCGCTCGGCTCTCCGGTGGAGCGGGCGCCGAATTCCAGCATGATGGCGGGTGAAACATAGCCCGTGCCGGTGACCAGCGGCGCGTAGTTGATGAATACTTTGTCGCCCTCGGCACGCACTGTTGCCGGTAAACCATTCCGATTGAGGGCTTGCTTGAGCCGCGGCGCGATTTCAGTGGCAACCCAGTCCGACAGGCGGGTACGAATCTCCTTGCTCCACCTCTTTTCCTGGCTCTTGGAGGCCGGCAGAGGCACATCGGAATCGCCAACCAGATCGCCTGCGATGGCACGAATGTCGTAGGTCAGATCCACGTCCTCGGAAAAGCGCCGGATGACTCCGTAGGCTTTCGACAAGGATGTGCCACCCTTGAATACGAGATGATCCGCATAGGGGCCGGTAAAGAGCTGGTGCAGAGACCAGACGACCCAAATGTCCTTTTCCAGAAGATGAGACGGCAAGCCGGATATATTGGCGACTGCGTTGAGCGCATCCAGACGTTCTGCGGTGGAGAGTTGGAAGAACTCAGCCATGGGCCACCAGGGCGCTGATCTCCTGGGCCATCCATGTCGGTAACCGTGCGCGCGCCGCGGCGACTTCTTCCAGTTCGGACAGCGGCAGCTTGGTGCGCAGCTTCCAGATTGCTTCCCCGGCTTTTCCCGGGCCCAACCACGCCAATGCCCGCACCACGTCACCGGCGACGCGGCCAGGGAAGATCAATTGCCAGATCGGTGCGTGCCGGAACTCGACCGTCTGCGCCCCCAGTTTCAAACGACGACTTCGTCCGGAGGTCAGATAGACCGCCCGCATAGGTACCTGCGTGGTGAGGCCCAGCGCATTCGCGGCTGCAGCGCCGTGAGACACGATAGTTTCGCCGCGCTGGTTTGCCAGGCCTTCGACCATCTTGACGGTCGAAGGCGCGCGAGTGCCGTAGCGACTCTCGACAGGCCGGACATAGATACCACGGCCAGCCCGCAACAGAGTGCCACGCTGCACAAGGCGGGAAAGCACTTGATCCACGGCTGCCCGGCTGCCCAGGTGCAACAGTTCTTTGGCGACCAAAGGCGTGCCCTCCGGCAACCCGGCGGCGCGCTCCAGAACCTGTGTGGCGAGAGTTTGCATGGCGAATTTCCTGCCTGTCAGAATTATACATATATTTCTGACACTTTATCAAGCTCGCCTGATTCAGGGTGATTGGGTGATTCCGTGATTCAGTGATTCGGTGATTCGGTGATTGGGCGGTTAATGGGCTTGTGCCTTACAGGCGCATGTTATAACATAGTTACCACATTCATCCTGGAGTAAAGCATGCGCATCAGTTTAAGAAAAGTGGGTAATTCCCGTGGAGTCATCATTCCCGCAGCGCTGCTGGCTGCCTGCGAAATGGGTGAAGAGGTGGACATCAGGCTGGAGGGGAAAAATCTGGTGATTGCGTCTATCAAGGCGCCTCGTGCGGGTTGGTTTGAGGGCTATAAGCCTGAAGCTGACACCGAGCCACTCGCGATGCTCCCTGCAGATGAAGGCAGCGAGGACTGGGTATGGTAAAGCGTGGTGAAGTGTATTGGGTCAACCTCGATCCTGCCATCGGTACCGAGATCAAGAAAACTCGCCCGGGATTGGTTGTCTCGCCCGATGATTTAAACGCTGCACTGCCGCGCGTTATCATCGCGCCGCTGACCAGTAAGGGGCAACCGCTGGGTTGTCGGCCTGGTGTGAAATTCAAGGGCAAGTCAGCACGCATCCTGCTCGATCAGTTGCGCTCTGTGGACAAACGCCGCTTGGCCGGGAAAATGGGAGAAATCGATCTGGCGAAGTGGCATCCGATTTTGCTTGAGATGCTGGCATAAATGAAAAACAATAAAACTGGTGATTGGGTGATTAAAACCAGTGATTGGGTGATTAGGTGATGAGGTGATTAAAAACAGCGGCATGTCTTCCCCAATCACCTAATCACTATTGAGGATTACAGAACCTTGTGACAAGCGTGGATCACGGTGCTTCCTTCCCTCACCCCCGGCCCCTCTCCCGAAGGGCGAGGGGTGAAGAGCCCTTCTCCCACCGGGACAAGGGAACACTTGAAACGGAGTAGAAGGGTTGGGATGAGGGAAAAAATGTCACTCAAATACGTAATGCTCAATAAATCACTCAATCACCGAATCACCAGTTACACCATCTTGACCATGAGCCGCTTGCCGCAGGCGTGCGCGTACTTGCGCATGGTTGCAAACGATGGCGAGTGATTTTCACTTCTGAGAGAGGCCTCAAGGCGTGAAACAGCGCTTTTGGTGGTGCCCATGCGTAAGGCCACCTCTTCCTGGGTCAGGCCGGCTTGCTTGCGCGCCTTGAGCATCTCGCCCAAGGCCAGGTATTCCTCCTCCAGCGCGTCCCATGCCGCTTTGAATCCAGGGCGGCGCATGGCCTTTTTTAGTTCCGTCTTCAGGTTCAGTGGAACCGGGTTGAATTTATCTTTAACCATATTTCACCTCTTTCACTCTCTTTCGCGCAATGCGCAGTTCTGCGGGGGGTGATTGGGTGATTGGGGAAGACATGCCGCTGGTTTTAATCACCTAATCACTTAATCACCGAATCACTGGTTTTAAAGCACCACGAGATGCTCCGGCAGTGCGCCGGCAACAGCATCCAGAGGGATTCCCCGGTCCAGGGTGACAAAACATCCGCCCTGCTTGACGGCGAGCGCCAGCAAATAGGCATCGGTTACATGTCGGGAACTTAGAACCCTGCTCCACTCCAGACAACCGGGATGTAACAAACTGATGGAATCAACCCAGAAAGCATGAGACGGATGCCGGGTCGCTTCCGCAAGCCGGTCGGCTACTTGTGCTGCAGGGACCGGATTGGGGTAACCCGGCTGAGAGAGGATGCGTATGCATCCATTTTGAGTAATGGGGCTCGATGCCCAACCAGCATTGATGTTGCGCGCAAGCCAATCGGTTACCAGGCCATGATGTATGTGGCTGCCATCCAGCAATGCGATCAATACATTGACATCCAACAATGCGCGCATCAGGGCCTAAACCCCTTCAGTTTCACGCAGGCGATTAACCGCATCGTTGGTGACAACAGTCTTGCCCGCCGGGAAAGGGCGAAACCCCGCGACAGATGGAGATCCCAAGCCTGCGTCTTGAGCAGCGGTAGAGTTTTCAGCCCGCCCAGTCAGTACCCTGCGCAGTAACTGAGACACCACCTGGCCGGCCGATAAATTCTGTTGCCGGGCCAGTTCCTTTGCCGCTGCCAGCACGTCATTGTCGATATCCAATGTGGTTCTCATTTGGCGCCCCCTGAGTGATGCGGTGATGCGGTGATTCTAACGCATCAAGCTCTAGGGCACAACAGGTGTTTGGTGATTCAGTGATTAAGTGATTAAGTGATTAAAGCCAGCGGCATGTCTTCCCTAATCACCCAATCACCTAATCACTGAATCACCAGTCACCAGTCATTTGCACCTTTAATTCCCGCGGGAGCTGCGCGACAAATTTTTCATCCAGCGGATAGTGCGGCATATATTCTTTGATGGCCTGCAATAATGCCCGCCCCTGATTTTCATCCTTGACGGCTTTGGCCCGGGGGCGGCCCGGTCGTTTGCCCAGCCATAATTTATGCAAGGCGAAGTAACGCGGGTCAGGTGCAGCAATGGCGACAGGGCGGCCCTGAAAGTCGATCAGCACGGTTTGTACCGGCTTGCCCAGAACCAGCCACTCCTGTCCTTCCAGTCCCTGCGGCTTCCATGGCATCGCCGAAGCCAGTGCTTTTGCGTATTCCGTGCTGGTGAGCAAATCAATCTTGTAGCCATTTTTATTCACCAGGGTCTTGGCGGACGCAGTGGAAACAATGAAGCTGGAATCTTCCTGCTTCAGTGTCAGCAATAGTCTCCTTGGAAGATCCGCATCAGGTTTTGCCTGATCGATGAGCACCGTGAAGTCCAGATCGTCCGTCGCATCCATTCCGGTTGAGAACGTGGCGGCTGCTTCGACCTCGTAAGCCTTCAGGGCATAAGTTCCGATGACGAGAAGGTTCGAGCCCAGGAAATCGCCGATATCGAAAGCGCGCAGGATGCGGCCAGCGGTAGTATCGATTGCCGGAAGTCGAAGGGCGCGCCACATCGGCGCCACTTCCGCGAGGCGAGCTTCTATGCCCGCCCTGCGGGCATCAAGGTCTGCCCGGGTTTCTTTGAATTCCCTGAACGTGTTTTCGAGCTCCGGGGTTTTGGCGCCCACATATTTTGTCTGCTGTTTGCCGGAGGTCGAGACGTATTCGTAGAGATACTCGCGGCTGTTGATGACGCGCCAATACATGCCGCCGGGCATCCTGGACAATCTGGACATGACCTCTTTCCAGGCGTCGTGGAGCTGCCCGGCATTACTTAAGGCGCGTAATTGTTCGTCAGATAATCTCATGATAATTATGACTTTACCGTAAAATAACATTAAAAGACATTATTTACGGTAAATCATTAATTATCAAATAGTTAATGACAATATGTATTTACCGTAAGAAGGGGATACACGTCGCTATCTACGGTAAATCAATAAAAAACAATGAGTTATAAACGGTGACTGGTGACTGGTGACTGGTGATTGGTGACTGGTGACTGGTGATTGGTAAATGGTGAATGGTAATTGGAGAGGCTAACCCCGGAACGGATTCCTGATGGTGAGTGCATCGTCGATTACCTGGCCGTCCTGCAGGTCTTCGGTGTAGAGCGTTGCGCATCCCGCGTCGAGTGCGGCGGCAATGATGAGCGCATCATAGATGGAGAACCGGTAACGCTCGGCTACCTGCAGGCCCCGTTTGTGGATATCGACCGTGATCGGTACGACCTTGCAGATGGCCGTGATCGGCTCCAGCGCGTCGCGTACCTCGGCCACGGTCATGCCGAGTTTGCGCAGGGCAACCGCAGCAAATTCATTGAGAACCTGGACGCTGATGGTGACTCCTGCAGCCAGGGTTTCTTCCACCCGATCGGCCTTCGTCGCATCGGCGGATAGCAGATACAGCAGTACGTTAGTGTCAACAAACCGCTCAGCCACGCTCGTGTGCTTCCAGCCGGTCGAAGCGAAAATCCGCGGGCAGACGCCCCCGGTATTTCCTCAACCGCATCAGCACTTCGCGCGCGCCGGGCTTCTTGGCGATCTCGAACGCGCCACGCCCGGCGACCTGGATTTCGATGTCATCGCCTTCCTTGAGACCCAGGGCCTCGATGACCGACGCGGGCAGGCGCACCGCCAGACTGTTACCCCATTTGGAAACTTGCATGACTACTCCCGGAATGATAGATATACATGTTTCATTGTATATCCAATTGCATTCAACGGTCACTGGGTTGGGTGACTGGTGATTGGTTACTGGTAATTGGTGACTCGTGGGGGATTAATCCGGGTTCCGGGAGCGGATTGCGGATTACAGGGGCCGATCAGTTCAAAGTGAAGTCTTACCTTGGGGAACGTTCGCCGGAGGGCTGTTGCAGAGCTATTCGCAGACGGCGAAGTTTCGCAACATCGATTTTGTCCGTATCGCGAGTTGTTTCTTTGCTCTTGATGAGCCCGTCCAGGCTGAGGGTGGAGACTTCGCAGCCATTGAAGTCGCGGCGTTCCAAATGCTCCCGAAACCGCTCGAAAGTCAGGTCGTTTGCGACAAACAAAATATCAATCGCAATGTCGCCCTCGACGGCAGTCGAAAAACCTTTATCCAGGTTTTCAATCTCCAATTCTTTGAGCGCTTCTTGATTGAAAGGGAGTTCCGCAAGTGCTGCGCGCAGTTTTTTATTGTTTTCGTGACTCAGCGGGAGCAGCAAGTCGATGTCCTTTGTGGCTCGGGGAAAGCCGTGGAACATCATTGCAGTCCCGCCAATCACGGCATACTCGACCTTATGCCGGTTCAGAGCCCGCACAAGTTCTTCAAGATCATGTTTGACAGGCACTCTGCGTTGCGTAGAAGCCATCTCAAAAATCCCCTCTCCCCCGATTGGGGGAGAGGGCCAGGGTGAGGGGGTGGGTATATTGCAGATGCTTCCATGGAAAACATCGCGTTTTATTGCCCCTCACCCCAACCCTTGTATGTCGCAGAATAGAGTTGTTGTAGTTGTTGGGGAAGCATCAGATC
>CAZAOZ010000018.1:0-58331 GCA_964486865.1 uncultured Bordetella sp.
GGGTTAGGGTGAGGGGGAATAGCAGGTAATTTATATAACCAATTGTTTTATTCACTTAAATGATAAACGCCGCCATCGTCGGCCTGGGCTGGTGGGGCAAGAACATCGCCGGCGCCGTGCAGGGCAAGAGCACCAAACTGCGCTTCGTGCACGGCGTCACCCAGGAACTCGACGCCACGCGCGCCTACGCGCAGGCACAGGGATTCCAGCTCTCCGCGACACTGGATGAGGCACTCGCCGATCCCGCAGTGCAGGCCGTGGTGCTGGCTACGCCTCATTCGCTGCATGCTGATCAGGTCGTGCAAGTAGCGGCGGCGGGAAAACCGGTGTTTTGCGAAAAACCGCTGTCACTGACGCGGGCCGACGCCGGGCGCGCGGTTGCCGCATGCAAAAAAGCCAACGTGCCCATCGGCGTGGGCCAGAACAAGCGCTTCTGGCCGTCGATGGCCGAACTGCGCCGGGTGATCGCCAGCGGTGCTCTCGGCAAAATCATGCATGTCGAAGGCCATTACAGCAACGAACACTCCAGCAAGTTCTTCGCGCCATGGCGCGATCTACCCAATGAAACCCCGGGCGCCGGCATGACCGGCACCGGCATCCATATCCTCGACGCCTTCGCCAATATCGCCGGGCCTGCGGAGCAGATCACCGCGCAGTTCATCTCCCACCGCGCCGGCGCCGACCCGCGCGACACGGTGTCGGTGCTGTTCAAATTTGCCAATAGCATCAGCGGCTTCCTCGGCGCCGTGCGCGCCTCCCCCATTTATTTCCGGGTGCATGTCTTCGGCGACGAAGGTTCGGTCGAAGCGCTGGACGAAACCCGCACCATCATCCGCCTGAAGGGCGGTAAAACCGAAGTGCGGGATTTTCCGAAAATCGACTCGGTGCTGGCCGAGATGGATGCTTTTGCCGATGCCGTGGCAGGCGTTACGCCCTACCCGATCACCACGGAAGAAATGGTCAACACCATTGCATCATTCGAGGCGGTGATTCAGTCGATTGCCACGGGAAGCACGGTCCGGCTGCAGTAGCAAGACTTCGGCGCGCGCTTTAGGCCGCGCGGTTGCGGAATGTCCTGAACAGCTCCGCCAGATCCACTGCGTCGAGCATGTTTTTGACGATCAGCCCCAGCTCGGTGTCGCCTTCGATCGCCAGTTCGCGGTTGAAAAACAGCGTATCCGGATCTTCCTGCCGCGCCAGCAGGCGCAGGAACGCGGAGACATCGGCACGCAGCGTCAAATCATAATCGCGACGCTCGCCCAGCAATGGCTGCGCCATGCCATTGCGCCAGATCAATCGCGCCTCACTGCAGGCATCGACTGCCACCACGCGAAAAGTGCGTCCTTCCAGTTGCGCAATGCTGTCCCGCGGCAGTACCCCCATGCGCACCGCCAGGTTCAGCGCCGTGCACAGCGCAACGGCGTGCGGCCATTGCGGCAGCCGTGCGCCGAGCCGCGCCATTACATCGGGGATCCGGAAGTGCGGAATGCGCATGCGGTGTGCGGCGTCCGTGCTCATGACGGTTGCCGCGGTGCCGCTACTGGGCCGGCATGCTGTCCCTGCTCGATGCCAGCGCGGCCGAACCAGTAGCCGTCCACCATGCCTTCGGCATGCCAGGCCGGATCGGATGCCGGCGCATCATGGGCATTGCGGCGCGCCGCGGCGAAGGCGGCCACGATTTCGGCCATGTGAGCAGCCTGCGGGCTGATGCGGACGGCGTCGATGGCCATTTCGCGCAGCGCAGGCATCTGCGCCAGCAGGTTGTAACACTGGGCGGACATGGTCTGGATGCCGTTGATGCGCAGGAAATCCCGGCCTTCGCGCGTTTTCAGCACCATACCGCCGGGATGATCCAGGCACTTGAACTGGCAGTCATCCTTGCTCAGGTTGTAATGCCGTGCCGTGAAGCAGCGTGCCGAGAACGCCAGCGGCAGCGGCCCGAAGGCAAATACCTCCGTCTGCAATCCGGCCGGCCGGCTCCGGTGCAAGATCTCCACCATATTCCCCGATGCTTCCAGCGGCGGCACCCAGCGGACCGCGCCGAGACCGGCGTAGCTCTGCAGCGTCGCTTCGTTATAGATGTTCAGGTGCGGCCCGGCCACGAACCGATGCTTGCGCCTGAGCAGGTTCACCGCACCGAGATCATTGGCCTCGACCAGGCAGTCCGGAAATTCCGCGGCGCCATCGATCAGGCGCTGCAGTTCCTTCAGGTCGCTCGCGGATTCCAGCAAGGCGCGCGCGGACAGCACGACCTCCTTGCCGGCTGCCGCAAGCCGCCGCGCCAGAGCCAGCCAGTCCGCGACGCGCAATTCCTTGCGGCGCGCGCAAATGACTTCGCCCAGATAGACGGTGTCGATGTCCGGGTTGTCGCGCACCGCATCGTAAAACGCCAGCACATCCGGCTTCGGCCAGAAAAACAGCAGCGGTCCCAGTGCGATTTTCATGCGATGTTTATTCAGCGCCAGGGCCGGCTGTAGGCGCCCAGCGTCGCCTGCTGACCTTCCGACAGGCGGGCGAGTTCCTGTTGCCAGGCCGGCCGAACCTGGTAGCTGCCTGCATTCGCGGCGAGCTGGTTCAGCGCCGCGCGCAGCGTCCGCGTGACCTGCGCCACATAGGTCGGGCTGCGCTGGCGCCCTTCGACCTTGATGGCAGCCACGCCGATGCGGACGATATCCGGCAGGATCGGCAGCACATTGAGGCTGGTGGGTTCCTCCAGCGCATAATAAGTGGCGCCCGCGACCTCAAAGCGCCCTTTGCACAGCGTCGGGTAGCCGGCGGGCTCGCGGTCGCCGAAGCGGTCGATCAGGATCCCGTTGAGCCTCGTCTCCATGACCCCCGGTTTCTGGTCCCATTTCACGTGCTTCGCGGGAGAACAGGCGCCGACGGTGTTGGGTGACTCGCCGCAGGCGTAAGACGACAGCCAGCAGCGTCCTTCATTCATCACGCACAGGCTGCCGAAACCGAAGACTTCAATTTCCACGGCGGTATGGCGTATCACCTGCTCCACCTGGGCGAGTGTCAGCACACGCGGCAGCACGGCGCGCCGGATGCCGAACTCCTCGGCGGCGAAATTGACCGCCTCATGATTGGTCGCCGACCCCTGCACCGACAGGTGCAGCCGCAGGCCGGGATGACGGCGGCTGGCATATTCGAGCAGGCCGATGTCGGCCAGCAGCACCGCATCGACGCCCAGATCGGCGGCCGCATCCACCGCACGCTGCCAGTCCGCGGCGCGCCCGGGCTGCGGAAAAGTGTTGATCGCCAGCAACACCTGCTTGTCGCGTGATTGCGCATAGCGGATGCCCTCCGCCATCGTTTTCTCGTCGAAATTGAGGCCGGCGAAATTGCGGGCATTGGTGTCGTTCTTGAAGCCCAGATAGACGGCGTCGGCGCCGCAGTCGATCGCGGCTTTCAGCGCCGGCAGGCTGCCGGCAGGACACACCAGATCGGGCAGCCGGTCAGCGGGCATGGTTCACGGAAGGCGGTATGCGCATGTCAGGGGCGCACTGTAGCTGCCGGCCGCTTGGATATGTTTGAGTTAAATCAAACTTTCGGTATTGCGGGTAATCATGCCGCGACGGATTTTCCACGGGGACCGCAGCGTTTCCGCCAAGACATGCCTGGGGAGGTGCAGCCGCAAACAACAAGGGCGCCCCGGCGTCCTTGTTTTGCTTCCGCCTTATTGCCGCGGCGTCCCGGCCTGCTGGTCGGATGCGGGCGGCGGCGTGCCTTCCTCAGCCGGCGGCGCATCCTCAGCCTGCTTGCGCGCCTTCTTCTCTTCCTTTTTCTGCTTCTTGGCCAGTTCGCGCTGCCGTTTGGCAAACCCGTAGTTTGGTTTCATCGGCGCTTCTCCTCAATAAATCCTCAATAAAAAATAAAACGGCGACAGCGCATCAGCGCCGTCGCCGTTGTCGCTGCCACCGGGATGCAGAGGTGGCTTATAGCGCCTTCTCCAGCGCCTGCCGCTGCGCGGTCATTTCCGCCGGCAGGCGGGACTGCAGCTTGCCGAACAGTTCGTCGTGATCCTTGACCTCGGCGCGCCAGGCGTCATGGTCAACATGGATCAGTTCGTCGAAAGTGGCACGGCTGAATCCGGGCATGCCCTGCCATTCCATGTCTTCATAGCGCGGCATGTTGCCGAGCGGGGTTGCGGTAGCGCCTGATTTTCCTTCACAGCGCTCGACCACCCATTTCAGCACACGCATGTTTTCACCGAAGCCCGGCCACATGAATTTGCCGTTCGAATCGCGGCGGAACCAGTTGACCGCAAAAATCTTCGGCGGCACTTTGACTTTGGCACCGACACTGAGCCAGTGCCTGAAGTAGTCGCCGAAGTGATAGCCGCAGAACGGCAGCATGGCGAAGGGATCGCGGCGCACGACACCCACCTTGCCGACGATGGCTGCAGTGGTCTCGGAGGCCATGGTGGCAGCGAGGTACACGCCGTGTTGCCAGTCCTTGGCTTCGGTGACCAGCGGCACGATGGTGGTGCGGCGGCCGCCGAACAGGAAAGCGCTGATCGGCACCCCGGCAGGATTTTCCCAGTCGGCATCCATGGACGGGATCTGCGAGGCATGGACCGTGAAACGCGAATTCGGATGCGCCGCCAGACGGCCGCTCTCCGGCGTCCACGATTGGCCGGTCCAGTCGGTGAGGTGTTGCGGCGGCTCCTTGCTCAAGCCTTCCCACCATACGTCGCCGTCGTCGGTCAGCGCGACATTGGTGAAAATGGTGTTGGTCTTCAGCGCGGCGAGGCAGTTGGCGTTGGTTTCTTCCGAGGTGCCGGGAGCGACGCCGAAAGCACCGGCTTCCGGGTTGATGGCATACAGCCGGCCGTCCGGGCCCGGCTTGATCCATGCAATGTCCTCGCCGATGGTCGTGACTTTCCAGCCCTCCAGCGCCTTGGGCGGGATCAGCATGGCAAGATTGGTCTTGCCGCAGGCGCTGGGGAATGCGGCTGCGATGTAATGTTTTTTCCCGCCCGGCGGCTGGATGCCGAGGATCAGCATGTGTTCAGCCAGCCAGCCCTGCTCCCTGGCCATGATCGAGGCGATGCGCAGCGCAAAGCACTTCTTGCCGAGCAGCGCATTGCCGCCGTAGCCGCTGCCGAAGGACCAGATCAGCTTTTCTTCCGGGAAATGGGTAATGAACTTGTGTTCCTTGTTGCTGGGCCACGGAATGTCACGCTGGCCCGGTTTGAGCGGCATGCCCACTGAATGCAGGCACGGCACGAAGCCGCCATCCTTGCCCAGCACGTCGAGCACCTTGCGGCCGATGCGGGTCATGATGCGCATGCTGACCACGACATAAGCCGAGTCGGTCAGTTCAACGCCGATATGGGCAATATGCGAACCCAGCGGGCCCATGCTGAACGGGATCACATACATGGTGCGACCGCGCATGCAACCATCGTAGAGCTTGCGCATGGTCGCCTTCATTTCTTCCGGGGCGATCCAGTTGTTGTTGGGGCCGGCGTCGTCCCTGTTTTTGCTGCAGACGAAGGTGCGGTCTTCCATCCGCGCCACGTCATCGGGGTCGGAGCGGGCCAGGAAACAGCCGGGGCGCTTTTCCTGATTCAGGCGAATCAGCGTGCCGGCGGCGACCATTTCGCTGCACAGGCGGTCGTATTCTTCCTGTGAACCGTCGCACCACACGATGCGGTCGGGCTTGGTCAGTTGCGCCACTTCGGCCACCCAGGCTTTCAGCCG
The DNA here is from genome assembly GCA_964486865.1 of uncultured Bordetella sp. Lineage (GTDB taxonomy): Bacteria > Pseudomonadota > Gammaproteobacteria > Burkholderiales > SG8-41. The sequence goes on from CAZAOZ010000018.1 coordinate 5,709, forward strand.
GGCATGGTTGACATGGGCGGGGGCATCCATCGCCGGCGCAATCTGCGCCTTGGTGGCGGGCTGGTTCATCTGCGACTCCTCTTGCAAAACCGTTGGATTTTTCTAAAAAACAAAGGCAAAGCGAAACTTGAAGGTCCCGCTCTGCCAAATTGGGATGAATTTTACCGGATTTCCGGCAGTATTGCCCTGCTGGGTATGTCTTGCCACATCGCGAAACGCAGGGCTTCAGTCCATGAAAATGACTGCCTGATCAGGCTGTTGCAACGCGCGGCCGGCGCCCGTAGAACAGGATCGCCGCACCGGTCACCAGCAGAAACGGGATCGCACCGTAGTTCATGACTTCCCAGCCGCGCGCCGAAAACAGCCAGCCTGAGGATGCAGAACTGATGGCCATGGTGATGAAAATAGCCAGGTCGTTGGCGCCCTGCACTTTGGCTCGTTCCGACGGCGCATGGGTTTCAGTGAGCAGCGTGGTGCCGCCGACATACATGAAATTCCAGCCCACGCCAATCAGCATCAGCGCGATCCAGAAATGCATGACTTCGACGCCCTGCAGCGCGATGGCGACGCAGGCCAGGCTCAGCAGCACGCCGGTGAACAGGATGGCGCGCACGCCGAAGCGCTTGATCAGCGAACCCGTCACGAACGATGGCGCAAACATCGCAATGACATGCCACTGGATGACAAAGGCCGCGTCGCTGAACGGATGCAGGCAGGCTTTCATTGCCAGCGGCGTCGCCGTCATCAGCAGGTTCATTACGCCATAGCCGACCATGCCCGACAGTACGGCGACCAGAAACGCCGGCTGGCGCGCGATCACGGCCAGCGGCCGGCCGTGATCCTTCTGCTCGGCCGCGGTCAGACGCGGAATGTTCATCATGCGCTGCAGCGCCAGTGCAATCACGCAAAAACCGATCAATGCCAGGTAACTGCCGAGGAATTCCGCCGGCAGAATGTCCTTGGTGAGCTTGCTGGTCTGCGGACCAAGCACGCCGCCGACCAACCCGCCTGCCATGACCAGCGAGATGGCCTTGCTTTTGAAATCCATGCTGGCGACGTCGGCTGCGGCAAATCGGTAATACTGGCCCGAGGCGTTATAGACGCCCATCACCAGCGTACCTGCGCACAGCGTCCAGAAGCTGTGGCTATAGACTGCAAAACCGCAAATCAGTGCGCCAAAGATACCGATCAGAGTGCCGATGTTGAAACCGTTGACCCGGCCGATGCGCCGCATCAGATGCGATACCGGAAGCGTGGTCAGCGCAGCGCCGATCACATAGAACGTGACCGGCAGCGTCGCCAGCGACTTGTCGGTGGCCAGCGCGTAACCGGCCAGTCCGTTGATGGCGATCAGGATGGTGTTGTTGGTAAACAGCAGCGCCTGGGTCGCACACAGCAGCGCAACGTTTTTCTTTTCGGCAGTCAATTCATGCGCCTGGACGGGGAATCAGCGCTTCTGGAACTGGATTTTGCCGAACATCACTTCGCGTGCCTTGTCATCGACCGGATTGGCAGTCGATTCATCGGCCAGCACTTTCAGCGCGCGCTGCACGGCGGGACGCGCATTGATCGCATCAAACCAGCGTTTGGCATGCGGGTACTCGTTCATGTCGATGCCGCGGCTTTCGGCATTGCGCATCCATGGAAATATCGCCATGTCGGCGATGGTGTATTCGTTGCAGGAGACAAATTTCGACTGCGCCAGCTGCTTGTCGAGCACATGGGTCAGCCGGTTGGCTTCGTTGGTATAGCGCTCGATCGCGTATGCGATCTTGTCCTTGGCATAGCGGCGAAAATGATTGGCCTGGCCGAACATCGGTCCGATGCCGCCCATCTGCCACATCAGCCATTGCGTGCAGCTCCAGCGCTGCGCCAGATCCGCGGGCAGGAATTTACCGGTCTTGGAGGCGAGATAGAGCAGGATCGCGCCCGACTCCATCAGCGACAGCGGCTTGCCGCCGGGACCGTCCGGATCGACCATGGCCGGTATGCGGTTGTTCGGGCTGATCTTCAGGAATTCGGGCTTGAACTGGTCGCCGGTGCGGATGTTCACCCCATGCACCCGGTACGGCAGCCCGGTTTCTTCCAGCATGATATGGACTTTGTGGCCGTTGGGCGTGGCCCAGCTGTACAGCTCGATCATGATGTCTCCGCGCAGCGGTGGTTAAGGCAGATGAATTCAGAGGTCGGTCAGTATAACGCAGGCCCCGTTCTGTTCCTGATACCCTTCATCATCCTGCCATGATTTCCTCACGCGATTTTCTGCTTGTTCAGCGCGGTGAAACCACCAGAGAAAAGGCAGCGTTGAACGCTGCCGACACCTGCACGACCTTGCGCCTTCACGGCGTGGCGGCGTCATCCGGTTCCGCCCGCGGCCCCCAGCGCAGCCACACGCGCAAACGGCGGAATGCCGCGGGGTCGAGGCTGTCGCCCAGCAGCACCACATGCGCCGGCCAGCGCTGATCGTCGCGCCGGATGTTCAGCACGGTCAGCCACGGCGTCACGGTACTGCTGCCGAGGATGCACCCGCAATACCAGGCACCGGCATGCGTCTGCAGCCGGACATGTTCGCGATCGGTCAGTTCAAGACGCACGATGGATGCGGGCTGGCGCAGCAAGGCGTGACGCGAAATGGTCGCGTACGCACTGAACATCAGCAGCAATGCGGCCCCTGCAATCAGCCATGCGCCGGCGGCCAGTGTCAGCACCGCGCACAATGCAGCGATATGCGCAGCAATCAGGACGATGGCCAGCCGCCGCGAAGGCTGCAACTGAATCGGTTCGAGCCGGATTTCTTTCACCGCGTCATTGCAGCGGAATCGGCTGCGGATTGCAAACCAGCGGCAGAATCTTCATAACACATTGTTTCTATTGATAATTTTGCATTTCGGCTGCCCGGCGCTATGATGCCGCACTTGCAGCAACAACTTGCCGATGAAACAGACATGCCGTGACCGCCACCTTATTGAACGATTATTCCCTGCTGCGTTTTTCCGGACCTGATGCGCCGGCATTTCTGCAGGGGCAACTGACTTGCGACGTGCTGGCACTGAAGCCCGGAGCCTGCACGTACGGCGGTTATTGCAATCCCAAGGGCCGGCTGCTGGCAACTTTTCTGCTGATTGCCGACGGTGCCGGTTTCATCATGATGCTGCCTGCCACACTGGCCGAACCCATCCGCAAGCGGCTGGCCATGTACATCCTGCGTTCCAAAGTGCAGCTCGAGGATATCTCCGCAACGCAGGTCGCCTGCAGCGCACCGGGATCGCGCGCGCCGTCCGCGCTGAGTCTGCCGGGTCAGCGCACGCTGGCCATTTTGCCGCGCGACCAGACCGGGAGCATTGCCACTGACAGCGGCGCCTGGACTGCCGCGGATATCGTTGCCGGCATCCCTTTCATCACGCCGGCGACGCAGGAAGAATTTGTGCCGCAAATGGTCAATCTCGATCTGATCGGCGGGCTGAGTTATAGCAAAGGTTGTTATCCGGGACAGGAAATTGTCGCCCGCACGCATTATCTCGGTCGATTGAAGCAGCGCATGTACCGGGTATTGATCAAAGCGGAGACCGCCACTGCCGGTCAAAAACTGTATTGCGACGCGCTGGGCGATCAAGCCAGCGGCATGGCGCTCGCGGCAACGCCGGCCGGTGACGGCTGGGATGCGCTGGCGGTGCTGCAGACGGCACATGCGCGTACGTCGCCTTATCATCTGGGCGCGCCGGATGGCCCGGTGCTGCAGATTGCCACGCTGCCCTACGCCGTGGATTGAGCATGAGCTGGTCTTATTACATCTACTATCGGGTTGATGTCGCGCAGGAGGCGGCAGCAACCGCGGCGGCGCGCAAAATAATGGATACAGTTCACCGGGGCACCGGAATCACCGGCCGCCTGCTGAAAAAGCGCAACGAAGCGCTGCTGTGGATGGAAATCTACGAAGGCATCAGCGACGAGGCCAAATTCGAATGGGCGCTCGCGGAGGCAGTTGCCGGATCCGGCATCGCTGCAGCACTGCAGGCGGGCAGCGTGCGTCATACCGAGTGTTTCACGGAATAATCTTATGTGCCTGATCCTGTTTGCTTTCAGGGCGCACGCACGCTATCCGCTGGTCGTTGCCGCCAATCGCGACGAACATCATCACCGTCCCTCTGCCGCCGCCGCGTTCTGGAATGACCATCCGCAGATTTATGGCGGGCGCGATCTGGAAAAGGGCGGCACGTGGATGGGCATCACGCGCGCGGGGCGCTTTGCTGCAGTCACCAATTACCGCGAAGGCCGGCACGCTCCGGCGACACCCCGTTCGCGCGGCGCGCTGGTCAGCGGATTTCTGACCGGCGATCGCGCGGCGCGGGACTTTATCGGGGAAATCGCTCCCGCGCAGGATCAATACAACGGTTTCGGTTTGCTGGCCGGCGATCTGGAATCGCTGGCGTTTTATTCCAACCGGACCGCGTCTGCAACCGCCGTGGCGCCGGGTGTCCACGGCCTGAGCAACCACCTGCTCGATACGCCGTGGCCGAAAATCCGCCGTGGCACCGCTGCGCTGCACGCGGCCCTGGCTGCCACTGAAGAAGCTGTGCTGGTGACCGCATTGTTCGATGCACTAAGTGACCGCACGGCGGCGGATGATGCTCATCTGCCTGCCACCGGAATTCCGCAACAGCGCGAGCGCGAACTGTCGCCGGCATTCATTTGCGGGGAACACTACGGCACGCGCAGTTCCACCGTGCTGCTGGTACAGGCCTCGGGCGAGGTGTTGTTTCATGAAAAGCGCTACGGCCCGAACGGGCTGGCGCTGGATGAACATGCGGCGCGGTTTTCCCTCGCCGCCGGAGGCAGCTCCGCTACAGCCTGAGCGTCATCGCCCGGTGCGGTATGCCGGCCTCCATGAACTCAGCGCCATGCGCGATGAAACCGGCGCTCGCATAAAACCCGAGCGCATGCATCTGGGCATGCAGATGCACGGCAGCGTCACCCCGCCTGCGCGCGCAATCGATCAACCAGTGCAGAATCGCCAGCCCGACACCGCGGCGGCGCCACGCCGCGCTGACGGCCATGCGGCCGATATGACCGTCGGGCAGCAGTCGTCCGGTGCCGATCGGAAGTCCAGCGGCATCCAGTGCCAAGGCGTGAATCGAAACAGCATCGTCAGCATCCCATTCGAGTTCTTCCGGGACTTGCTGCTCGACGATGAACACCTGGCGGCGCAGGCTCTGCAGGGCGGCGAGATCGTCGCGCCATGACGCCGCGCGAACTGTGAATTTCGAGGAGGCTTGCATGCGCTGATTATAGTCAGCACGGCGCTGCGGAAACTGCGGAGCATCGGGCGTTGACAACAACGCCCGGATTGTCAGATCGTCAGCCCGCCGCTGACTTCAATGACGGCGCCGTTGATGTAGCTGGCTTCGTCTGAGGCCAGGAAGGCAAAGATGTTGGCGACTTCTTCAGGTTTGCCGAGGCGGCCCATGGGCACGCGTTCTTCCAGGGCCTTGATCACCTTGTCCGGAATCGAACCCAGAATGGTCGTCGCAATGAATCCGGGACACACCGCATTGGCGCGTATGCCCTTGCGGCCCAGTTCGCGCGCCCAGGTCTTGACCATGCCGATGACGCCGAACTTGCTGGCGGCATAGTTGGTCTGGCCGAAGTTGCCGTGCAGGCCGACGATCGAGGACGCATTGAGTATCACGCCGGATTGCTGCTCGAGCATTTTGTGGACGACGGCGCGGGTGCAGTTATAGACGCCCTTCAGATTGATATCGATGACGCTGTCGAACTGGTCCTCGGTCATGTTCTTCAGTTGTGCGTCGGCCACGATGCCGGCGTTGTTGACCAGGCAATCGACCCGTCCCCACTTGTCCACAGTGGCTTTGACCAGCGCTTCCAGCGACGCCATGTTGCGCACGTCGGCAGTCTGGCCGAACACCTCACCGCCGGCGTCCTGACACAGCTTGACGGTCTCATCGATCCAGTCCTGCTTGATGTCGCACACCACGACCCTGGCGCCTTCGCGGACAAACTTGAGCGCAGTGGCCTGGCCGATGCCGCGGCCCGCGCCGGTGATGATGGTGACTTTGTCTTTAAGCCGCATGCCTTGCCTCTCGTGGGTTAGCGATCTGTTAACGGATCGTTGCGGCGCACAATTTAGCCCATATTGGCGCAATGCACAATAAAGAACAGATAAGAAAATAACATATTGATTTTGATCATGTATTTAGCATGCTGCGCAGCAAAAGCGGTGCCGGTGCTGTGCTGCACCCGCACTCCGCGATTTACTATAACTAATTGTTTATATTGATATTTTTACAGGCGTGCCCGCCGGCACCTGGTCAAACAGGCTGATCATGTCGGCATTGCGCATGCGTATGCAGCCGATCGAGCCCGGTGCGCCCATGGGCACGGAATCCGGGCTGCCATGGATGTAAATATAGCGGCGCATGGTATCGACCTCACCCAGGCGGTTATGGCCGACTTCGCAGCCGGACAGCCACAGGATGCGGGTCAGTATCCAGTCCCGGCCCGGAAACTGCGCTCCCAGCGCCGGGGTGTAGATCTCGCCGGTGGGCCGCCGGCCGACGAATACGGTGTTGAGCGGAGCACCGGTGCCGATTTTGGCGCGAACGATGTGATCGCCCAGCGGGGTACACAGACTGCCCTGCAATTGCCCTGCGCCGTTTTTTGCAGTGGAAATCGCATAGCGGCCCGCAACATGCCCTGCATCGTCCAGCAGCGTCAGAGATTGCGCAGAGATGTTGATATCAATGTTCAAGATTTACCGCGCCGGCCGGCAAAAAATTCCTGCAACAGCGCAACCGCCGCATCAGCCATGACACCGCCGGTAACCGTGGCGTGATGATTCAGGCGCTGCTCCGCAAAAATATCCATGACACTGCCGCAGGCGCCCGTCTTTGGATCCTGCGCACCATAGATCACCCTGCGCATCCTGGCATGGATAATGGCGCCGGCACACATCACGCACGGCTCCAGTGTCACATACAGATCGCAGTCGGTCAGGCGGTAATTGCCCAGTGTCCGACTCGCTTCCCGCATGGCCATGATCTCGGCGTGCGCCGTCGGATCGGATTGCCTGATCGGCTGGTTGTAACCGCGGCCGATGATCGCGCCTTCGCGCACCACCACCGCGCCCACCGGCACTTCACCGGCGCCGGCGGCCTGCGCCGCCAGTTCCAGCGCGGCCTGCATGTATTCCGTATCGGTCATGGCCACATTTGCCGGCAGTTATGTATATGAAAGGCGGTGATGCTCACGACGGCATCTGCCATGTCTTGCTTCTCACTCAATCATCAATGGCGCTTGCAAGCCGTTGCCGTGTATATATATTTTTCGGAGAGTAGCATTTTTACCGTCGAATTTACCGTCATTTTGGTCCGATACCCGAAAACTGAATCGCCACCGGCTTCCCGGGCATTGACGGGCCCCTTTACAGGTTGCATAGACCCTGCGGCGGATGCACTCGCTAGGGAAACTCGGTTACCGCGTTGTCGTGGCGGTTGCCGCGCCGGCTCATGCTGCCCATCAGGTTGCGCATCTTCAGAAAGGCTTGCCGCTGAACTGGCTGCCCTGATCGGAATGCACGGCGACGATTTCCTGGAGCGGATGTCGCCAGGTAGCCATCAGCAGTGCGTTGAGTGCCGGTTCACGATCCATGCGTTCCAGGGCAAGCTCGCTGAATACGACATGGTGTGTTCGATGAGCCGCAAGGGCAACTGCCGGGACAACACGCCCGCGGAGAGTTTCTTTAACCACCTGAAGAACGAACGGGTGCATGGCACGCGCTACACAACGCGGGAAGATGCGAAGATCGATCTGTTCGATTGCATCAAAGTGTTCTACAACCGGAGTCGCTGCCACTCCAAGCTCGGCGACCATTCGCCGGTTCAGTTCCTGCGGGACTGGACCACGAATCAGCATGAGCGCAAAATGGTGGCCTGATACCGCGTCCCTGGAAAACGAAAACAGAGGAAAGCTCACCTCCTGTTAGCCTTAAGTCTAGGACTCAAAGGTGTCTATGAAACCAGGGATAATCCAGGATGCTGCCCAACCTCTGCTGCAAACCGGCATCCCGGTGCAGGTGAACTTCCGCGAAGGTGATATCGCTTTTCGAGGTATTCGACGTCACCGGGCAGATCGAATGCAACGAAATCGTATTACCGATACCTTACCTGCGCTGGGCGAGGCTTTTCTCGTTCAACATCGCGCGGAAAGTGGTCTGCCGTCAGCGAACCGTCCCTGTCACAACGGTTAATTCCAGCGACGTGCCAGAGGTCAGTTGGCAATGTTGACGATGCGCAGAGGACCTTGCCGACAGGAGTACGCATATGAGACTGTCTTTACGATTTGTCCTGCCCCTGATTCTGGTCCTGGCTGGTATCGCCTACGCCGTCATGCCGCTGGTGGACCGATTGACACTGCGCTGGTTCGTGCTGGATCTCGACATTCGATCGTCGCTGATTGCAAATACAGTCCAGGATCCTCTGCAGGAACTGCTCCAAGCACGCAGAACAGCAAAGGTCGTTGAATTTTTCAATCGTATTACCCGGGACGAGAGGCTCTATGCCGTGGGCTATTGCGCGACACTGAGCAGTAAACCTTTGGCGAGCCACTCGCTTCCGGTGGAACTACGCTGCGATCAGCTCGACCGGTGGACGAAACCCGGGGATCACTTGTTGCCAAGCGCCCAAGGGCCATTGCATGTGGCCGTGAGGCCGGTGGTCAGCGAGGGTGCATCAGATGGCCGGTTGGTGCTCGTACACGACATGAGCTTCGTCACCCGCCGCAGCGAGGAAACCAAGCGCTACGTCTTCTTCTTTTTCATGGGGCTTGCCGTGGTGGTCTCGCTCATCACGGTGATCATCGCCCAGCTCTCATGGCGCGGCTGGATGGCCGGGATGCGCTCCTTGTTGCGCGGTGAAGGCCTCCTTCGCCAGCCGGATCTGACTGCGCAGCCCAACCTGCGCGAATTCAGACCGATCGCCCATGACCTGCAGCAACTGGTCAACGAACTGGAAGCGCATACCCGCGCGCGGGATGAAAGCCAGATCACATGGACTCCGGAGTCATTGCGCGCCATTCTGCACGGTGAACTGCGCGGGGAGGACGTCATCGTGGTATCCAACCGCGAACCCTACATTCACCAACGTCGCGGGGAGCGTATCGAAGTGCAGCGGCCGGCCAGCGGGCTGGTGACAGCACTGGAACCGATCATGCGCGCCTGCTCAGGCACCTGGATTGCTCATGGCAGCGGCTCGGCTGATCGTGAGGTAGTCGACAAGCACGATCGCGTCGCAGTGCCTCCAGAAAATCCCGCCTATCAGATCCATCGCGTCTGGCTGACACCCGAAGAGGAGACTGGCTACTACTATGGGCTTGCCAACGAGGGAATCTGGCCGCTTTGTCATATCGCTCATGTGCGACCCATTTTTCGATCGAGTGACTGGGCACAGTACGTCGCAGTCAATCGCAAGTTCGCCAAGGCGGTGGCAAGCGAATCCAAGACCAGGGAACCCATCGTCCTCGTACAAGACTACCATCTCGCTCTTCTCCCGAAAATGATCCGGGAGGAACTACCCGATGCCACAATCATCTCCTTCTGGCACATACCGTGGCCCAATCCCGAGTCTTTTGCCATCTGTCCATGGCAGGACGAAGTGCTCGCGGGGCTGCTGGGGAGCAGCATTCTCGGTTTCCACACCCAGTCGCATTGCAACAATTTCGTCGATACAGTGGATCGCTTTCTCGAAGCCCGGGTTGACCGGGAGTCGTTCAATGTCTCCTACGGGGGCAAGCTCACGGCCGTGCGTCGTTATCCGATATCCATCGCTTGGCCTCCCGAGGCGGAGATGATGCAAACGCCTGTGTCCGACTGCCGCAGCAGCATCCGTCAGATGAACGACCTCCCGCCAGAGCACAAGCTCGGCGTAGGCGTGGATCGTCTCGACTACACCAAGGGCATCATGGAGCGCTTTCGTGCCGTCGAACGCCTGCTGGATCTGAATCCGGAGTGGATAGGCCGCTTCACTTTTGTCCAGATTGCAGCACCGACGCGCTCGGGCATTGACGAATATCAACACCACGAGACCCAGGTTCGGGCCATGGCGACCCGCATCAATGGACGCTACGAGCACCAGGGGCCGCCCCCCATCGTGCTCAAAGTCGAGCACCACGAGCCACGCGACGTTTACGAGTACTACCGCGCTGCCGATCTCTGCTTCGTCAGTAGCTTGCACGACGGAATGAACCTGGTCGCCAAGGAATTTGTCGGGGCCCGCGACGACGAGAGAGGCGTCCTCATCCTCTCCAAGTTCACCGGCGCAGCAAGGGAGTTGCCGGAGGCCTTGATCGTCAACCCTTACGATGCCGATCAGTGCGCCGCCGCACTCCAAATGGCCCTGACGATGCCTTTGGTGGAACAGCGCGACCGCATGCGTCTGATGCGCGGTCTGGTAGCCGAATTCAATGTGTTCCGCTGGGCTGGTCGCATGCTGCTCGATGCCGCCGCGATGCGCCGCCGCGGCCACCTGATCAATAAAGCAGGTCGTTCGGAGATGTGACGATGCCGCATCCGCGATACCCGCCCGCACCCCGCGTCAAGTGGGCCTATTTTCTTGACGTCGATGGCACCCTGGTCGACATTGCCGACACCCCGGACGCCGCGCGAGTTGATACCACGCTGCTCGAACTAATTGGTCGCCTGCACAAAGCGAGTGGCGGCGCCATGGCACTGGTCAGTGGCCGCGCGCTATCTGACCTGGAAAATCGCCTGGGGACACTTCGTATTCCCTTGGCGGGGCAGCACGGGCTCGAACGTCGCGATGCCGCAGGACGCCTGTGGATTCACGCCGCGCCGCCGGCGGCCAAGAGCGCGATCAAGGAGGCGCTTGCCGCAGTACTTGCGCGCCATCCTGGCCTTCTGCTTGAAGACAAGGGTCTGACGCTGGCACTGCACTACAGGTTAGCGCCGCATCTGGCAGACTACGCGCGTCAGCTGATGATGCATCTGACGAGCACCCTCGGCTCGGGGCTTGAGGTGCAGCACGGAAAATGTGTGGTGGAGGTCAAGCCCACTGGCATCGATAAGGGTACGGCGGTAACAGAATATCTTTCGGAATTGCCCTTCAGGGGACGGCGACCGGTGTTTATTGGCGACGACCTCAACGATGAGCACGGATTCGCTGAGGTGAACAAACTGGATGGAATTTCCATCAAAGTTGGTAAGGACGGGAGTTGTGCCCGCTTTCGCCTACCCGACGTGGCAGCGGTAAGGCGCTGGTTGGGAGATGCTTTGAAAGGCAAGGAATGAGATCGCTCGATCTGGGCCTGATCGGCAATTGCACTGTCGGCGCACTGATCGATGCGCAGGCAAATATCACCTGGAGCTGTTTCCCGCGATTCGATGGGGACCCGGTGTTCTGTGCCCTGCTCAAGGATTCCGACGACTACGGATTCTTTGCTGTCGAGCTTTCGGACTGTGAACGGATTGAGCAGCATTATCTGGAGAACACGGCAATCCTCGTAACCCGCCTTTATGATCGTCAGGGCGGCGCAGTGGAAGTGACAGACTTTGCTCCGCGCTTCGGTCAATACGGCCGGCTGTTCCGGCCGATGATGCTGATTCGTCGTATGCGGCGGCTCAGCGGCAGCCCGCGCCTGACCCTGCGCCTGCGCCCGGCTTGCGTCGACGGCGCCCAGAGGCCCGATGTCACCTGGGGCAGCAACCACATCCGCTATGTGGCACCGACGCTTACGTTGCGGCTGACCACCGATGCCTCGCTCACTTCGATCCTGCAGGAAACGCCATTCTTTCTGGAGGACACCGTTACGCTGGTGCTGGGGGCGGATGAAACTGTGCATGAGGCCGTCGGAGAGATGGGACGGCGCTTTCTCGAGGAAACCACGCAATACTGGCGCGAGTGGGTGCGCGTTCTTGCCATCCCCTATGAATGGCAAGAGGCGGTAATCCGCGCCACCATTACGCTCAAGCTGAACACCTACGACGACACCGGAGCAATCGTCGCTGCCATGACCACATCAATTCCCGAAGCGGCTGGCAGCGGCCGTAACTGGGATTATCGCTATTGCTGGCTGCGGGACGCCTATTTCGTGGTAAACGCCCTGAATCGTCTGGGAGCTACCCGCACGATGGGGCGCTACCTGGGCTATATCGTCAATATCGCCGCCAATGCCGCTGGCGGTCCGCTGCAGCCAGTCTATGGCATCGATGGCCGCGTTGAGCTAAACGAGCGAGAGGTAACTGCCCTGCCAGGCTATCGCGGCATGGGACCGGTGCGCATAGGAAACATGGCTTACCGCCAAGTGCAGCACGACGTCTATGGCTCCGCCATCCTCGCCGCAACCCACGTTTTCTTCGACCAGCGCCTCACGCGGCGCGGTGACGAAGCGTTGTTCCGTCGTCTTGAACCCTTGGGCGAGCAGGCCTGGCGTTGCCATGACCAGCCGGACGCTGGCATTTGGGAGTTGCGCGGCAGCGCGCGCGTGCATACGTTCTCCGCCGTGATGTGCTGGGCGGCCTGTGATCGGTTGGGACGGATCGCCAGCAGGCTGGAGCTGAGCGACCGAGCCGCCTACTGGCAAGGGCAGTCCCGGCTGATACATGAAACCATCAGCCGGCGCGCCTGGAGCGAAAAGCGTAAAGCCTTCGTTTCCACTTTCGATGGCGATGCCATGGATGCCAGCTTGCTGCTGCTGGCAGAGGTTGGCTTCCTTGAGGCAAGCGATCCACGGTTTGCCGCCACGGTGAGTGCCGTGGAGAAGGATTTGCGACGCGACGATTTCATCTTCCGCTATATGGAAAAGGACGACTTTGGTGAGCCGCAAAATGCATTTCTCGTCTGTACGTTCTGGTATGTCAATGCCCTGGCCTCGCTGAATCGGCGCGACGAGGCGCGCGCTCTCTTCGAGAAACTATTGGCCTGCCGAAACCGCCATGGTTTATTGGCGGAACACATTGATCCCCATAACCGCGAGCAATGGGGCAACTTCGCGCAGACATACAGCATGGTAGGGCTCATCAATGCCGCAATCCGGCTATCGATGCGCTGGGATCAGGCATTCTAAATGTTCGCCAATTTCGCAATTCGAGGGCGCGTGTGTTGCATGCGATGGATCAGCTCTATCCAAACCCGCGGATCGTATGAATCCCCACTGGCAGCAATGGCGTGATGCCCTCGGTCAAGCCAGGTAAGCTCTTACACCCCAGACCCTGAAAGCCCCCGAATTACTCCCACTCGATGGTGGCCGGCGGCTTGCCGGAGACATCGTAAACCACGCGGTTGATGCCGCGCACTTCGTTGATGATGCGGCTGGAAACCCTGGCCAACAGGCTGTACGGCAGTTCGGCCCAGTGCGCCGTCATGAAATCCGTGGTCTGCACGGCGCGCAATGCGACTACATATTCGTAAGTGCGGCCGTCGCCCATCACGCCCACCGCTTTCACCGGCAGGAACACGGCGAAGGCCTGCGCCGTCTTGTCATACCAGCCGGCAGCGCGCAGTTCATCGATGAATATCGCATCGGCGGCGCGCAGCAGGTCAGCGTATTGCGGCTTCACTTCGCCCAGGATGCGCACGCCCAGTCCGGGGCCGGGAAACGGATGGCGGAATACCATGTCGTGCGGCAGACCCAGCGCCAGACCCAGTTCGCGCACTTCATCCTTGAACAATTCGCGCAGGGGTTCGAGCAGCTTCAGGTGCAGCGTATCAGGCAGGCCGCCGACGTTGTGGTGTGACTTGATGGTATGCGCTTTTTTGGTCTTGGCGCCGGCCGACTCGATGACATCAGGGTAGATCGTGCCCTGCGCCAGCCATTTGACCTTCGGCAGTTTCGCCGACTCGGCCTGGAACACCTCAATGAATTCGCGGCCGATGATCTTGCGCTTCTGCTCCGGGTCCGTCACCCCCGCCAGATGGCGCATGAACTGTTCGCGCGCATCGACATGGATCACCCTGACGCCGAGGTTCTGCGCGAACGTGGCCATTACCTGCGCCGCTTCGTTCAGCCGCAGCAGTCCGTTATCGACAAAAACGCAGGTCAGCTGATTGCCGATCGCGCGGTGTATCAGTGCCGCCGCCACCGAGGAATCGACGCCGCCCGACAGGCCGAGCACGACCTCCTCGTCACCGACATCGCCGCAGATGCGGGCAACGGCTTCATCGACATAGCCGGGCATGCTCCAGTCACCGTTCAGACCGCAGATGCCCAGCACAAAGCGCTCCAGCAGCGCCTTGCCCTGCAGCGTGTGGGTAACTTCCGGATGGAACTGCACCGCGTAGAAGCGCCGCTGCTCATCGGCCATGCCGGCGATCGGGCAGGCCGCGTTGCCGGCCATGACCTTGAAGCCCGCGGGCATTTCAACAACCTTGTCGCCGTGGCTCATCCACACGTCGAGCATGCCGTGGCCGTCCGGCGTGACGCGATCCTGAATATCCTTCAGCAGCGCGGTATGGCCGCGGGCGCGCACTTCCGCGTAGCCGAACTCGCGCACCCTGCCCATTTCCACCTTGCCACCAAGTTGCGCGGCCATGGTCTGCATGCCGTAGCAGATGCCCAGCACCGGCACGCCGAGACTGAATACGCTGTCCGGCGCCCGCGGCGTGCTCTCTTCCCACACTGAAGCCGGGCCGCCGGAGAGGATGACGCCGCTGGGCTTGAACGCGCGGACAAACTCATCGGACACGTCATGCGGATGCAGCTCGCAGTAAACGTGCAGTTCGCGCACCCGGCGGGCAATCAACTGGGTATATTGCGAACCGAAATCAAGAATCAGGATTTTTTCGTGATGCACGTGCAGCCTGCTCATTACTCAACGCGGTAATTGGGAGCTTCCTTGACGATCTGCACGTCATGCACATGCGATTCGCGCACACCGGCCGTGGTGATCTCGACGAATTCCGCATCCCGGCGGACGGCCTCGATGCTGCCGCAACCGAGGTAACCCATGCTCGCGCGCAGGCCGCCCATCAACTGGTGAATCAGCGGTGCGACACCGCCTTTGTACGGCACGCGGCCTTCCACGCCTTCGGGCACCAGTTTTTCGGTGTCGAGCTCGTCGATTTCCTGGAAGTAGCGGTCGGCCGATCCCTGCTGCATGGCGCCCAGCGACCCCATGCCGCGATAGGATTTGTACGAGCGGCCCTGATAGAGCTCGATCTCGCCGGGCGACTCCTCGGTGCCGGCGAACAGCCCGCCGACCATCACCGCGTGCGCGCCCGCCGCAATCGCCTTGGCAATGTCGCCCGAATACCGGATGCCGCCGTCCGCGATCAGCGGCACATCGGTTTTCTGCAAAGCCTTCGCCACATTGGCGACTGCCGAGATCTGCGGCACGCCGACGCCGGCGACGATGCGCGTGGTGCAGATCGATCCCGGGCCGATGCCGACCTTGACGCCGTCGGCGCCATGATCCACCAGCGCCTTGGCCGCGGCAGCAGTGGCAATATTGCCGCCGATGACCTGTATTTTCGGATAGTTGCGCTTCAGCCAGCGCACGCGCTTGAGCACGCCTTCGGAGTGGCCGTGCGCCGTATCGACAATGATCACGTCAACGCCGGCTTCGATCAGCGCCTCGGCGCGCTCTTCCGTGCCCTCGCCCACGCCGACTGCCGCACCTACGCGCAAGCGGCCCAGTTTGTCCTTGCAGGCATGAGGATGCTCTGACGATTTGAGTATGTCCTTGACCGTGACCAGTCCGCGCAGCTCGAAATTCTTGTTGACCACCAGCACCCGCTCCAGGCGGTGCTTGTGCATCAGCATCCTGGCCTCTTCGCGGCTGGCGCCTTCGCGGACCGTAATCAGCCTGTCCCGCGGCGTCATGATGTTTTTCACCGGCTGGTTCAGCTTGCTCTCAAAACGCAGATCGCGGTTGGTGACAATGCCGACCACCTTGCCGTCGGCCTCGACCACCGGCAGGCCGGATATGCGATATTGCTGGGTCAACGCCAGCACGTCGCGCACGGTCATGTCCTGGGTAATCGTGATCGGATCCTTGACGATACCGCTCTCGAAGCGCTTGACCTTGGTGACTTCCGCCGCCTGCGCTTTCGGCGCCATGTTCTTGTGGACGATGCCGATGCCGCCCTCTTGGGCGATGGCGATCGCCAGACGCGACTCGGTTACGCTGTCCATCGCTGCCGACAGCAGCGGCATGTTGAGGCTGATGCCGCGCGTCAGTTTGGTCTTGAGGCTGACTTCGCGGGGGAGGATCGTTGAGTGCGCCGGAACGAGCAGCACATCGTCGAAAGTGAGGGCTTTTTGCACCACGCGCATGGGCGTCGTCCTTCGCAAAGCGCGAATTATAGGGGCTGGGGCGTAAACGGTAAACTCATCAAGGCGTTATGCCATTGACGAAGGCGCTCAAACTGGCTATTTTTGGATCACGGTCGCACGGGAGTGACCTTTTTCCTGCGACCCTCATCCCGCGACCACCGGTCAACCTTCATTTGATCAATCACTTCAGGCGCAGAACATGCACAAATTCCTGCTCATCACAGCCATCGCCATCCTGCCGGCCATGGCGCATGCCCAGATCATGAAATGCGTGGGTGCCGGAGGGCGTGTCGAGTTTGCCGCGGTGTGTCCGCCGGGCACCAAGGCCGAGAATACCGGCATCCGCAACACTCCCGGTGCTGCGCCGGCAGCCCCGCAAAAATCCCTGGCCGAGCGCGATGCCGATTTTCGCAAGCGGCGCATGGAAGGAGAAGCGTCGGCCAAAAAATCGGAGGCCAAGGCCGCCGATGATGCAGACCGCAAACAGAACTGTGCCAGCGCACAGGACTACCTGCGCAGTCTGCAGGCCGGCGTCCGCTTCAGCAAGACCGACCCGCAGACCGGCGAACGCGTATTTCTCGAAGATGAAGCCCGTGCCGCAGAGACGGCGCGCGCGCAAAGAGCCGTCGATACCAACTGCAAATAACCGCAATCAGCGGTTGCGCGCACGTTTGCGCCGTGCCTCTTTGGGTTCGGCGATCAATTCCCGGTAGATTTCAACCCGGTCGTCCGCCCGTAGCACCGTGTGGCATGGCATGACGCGCCCGTAAATGCCGACTGTTGCGGTTGCCAGATCCAGTTCCGGAAAGTCGCGCTCCAGCCCGCACTGCCGCAATGCTGCAGCCAGCGTGCTTCCCTCCGGCAATTCCAGCGCACGGACGGTCTGCCGGCCCGGAAGCGCATACACCACGGAGATTCTCATGGGCATGTCAGTGCCGGGAATACAGTTGATCGGCGCGCTTGAGAAAAGAATCAACCAGGGTGCCGGCGATGTAGCCGAATACCGGCCCGGCGATCTTTTCCAGTAGCTTGTTCGAGAACTCGTAGTCCATCCGGAAGTCGATCCGGCAGCCATCGCCGCCCAGTCTGGTAAACCGCCACTCGCCATCCAGCGTTCGGAACGGTCCTTCGACGAGGCGCAGGGTCATGATTTCCGGATACTGCTTGTGGTTCTCCGTCGTAAAGGCCTGCCTGATGCCGCGGTAGCTGATGCGGAGCGCAGCACGCGTGATCACGGCATCCCGGTATGTCACATCGGTGCCTGCGCACCAGGGCAGAAACGCCGGGTAGTCTTCAACGGCATCCACCAGATCGAACATCTGCTCCGGACTGAAAGCCACCAGCGCGGAACGGTTTACCGTAGCCATTGCCGTATTCCGCACAGACTGGCGACCGGCCCGGTTAAAATACACGCTGTCATCATGTGGTTGCGCAATGAGTATCGTCCAGAACAAGAAGGCATTTCACGACTATTTTATCGAACAGCGCTTCGAGGCGGGAATCGCCCTTGAGGGCTGGGAGGTGAAAGCGATCCGTGCCGGCCGCGCGCAGCTGAAGGAAGCCTACGTAATCGTCGGCGATTCGGAGCTGTTCCTCCTGGGCTGCCACATCAGTCCGCTGCCAACGGCATCGACCCATGTGCAACCGGATCCGACGCGCACCCGCAAGCTGCTGCTGCATGCCGAGGAAATCAACCGGCTGATCGGCAGCGTGGAACGCGCAGGCTACACCCTGATCCCGATTGACCTGCACTATTCAAAGGGCCGCATCAAGCTCGAAATCGGCCTCGCCAAGGGCAAGAAACAGCACGACAAGCGCGCAGCGGAAAAAGACCGGGAATGGCAGCGGGAGCAGCAACGGGTGCTGCGCGCCAGATAGCACCCGTATCACAGGAACCTGCTGCAGGAGCGTATTACAGGGACTGGGGTATGGGAAAATTGGGGTGGCTGACGGGACTCGAACCCGCGACAACCGGAATCACAATCCGGGACTCTACCAGCTGAGCTACAGCCACCGCAGGAACAATCGACGCAAAATTGCTTGTGGTGCGCCCGGCGGGACTCGAACCCACAACCCCCGGCTTAGAAGGCCGGTGCTCTATCCGATTGAGCTACGGGCACAAACAGGCCGGCATGCCACACGATTTCCGCCGAAACCGGGAAGGCGCGTAATATACTCCGCCCCTTGCGCAAGCGTCAATTACGCGCATCTTCCCACGGTACCGGTTTGCTTGCGACGGCTATCGAATTCTGCTATTAAAGCTCTTTTTTTAGGCGCACCTCGTCCACATGGCAACCGAGATACTCAAGAATTACCCCGCCTACAAGCCCAAGGGCAAAGAGGAATACATGAATGCGCGGCAACTCGCGCATTTCCGCAAAATGCTGGAAGAGATGAAACACGAGCTGTCTCAGGACATCGACCGCACCGTGCATACGATGCAGGATGAAGCGACCATATTTGCCGACCCCAACGACCGGGCCAGCCAGGAATCAGACATGTCCCTGGAATTGCGCAATCGCGACCGTGAACGCAAACTGATCAAGAAAATCGATGAAACCATCGCGCTCATCATTGCCAAGGATTACGGCTACTGTAATTCCTGCGGCGTCGAGATCGGACTGAAACGGCTGGAAGCGCGGCCGACGGCCACGCTGTGCATAGACTGCAAAACGCTGGATGAGCTGCGGGAGCGGCAGGTCGCCAAGTAGCAACGGCCTGCGACAAAAGCAAAGGGGGCTGAAAGCCCCCTTTGTTCATCCTGCATCCTGAATGCGCTTGGTGGTTACTGCACCGGCGCTGCCTGCTGGGCTTCCCCGGCAGCCGCCTTCATCGACAGTCGCAGCCGGCCTTTCTCGTCGGCTTCGAGCACTTTGACGCGCACCGCCTGACCTTCCTTGAGGTGATCGGCCACGCTGTTGACGCGCTCATTGGCAATCTGCGAAATATGCAGCAATCCGTCACGGCCCGGCAGTACGCTGACGATCGCACCAAAGTCCAGCAGCTTGAGTACGGTGCCGTCGTAAATGCGCCCCACTTCGACGTCCGCAGTCAGTTCCGCGATGCGCTTGCGGGCATTCTCGCCGCCCTCGGACGAAACGCAGGCAATGACTACCGTGCCATCGTCCTGAATGTCGATCGTGGTGCCGGTTTCCTCGGTAATCGCGCGGATGACCGCCCCGCCCTTGCCGATGACGTCGCGGATTTTTTCAGGCTTGATTTTCATCGTGATCATGCGCGGCGCCCAGGCCGAGAGTTCGGTGCGCGGGGCGTCGATGGTGCTGCGCATTTTCTCGAGGATGTGCAGCCGGCCTTCGCGGGCCTGGACCAGCGCGGCATGCATGATTTCCTTGGTGATGCCGGTAATCTTGATGTCCATCTGCAGCGCGGTGACGCCGGTTTCAGTGCCCGCCACCTTGAAGTCCATGTCGCCCAGGTGATCTTCGTCGCCCAGGATGTCGGACAGCACGGCAAAGCGGTTGCCTTCCTTGATCAGGCCCATGGCGATACCAGCGACCTGCGCCTTCAGCGGCACGCCGGCATCCATCAGCGACAGACAGCCGCCGCACACTGACGCCATCGAGCTCGAACCGTTGGATTCGGTGATTTCGGAGACCACGCGGATTGAATAGGCAAACTCTTCCGCCGTCGGCAGCACGGCCATCAGCGCGCGCTTGGCCAGTCGGCCGTGACCGATTTCGCGGCGCTTGGGCGAGCCGACGCGGCCGGTTTCACCGGTGGAATACGGCGGGAAGTTGTAATGCAGCATGAAGCGGTCGCGGTAGGTTCCCTGCAGCGCATCGACAATCTGTTCGTCGCGCGAGGTGCCCAGGGTGGCCACCACGATGGCCTGCGTTTCACCGCGGGTAAACAGCGCCGAGCCGTGGGCACGCGGCAACACGCCGGTGCGGATGGTGATCGGCCGCACGGTACGCGTATCACGACCGTCGATGCGCGGCTCGCCGTCGAGGATCTGATTGCGGACGATTTTCGCCTCCAGATTGCCGAGTTCGTTCTTGACGGCGTTGATCTGGTCGGGCGATGCATCAGCCGGCAGCAGCTCAGCGACGACTTTCGTGCTGATTTCCTTGACGCGCACCGTGC
This sequence comes from uncultured Bordetella sp., assembly GCA_964486865.1. Lineage (GTDB taxonomy): Bacteria > Pseudomonadota > Gammaproteobacteria > Burkholderiales > SG8-41. The sequence goes on from CAZAOZ010000018.1 coordinate 26,112, forward strand.
GCGCCTGCTTCTGCCTGATCTGGTAGGCCTGGCGCAGATCAGCTTCCGCCAGTTGCGCGAGACGAGCAACCAGTTGTTCATCTTTTTGCGGCGGCGTCCAGTTCCATTCGGGCGCGCCGATTTCATCGACCATTTCGTTGATGGCACTGATCACCGTCTGCAGTTGTTCATGGCCAAAAACGACGGCGCCGAGCATCACATCTTCCGGCAACTGCTGCGCTTCCGACTCAACCATCAGCACCGCTTGCTGGGTGCCGGCAACGACCAGATCCAGTTGCGAAGTTTTGAGTTCGGTGGCTGTGGGATTGAGGATGTACTGGCCATCGGCATAGCCGACGCGCGCCGCGCCTATCGGGCCGTTAAACGGCATGCCGGACAGTGCCAGTGCTGCCGAAGCACCCACCATCGCGGGAATGTCCGAATCAATCTCGTTGTTCGATGACATCACGGTGGCAACAATCTGCACTTCGCTGTTATAGCCCTCGGGGAACAGCGGGCGGATCGGCCGGTCAATCAGCCGGCAGGTCAGGATTTCCTTCTCCGACGGACGTCCTTCGCGACGGAAAAAACCGCCGGGAATCTTGCCGGCAGCATAAGTGCGTTCCTGGTAATCAACGGTCAGCGGGAAAAAATCCTGTCCCGGTTTGGCATTGCGCGCACCAACAACCGTCACCAGCACCACTGTTTCTTCCATGGTCACCAACACCGCGCCTGAGGCCTGCCGCGCAATTTCGCCAGTCTCCAGCGTCAGCTGGTGGCGTCCCCACATCAACGTTTTCTTTACCGGGTTCAAAGTGATTTTCCTTTTCTCAAAAACAAAAAAGACCGCACATGCGGTCTTCCTGAGGATGCATCCCGATCAGGCGCCGACACCTTCCAGCATCGAATCCTGATGCGGGCGTCGCGCAAAACGGGCACAACCGCTGACTTTGCCCGTCCGCATGACGCTTACCTCCATTACTTGCGCAGGCCCAGACGCTCGATGAGCGTCCTGTAATGCTCGACCTTGGTCCGTTTCAGGTAGTCGAGCAGCTTGCGCCGCGTGCTGACCATGCGCAGCAACCCGCGGCGCGAATGGTGATCCTTGACGTGCGCCTTGAAGTGTTCGGTCAAGTCCGTGATGCGCGCAGTCAGCAGCGCCACCTGGACTTCGGGCGAGCCCGTGTCGCTCTTGGCACGCTGGAAATCCTGCAGCACCTTTGCCTTCTGGGCAGTGGTTACAGCCATGTTTCAATCTCCGCCGAAAAATCGCAGCATTTTAACCTGTAACAGCCGGATTGCTCAAGCCATTTGGACTATCCGCTGCAGCGGGCTGTCCGACCAGCCTTTGGGCATGCAACGCGGCAGCACTGTTCTCGCCGATGCCCAGAAACTCCCCTGCAGAGCCATACAATCGATACAGGCCGGGCGCTGCCGGTGCCGCGGCCACCTGCTGGCCCTGGACCAGCCGCAACGCCGCTGCAGCGTCCAGGTCGAGACGAGGCAAACTGTCGGCAAAGGCGTCCATGGGCAGCAGACGGGCCATTCGTTCAGCCGGCGGCAGCGCTTCCAGATCATCCAGGGATACTGCCGCCGCCAGGTTGAATCCGCCGGCGGCCTCACGGGTCAGCGCAACCAGGTGCGCGCCACAGCCCAATGCAGCGCCGATGTCCTCAGCCAGCACCCGGATATAAGTGCCTTTGCTGCACGCTACGCGCACCATTAAAAATAATTCATTAAAATCAACTAGTTGAATTGAATTTATGGAAATTGCCCTAACCTTGCGCTCCACGGTCACGCCCTCACGGGCATAGGCATACAGCGGCTTGCCGGCGACTTTGAGCGCGGAATGCATGGGGGGCATCTGCATCTGTTCACCGACAAAGCGCGCCAGCACGGCGGGGAGGTCTGCGGCAGACAGGGCAACGGGTTGTTGCCGGATCATTTCGCCTTCGGCATCCCCGGTGGTCGTGGTCATGCCCAGGCGGAGCGTGGCCAGATACTGCTTGTCCGCATCGAGCAGAAACCGGGAAAATTTCGTGGCTTCGCCGAGGCCGACCGGCAGCAGTCCGTCGGCCATCGGATCCAGGGTCCCGGTATGGCCTGCCTTGCGTGCGCTGTAGAAGCGCTTGACCCGGGCCACCGCCTGTTGCGAGGTCAGTCCGCGCGGCTTGTTCAACAGCAACACGCCGTCAACAACCCGGCGCTGCGCTGCAGCGGTATTCACGGCGTCTTGTCGCCCTGCGGATGACTGGCTACGGCTTCGTCGATCAGTTTCGACAGCCGCACGCCGCGCTCAACCGATACGTCGTAGTCGAAATGCAACTGGGGTACCGTGCGCAGCTTGAGACGCCGGGCCAGCATGCTGCGCATGAAACCCGTGGCATGGTTCAGCGCGCGTAACGCGGCCTCCTGCTGCACCGGCTCCCCCAGCGTGGTGAAGAACACCTTGGCGTGCTCATTGTCCTGCGTCACGTCAACGCCGGTGAGGGTAATCAGCCCGACACGCGGATCCTTGATCTCGAGCCGGATGATCTCCGACAGTTCGCGCTGGATCTGGTCGGCGATGCGCTGGCTGCGGTGATAATCTTTAGCCATGTTGCAGGGATCGGCAACGCAAGCGCGGACGGTCTCGTCCGCGGCAGCGTTACAGGGTCCTCGCCACCTCGACGACCTCGAACACCTCAAGCTGGTCGCCTTCCTTGATGTCGTTGAAGTTTTTCAGCGACAGTCCGCACTCGAATCCGGCCTTGACCTCGCGTGCATCGTCCTTGAAGCGTTTCAGCGAATCCAGTTCGCCTTCGTGAATCACCACGCTGTCTCTCAGCAAACGCACCTTGGAATTCCGGCGGATCGCGCCCTCGAGCACATAACAACCGGCGACCGCACCGACTTTGGAAATGCGGAATACCTGCCGTATTTCCACCAGGCCCACGGAACTTTCCTTGCGCTCCGGCGACAACATGCCGGTGAGCGCCGCCTTGATTTCATCGACAGCGTCGTAAATGATGTTGTAGTAGCGGATATCGACGCCGTTGCCTTCGGCGAGCTTGCGCGCCATGCCGTCGGCGCGGGCATTGAAACCGATGACCACCGCTTTCGAAGCCAGCGCGAGGTTGATATCGGACTCGGTAATGCCGCCCACTGCCGCATGCACGATGTTGACCTTCACCTCGTCGGTCGAGAGCTTGCTGAGCGCGTGCGCCAGCCCCTCGTACGAACCCTGCACATCGGACTTGATGATCAGCGACAGCGTTTTGACTTCGCCCTCGCCCATTTGTCCGAACATGTTTTCGAGCTTGGTCGCATGCTGCTTAGCCAGTTTCACGTCGCGGTATTTGCCCTGGCGGAACAGTGCGATTTCCCGCGCTTTGCGTTCATCGCCCAGCACCATGACTTCGGCGCCTGCGGCCGGCACATCGGACAGGCCGAGAATTTCCACCGGAATTGAAGGACCCGCCGATTCAATGGTTTTGCCGGTTTCGTCGAGAAGCGCGCGAACGCGCCCGAATACCGCACCGGCAAGCACGATATCGCCGCGCTTCAAGGTACCGGACTGCACCAGCATCGTGGCCACCGGACCGCGTCCCTTGTCGAGGCGCGATTCGACCACGATACCCTTGGCCGGCGCGTCGATCGGCGCTTTCAGTTCCAGCACCTCGGCCTGCAGCAGTATGCGTTCCAGCAGGCTGTCAACGCCCTGGCCGGTCTTGGCAGATACCTCGACGAACATCGTATCGCCGCCCCAGTCTTCCGGCACGACTCCCTGGGAGGACAGATCCTGCTTGACCCGCTCCGGATTGGCTTCCGGTTTGTCGATCTTGTTCAGCGCCACGATGATCGGCACATTGGCGGCCTTGGCATGATGGATCGCTTCCGCGGTCTGCGGCATCACGCCGTCGTCCGCAGCCACAACCAGGATGACCAGATCGGTGACCTTGGCGCCGCGCGCCCGCATGGCCGTGAAAGCCTCATGGCCCGGCGTATCAAGAAAAGTGATCATGCCGCGGGGCGTTTCAACGTGGTAGGCGCCGATGTGTTGCGTAATGCCGCCCGCCTCGCCGCTGGCCACGCGGGTGCGGCGGATGTAATCGAGCAGCGAAGTCTTGCCGTGGTCCACGTGACCCATCACGGTGACCACTGGCGCGCGCGACTCCGTCCGCACTTCACCGGACGCAGCGCTGTCAGCAAGGAAAGCGTCGGGTTCGTCCAGTTTCGCGCGCTTGGCGATATGCCCCATTTCCTCGACCAGAATGATCGCCGAGTCCTGATCGAGAACCTGGTTGATGGTGGCCATCGTGCCGAGTTTCATCAATGCCTTGATGACTTCGGCAGCCTTGACCGACATCTTGTGCGCCAGGTCGGCCACGGTAATGGTTTCCGGCACGAGAACTTCGCGCACCAACGGCTCGGTCGGCGCGGTAAACCCGTGCTGCTGATCATCATCCTGCTTGTGCGTAGTGCGATGCACCTTGCGTTCGCGCCAGCCCAGACCGCCTGAAGCATCGCCCCGCGTCTTGATGCTGCGCTTGCGGGCTGTCGGATCCTGCCATACCACCTGCTTGGCGGGTTTCTTGGCGCCCTTCTTGGCTTTGCCGGTGGCATCACCGGGCGACACCGCGGGCTTGTGTATCGTGCCTTCGACAACTGCGGCCTCCGCACTCGGCGCCGCTGCGGGTGCGGGCGCCTCGGCGGCCCGTTCCGGAGCGGCTTCTTCGACAACCTGACTCTTTTTGCGTTTGTCCTGCTTTTTTGCCGCATCATCGGCCTGCCGCGCAGCAAGCACGGCATGCTGTTTGGCTTCCGCTGCACGGGCAGCGATCTCGGCGGCATCGATCAGCGGTTTCGGCGGCGCCTCTTCGACTTTTTCCGGTTCAACCGCGTCACGCTTGATCAATACGCGCTTCTTGCGCACTTCCACCTGTATCGTGCGCGCCTTGCCGGTCGTCGCATCGGATTTCTTGATTTCGGTGGTCTGCCGGCGCGTCAGCGTGATCTTCTGCTTGGCTTCCTTGCCGCCGTGGGATTCGCGCAAATGGTCCAGCAGCTGGGTTTTGTCTTTTTCGGTCAGCGCCGCATCTTCAGTGAGTGCTTTTTTGACGCCGGCTGCGCGCAACTGCTCCAGGAGCAGTTCCGGCTGGACGCCGAGCTCCTTGGCAAATTCTTTGACTTTAATCTGGGCCATGCGGATTGGTTTCGGTCTTTCAGGCGTTGGATTCAGCAAACCATGGGGCACGTGCAGCCATGATCAGTACCTTGGCGCGTTCGGCATCGATGTTGGTCAGTTCCACCAGATCGTCCGTGGCGTAATCAGCGAGATCTTCCTGCGTGGCGATGCCTTTCGAGGCCAGCAGCCGCGCAGTGTCGTTATCCATGCCCTCGACCTTCATCAGGTCCTCGATGTCGTGCTCGACTTTTTCCTCGCTGGCAATGGCCTGCGTCAGCAGCGCATTGCGGGCACGACTGCGCAGTTCGGTAACCGTGGCTTCGTCAAACGCCTCGATTTCGAGCATTTCATTGAGCGGCACATAAGCCACTTCTTCGAGCGTGGTGAATCCTTCCTGCACCAGGATGTCGGCGACTTCCGCGTCAACATCCAGCTTTTCCATGAATTCGACGCGCGTGTGTGAGGTTTCCTCTTCGGTTTTTTTCTTCGCATCGACTTCGGTCATCAGGTTCAGTTCCCAGCCGGTCAGCTCTCCGGCGAGCCGCACATTCTGGCCGTTACGGCCAATGGCCTGGGCGAGATTTTCCTCATCGACGACGATGTCCATGCTGTGTTTTTCTTCATCAACGACGATGCTGGTCACTTCCGCCGGGGCCAGCGCATTGATCACGAATTGCGCGGGATCCGGATTCCACAGCACGATATCGACGCGTTCCTGCGCGAGTTCTGCAGTCACCGCCTGCACGCGCGAACCGCGCATGCCGACGCAGGTGCCGATCGGGTCAATGCGGGCGTCCTTGGAATGCACGGCAATTTTCGCCCGCGAGCCGGGATCGCGCGCGGCACCCTTGATCTCGAGCAGGCCTTCCTCGATCTCCGGCACCTCGAGTTCGAACAGCCGGGCAATGAATTCCGGCGCCGTGCGCGACAGTATCAGGTGCGGACCGCGCGCCATGCGATCCACTTTCCAGACATAGGCGCGCACCCGGTCGCCGAGACGCAGGTTTTCCTTGGGGATCATCTGGTCGCGCGGCAGCATGGCTTCAAGGCGCCCGGATTCCACAATGGCGTTGCCGCGTTCCATGCGCTTGATGACGCCGGTGACGAGGTGTTCCTTGCGGGCAAGAAAGTCATTCAGTATCTGCTCGCGTTCGGCATCACGGATTTTCTGCACAATGACCTGCTTGGCGGTCTGCGCACCGATACGGCCGACATCCATGCCGTCCAGCGGCTCTTCAATGAAATCGCCCAGCTGGGATTCGGGATCCTCTTCCTGCGCCTCGTGCAGCTTGTATTGCCGCGACGGCACTTCAATTTCCTCGTTCTTCACCACTTCCCAGCGGCGGAAAAATGAAAACTCGCCGGTGGCGCGATCGACCGAGGCGCGCACATCGACATCCTCGGTGAATTTTTTCTTGGCGGCCGAAGCCAGGGCGAGTTCGAGCGCGCCGAACACAATTTCCTTGTCGACGTTTTTTTCGCGCGCCAGCGCATCCACCAGCAACAGAATTTCCCGACCCATTTCCGTCTCCCGCTCAAAGCGCCGGCATCAGCCGCGCCTTATCCACATTACCCAGGTCCAGTGACAGCACACGGCCATCGACTTCCAGACCCACTTTGCCTGCTTCGGCAGTGCACAGCACGCCGACAAAATTACGTTGTCCTTCCAGCGGCACCCGCAGCTTCAAGCGTGCCTTCTGTCCGGCGAAACGCGCGAAATCACGCGCGGTCCGCAACGGCCGGTCCAGCCCCGGCGAGGACACTTCCAGCCGGTCATAACTCACGTTTTCAACCGCCAGCAACCGGCTCAGGTGATTGCTGACCAGAGCGCAGTCTTCCACATTGATGCCGCCGGGCTTGTCGATAAACACGCGCAACAGCGCACCGCGGGTGGAACGTTCCAACTCCACCAGCTCGTAGCCGAGTCCGGCCAGCGTGTTATCCAGCAAACCCTGTAAATCCATGCTTATCAAGCACTTCCAAAAACATGACAACCTCGTCAGAGGCGTGTTTTTGTCATGATTTATGCAATTCCCAACAATCAGCGCCACAAACAAAAAATGGGCGAGACGCCCATCGTGTGCCGCCCAATCTGTTTCGAAGAACTTCCAAGTATAGCAAGAAAATCAAGCACATTCAATCAGACTGCATTCCCTCCGCATCGCCATCGGGACCTTAAAACTCAAATTAAATCAAATAGTTGGCAAATACCCCCCCTTGCCTCACCGGATTTGCGCAAAGACGCGGCTTGCATTTGTCCGACTGCTGTATATAATTACAGTCATGAACGACGAAAACCTGCACGAAAACCAGAAACCGCTGACCCCGCGCCAGATGGAGATTCTGCGGTTGATCGAAAATCACGTCGAAGAATCGGGCTTTCCGCCCACGCGTGCCGAAATCTGCACCGCCATGGGCTTCAGTTCTCCCAACGCCGCCGAGACCCATCTGCGCGCGCTGGAGCGCAAAGGCGTGATCGAAATGGCCTCCGGCTCTTCCCGCGGCATCCGCCTGATGCAACAGCAATTCAGCCTGCCCGTCATCGGCCGGGTCGCGGCCGGCAGCCCGATGCTCGCCGAGCAGAACGTCGAGCAGCGTTATCGCATCGACCCGGCGCTGTTCCAGCCCGCGGCTGATTACCTGCTCAGGGTCCGCGGCATGAGCATGCGCGATGCCGGCATCCTTGAAGGCGATTTGCTGGCAGTGCACCGTACCACGCAATTCCGCTCGGGACAGATCGTTGTGGCGCGCCTGCATGATGAAGTCACGGTAAAACGCATCCAGCGCAGCCGCAATACGGTAGAACTGATTGCGGAAAATCCGGATTTCAAACCCATCATCGTTGATCTGAAACGCGACCCTCTGGAAATCGAAGGCATCGCAGTCGGCGTCATCCGCAACGGCAAATGGTCGTAAGCACTGTTACATGTTTGCCGTCCCTACTGCATCCCTGCCCTCTCGTTCTGCCCTTTGGCGCAGCCGGCATCATGCTGCCGCAGCTGCGCCCGGCATAGCCACGGGCTTTACCGAACTCGATGTGCTGTTGCCGGGCGGCGGCTGGCCGGTGGGCGCACTGACCGAGATTTATGTTGAACGCCCCGGCATCGGTGAATTGCAGTTGTTGATGCCGGCAGCAGCGCAATTGACCCGGGACGCACGCTGGCTGGCGATGGTTGCCCCTCCCTATGCGCCCCATGCGCCTGCGCTGGCAGCATGCGGCGTGCATTTAAGCCAGGCGCTGGTGTTGAGTCCGCAATCTCCGGATGAACAAGTCAGGACCTGCGAACAGTTACTGGACTCCGGACAATGCGGCGCTGTCCTGATGTGGCTGGATCACGCACAGGAACACGCGCTGCGCCGCCTGCAGCATGCTGCGGAACGCAGTGGCACTCTGGCCGTGCTCTACCGGTCGCGGCGCGCCCAGCCGTTTCCTGCTGCCGCGCTGCGATTGCACGTCAGCAAAACCGACGGTCGCACGGTGATTCATGTGCTGAAGCGCCGCGGCGGCGGCATGCCGTCACCGGTCAAACTGGATCTGCATGGGTCGCTGACCCGCCGGCCGCTGCCGGCCCCGCCGTTGCGGCTTGCCGGTCTTCCAGGCCTGCAAGCCGCGCATTGAACGGCCGGCTCCATTCCGGAGCCGTTCAGGAGTAGTCGAGCCCCATCACCTCGCGCACGTCGCGCAGCGTTTCCTGGGCAAGCTTTCGCGCTTTTTCACAGCCGTCGGCAATGATGCTGCGCACCAGTGTGGGGTCATCAAGATAGCGCTCGGCACGCTCGCGCATCGGCTTCTGCTCGGCAACGATGGCGTCGATAACCGGCTGCTTGCATTCGAGACAGCCGATGCCCGCGCTGCGGCACCCTTCCTGCACCCATTTCTTTTTCGCATCATCTGAATAGACCAGATGCAATTGCCACACCGGGCATTTTTCCGGATCGCCGACATCGGTGCGCTTGATCCGCGCTGGATCGGTGGGCATGGTTTTCACTTTTTTGGCAATGCTCTCCGGCGACTCACGCAATCCGATGGTGTTGTTGTAGGACTTCGACATCTTCTGCCCGTCGAGCCCCGGCATCCTGGATGCTTCAGTCAGCAATGCCTGCGGTTCGGTCAGGATCACCTTGCCGCCGCCTTCGATATAGCCGAACAGGCGTTCGCGGTCGCCCAGCGGCAGGTTCTGGGTTTCTTCCAGCAATGCACGTGCTGCAGCCAGCGCATCGCTGTCGCCCTGCTCCAGGTAGTCGGTGCGCAGTTTGCGGTACAGTTTGCCGCGGCGCGCTCCCAGTTTCTTGATGGCGGCTTCGGCTTTTTGCTCGAATCCCGGTTCACGACCGAACACATGATTGAAGCGGCGCGCGATTTCGCGGGTGATCTCCACATGCGGCACCTGATCCTCGCCCACCGGCACCAGATTGGCGCGGTAAATCAGGATATCGGCGCTTTGCAGCAGCGGATATCCCAGAAAACCGTAGGTGGCCAGATCCTTTTCGGCGAGTTTTTCCTGCTGATCCTTGTAGGTCGGCACGCGTTCAAGCCATGACAGCGGCGTGATCATCGACAGCAGCAGATGCAGTTCGGCGTGTTCCGGCACCTTGGACTGGATGAACAGCACAGCCTGCGCCGGATCAACGCCGGCGGCCAGCCAGTCGACGACCATGTCCCAGGCATGATCTTCGATCGTGCTCGGCTCGTCGTAGTGAGTCGTCAGCGCATGCCAGTCGGCAACAAAAAACAGGCACTGGTGTTCATGCTGGAGCTTGATCCAGTTTTTCAATACACCGTGGTAGTGGCCGAAATGCAGCGCCCCGGTCGGGCGCATGCCGGATAGAACTCGATTTTCAAACATGTAGGGTCCGGTGATGCAAACGGGCCAGGGCACCAGCGCCCAGAGCACGTCTGCGGGCATCCAGAGCAGGCTTCGCAGCCGTTTCTGAACAGTTAATATTCAATATATAAACAAATAGTTACTATATTTTTATAACGTAAAATCTGCGACAAGGTCATGCCAATTTTACCGCATGCCCCCAGACTCGTTGCAGAGCGCTGATTTTCATGAACATTTACAGTTCGAACGGCGTGAGGCTGCCCTTGCCTGCCCGGGTCACCACCGGCGCCGGGCCGGTCAAATCCACGACTGTAGTCGGCTCGATCCCGCAGGAACCGCCGTCGAGGATGAGATCGACCTGATGTTCCAGAAGCCCGCGGACTTCATGCACGTCGGTACGAGGCGATTCTTCACCAGGCAACAACAGCGTTGAAGACAATATGGGCTCACCGAGTTCGGCGAGCAGCGCATCCACCACCGGATGGTCCGGGATGCGCAGACCTATCGTGCGCCGCTTCGGGTGCTGCAGCCGCTTGGGCAATTCGCGGGTCGCTTCAAGAATGAACACATAGCTGCCGGGGGTCGTTGCCTTGAGCAGCCGGAACTGGCTGTTATCGACCCGCGCATAGTTCGCCAGCTCCGACAGGTCGCGGCACACCAGCGAAAAATGATGGCGGGCATCGACGCCGCGGATCGTGCGCATGCGCGCCATGGCGTCTTTGTCGCCGATGTGGCAACCCAGCGCATAACACGAATCCGTCGGATAAACGATGATGCCGCCGGCGCGGATGATCTCCACAGCGCGCTTGATCAGTCGCGGCTGCGGATTTTCGGGATGAATTGAAAAAAATTGTGACATGACGGTGAAATGGCGTGATCGGCCGCGCCACGAAATCTAGAAGGCGGCCCACACCGGGTCGCAGCCGGCGGGCAACACCGGCACGTCGCCAAGATCACGATAACCTTCTCCGGGACCGTGAAAATCGGATCCGGCGGATGCGCGCAGGCCAAAGCGCTTCGCATAACGGGCCCAGGTTGCGAATTCAGCCGGGGCATGCGCTCCGGTTACCACCTCGATGGCTGCACCGCCCATTTCAACAAATTCACCGAGCAGACGTTCGCATTGCTGCTGATTCAACGGGTAGCGCCCGGGGTGCGCAATTACGGCAATGCCGCCGCAGCCGGTGATCCAGGCAACAGCCTCGCGCAGCGCCGCCCATTGGTGCGGCACAAATCCCGGTTTTCCCGGCGTCAGGTATTTGCGGAACACGGCATTGGTGTCGCTGGCATGCCCCTGAGCGACGAGATGGCGCGCAAAATGTGCACGGCTGACCAGTTCCGGGTTGCTGGCATACCGTCGCGCGCCCTCAAGACTGTCAGGAATGCCGGCGTCCGTCAGACTTTGCGCCATGCGTTGTGCGCGCTGCCCGCGTCCGGCACGGATTGCCGCCAGTCCGGTCGTTAACGGCAGGTGATCCGGAGCAATGCACAGTCCGACAATGTGCAAAGTCGTCTCTTCCCACAATACCGAAATCTCCACGCCGTCGATCAGGCGCAAACCCCAGTGCGTCGCAGCCTCGCGTGCGGCAGACAGCCCGGACAATTCGTCATGGTCAGTCAGTGCCAGCATGTCCACGCCGCGCTGCACGGCGCGCTCGACCAGATCCTGCGGGCTGAGCAAGCCGTCGGAACAGGTGGAATGACTATGGAGATCGACACGCATCCAGTTTCCGCATGAACGTTTTATATAAAAACATCAATTAAATCAATAAATTATTGCATCCAGCGCCGCATCATATCAAAGTCCGGTGACGACACGGCTTCCGCATCGCTGATGCAGGGAACAGGCATGGAACAATGCTGGACGGGAGCGCAGCATTCAGCATGACCCTCTCGCGATAGCCGCCGCCACGCTGCGGCATCAAGTCCGGCACTGCGCGCCGTTGCATGGCTGACGACCGGGACCGATTGCACGGGCAGCGGCGAGCCGCCGGCAATCGCTGCAACCGACTTCGTTTATACTGGCCGCCACGCCGCAGCCCATCGTCCATACAGCGACTGACATGAATCGAAATCAAGGCATCGCGCTGGCTCTTGCAGTCGCCAACATGCTGTTGATCACGCTGTTTCCACCGTTTGACCAGTTCACAATCGCGGCATCCAAAATCCCGGTCTTCGCCGGGTTCTATTTCATACTCTCGCCGCCGCAACAGGGCATCATCAATGCCGATCTGCTGGTCATTGAATGTGTCGTAGTGCTGGCTAATCTGGCCATCGCCTGGTTGCTGCTGCGCACGCGACCGGCTGCTTCGAGGCGGCCCTGGTTGGGCCTGCAGGGCGCCGCGCTTATTTTCACCGGAGCGAATCTGGTGCTGATGCTGCTGTTTCCGCCGATGGAATCGGTATTCCTGCTGACCAAAGCGGCCATACCGACGTTTGAGGGATTCTATTTTATTTTTGCCCACAAACCGGCGCATGTCATTGTCGATACGCTGCTCTATATCGAAGTCACGTTCATACTCGCCAATGGCGCGCTGCTGTGGCTGATTTTCAAGGAACGCCATCCGCCTGATGCCAAAGAACTGGCGGCGGCGCTACGCCACCTGACAACCAGATAGGCCCGGGCAGCCGCTCAGCGCGGCTGATGCAGCCGGCTTTGCGCCGGCACGTGCTGGGCGAGAAACTCCATCTGGTCGGCAAGAATGCGCCGGTTGGTCAGGATCAGATACTCGGCGCGGTTGGGGACGTACGGCAGATAGACCAGCTCCATTCCGGCGCCTTCCGGCGTCCGGTCGCTCTTGCGCTCATTGCAGGCGCGGCAGGCGGTCACCACGTTCATCCACGTATCGCGCCCGCCTTTTGAAAACGGCACGATGTGATCGCGCGTCAGCCGGGCGCCGGAAAAACTGCTGGCGCAATAAGCGCAGATTTGCCGGTCACGGTGGAAGAGCTCGCGGTTGTTCAGCGGCGGCACCGTGTTGAACGACTTCATCGCCATTGCGCGGCCTTTGATGGCGATGATGCTGGCGCCGCTGATCGTCGAGCGCAGGCCGGTAATGCGGTTCACGCCGCCATGCACGGTAAAGGCGCGCTCGCCCATGCTCCAGGCAATCTGATCCTTGGAGTAGTAGTAGCAGGCATGCTGCCAGCTGATCCAGCGATGCGGCACGCCGTGCGTATCCAGCGTCAGGATCAGCGGAAACAATCCGGTCGTCGCCGGGTCATAAAACATCTGATGATTACTGTCCATTGGGGCCGCTTGTTACATACAGAAAAAATCCGGAAACCAGCTTATGCCGGAATGCCGCCTAAATTTACCAGATTTTTGAATATTTGGAAGTTTTTGGGCTTCCGGCTGGCCCGCCGGCGCCGGTCGCGCTATACTCCGGCCGCGTGATTGACCTTGCTCCACATTCCCCTCCGGCTTTCCTTTTGCCGTCGCACCTGTTCCTGTACCGCGCGCCAGCGCGCCAGCATTGCGACGCATGAGGCACTCCTTGCGATACGGCCAGCCCTGCCGGGCCTGATGTCATGTCATTTGCCACGCTTAATCTGATCCCCGAACTGCAGCGCGCCGTCGCCGATGAAGGCTACAGCGAGCCGACTCCGATCCAGGTCAAAGCCATTCCGGCAGTGCTGGAGCGGCGCGACATCATGGGCTGCGCGCAGACCGGCACCGGCAAGACCGCGGGCTTCACGCTGCCGATGCTGCAACTGCTGGCGCCCTACGCCAACACCAGCCCGTCTCCGGCGCGGCACCAGGTACGCGCACTGGTATTGACGCCGACGCGCGAGCTCGCGGCGCAGGTCGCTGACAGCGTGCGCGGCTACGGCAAGTATCTCAAACTGCGTTCCACCGTGGTCTATGGCGGCGTCGATATGACCCCGCAGACCAAGGCGCTGCGTGATGGCGTCGAAATCCTGGTGGCCACGCCGGGACGCCTGCTCGATCATGTCCAGCAGAAAACCGTGGCGCTGGGTCAGGTCGAAATCCTCGTGCTCGATGAAGCGGACCGCATGCTCGACATGGGTTTCCTGCCTGACATCCGGCGCATTCTTGCGCTGCTGCCGACCCAGCGGCAGAGCCTGTTGTTTTCGGCAACCTTCTCGGAAGAAATCAAGAAGCTCGCCAATCAGATGCTGCACAGCCCCCTGATGATCGAAGTGGCAAGGCGCAATGCGCCTGCCGAACTGGTCGAGCATCAGGTTTATGAAACACCGGTCGCGCACAAGCGCGCATTGCTGGCGCACCTGATCCGCTCGCGTGACATGAAACAGGTGCTGGTGTTCCTGCGCATGAAGCGCGATTGCAACAAACTCGCCCGCGAACTGGTGCGTGACGGCATCAATGCCACCGCCATCCACAGCGACCGCACCCAGGCCGAACGCGAACAGGCGCTGACCGACTTCAAGGAAGGCCGCGCCACGGTGCTGGTGGCCACGGACATCGCGGCACGCGGCATCGATATCGAGGAACTGCCGTTCGTCATCAATTACGAGCTGCCCTACACGCCTGAGGACTACATCCATCGTATCGGCCGCACCGGGCGCGCCGGCCTGCAGGGTGAAGCCATTTCGCTGGTCAGCGAAGATGAGCACCGTTTGCTGGTGGAGATTGAAAAACTGCTGAAACGGACCATACCGCGCAAATCCGCCGATGACTTCGATCTCGAACGCGGGCGCACGCGCCGGCCGCGACATGATTCCAGTCATGATGCGCCCCGACCGCGCACTCCGGCGACAGCAGCCCCGGCTCCGGCAGTAGCAGTAGCAGCCCCGACTCCGCCGCCAACCCAGGCCCCAAGACCGCTACCGGCGTCGGTGCCGCATCGTGCCGGTGACGGATTTGATTTCAGCAAGCCCTACGAACCTGTTACCGCCGCAGCCCCTGTTGCGGCCACGGAAAAAATCCCGCAATTCCGCGGGCGCGCCAATCGTCCGACCGCCGCCCTGCTCGGCGGCATGCCCTCCCCGGCCAAGCCTGCCAAATAACGGCCAGCCTGCGCCATGGACGGGATGAGCCCGCTCGATTTCGCTTTTTTCGCGTTCGTCATCATTATTTCCTACGCCGTCCGCGGCAGCGCAGGTTTCGGCGGCGTAACGGTGCCCCTGCTGGCATGGGTGATGTCGTTAAAAGTCGTCGTGCCCATGGTGACTTTCCTCGGCCTGCTTTCATCCGCTGCAATCCTGCGCGGAAACCTGAAGCATGTGCAATGGCCGGCGCTGTGGCGCGTCATGCCCTTCTGCCTGACCGGCGTGGCTGCCGGACTTTATTTCTTCAGGACGCTGGATGCACAGACGCTGGCCCGCGCGCTGGGCGTGTTTGTCACGGCATACGGATTGCATGCGCTGTGGATGACCTGGCGCCCGGCGCGCCCGGTTGCGGTACCGCTGTGGCTGGCCACGCCAGCCGCCGGCGGTCTTGCCGGTTTCGTCGGGACGATTTTCGGATCCATGGCCGGGATGTTTTTCGCCATTTATCTCGACCTGCTGAAACTGGATAAATCCGCATTTCGCGCCACGGTCGCGGCTATCCTCTTCGGGCTGGGCATATTCCGTGGCCTGGGTTATGCCGCGGTGGGCAGTTATGACCGCGAAACACTGACCATCTGCCTGGTTGCCGTGCCGGTCATGCTGATCGGTGTCTGGATCGGCAATCGCATCCACGCCAATCTCGACGACATCAAATTCAAGCGCCTGGTCGCCGTTATCCTGATCGCCAGCGGCATGCCGCTGCTGCTCCGCTGACGATCGCAGGCCGCCGTTATAATCGATGCCTCATTTTGCAAAAGAAACCACCCATGGCACAGCCAGCCTCCATTACTCCCACAGCACTGCAAAGCGTGCTGCATGACGGCCGTGAAATAGCCCTGCTCGATGTCCGCGAAGATGGCGAATTCGGCGAGAATCATCTGCTGTTCGCAACGCCATTGCCATACAGCCGGCTGGAATTGGGCATCGTCACGCTGGTGCCGCGCAAATCCGCGCGCATCGTGCTGTGCGATGACGGCGCCTCCGGCGTAGCGCAACGTGCTGCTGCACGACTGGCGGCGCTGGGTTACACCGATCTCGCCGTGCTCGACGGCGGCACCCGCGGCTGGAAAGCGGCGGGGTACGCGTTGTTCAAAGGCGTCAACGTACCGAGCAAGCTGTTCGGCGAACTCGTCGAACACGCCTACAACACGCCACGCATCACCGCCAAAGACCTCGTCAACATGCGTGAGTCCGGCGAGGACTTTGCGCTGTTCGACGGCCGTCCCGTGCATGAGCATCACAAAATGACCATCCCCGGCAGCACCTGCTGCCCGAATGCGGAACTGCCCTACCGTATCGCCAGCATGGTGAAAAATCCGCAAACCAAAATCATCGTCAATTGCGCGGGGCGCACACGCTCCATTCTCGGCGCGCAGACCCTGATCAATTTCGGCGTGCCCAATCCGGTGTACGCATTGGAGAACGGCACCCAGGGTTGGTACCTCGCCGATCTGCAACTGGAATACGGGTCGCCGGCGGAATACCCCGCAACCGTCGATCCGGCGACACTGCCGGCACAGCAGCAGGCGGCGCAACGCCTGATGCAGCGCTTCCAGGTGCGCACGGTCACGGCGGCCGAAGTTACGGACTGGCTCCACGAAACCGGACGCACCACTTATCTGTGCGATGTGCGCACACCGGAAGAGTTTGCGGCGGGCAGCATTCCCGGCGCGCAACATGCGCCCGGCGGACAATTGATACAGGCCACCGATCAATGGGTGGGCGTGCGCAATGCGCGCATCGTGCTGATCGACGGCGGTGAGATGGTGCGTGCGCCGGTGGTGGCCAGCTGGCTGCTCCAGCTCGGCTGTGAGGCATATGTGCTTGAAGGCGGCGCCCGGGCGCCGCTCGCTGCAGCCTTGCCGGAAAAACCGCTGCTGCCGGTGCTGCCGGCGGTCAGTGCCGCCGAACTGAAGACACTGATGGAACACCAGTCATGCACGGTATTCGACGTCGGCCCCAGCATGGGCTATCGCAAAGCGCACATGCCCGGCAGCCGCTGGAGCATACGCTCAAAAATCGCCCAGGATGCCTCCGGCATGAAAACGCCGGTGGTGCTGGTTGCCGATGACGCCGATATGGCGCGACTGGCAGCCACCGAACTGAAAGATGCGGGTATCGCGGATGTGCGTCTGCTCGAAGGCGGCACCACTGCCTGGCGTGCAGCCGGCTATCCGCTGGCTGCTTCAGCCGACATTCCGGCTGATCGTGTATGCATCGACTACCTGTTTTTCGTGCATGACCGTCATGCCGGCAATCGCGCAGCAATGCAACAGTACCTCGCCTGGGAAACCGGCCTGATGGCGCAACTGGGCGCGCAGGATAAATCGGTGTTTCGCCTGCCGCGGCAAAATAAATAAATTCAAAAAGTTACATCTTGATTCTGATGTAACCTCATGGCGCTTTGCGCAAACCGAGCACGTTCACCAGGGTATCCACTTCATCGGCATATTGCGCAACCGCCGTTGCGGTGGCCTTGGTATCCAGAAAATTCGCAGACCACAGATTCGCATCGAGATCCTTTTTCCATTCGTCCTGCTCCGTCAGGAGGGCAAAACGCCTTTCCCAGAATGCCGCAGCGGCGGCACTGGTATTTCTTGGCGCAATCACCGCACGAAAATTGGTCACGGTGCCCTTGATGCCCTGCTCCACCCAGGTCGGCGTTTGCGCCAGCACGCCCGGCAGTCGCTGCGGCGACGACACCGCCACCGTACGCAACTGCCCGCTGTGCACATGCGGCACGGCCCCTGAAACGGCGGTGGAGACGGCATCGACATGACCGCCCAGCAGCGCGGTAATCGAATCCGCACTGCCCTTGAATGCCACAAACCTGACGCGCCGCGGGTCGATGCCGGCGCGCTGCAGCGCCAGGGCCGCGGACAGGTGATTGGCTCCGCCGATGGAAGTCGATACGCCGATGGTGACCGAGCCCGGATCCTGCAGCAGTTTCGTGACCAGATCGCGCCCGCTGCCCAGCGGTGATTCGGCGCGCACCGAAATCGCGAAATATTCGTCAAACAGCGTGGCGACCCAGGTGTAATCGGTGCGGGCATAGGGGCTGAGGCCTATGGCACGGCTGATCAACACATTGAGATTGCCGATCATCAGGTAGTGCCCGTTGCCGGCATGCTGATTCAGATAGGTCCATGCAATCAGGTTGCCGCCACCCGGCTTGTTGACCACGGATACGGGGCCGTCAAAAATGCCGCGCACCTGCCAGATGCGCTGGATCGTGCGCGCCGTCTTGTCGGGTGCCGCGCCGGGCGCGGTGCCGACGATCAGTTCAACCGCCCGCTCCGGTTTCCAGGCTGCCGGTTGGGCCGCGGCAGCGCCGGCGTTGAGGCACAGCGCTGCTGCCGCCAGCATGCAGATGCATAGCGAAAAACCGGATTTTGCGACGGTGCCGGGCATGTCCTGCTCCTTGAATTCTGGCCGCGGATTAATGATGGATTCAATATAGCCGGCATGCGCTGGCCATGCAACGCAGCAAAGATCGGTTAGCATTGCGCTTCTTCAAAAACCGGAACCCGTCACAATGGACGAACATGCCGCCCGCGCCGCCTTTGATCACGCGCTCGCCACTTACGAGCAGGATTTCGGCAAATTCTTTCTCGCCCGGCTCTTCGGCCTGGAACTTAGCTACACCGCGGACGAGTGCCGCATCGAGTTCGATCTCAAGGATTTCATGTTCAATCCGCAGGGCGGACTGCACGGCGGCATCAGCGCCTTTGTGCTGGACATTTCCATGGGCCATCTGCTGCACCGGACCAGCGGCCCCGGCGCCACACTGGAAATGAAAGTGCAATACCTGCAGGCCGCCAAAGCGGGCCGGCTGACCTGCACGGCGCGCTTCATCCGCCACGGCCGCAGCGTCTCGTTCCTGCGTTCCGAATTGATCGATGCGAAGGGTGACATGATCGCTTATGCAACATCCACCTGGAAATCGCTGAAACCTGCGGTCGCCGGGGCAGAATAGACCGCATGCGACTGGTACTCGACACCAACGTCTGGCTGGACTGGCTGGTGTTTGACGATCCGGGCATTGCGCCGCTGCAGGCTGCGGTCGCGGCCGGTCATGCCGACATCGTCATCGATGCGGCATGCGAAGACGAACTGATCCGTGTGCTCGGTTATCCGCTGCAGAAATGGACTCTCGACGCCGCACGCCAGAGCGCATGTCTGGAACACTGCCGGCGCCTGGCGCGCAGAATCGGGACCACCGGCAGCATGGCATTGCCGCGCTGTGAAGACCCTGACGACCAGAAATTCCTGGAACTCGCAGCGGGCGCCCACGCCGACTGGTTGATCACCAGGGATCAGGCCCTGCTGGTGCTGGCGCGATACCTTCCACCGCTGCCGTTCCATATCGTGACTCCGGCGGAATTTGCCGCGCTCCAGTAGAATCCATCTGCCGCGCAGTGCTGCGCGCGGTCTGTGGAGAATACCGATGCAAATCATGCCGCTGGGACCCGGATTTGCCGCCGAAATACGCGGCGCCGGCATGGCCGATGTCGCGGCCAGCGATAATGCTTATGCCGCGGTGCGCGCGGCGTTTGAAGAACATTCAGTGCTGGTATTCCGCCGGCAGCCGATCACCGATGAGCTGCAGGTTGCGTTTTCCCGCAGGTTCGGTCCGCTGGAAACGGCCAAGGCCGCATCGCGCGGCGAAGGCACCCTGTTCAGCATACTCACCAATATAGAACCGGACGGCTCCCTGGTGCCGCCGGGACACAAGGAAGAGTTGCGCGCCCGCGCCAACCAGTTGTGGCATACCGACAGTTGTTTCAAGATTCCGCCGGCGCTGGCATCGGTGCTGTCCGGTAGAATTGTCGCCACCACCGGCGGCGAAACCGAGTTTGTATCCATGCGCCTGGCCTGGGAGCGTCTGCCTGCGGAAACACGACGCAGACTCGACAGCGCCTGTGCTTGGCACGACTATGCGCATTCACGCGGCAAGATTGCGCCGCACCTCGCCTCGGAGCGCGAACGCTCGACCCTGCCGCCGGTATCCTGGCGCATGCGCTGGCGCAACCCCGCCAACGGCCGCGACGCGCTGTACATCGCCTCGCATACCTGCGGCATAGACGGCATGGGCCGTGAAAAAGCCCTGCGACTGATCGATGAACTGACGGCCTTTGCCACACAGCCGGAACAGGTCTATCAGCACCGCTGGCAGCCCGGCGATGTAGTCATGTGGGATAACCGGGCGACCATGCACCGCGGGCGGCCCTGGCCGGAACATCAGCCGCGTCACATGATGCGCACGACCATTTCCGCAACCGATGCCGACGGGCTGGCGGCCATGTGGCCGGAGCGGTCGGTGGCATAGCCGCAAGAAAAACGCCGCATCGCTGCGGCGTTTTTCTTGCAGTCGGCAATATGCAACGGTCAGCCTTTGATGCCTGCCTCGCGTATGACTTTCCCCCACTTCACATATTCTGTCTGAATGAATTTTCGGAATTGCTCAGGATTCGACGGTGCCGGTTCGGTGCCGGCATTGCGAAATCTGCTGATGATGTCGGGCGACTTGAGCAGGGCAGTCGTTTCCCGGTGCAGCTTGTCTATGATCGCTTTCGGTGTTCCTTTGGGAACCGCCAGTCCCAGCCAGAAAGTTGCGTCATAGCCGGTCAGGCCCGCCTCTGAAATGCTGGGCACATCGGGCATCTGCGGCGAACGCTGCGCGGTGGTTACCCCTAATGCCAGCAGCCGGCCGGCCTTGTGGTGCTGCAGCGCGATGGCGATGCCTGGAAAGCCGATTTTCACCTGACCGCCGAGCATGTCCGCGGTTGCTGCTCCGCTGCCTTTATAAGAAATGTGCACAATCTTGACACCAGCCATGGTCATGAACAATTCACCGGACAGATGCTGAAAACCGCCGGTTCCTGACGATGCCCAGTCCAGCTTCCCGGGCTGATTCTTGGCGAGTGCAATCACTTCTTTGACAGATTTTGCCGGCAGCGATGGATGCACCACCAGCACATTTGGTGCCGCGCCGAATTGTGTGACCGGCACAAAATCCTTCAGCGGGTCATAGGACAGTTTCTGGTAGATGTGCGGACTGAGCACAAAAGGCGTTGCCGTCATCAGCACGGTGTAGCCATCGGGCTCAGCTCTTGCAGCTACCGCGGTACCGAGCGCCCCGCCCTGACCAGGCCGGTTATCGACGACGATTTGCTGTCCCATGTTCTCGGACAGCTTGGCCGTCATTATTCGCGCCGGCGTATCCGTTGCCCCGCCTGCGGCAAACGGCAGGATCATGCGAATCGGGCGATCGGGGTAAGTTTGTGCGGCAGCAGCGGCAAACGAAAAGGCCGCAGCCATCGCGACCATGCCACATTGCAGTTGATTTTTTTTCATTTCTTCTCCTCGTCATTTTTTGAGTTGCACTTACGATAATAACAATCGAGGGGTCATATTCCAAAGAAAAACGCCGCGCAGGCGCGGCGTTTCATGATGTGACAATGCTGCGGCGCAGAATCAGTTGATTTCCGCACCACTGTCCTTGACCACTTTGGCCCACTTGGCAGCCTCAACCTTCATGAATGCCAGGAATTGCTCCGGCGTATCCTGCCACGCCGATTCCTGCCCGACTTTCTGCAGGCTGCTGATCATCTCCGGCGTTTTCAGCACGCGCAGCAGATCGCCGTGCAGTTTCATCTGGATGTCACGCGGCAAATTCTTCGGTCCGGCGACGCCGAACCACGCCACCATCTCGTAGCCCTTGACGCCGGCCTCGGCCACCGTCGGCACGTTGGGCAGTTCCGGCGAACGCTTGCTGCCGGTGACGCCCAGCGGACGCAGCTTGCCGGAATTGATGTGCGGCAGCATGCCGGCAATGCCGGGAAACGCCAGCATGACCTGCCCACCCAGCAAATCGGCAGTCACCGGACCGCTGCCGCGGTAAGGAATATGCGTGATGTTGATGCCAGCCATGCTGGCAAACAGTGCGCCGGTCAGATGCTGCGTGCTGCCGTTGCCTGAGGAAGCGTAATCGATCTGCCCCGGTTTTGATTTCGCCAGCGCGATCAGTTCCTTCACCGACTTCACCGGCAGCGACGGATGCACCACCAGCACGTTCGGCGCGCTGGTGATCTGGGTCACCGGCGTAAAATCATTCAGCGAGTCATACGGCAGCTTCTTGTGCAGCGCTGCGCTGACAAAATGCGTGTTGCTGATCATGAACAGGGTGTAGCCGTCGGGCGCGGATTTCGACGCCACGTCAGCACCGATGGTCGAACCGGCGCCCGGACGATTATCCACAATCACCTGCTGGCGCAGCACTTCCCCCAGCTTCTGCGTGATGATCCGCCCCGGCACATCGGCGGCGCCGCCTGCCGAGAACGGGATGATCAGGCGCACCGGCTTCGACGGATAGGATTGCGCCAGCGCGGTGGTTGCAAAAAAACCTGCGGCAACCGCGATCATGAGAGAGGATGATATATAACTAGTTGGTTTCATTATCATTTTCCTTTGTTTCCAGGCAAGTCGTGCAGCACGTAATGATACCATTGCAGACGCTGCCGCTCACTCCGGAAGACAGACCTCGCCTGCCGGAAATTGGTTCATGAACCACAGCGTTTGCCACTGGCCGTCATGAAATGGAAAGCCCCGCCGAGGCGGGGCTTTATTTTGGTCGGCACTGCCGACCTGGCGCCACCGAAGAGCGGCGTCCTTTGATGAATGGCATTACACCACTCCGGAGTTGCGCCGGCTGCAGCTTGCGACCGCAACCGTAACAGGCGATACCCGGACGGTTGCCCGGTATCTCGCACGCTGCATATCCTGGTACCGGACACGCAGTGCTGCGCAACCCTGTCTGCATTTTTACGCCTGCGTGCAGGCAACGTCAACTGCTTTCGCGCTACATTTTTTCACGCACCACCGGCATTTTTGGCGGGGCTGAAAAAACAATTATTTAGCCGCACAGCAGCTACGGCAGAACTCAGGCCGCTGCAGCCGTGGCCTGCGCCTTGTCGAAAGTCATGCCGCCTTTTTTCACATCGACGCGGATCACGTCTTTCGGCCCGAAGCGGCCTTCGAGGATCTGCTTGGACAGCGGATTTTCAATCTGCGACTGGATGGCGCGTTTCAGCGGCCGCGCGCCATAGACCGGATCGAAACCGGCGGCAGCAATTTCCTTCAGCGCGGCTTCGCTGACCTCTATTTTCATTTCCATCTGCGCCAGACGTTTTTCCAGGAACCCTAGCTGGATGCGTGCAATCGACTTGATGTGTTTCTCGTCGAGCGCGTGGAACACCACGATCTCATCAATGCGATTGATGAACTCGGGGCGGAACTGGGTCTTGACCTCGCCCAGCACCGCCAGCTTGATGACCTGATAATCGTCACCCTGCATGCCCTGGATCATCTGCGAGCCGAGATTGGAAGTCATCACGATGACCGTGTTCTTGAAATCCACCGTGCGGCCGTGACCATCGGTCATGCGCCCGTCGTCCAGCACCTGCAGCAGCACATTGAACACGTCGGGATGCGCCTTCTCGATTTCGTCGAGCAGGATCACCGAATACGGCTTGCGGCGGACTGCTTCCGTCAGGTAGCCGCCTTCCTCGTAACCCACGTAACCGGGCGGCGCGCCGATCAGCCGCGATACCGAATGTTTTTCCATGAATTCCGACATGTCGATGCGGATCAGGTGGTCTTCGGCGTCGAACATGAATTCGGCCAGCGCCTTGCACAGTTCGGTTTTGCCGACACCCGTCGGCCCGAGGAACAGGAACGAGCCATAGGGCCGCTTCGGGTCACCAAGGCCCGCGCGCGAACGGCGGATGGCATCGGACACCAGCCGCACCGCCTCGTCCTGACCGACCACGCGCCCGTGCAGCCGCTCTTCCATTTTCAGCAGCTTGTCGCGCTCGCCCTGCATCATTTTCGATACCGGAATGCCGGTGGCGCGCGACACCACCTCGGCAATTTCTTCGGTGCCGACATGGGTGCGCAGCAGCTTGTGTTTTGCCGGTGCCGCGCCGCTGGTTTCAGCCTGTTTCAACTGCGCTTCCAGTTGCGGCAGCTTGCCGTATTGCAGCTCCGCCACCTTGTCCAGCTTGCCGGCACGCTGCAGCTTGACGATGTCGGCGCGCACGCGCTCGATCTCTTCCTTGATATGCGCGCTGCCCTGCACCTGCGCCTTCTCGGATTTCCAGATATCCTCTAGATCCGTATATTCGCGGCTCAGCGACCTGATTTCATCCTCAAGCAATGCCAGCCGTTTCTTTGAAGCCTCATCTTTCTCTTTCTTGATGGCTTCGCGCTCGATTTTCAGCTGGATCAGCCGGCGGTCGAGTTTGTCCATGGATTCCGGCTTGGAATCGATTTCCATCTTGACGCGCGAGGCCGCTTCGTCGATCAGGTCGATGGCCTTGTCCGGCAGAAAACGATCGGTGATGTAGCGGTGCGACAGCTCGGCGGCCGCGACTATGGCCGGGTCGGTAATCTCGACGCCGTGGTGCAGTTCGTATTTTTCCTGCAGCCCGCGCAGGATGGCGATGGTCGCCTCCACTGACGGCTCATCGACCAGCACTTTCTGGAAGCGGCGCTCCAACGCGGCGTCTTTCTCGATGTATTTGCGGTACTCGTCGAGCGTGGTCGCGCCCACGCAGTGCAGTTCGCCGCGCGCCAGCGCCGGCTTCAGCATGTTGCCGGCGTCGATGGC
Organism: uncultured Bordetella sp.; assembly: GCA_964486865.1. Classification (GTDB taxonomy): domain Bacteria; phylum Pseudomonadota; class Gammaproteobacteria; order Burkholderiales; family SG8-41. Next base: position 50,788 of record CAZAOZ010000018.1, read on the forward strand.
GCCTTCGGCCTTGCCGGCGCCGACCATGGTATGCAGTTCGTCGATGAACACGATGGTCTGCCCGGCATCCTGCGAAATTTCCTTGAGCACGGACTTCAGACGCTCTTCGAATTCGCCGCGATATTTCGCGCCGGCCAGCAGTGACGCCATGTCCAGTGACAGCACGCGCTTGTTCTTCAGCGTCTCCGGCACTTCACCGTTGACAATACGCTGGGCAAGGCCTTCGACGATGGCCGTCTTGCCCACGCCGGGTTCGCCGATCAGCACCGGGTTATTTTTGGTGCGGCGTTGAAGAATCTGGATGACGCGGCGGATTTCGTCGTCGCGGCCGATCACCGGATCCAGTTTTCCGGAACGTGCCCGCTCGGTCAGATCCAGCGTGTATTTTTTCAATGCTTCGCGGCTGCCCTCGGCTTCAGGATTGCCGACGGATTCACCGCCGCGCAGATCATTGACCGCTTGCTCGATATGGGCGCGATCGCCACCATGCTGTTTCAGCAATCGCCCCGTTTCGCCCTTGTCCTGCGTCAGCGCCAGCAGGAACATCTCAGAGGCGATGTACTGGTCGCCCCGCTTCTGCGCTTCCTTGTCGGTCAGATTCAGCAGATTGCCCAGATCGCGGGAAACCGTTACCTCGCCGCCGGTGCCCTCGACCTTGGGCAGGCGTTCCAGCGCGGCCTTCAATGCCCCGCGCAGTGCGGCGACATTGACGCCTGCGCGCTGCAGCAATGAATTGGTGCCGCCATCCTGCTGATTGATCAAAGCCTGCAGCAGGTGCTGCGGCTCTATATAGGCATGGTCGCCGCCGACCGCCGCACTTTGCGCGTCAGCAAACGCCTGCTGGAATTTGGTGGTGAACTTGTCGAAACGCATTGGAACCCCGTCGCCGGTAAATCAGGATACTCATGAGATGGGGCACGCCGCGGGGGATTTCAATGTGCAGCCGGGGAACATTGCAGGGGCTGATAAAATAATCAATAAAAACAACTGGTTATAAACATGCTTTCCATAATGCCGCGCCCGGCCGGCACCGCGGATTGCCGGTGCGCCAGGTCATTCCGCGAATTCGATCCAGTAAATTGCCGCACCGAGCAGGATCAACACCATCTCCGCTGCCGCCAGTATCACCAGCATGTAGGCGATCCGCCGGGAACGCGGCGTCATCGGCAGCCACAACCGCCGCATGTACCAGCGCCACAACCAGAAACGCCCCCAGCGCTGCTCGTGCCGCAGATACTCGTGCAGCGCCCAGCCCCATGCATTGAGGCTTTTGTCCACTTCGCCGATGCGCTGCGCACGCTCTGCTTCCGGCAATCGTGAATATTCGTCAGTGATGGTCATCCGGCTGCCTGCCGCCGCCGGCTCCAGAACAAAGCGGGTACGCGCCTTGATGCCGTCGCCGTACACCACGGAAAACCCGTCTGGCGACGCGCGCTCTATGCGCATATCGAGCACGACCGTCTGCTGATTGCTCAGATTGCGGAACTTCGCGTGACAGCGGTCGGCGCCGTCACGCTGCCATGCCTGGAATTCAAGGTAGGGATTGATGCGGAACAGGCGCTCGATGTCGGTGCAGAACCCGCGCAGCGCCGGCAGGCTCAGCGGCGTATCGACGATCACCCACGACGCGTCGCGGGTGATATCGGCGGGCGCCTGGCTCATCGCGGACAGGGGATGATCATCAGCGGCGCCGCCAGCACGCCGACCAGCTTCTCTGGATACATGCGCGAGCGCAAACCGGTTACGCCTTTCGGGCGCGGCGCGCCAATCACGATCAGATCCGGCTTGATCAGGCGGCTGTGCTCGATCAGGCAATCGACCGGCTTGCCGAACATCATCCGGAATTCATAGTTGATATTCTGCGCCAATGCATCCTGCCGTATGCGGTCGATATGCGATTGAACCTCGCGCTGCAGTTGCAGTTCGACATGCTTGCCGTAGGTCTCGCGGGTCGATGCATTGTTGAGCCAGTCGTCCCCCATCATGCCCCGCCAGAAATCGGGAACCACGATCAGGTGCGACAGCCGTCCTCCCGCCCGGCACAGCGCGAAAGCGGCACGTTCGGCCGCCCGGGCTCCCGGCGTGTCATGGCTGGCAATCAGGATGTTGGAGAATTCAGTCATAACAGGCAAAAAAATCCCGGTGGCCGCGCATCTGCGGCATCACCGGGAAGCGTATCCGGCTGCAGTGTCAGACGTACAGATAAACCAGCAGCGCAATCACCAGCGACACGATCAGTGCCACCAGATCCTCGTGACGGTCGGTTCCGAATATGGTCAGTGCCGTGCCGCGGTCGAATTTGTCTTCAGCCATTTTTGCACCCTCCTCAGATAGTCTCGTGGACAAACAGCATCACCACGATCAGTGAACCCACGGCCTTGATCACGCCGACGATGCTGCCGATCACCAGCGGCTGTCCGCCCGCCTGCTTGATCGACGACATCGTGATCTGCATGCCGAGACCGACCAGCCCGAAAGTGAAGAACCACGCGATCAGGTCGCGGAACATCGCGATCTTGGCCGCGGTATGGCGCACAGCGCGGTGCGCCTTGACCAGTACCGCGCTGCCCTCCTTCGACATGATCTTGGCGTTGACCACGCCGCGCAGCGTGTCGTCATCCTCGATCGACATCAGCTTCTTGTTCTCGATCAGCCGCTGCAGCGCAGCCTTCTGGTCATCGCGCTTGATCTTCACCGCGTCCTTCTTCAGCAACTCAAGATCGGCGTCTTTCAGGTAATTGTTGGTCTCCTTGCCCGAGCGGTCCTTCTTGAGCATCACCTTGTCGCTGTTATCGAAATATGAGCCCTGATAGTGCCGTGCCGGCGCAAATATTCCGGTCGAGGACAGCAGGAACATGATGATGAAGCCGATCACGAACACGGGAAACTTGCTGATGATGACGTGGCCGATATCGACCTTCTGGGCGCCGACTTCGCGCTTTACGTACCAGATCGCGAGCCACAGCACGATGATCGGCAGGAACAGCACGCGCGTGATGTTGAAGATTTCAGCGACCTTCAGCGTCTCGATGCCGGTAGGCTGGAATGCGAGCGCCGCGCCGGCGACCTGCGCCGAATTGAGAATGCCCGTGCCGGCCCATGCACCGAACGTGATGTAGCCCATGCCGAGCGCCTTGCCGACGATCGGGAACGCAAACATGCAGATCACGCCAAACAGCAGGATGGTGCCTATGGTGTAGGCGATTTCGGTCGATTTGGCCTGCACCACCGGCGCCGCGGCGACCGCAGCCGACACACCGCACACGCCGACGCCCGCGGACAGTACGCCGGTCATCGAGTTCGGCAGATTGCGCCTTGCCCCCCACCACAGCACGAGTCCGACCGAGCCCAGCACGAATATGCCGATCAGCACGATCGACAGTTTTCCCAGTTGCTGCAGTTCGGCAAAACTGTAGAGGGTGCCGAGCAGAATCACGCCGGTCTTGAGACCGAGCCGCGACAGGCGTACGCCGTTTTCAGCCCAGGCCGGTACCTTGAACACGTTGACGATGATGATACCCGCAAGGATGCCCATGACCACGTAATTGAGGTTCATCACGCTGGCGAAGTTGAATCCGAGCGCCGGTTGCGCCGCGCGGCCCCACTGCGACATCTGCGGATCGAGCCCCCATTTGACAATGAAGGCAACCAGCATGATGAAGGTGACGCCGCCGATGGTGGACAGGTAATAATCGACGTGACCCTCAGCTGTTTTCGCGAGCAGTTGCCACAGCCCGATCAGGATCGCGATGCCGCCGAAGGTATACCCCAGCGTCAGCATCTCGCCAACGTGGCGGCCTGTGCCGAGATATTTGATCATCGCCGCGAGAGTGCCGTTTTGCACAAAATATGCGTAGGCGACCATGATGATGCCCATGATCAACGTCCATGGCGTCCGCTGTGTATAGACCATGTTCCCCTCCTTAGTGAATGGTTGCCATAAAAACCATTGCACCGGGCATCAAGCAAAGTGATGGCCGGTCTGCCCATGCTGATCTTGTTATTGGCGAAACCGCCGCATGAGCATCCGGCGCCTCCCGCCTTTGCTACAACCTAGCTTGTCGCATGTCCGCGTGGAACATGTTTTTTTATCGCTTTGTGGCTTTTAGCTGCAAATGTCAGCTTTGTCAAACCCCGGTGTTGCCGGTTGCCCTCACATCGCGACAGCGCCGTGGGCATCCTTTCCGGCCGGCCGGACCCCGGGTACCGGATAGGGGTGCAGCATGTTGAATGCAATGCTCCGGTTGGCGCTTTGCACAATGCGCACATGCTCACGTTTCAGTTCCCGCGCATGACGGCAGCCGCAGGCGTGGGCAATCATGTCGATTTCCTTGTTCATGTTCCTGCAGTAATTGGCCACACGCAGATATTTTTCCGCCACGACCAGGCCGCGCTGCAGGCGCTTGTTGTGGGTAGTGACGCCTGTCGGGCAGGTATTCTGGTGGCAGCGCAGCGCCTGGATGCAGCCCAGTGCAAACATGAAACCGCGGGCGGTGTTGACAAAATCCGCACCCACGCACAGCGCCCAGGCCGCGCGCGCCGAATTCACCAGTTTGCCGGCGGCAACGACGCGCACCCGGTCGCGCAGGTCGGCCTGGATCAGCGCATCGACAACCCGCGGCAAGGCTTCGGCGATCGGCAGCGCCATGTGATCCATCAGCGTCTGCGGCGCCGCACCGGTGCCGCCTTCGCCGCCGTCGATGGCGATGAAATCCGGCGCAAATTCGCGGCCGCGGCGCAAAATGGCGTCGCACATGTCGTTCATGAAAGCCCAGCCGCCGATGGCCGTTTTGACGCCCACCGGCCGTCCGGTCAGGTTGCGGATATAGGCGATCTTGTCGAGCAGATCATCGACGTTGGCAATGTCCCGGTGCCGGTTGGGGCTGATCGAATCCTTGCCGACGGGTATGCCGCGGATGCGGGCAATTTCCTCGGTAACCTTTTCGCCAGGCAGCACCCCGCCCTTGCCCGGTTTGGCGCCCTGGGAGAGCTTGATTTCGAAGGCCTTGACGTGCTTTGCCAGTTCCCTGGCTTTTTGCGGGGAAAAACTGCCGTCATGTTCACGGATGCCGTACTTGGCGGTACCGATCTGCATGATGATGTCGCAGCCGCCGCTCAGGTGATGCGGCGACAGGCCGCCTTCGCCGGTGTCCATCCAGCACCCGGCGGCGGCCGCGCCGCGCGACAGCGCCTCGACCGCGGGTTGTGAAATCGCGCCAAAACTCATGCCGCTGACGTTGACGATGGATTTTGCTTCGAACGGCTGCTCGCAAAACCCGTTGCCGATCAGCACCGAAGGCGTCGGCAGCCGGTCTTCCTCCAGCACCGGATACGGGTGATTGACAAAAATGATCGACCCCGGCGCGTTCAGGTCATTGGTGGAGCCGAAGCCGATGATGCCGCCCTCGTTCTTGGCCTCCTTGTAAATCCAGCCGCGCGTGGCGCGATTGAACGGCATCTCCTCGCGGTCATTGGAGAAAAAATACTGGCGGAAATACTCGCCGAGATCCTCAAAGAAAAAGCGCAGCCGCCCGATCAGCGGATAATTGCGCAGAACCGTGTGCTTTTTCTGGGTGACATCCTGGATGATCATGAAAATCAGCCAGCCGACCACCACAAACCCGAGCATCGTGCCGATGCCGTACGACAACACGCTCATGATCTCAGCCATGCAATGCTCCCCCGGACATCCGGTCAGACTCGGTTAGAATTATCGTTCCACTATAGAACAAACACATGAACTTGGCATCCGCGAATTTAACGTCCGCAATTGAACGCAATGTCGCTGCCGCGCTGGCCGAGGACGTCGGCAGCGGCGACCTGACGGCGCAGCTGGTGCCGGATGTGCCGGACGCGCAGGCCGTGGTGATCTCCCGGCAGCAAGCCGTACTGTGCGGCACCGCGTGGTTCGACGCCTGCGTGCTGAAGCTGGATCCGCACGCGCGCCTGCGCTGGCATGCACACGACGGCGACCGGGTGGCGCCCGCCGCGCGCCTGTGTGAAATTACCGGCTCATCGCGCGCATTGCTGACCGCCGAGCGCATTGCGCTCAATTTTCTGCAACTGCTGTCGGCGACAGCGACCGTGACCCGGCAGTATGTGGATGCCGTTCAGGGCACCCGCGCGGCCATTCTCGACACCCGCAAGACACTGCCCGGCCTCCGGGTTGCGCAAAAATACGCCGTCACCACGGGCGGCGGCATGAACCACCGCATGGGGCTGTGGGACGCGATTCTGATCAAGGAAAACCACATCGCGGCGGCAGGCGGCATACGCCCTGCGCTGGCTGCGGCGACGGCGCTGGCGGCGCAGGCGCAGTGGGTGCAGGTTGAAGTGGAAACGCCGGAGCAACTGCAGGAAGCGGTCGCTGCCGGCGCAAAAATGATTTTGCTGGACAACATGACGCTGGAGCAGATGCGCGCAGCCGTGGCCTGGACCGCTGGACGTGCGCAACTGGAAGCGTCCGGCGGCATCACCCTGGAAAACGTGCTCGCCATCGCCGAAACCGGCGTGGACCGCATCTCGATCGGCGCGCTGACCAAGGATGTGGCCGCGGTCGATCTGTCGATGCGCATCATGCCGCGCAGCAATAAACAGTAAGTATTTTTTTATTGAATTATTTCAGGTGCGGCTGGCGATGTAGGCCTTCACCGCCTCGACATCGGGATCCATCACCGCGACCCGCTGCAGGCGGCTTTCCAGACCTTCATAGCCGGGCGGCACTTCCGGATCGCGCCCCAGCGCCGCACGGATGGTCTCGGCAAACTTCGCCGGCAATGCCGTTTCCAGGCAGATCAGCGGCACACCTGCTTCGCGCTGCTGCAGGCCGACATAGACGCCATCCGCGGTATGCGGGTCGATGATTGCGCCATAACGCTGATGCACCGAACGGATCGTCGCCAGGCGCCCGGCGTGGCTGCTGCGTCCCGACACGAAGCCATGACGGCCGATGTCTTTCCAGTACGGCGTCTCGCCGAGGCTGAAGCCGCCGGCTTCCTCCACCTCGCGCCACAACCGCGCCACCACCGCCGGATCGCGTCCGACCACATCAAAAATGAAGCGCTCGAAATTGGATGCCTTGGAGATGTCCATCGACGGGCTCGATGTCTGCGCCACTTCCCGTCCGCTGCGCACGCGGTAATGACCGGTGCGGAAAAACTCGTCGAGCACGTCGTTCTCGTTGGACGCCAGGATCAGCCGGCGGATCGGCAGGCCCATGCTGCGCGCAATGTGGCCGGCGAAAATGTTGCCGAAATTTCCCGACGGCACCGCAAATGAAACCTGCTCGTCGTTGCTGCGCGTGGCCGCAAAATAGCCTTTGAAGTAATACACGATCTGCGCCGCGATGCGCGCCCAGTTGATCGAGTTCACGGCGCCGATCTGGCGGCTGCTCTTGAATGCCGCATCGCCGCTGACTGCCTTGACGATATCCTGGCAGTCGTCGAACACGCCGCGGATGGCGATGTTGAAAATGTTCGCGTCCTGCAGCGAATACATCTGCGCGCGCTGGAACGGGCTCATCTTGCCGTGCGGGGACAGCATGA
>CAZAOZ010000019.1:0-56842 GCA_964486865.1 uncultured Bordetella sp.
GGTATTACCCGCCAGCACCTGAAGCTGGTGCGTCTACCAATTCCGCCATCTGGGCCGATGAGGGCGCGATTCTAGCCTATGAAAGAATATTCTTCAAATGAAAAAATCCAAAAAATCCACTGAACGCGGGCGCGGTTCGCGCCGCGGACAGGATCCCCATCTGGCGCGCGAATCCGGGCGCTACGAACATCCGCTGCCGAGCCGGGAATTCATACTCGATGTGCTCGTCGAGGCCGGCGTGCCGCTGGAAGAACCCGCTCTGGCGAAGGAGCTGGGCGTCACCAAAAGCGAGGCAGAACCTTTTGCCCGCCGCATTGCGGCGATGGAGCGCGACGGCCAGATCATGCGCAACCGGCGCGGTGACCTGTGCGTGGTTGAAAAGCTCGACCTGATCCGCGGTACCGTGATCGGCCACAAGGACGGTTTCGGTTTCCTCAAGCGCGAGGAGGGCGACCAGGACCTGTTCCTCGGGCCGGGAGAAATGAAAAAAGTGCTGCACGGCGACCGGGTCATGGCGCGCATCAGCGGCATGGATCGCCGCGGTCGTCCCGAAGGCAAGATTGTCGAAGTGCTGGAGCATGGCCAGCAGAAGCTGGTCGGACGCCTGCATGTCGAACACGGCGTTACCTTTGTCGCCGCCGAAGACAAGCGCATCAGCCAGGATTTCGTGGTGCCGGCCGGCGAGGCGGGCGCCGCAAAAGCAGGGCAGGTGGTGATGGTGGAGATCATTTCCCAGCCCGGCCGCCAGGCGCAGCCGCTGGCGCGCGTGGTGGAAGTGCTCGGCAACTACGCCGATCCCGGCATGGAAATCGAAATCGCGCTGCGCAAGCATGCGCTGCCGTGGATATTCCCGAAAGAAGTCGAAGCGCTATCCGAAAAAATACCGAAGACCGTGCGCAGCGCCGATCATCGCGGGCGAGTGGATCTGCGCGGCATGGCGCTGGTTACCATCGACGGCGAAACCGCGCGGGATTTTGACGACGCGGTGTACTGCGAACCGCAGGGCAGCGGTTTCCGGCTGGTGGTGGCGATTGCCGACGTCAGCCATTATGTGCAGCCGGGTGATGCGCTCGACACCGAAGCGCGCGAACGCGGCAACTCGGTCTATTTCCCGCGGCGGGTGATCCCGATGCTGCCCGAACCGCTGTCGAACGGCCTGTGCTCGATCAATCCGGACGTGGAGCGCCTGGCGATGGCCTGCGACATGCAGGTCGATGCGCACGGCAATATCAAGAGCTACAAATTCTTTCCTGCGGTGATGCTGTCGCATGCGCGGTTCACTTACACCGAAGTCGCCGCCATCCTCGAAGATCCCAAGGGCGCTGCGGCGCGGCAGCGCAAGGCGCTGCTGCCGAACCTGGAGGCGCTGTACCGGCTCTATCACCAGTTGGCAAAGGCGCGCTCGACGCGCGGCGCGATTGATTTCGAGACCATCGAAACGCAGATGATTTTCGATGACAAGGGCAAGATCGAGAATATCGTGCCGGTGCATCGCAATGACGCACACCGCATCATCGAGGAATGCATGCTTGCGGCCAATGTCTGCACATCGGATTTCCTGCATGACCACGGCCATCCGATGCTGTTCCGGGTCCACGAGGGGCCGACGCCGGAGAAGCTAGAAGCGCTGCGTGATTTCCTGAAAGGCTTCGGCCTGCAGTTGAGCGGCGGCGACACGCCTCATGCGTCGGATTACGCCAGACTGCTGGCCAAGGTGAAAGGCCGCCCGGACGAACAACTGCTGCAGACGGTGATGCTGCGCTCGCTGAAACAGGCGGTGTACAGCCCGAAAAACGCCGGACATTTCGGTCTGGCCTATGAGTCCTACACTCACTTTACGTCTCCGATCCGGCGTTATCCCGACCTGCTCGTGCATCGCGCGATCAAGGCCGTGCTCAACGGCGGGAAATACGAGCCCGGTGACTGGGCGGCGCTGGGGGCGCAATGCTCGATGACCGAGCGGCGCGCCGACGAGGCCACGCGCGACGTCACGGCGTGGCTGAAGTGCTACTACATGCGCGACCGCGTCGGCGAAGTGTTCATGGGCAGCGTCGCCGGTGTTGCTGCCTTCGGCGCTTTTGTGGCGCTGGACAATGTGTATGTCGAAGGACTGGTGCACATTTCCGATCTCGGCAAGGACTACTTCAAATACGACGCGGGCAAGCACGAGCTGATGGGCGAGCGCACCAAACAGCGTTATCGTCTGGGTGACCGCGTGCGGGTCAAGATTGCCAAGGTGGATCTGAACGCGGCGCGGATTGATTTTGTGCTGGCATAAAATAGTTAATAAAAAACAAATAGTTATAATAGATAACGTGCTGATCCTCAATTGCATACATTCTTTCCCTCACCCTCAATCCCTCCCCCGGAGGGGGAGGGAAGATAAGCCCTTCTCCCCCCGGGAGAAGGGTGGGGATGAGGGAGCTTTTTTGCATTGCTGAGCACTCTTCGCCTGCCATGAGCGAACTGCGCCTGATTCACGGTTTTCATGCGGTGACCAGCCGCCTGCGCCAGCGCGAGGGTGCGGTGACCGAGATTTATCTCGACGGCAGCCGCCATGACCGGCGCGCCAAGGACCTGCTGGCGCTGGCGGAAGCCCGCGGCGCGCGCGTGATGCTGGTCGATGCCAAACGCCTCGACGGCATGACCGGACAGGCGCGGCATCAGGGCGTCGCGGCCCGCGTCGAAGCGGTGCGCATGCCGACCCACATTGAAGACGTGCTCGATGAACTGACCGAGCCGCCGCTGCTGCTGTTGCTCGACGGCGTCACCGATCCGCACAACCTCGGCGCCTGCCTGCGCGTGGCCGACGGCATGGGCGCGCACGCGGTGATCGCGCCCAAGGATCACGCGGTCGGGCTCAATGCCACGGTGGCCAAGGTCGCCAGCGGCGCGGCCGACACCGTGCCCTACATCATGGTCACCAATCTCGCGCGCACCATGCGCGAACTCAAGGAACGCAACATCTGGCTGGTCGGTGCCGATGAACGCGCCGAACACGATCTCTACGGCGTCAAGCTCAACGGTCCGCTGGGCTGGGTGCTCGGCGCCGAGGGCGAGGGCATGCGCCGGCTGACGCGCGAAACCTGCGACGAGCTCACGCGCATTCCCATGCTCGGCAGCGTGGAGAGCCTGAATGTATCGGTTTCGGCGGGGATTTGTCTGGCAGAATCCCGGCGGCAGCGGGGCAGTGCGGTGATTAAGTGATTCAGTGATTGAGCAAGCAGGGGGCAAAGCGCCCCCCCAAGAGCATAGCGAAATCCGGAAAATGACTGCTACAATAACTTTTGTTCGCCTTGAGGATTGCAACCCATGCACGCTTACACTGCCGTAATCGAGCGCTGCTCCGACACTAACCTCTACGTGGGCCATGTTCCCGGTTTTCCCGGTGCGCACAGCCAAGGTGCAACACTTGATGAGTTGCATGCGAATCTTCGGGAAGTAATCGCCATGCTGCTCGGTGACGGCGAACCGAAGCTCAATACCGAGTTTGTCGGAATTCAAACCGTCGTCGTGGACTGAATGCCGGGCATCCCGGTTCTAAAGCCCCGCGAGGTCATCGCGATTCTTGCTGCGCTGGGTTTTGTCGAAGTGCGACAACGCGGCTCGCACAAGCAATTCCGTCATCCCGATGGGCGTGCGACCACCGTACCGTTCCACGCTGGTCGCGATATTTCGCCGATCCTCTTGCGCCAAATCGCCAAGGATATTGGCTTGACCACCGAGCAACTTATCCGGCACCGTTGACCACAATGCAGAGTGCAAAACGGAAAACTCGGGCTACGGCACCGAAAAAAGTGATGATCATTATGGCGCGAGGTATGGTTTTCGCCTTGCCCGCTCCGCACTCATCACTCATCACTCATCACTGGGTTTCCCGTGGGCGTTGAAATCAAGCTGACCGACCAGCAACTGCCGGTATCCCCGGCGTTTGTGGATTATCTGTACCGGCGCATCCACGCGCATGACGCCGACGCGACCTGGCAGGATCAGGTGAGCGAAACCCTGGTGCCCGGCGAATTCGGCAAGCGCCTTGAGCATGCCCGCGGCGTCGCCGAAGAAGTGCTGGCGCACCCGTTGGGCCAGAAAGTCATATTCCGCGCCTATGAACTGTTCACCGCGCTGCTCACCGGCGACGAAGCAAAACTCGCGGCCTTTCACAGCCGCTTTCGTTTTATTGTGGTCGTCGGCTGTCCGCGCCACGGCGGCACCTACCTGACCAAACAACTGTTCCGCGCCATCGGCATGGATCCCGACGCAGTGCCGAATGTCATTGCCCACGACGGTTTTCCGGACGCGGCGCCGTTCCATTTTGGCGACCGCTACAACAGCCATACCAACATGCTGCAGCAGACCGCTGAATACCTGGCCATGGTCGAGGACTATTTCGGATCGCAGCCGGCGGGCGGCAAGATCGTGGTGCCGAAAAAAGCGACCAAAGCGGCCTATCAGGGCGGATTTTTCCGCACGGTGTTCGGCCCGGATGCCGAATACATCATCACGCTGCGCCATCCGCTGGCGGCGTGCATTTCCACTTATGAAAAATCCGGCGGCCTGGCGGCGAACGGCCTGTTCCAGGCCCGCAGCAACATCGAGGAATGGGCGCAGCGCGACCTGATTACCGGCGGCATGCCGGCGGAGCGCGTGCTGGCCATGGATTATTTTGAAGCCTATGCGCGCTACTGGACGTTTTATCACCAGCAACTCGCCACCACCGGGCTCGCGCGCGAACAGAAATGGACCGTCGTGCCCTATGGCCGGGAACGCCTGATGGGCCTCGCGCAGACGCTGGCGGGGCGGCTGGGACGCAGCGGGCCGGCCGAGGATTTCAAGGCTGCGCGCAAGCTCGACCGCCATTTAGCATGGGTGGATCGCGCTGATATTGCGTTGGATCAAATGTGCGCGCTGTGGCGTTTGCAGGGGCTGGAATTTCCGCTGGAAGCGCTGCGGGAAGGCTGGTAAGTCCGTAAGTCCAATAGCGTGAGAATTGTCACAGTCATAATAAAAATTTCGCACAAACAGTCTCGCTTGCATTGCAATAAGCGCATAAAATATAGGGACATTGGGCAGCCGTAAATTCGGGGCTGGGCCCCGACTGCTAGCGGATGGATCGGCTGCCAGCGGAGCATACGGGGGTGCACCATGGACAAACCCAACCAGCAGCGCGTGCGCAAACCAGCCGCAGGGCGTCCACTACACTACCTGCGACCCACGGCAACGGCACTGGCTATCGCCGCCTGCTTCTCCGGCAGCCTGGCACTCGCCAACCCGACCAATCCCACCGTCGTTCACGGCACCGCGAGCTTCGCGCAGGCCGGCAGCATACTCAACATCACCAACAGCCCCAATGCCATCATCAACTGGGGCTCTTTTTCGATCGGCGTCAATGAACTGACGCGCTTCCTCCAGCAATCAGCCAGTTCCGCGGTATTGAACCGCGTCATCGGCCAGGATCCCTCGGCCATCCTCGGTGCGCTGCAGTCGAACGGGCGCGTGTTTTTGCTCAACCCCAACGGCATCGTCTTCGGCTCCGGCTCGCAGATCAACGTCGCCGGGCTGGTGGCCTCGACGCTGAACCTGAGCAACGAAGATTTCCTCGCCAACCGCATGCGCTTCACCGACGGCGCCGGCGCGGGCAGCGTGGTCAATCAGGGCAGCCTCACCGGCGGCAGCGTGTACCTCATCGGCAATGCCGTCACCAACAACGGCATCATCACCAGCCCGCAGGGCGAAGTGATCCTCGCCGCGGGCAACAGCGTGGAACTGGTCAGCCCCGGCACGCCCAACCTGCGCGTGGAAATCGTTGCGCCGGACAACGAAGCGCGCAACCTCGGCACCATCACCGCTGAGGCTGGGCGCATCGGCATTTATGCCGGGCTGATCAAACAGGGCGGCGTGATCAGTGCCGACAGCGCGGTGGCCGCAGGCGGCAAGATTCTTTTGAAATCCACCAAGAGTACCACGCTGGAAGCGAGCAGTGTCATCAGCGCGCGCGGCACTGACGGTGGTCGAATTGAAGTGCTGTCGGACATGGCCACGGGCATCACCAACGTTGCGGGCACGCTGGACGTCTCGGCAACGGGTTCCGGTGTGGGCAAGGGCGGATTTGTTGAAACCTCGGCCGCCAACGTGCTGATCGGTGATTCGACGCGGGTCAGCGGCAGCGGCGCCAACGGCGGCGCCTCGGGCCTGTGGCTGATCGACCCGGAGGATTTCACCATTGTTGCGGGTGCTGGAAGCCAGACCACCAGCGGCATCGGCGCCGACACGCTGGTGACCAACCTCAACAGCACCGGGGGAGGGGATGTGGTCATTGCCACGAACATGCTTGCCGGTACCGATGCCGGCGATATTTTCGTCAACGCGCCGGTGTCGTGGAATAGTGCCAACAGCCTGACGTTGACGGCCTACCGTCATGTCGTAGTCAGCCAACCGATTACCAATGCCGGATCTGGTTCTATCGCGCTCAACGCTGGCTGGATCGGTAGTGGTTCCACGACTAATCCCTCTTTTAGCGGAACGGGTGGGGCATTTCTGAATGCCGCTGTGAGCAGTACCGGCGGCAGCGTATTCGTGCATTCTGCTGACGGTGGCATTACGGTGAATGCGCCGATTTCGGCGGGCGGGGACATCGTTCTGGACGTGATCAGCGCCTCGGGTACGTTAAGTTTTACTTCTGCGGGATCGGCATCAAGTGGGGGCTTTCTTGACTTGATTGGGCCTAACATGAGCCTCGCGTCCGCAATCGACATTGCCGGCGCCAACATAGCGATTGAGGCCTATCGTGGCAATTCGCTTGGCGACGTTAGCCTCGGTGGCGGTCTGGAAGGAGCGCTTAACCTTAGTCAGGCCGACTTAAGCAAGTTGCGCCTCACTACTCCCTCGACCGGTGAACTTTCGATTACGGGTAGCGTCATTTATGTTGACTCACCGATCACCTTCAATACCAGCCGGGTGCAAAACCTCCTGCTCACGGCCGACTACAATATAACGCAAGCATCCACCGCGCCGATCACGGTCACAAATCTGCTGGCCTCGGCTGGCAGCGGAAGCGTTGATATGCAGGCCGGCAACATGGTCGGCACTCTTGCAGGGGAGGCTGTGGGCAGTTTCGCATTCAAGAACGCGCAGTCGCTGACTATCGGCAGCGTGGGCGGCGTAAACGGCGTGACCGCGAATTCTTATACTTACTTCACCCCAGCGACAGTCGAGATCACGGTGACCAACGGTGACCTGACAGTCAACAAGGACGTGAAGGCGGAGGGTATATTTTCCGGGGCCTCGGCGTTCGTCACGCTGACGGCAACCACCGGCGGCATTACCGTCAACTCACCGGCGAAGGTCAGCGCTGTGGGCGGCAGCGAAGGGTCAGGCGGGACAGCGGCGGTAATGATGAATGCCGGAGCCACGATCGAAGTGAAAGCCGGCGCTACCGTGGAAGCCATTGCAGGAAGCGGATGGAATGGCGGTGGACAAGCCACGGTGCGGCTTGTCGCATCTGGCGGCGTTACGGTAAACGGCGACGTGCTGGCCCGGGGCGGCAATTCGACTGGAACTTGGGGTAGCGGTGGTGGGAACGCGACGATCGATCTTTGCGCAGGCACCTTCGGTGATGGTTGCGGCCCTATGGGGGCAGTCATAATTGGCAGCACAGGGACCGTGCGGGCATATGGCGGCGAAGGTGGCGAAGGCCAAGCCGGCGGAGGTGCGACGATTACATTGGCCGGCGGCTCGATTGAGGTCGCGGGTGCGATTACCGCAAAAGGCGGCAAAGGCGGTGATGGCGGCAGTTATAGCGGCTACGGTGGCCAAGGCGGTAATGCCGAAATTACATTGACGAGCACCGGTGCTCTTGACGTTACCGGTTCGATTTACGCGGAAGGCGGCAAAGGTGGTATTGGCGTCAGCAGCTATTATGGTTCCGGCTCTGGTGGCAATGGCGGGGATGCGGTAATTACATTATCGAGCGCCAGTACCATCAACGTTGGAGGCGCAATTACCGCGCTGGGCGGGGAAGGCGGAGCCGGCAGCAATGGGTCAAATGAGGCTAACGGTGGTGGTTCGGCGACGGTCATTCTATCTGGCAACGGCGTCACTGTTGCCGCCGGGTCGATTTCCGCGACCGGCGGCAAGGGTGGTTATGGCAGTTCTTATGGAGGCTCCGGTGGCGGGGCACAGGTGAATCTGACGAGCAGCGGCCTGATCCAGGTTGACGGATCCATTAACGTGACCGGGGGCAAAGGCGGTGATGGAGGGTCGGGCGGCGGTGGTGGCGGCAATGCAACGGTTGGCGCCTACTGGAGCGAGGGCGGCAGCATTACCGTTAGCAATGCCGGATCGATTGCCGTGACTGGCGGCGAGGGCGGTAAGAGCATCTATTCCTATGGCGGCTCCGGCGGCAGCGCGAATATTACATTGATGAGCGCCGATGTCCTCGATGTCTCGGGGCAAATTACTGCGACCGGCGGGGTTGCCGGTTCCGGATCGTTGGGCAATTGGGGCGGGGGCGACGCAAGGGTGGATCTATCGGCGTATGGCATCGGCGGCGTCAATATCAGGAACACCACAGTCTCGGCGAGCGCCCAAACCGGCGCTGACGGCGCCGAGGGCCATGTCAGAGTTTATGCGCCCGCCGGCCCCATCGACAGTTCCACCAGTACGGTCAGTGCTGTCGGCTTGGAATTTTACGACACAGGGGTTTATTTCTCCGCGGCAGGAAATATCACGCTAGGCCAAGCGATCAGTAATGGATATGTGGATATTGAAGCCGGCGGCGCCATCATCGACGGCAATACCGGGGTGAATGTCATTGCGCCTGTTGCTTATCTGTATGGCGGCAACGGTGTTGGCTCCATAATAGGCAACCCCATTGAAACCCAGGTTGCAAGCCTTGTGGTTGGTGCAACTAACGGCGATATTGGCGTCATCAATGCCGGCGACTTGCGGCTTCAATATCTGAATGCCGGTAACGGCAATGCAGCCATAGGCTCGACCGGCACATTGACGGTGGAAGGCGCCGAAGGTTCCGTCAGCGCCAACGGTAACTTCTTGTTGGCTGCCAACGGCGACATCAACATCATTGGATATTACGGGAGTGTGTCTGCCACGGGTAATCTGGTGCTCGATGCCGGCGGCAATCTGACCATCGGCGGCCCGGGGAGCTATAACGTGGCCGCGTATGGCGGCGCCAGCACCACGGCCATCGCAGGCGGCAATCTGAGCGTGCTCACCGGAGATGTTTCTCCTTCCAGGCTGGGCTCCTTCTCCGGCAATACGACGGTCATCACCGGCGGCAATGTGCTGGTGGATCAAAGCGCGATCGTCGGTTATCCGGACGTCATGATGACCGTGGGCGGCGTGGTCAACATCAACGGCACGCTGGCGTATGGCGGGACCATCGAATCGGTTTCGCCATCCACGATCTACGTGCATTTCCCGATGCTGACCAGCGGCGGTTATTTCGTCAACGGCGTCGAGGGCGTGGTGTACGATCAGTTGACCGCTACCGGCTTCAGCGCTGGGGGCACTGGCGTTGCGGCGATCCTCGATACCAACCTGTTCATCACCTATGGTGGTGTCACTGGGACACTTACCCCGCCGGTCCAGATCCTGATCGTGGCCATGGGTGAGTCGATTACGCCACCGGAGCCAGAGAAGGACAAGGATATCTTTGGCGACATACAGGATGAGAAAAAGAAAAACGCGCCGGTTTGCCGTTAGGGAAACGCTGCACAAGTCCTTCGACAAGAATCTCAGGACGAACGGTGAGTTGTTGATTTAGTTCTAACAAAACCCCGGTGCATCCCGCCGGGGGTTTTTGTTTCTTGCGGGTGGAATTTGCGGTAAGCTTGATATGGTTGCGGTGTTGATTGCAGTTACCGGACGCTGAGCACGTGCCATGGTCGTATCCGGCGCCGCAAGTGTGCTGATAGGCGTTTAAAAACAATGATTTACAATATGACTCCGCAGCAACGACTGATGGCTCTGTTGGGCCCGGTGCTGGGTCTGATATTGAGCTTGTTCGTGACCGGCGCCAGCCTCGCCCAGGATGCGGTGGTTCCCGCGCCCAAATTCGATATCCAGCGCTTCGAGGTGGTCGGCGATACTGTGCTCGGCGCTGAAGCTGCACAGGCCATCGTGGCGCCGTTCACCGGCAAGCAGAAGGATTTCGCGGATGTCCAGCGCGCGCTGGAGGCGCTGGAAAATGCCTATCGCGAACGCGGCTACGGCGTGATCCAGGTGCTGTTGCCGGAGCAGGACATCACCCGCGGCGTGGTGCGTTTCAACATCACCGAGCCGAAAATCGGCAAGGTAAACGTCGAGGGCAACCAGCATTTCAGCACGGAGAATGTGCGCCGCTCGCTGCCGGCAGTGCAGGAGGGCGCAACGCCGAATTCCAACGAGATCGCGCGCAATCTGCAGATCAGCGCCGATCATCCGGTGAAGCAGACCACCGTGCTGCTGCGCTCGGGGGCCGCGGAGAACCTGGTGGACGTCAATGTGCGCGTCACCGACGACCGGCCGTGGCGGCTGGTGGCGACGCTGGACAACACCGGCACCTCCGATACCGGCCTGCTGCGGCTGGGCGTGGGTTACCAGCACACCAACCTGTTCGACCGCGATCATCAGTTGTCGCTGCAATACATCACTTCGCCGTCGAATCTGGATCAGGTATCGATTTACGGTTTTGGTTACCGCATTCCGTATTACCGGCTGAACAGCGCGCTCGACATGTATGCCGGTTATTCCGACGTCGATTCGGGTACGGTAGGGGGCTTGTTCGACGTCAAGGGCGCCGGCACGATTTTCGGCATGCGCTGGAACTATTACCTGCCGAAGTGGCGGGACATCGAGCACAAGACTTATCTTGGCCTCGACTACCGTGCCTACCAGAATAATGTGACTCTCGGCGGCATCGGATTCGTGCCGGACATTACCGTGCATCCGATATCGCTGGGTTACAGCGGGCTGGTGCGCATGACCGCGAGTGAACTGCACTTCAATGCCTCGGTGGCGACCAACATTCCCGGCGGCAACGACGGCACCGCCGGGGATTTCCAGCGCACCCGCTTTGGCGCGACCGACAATTATCTGATTTACCGCGGCGGCATCAGCTTCTCGCATGCTTTCCGCAACGAGTGGCAGAGCCGCATGGCGCTGAGCGCGCAATACACCCGCGACTCGTTGATTCCGGGCGAGCAGTTCGGCATCGGCGGACCGGATACCGTGCGCGGCTATCTGCCGCGCGAGGCGGCCAACGACAAGGGGTATTCGGCGCAGCTGGAGCTGTACACGCCGAACTTTGCCGACAACATGGGGATGGGCGACAAGTGGCGCTCCCGCGTGGTCGGGTTCTACGATTTCGGCGGGCTGCGGCGCACCAATGCGCTGCCCGGCGAGGAGGCCAGCCAGTACCTGGCCAGCACGGGTCTGGGTCTGCGCCTGTCCTACGGCAAGGCCTTCAGCCTGCGCTTTGATGTGGCGCAGATACTCCAGGCCCACAGCACCCGCCAGACCAACGAGCAGCGCATCAGCGCCGGCATCGCGATCATTTACTGACTGTAATTAAGTGATTGAGTAATTGAGTGATTAGGTGACTGTCGCCCGCGGTTTTAATCACCTAATTACCTAATCACTCAATCACTGAATTCCGCAATTGCTTCGTTGCTCCCGCCCTGCAAAATGCTCCAATCGCTCTAGCAGGAGCCCCAAGCCCTTGATCCGGCGGGCAGTTCCGGTATAATCCGCCCCTCTCGCGTGGCCCCATGCCGCGCTTGTTCTTTGCAGCACCGGCTGTTTTCAGCCAGTTTTTTACACCACTGTCCTTGCCGCACCGTGCTCGCATCACGGGCGGCCCACCAGCCCATAAGGAGAAATTGATGCGACATTACGAAATCGTTTTGATCGTCCATCCGGACCAAAGCGAACAGGTGCCGGGGATGATAGACCGGTACCGCCAGATGATCACCGGTCGCAAAGGCTCGATACACCGCTTTGAAGACTGGGGTCGCCGGCAGATGACCTTCCCGATCCAGAAACTGCACAAGGCACATTACGTGCTGCTGAACATCGAGTGCGACAACGAAACCCTGCTCGAACTGGAGCACGCATTCAAGTTCAACGATGCCGTATTGCGCCACCTGACCGTCAGCATGGAAGAAGCGGTTACCGGTCCGTCGCCGATGATGCGGGAAGAGAAGGCGCGCCCGGTCAGCACTGACGAGGCCGTGAAACCGGCGCCTGTCGCGGCGGAGAGCGCGGCCTGAGGTGGAGCAGAATTCGGTCCGGTTGACTGCAACACTGGCCGGGATCGAGCCGCTGCGTCACACCCCTGCCGGATTGCCGGTTGTTGAATTCACCCTGGTGCATGCTTCGCCGCAGTCTGAAGCGGGTCATGAGCGCACAGTGGAATTCGAGATGCCGGCCAAGGCGGTCGGCGACATCGCCGGCAGGATTGCCGGGATGCAGCCGGGACGACAGGTGGACGTGCAGGGGTTTCTGCATCGCAAGCATCGCATGAGCAGGCAAGTAATCCTGCATGTAACGAACATTGATCTGATCCAGTAAAGGAAACGCACATGCCAAGAATGGGCGGAAGCAGCGGTAAAGGGAAATTCAAGGGTAAGGGCAAGGGCGGCAAGGACACGCGCAAGAAAGGCAATGCGCTGTTCCGCCGCCGCAAGTTCTGCCGTTTCACTGCTGAAGGCATCAAGCAGGTTGATTACAAGGACATCAACATCCTGAAGGATTTCATCAACGAAAACGGCAGGCTCATCCCGGCCCGCATCACGGGCACCAAGTCGCGCTACCAGCGCCAATTGTCGATTGCGGTCAAACGCGCACGCTTTCTCGCGCTGCTGCCGTACACCGACCTGCACTGAGAGGCCAGCCATGCAAATCATACTGCTGGAGAAAGTCATCAATCTGGGTGTGCTGGGCGACGTGGTTCGCGTCAAGGACGGCTATGCGCGCAATTTCCTGATCCCGCAAGGCAAGGCGAAGCGCGCCACCACCGCCAATCTGGCGGAATTCGAGAAGCGCCGCGCGGAGCTTGAAAAAGCACACGCCGAGACGCTCGCCAAGGAGCAGGAGAAGGGCGCCAAGCTCGACGGCATGATGGTGCAGGTCACGCAGAAGGCCGGCGTGGACGGCAAGCTGTTCGGCTCGGTCACCAACAGCGATATTTCGGAAGCGCTGAAAAAGCAGGGCTTTGACGTGCCGAAGGCATCGATCCGCATGCCGGACGGCCCGCTGAAGACCATTGGCGATTTTCCGCTGAAGGTCGCGCTGCATACCGACGTGGTGGTGTCCATCACCGTGTCGGTGCTGGGAGACGCTGCGTAGTCGCTGAATCAAAAGCGTTTTTCTGGAGCAGGAAAAAGGGCTGGCGACAGCCCTTTTTTTTCTGTAAATTGATTTGGCCGCGTTACAGCGCACCCGTCGCGCATATGAAAGTTATCGTTATAAAACAACAGGTTATATAAAATACGCCGCGATGGTGCAACTCGTCACTCCATTCATCAAAGATGCCCAGCTCGAAGCTGCGCGCACGCCGCCGCATTCCATCGAAGCCGAACAATCGGTGCTCGGCGGCCTGCTGCTCGAAAACACCGCGTGGGATCGCCTGGGCGATGTGATCACGGCTGCGGATTTTTATCGCGGCGACCATCGCACGATCTTTGAGCACATCGCGCAACTGATCGAGCACAACAAGCCTGCGGACGCGCTGACCGTGGCCGAGAGCCTGGAGCGCAGCGGCAAGCTGGTGGAAGTCGGCGGGCAGGCCTATATCGGCTCGCTCGCGCTCAACACGCCCAGCGCCGCCAACATCCGCCGCTATGCCGAGATCGTGCGCGAGCGCTCGATCCTGCGCAACCTGGCCGCGGTCGGCGTCGCCATCGCTGATTCGGCGTACAGCCAGACCGGCAAGGACGCCCACCGGCTGATTGACGAAGCCGAGGCGCAGGTGTTCCAGATCGCCGAGGCCGGCGCGAAATCCAAGCAGGGTTTTGTCAAGATCGATCCGCTGCTGACCGAGACGGTCGAGCGCATCGACATGCTCTACAGCCGCGAGAACAAGAATGACGTGATCGGGCTGGCCACGGGTTTTGTCGATCTTGACCGCATGACTTCCGGACTGCAGCCGGGCGAGCTGATTATCGTTGCCGGACGCCCGTCGATGGGCAAGACCGCGCTGGCGATGAACCTGGCGGAGAGTGCCGCGCTGGACAGCAAAAAAGCAGTGGCTGTGTTCAGCATGGAGATGTCGGGGCCGCAGCTGGCGATGCGGATGATCGGTTCCGTGGGCCGCGTCGATCAGCACCAGTTGCGCACCGGCACTTTCAAGGAAGAAGACTGGCCGCGGCTGGTGGATGCGGTGGGCAAGCTGAACGATGCGCAGCTTTTCATCGACGACACCGCCGGATTGAATGTGCTGGAAATGCGCTCGCGGGCACGGCGCCTGCACCGGCAGTGCGGCGGGCTGTCGATGATCGTGGTCGATTACCTGCAACTGATGTCGGGATCTTCCGGCGGGCGCGAAGAAAATCGCGCCACCGAGATCGCGGAGATTTCACGGTCGCTGAAGGGGCTGGCCAAGGAACTGAAGTTGCCGGTGGTGGCGCTGTCGCAGCTGAACCGTGGCGTGGATTCGCGTCAGGACAAGCGGCCGATGATGTCGGATCTGCGCGAATCGGGCGCCATCGAGCAGGACGCCGACGTGATCCTGTTCATCTATCGCGATGAAGTCTATAACCAGGATTCACCGAAAAAAGGCATTGCCGAAATCATCATTGCCAAGCAGCGTAACGGCCCGGTGGGCAAGATCGACCTGACGTTCCTCGGCCGCTACACGCGCTTCGAGAGTTACGCCGGCGGCAGCAGCGACTCGTTCTGAGTATCCGGGCTGCGGGTCTCATCACCCATCACCCATCGCTCCGTGCTGTTCTTTCATCCCCCGGATGGCGGCCTGCGGCCTTATCCGGGCTACAGAATTGCGCTCCGCACTGGCCCTCACAGCGCTTCCGCCGCGTAATCCGCCAGCCTTGAGCGTTCCCCGCGCATCAGCGTCACATGGCCGCTGTGCGCCCAGCTTTTCATCCGGTCCACCACGTAAGTCAGGCCTGAGCTGCCTTCGGTCAGGTACGGGGTGTCGATCTGCGAAATGTTGCCCAGGCACACCACCTTGGTGCCGGGGCCGGCGCGGGTGATCAGCGTTTTCATCTGCTTCGGCGTCAGGTTCTGCGCTTCATCGATGATCAGGAATTTGTTGATGAAGGTGCGGCCGCGCATGAAGTTCAGCGACTTGACCTTGATCCGCGAACGGATCAGGTCGCGGGTCGCGGCGCGCCCCCATTCGCCGGCCTCGGAGTCGGTCTTGTTGAGCACATCGAGGTTGTCTTCGAGCGCGCCCATCCACGGATTCATTTTCTCTTCCTCGGTGCCGGGCAGGAAGCCGATGTCTTCGCCCACCGGCACGGTGACCCGCGTGACGATGATCTCGGAGAACAGTTTGTCTTCCAGCGTCTGCGCCAGACCGGCGGCGAGGGTGAGCAGGGTTTTGCCGCTGCCGGCCTGACCGAGCAGGGTGATGAAATCGATGTTCGGATTCATCAGCGCATTCAGCGCGAAATTCTGCTCCTGGTTGCGCGCGGTGATGCCCCACACGTTGTTGCGCTGGTGGGAGTAGTCTTTCAATATCCGCAGGATGGCGGTCTTGCCGCTGACTTCATGCACCTGCGCCTGGAAGGGCTGATCGCCCTCGAAAAAAACAAACTGGTTGATCAGCAGACTCGCGCACAGCGGGCCATGCACGCGGTAGTAAGTGTGCCCGGCCTGCTGCCAGGATTCCATTTTTTTGCCGTGAGTGTCCCAGAAGTCCGCAGGCAATGCGGCGATCCCGGTGTAGAGCAGGTCGGTGTCTTCGAGCACCTTGTCGTTGAAATAATCTTCCGCGGCGAGACCCAGCGCGCGGGCCTTGATGCGCATGTTGATGTCCTTGGACACCAAGATGACCTGGCGCTTGGCGTGCTGTTCCTGCAGGTGCTTGACCACGCCGATGATCTGGTTGTCGGCCTTGCCGCTGGGCAGGCTTGCCGGCAGATCGCCGTTGATGGCCTCGGTCTGCAGGAAAACCCTGCCCTTGGCGGATTTGTCGCCGTGTGATTCCAGCGGAATGCCGTCGCTGATTTCTCCCGACACCGCACCGATCAGCTCATCGAGGTAGCGGCTGGTCTGGCGCGCATTGCGCGAGACTTCCGACATGCCTTTTTTGTTGCTGTCGAGTTCCTCGAGCGTGGCCATCGGGATGAACAGATCGTGTTCCTCGAACCGGAACAGGCTGGTCGGATCGTGCATCAGCACGTTGGTGTCGAGCACAAACAGCTTGGTTGTCGCGGGCAGACGGGATACTACGGAGGGCGTGGACACGGCCTTGCGGTGAATCATGAGTCTCCCTAAGACAATGTAAGCGGTAAGCGGTAAGCAGGCTGGTTTGCCCGCGCACTGCTTACTGCTCACCGTTGACTATTTCAGGCTCTGCATGAAGTCGAGCACCTCCTGCACGTGGCCCGGCACCTTGACGCCGCGCCACACGCGGCGGACGATGCCCTGGCGGTCGATGATGAATGTGCTGCGTTCGATGCCGCGCACTTTTTTGCCGTACATGTTCTTCATCTTGATGACGCCGTAGAGCTTGCAGGCGACTTCATCGGAGTCGCTCAGCAATTCAAACGGGAAACCCATCTTGGCTTTGAAATTCTCGTGCGATTTCAGACTGTCGCGCGAGATGCCGTACACCACGCAGCCAGCGGCGGAGAAGCGGGAATGCAGGTCGCGGAAATGCTGGCCCTCGGTGGTGCAGCCCGGCGTGTTGTCTTTGGGGTAGAAGTAGAGCACTACCGACTGGCCGAGCAGGGCGCCCAGCTTGAACGTTTTGCCCCCGGTGGCGGGCAGTTCGAAATCCGGTGCAGGCTGATCCAGCACGCTGTTGGTTGCCAAATTCTTTTTGAGTGAACGTGCGTCTATCTTGGCGTAAATCGGCGACTCGTGCAACTAAGGCCTGTTGACAATCATTTCATCTCACGAAATGATTGTTAACAGGCCTTAGTGTTCATGCGGAGGTGGCGGCAATCACCCGGGCGGCCAGTTGCGTCATCGTGGCGGCCGAGTCGTCGTCCAGTCCAAAGTGTTGCGCCTGCGGCAGGCGCGGATAGTGACGATGGATGGCGCGCGTGTAGGCAGGGTCGTAGTGGCGGACCAGCAGGTCTTCGGTCAGCGCATCCCAGTTGCCGTCGCGCGCGAGGCGCTGCCATTCGTCGATGACGGCGCTGCCGTGCAATGCACGCAGGCAGTCGAGCTGGGTGTTGAGCAACGGTGCGTCACCGAGAAAATGCGCGTATTCGTCTTTCAGCAGCGCCACGCGCACAGCGACCGGCGCTTCGACGACGATGCAGGCGCTTTGCCACATGGCGGCGATCAGCGCCTCGGGCACGCGCAGGTTGCCGATTTTTTTGCTTTCGGATTCGACAAACACCGGCAGTGACGCATCGAACCGGCGCAGCGCCTGCCACACCCGGCTCTCGAACATTTTTTGCGGCGGCTGCGCTTCCCCCGGCAGATTGCCGAGTACGGAACCGCGGTGTGCGGCCAGCGCTTCGAGATCCAGCACCTGTGCGCCCTGGTCCTGCAAGGCACGCAACAGCCGGCTTTTGCCGGTGCCGGTCATGCCGCAGACCACCCGCCAGTCCAGGCTTGCCGGCAACGTGTGCAATTCATCAATGACCGCGCGGCGGTAGGCCTTGTAGCCGCCTTCCAGCTGACCGGTACGCCAGCCGATCTGACCGAGCACGTGCGCCAGCGCGCCGCTGCGGCCGCCGCCGCGCCAGCAATACACCAGCGGCTTCCAGCCCCGCGGCCGGTCGCGAAGATGGGTGCGCAGATGCCGCGCGATATTGGCGCTGACCATTGCGGCGCCGATTTTCTTGGCATCGAACGGTGAAACCTGTTTGTACATGGTGCCGATCTCGGCGCGTTCGGCATCGTTGAGCACCGGGTAATTGACTGCGCCCGGAATGTGGTCTTCGGCGAATTCGCTCTCCGAACGCACGTCGATGATCTCGTCAAACTGATCGAGTTGTGCTACGGTGGCCGCGCTCGTGGAGCGCGCGCGTTGTGCGTGCGATTGTTGTGTATGTGATGCAGGCCTGTCCATTACCCTAGTGTAAATCATGAATAACCCTACCGACGCCCCTGCCGTGCGATTGACCCAGTTCTCGCACGGCGGTGGGTGAGGCTGCAAACTGACGCCGGCGTTGCTGAGCGAAGTTTTGGCAAGTACCCCCGCGGCCCAGCCGTTCCGGGATCTGCTGGTCGGCACCGAATCCAGCGATGATGCGGCCGTGTACCGCATCAACGACACGCAGGCGATTGTGGCGACCACGGATTTTTTCATGCCCATCGTCGATGATCCCTACGACTTCGGGCGCATTGCGGCGACCAATGCGATTTCCGATGTGTATGCCATGGGCGGCAAGCCGTTCATGGCGCTGGCGTTGCTCGGCATCCCCGTAGGCAAAATTCCGATGACTGCCGTGCAGCGCATCGTTGCCGGCGGTCATGACGTCTGCGCGTCGATCGGCATTCCGATTGCCGGCGGTCACTCGATTGATACGCCGGAGCCGATTTACGGCCTGGTGGTGCTGGGGCTGATGCATCCGGACAAGGTCAAGCGCAACGACCGGGCGCTGACGGGTGACGTGCTGATCCTGGGCAAGGGTTTGGGCGTGGGTATCATGAGCGCGGCAATGAAAAAGGGCGAGCTGAGCGACGCAGCGTACCGGCAGATGCTGGAAAACACGACCCAGCTCAACACGCCCGGGCTGGCACTGGCCGACATGCCCGATGTACATGCGCTGACGGATGTCACGGGCTTTGGTCTGCTCGGACATTTGCTGGAGATCTGCCGCGGTTCGGGACTTGCGGCTGAAATCGAATGGGCCCGGGTGCCGGTGCTGTCCGCCGCGCGCGATCTGGTCGAACAGGGTTTCGTTACCGGGGCCTCCGGGCGCAACTGGGCGAGTTATGGCGCGCAGGTCACGCTGTCCGGGAACGACGCTACAGCGCAGCAGAAGCTGCTGACGGATCCGCAGACCAGCGGCGGGTTGCTGGTGGCGTGCAGCGCGGCGGCGGCGCCGGCCGTGCTCGAGGTGTTCCGCAAGGAGGGGTTCGCGCAGGCGGCAGTGATCGGGCGGCTGGCGGCGGGAGCGCCCGGCATTCGAGTGGTATAGTTTAACTTATTGATTTATTTACTTATTTTCAGAACCGGCGCGAGCGCCTTCCAGACCGTATCGAGCATCAGCGGTTGCGCGACGGCAGCAGGATGCAGCTGGTCGGCCTGGAAAAATTCGCTGCGCTGGGCAAAGCCTTCGAGCAGAAACGGCGCCAGCGCTACGCGTTTCGCTTTGGCTACGGCAGCGTACATACCCTGAAATTTTTCCGTGTAGTCGGCGCCGTAGTTGGGCGGAATGCGCATGCCGACCAGCACCACGCGCGCCTGCGCCCGGTGTGCCGCGCTGATCATGCGTTCGAGGTTGGAGCGTATGCCCGCGATGTCGGCGCCGCGCAGCCCGTCGTTGGCGCCGAGGGCGAGGATGACCACGGCAGGGCGATGGGCACGCAGCGCGGCCTCGATGCGGTTGGCGCCGCCCAGCGTCGTTTCGCCGCTGATGCTGGCGTTGACGACCGTATAATCCAGCTTCTTTTCCTGCAGGCGCAGCGCCAGCAGGTGCGCCCACCCTTCATTGCGTGCGAGGCCATAGCCTGCGGACAGGCTGTCGCCGAAAACCAGAATGGTGGCGGCCTGCACGGCAGAAATGCACGGCAGCAGCACTAACAACAGTGATATCAACCGCAACGCAACACGGTACAAGCGCATGAATGATGATTCCAAAAAACCGATCGTGGAGGTGGCGCACCTGGGCAAGCAGGTTACCACCGGCGATTCGGCATTGACCATCCTCAGCGACGTGAGTTTCAGCGTGGCGTCCGGTGAAGCCGTGGCCGTGCTCGGCGCTTCGGGTTCAGGCAAATCCACGCTGCTCGGTCTGCTGGCGGGGCTGGATCTGCCGACCACGGGCGCCGTGCGCGTCGACGGCCATGATCTGTTCGCACTGGACGAAGACGGGCGCGCGGCGCTGCGCGGCCGCCTGCTGGGATTTGTGTTCCAGTCATTCAATCTGCTGCCAGCGATGACGGCGCTGGAGAACGTGATGCTGCCGCTGGAGCTGGCCGATGCGCCGGATGCGGCCGGTGCCGCCCGCCTGCTGCTGGAACGGGTAGGACTGGGCGCACGCATGCAGCATTATCCGCAGCAGTTGTCGGGCGGCGAGCAGCAGCGGGTGGCCATTGCGCGCGCGTTCGTGACGCGGCCGGCGCTGCTGCTGGCGGACGAACCCACCGGCAATCTCGATGCGGCGACCGGCGCCGGCATCATCGATCTGATGTTCGAATTGAATCGCGAGCGCGGCACGACCCTGATCCTGGTGACGCACGACGAAGCCCTGTCGCAGCGCTGCGGCCGGTCGCTGCGGCTGGCCGGCGGCGCGCTGCAGTCATGAAGCGTTTCATCGACATCGCCCTGGCGCTGCGGCTGCTGGTGCGCGATTGGCGCGCGGGTGAACTGACGCTGCTGGCGGTTGCGGTGTTCATCGCAGTGGCCAGCGTCACCACGGTGGGGTTTTTCACCGACCGGGTGCATCAGGCGCTGACCCGCCAGGCCAATCAGTTGCTGGGTGCGGATCTGGTGATTTCCGGGGATCGTCCGCTGGGCGGGCAATTTGCCGGTGAGGCACAGCGGCGCGGCCTCAAGATCAGCGACATGCTGCGCTTTCCCAGCATGGCGGCGCATGACGGGCGCAGCGTGCTGGCCGAGATCAAGGCGGTCAGTGCCGGTTATCCGCTGCGCGGCGATTTGCGTATTGCCGATACACCGCTGGGCGTGGAGCGCACGGCAGCGGGCATACCGGCGCCGGGCACGGTATGGGTGGATGAGCGATTGCTGTTGCGCCTCGAAGTGCAGCCCGGCGCCGGCATCGATGTCGGACGCAGCCGGCTGACCATCGCGGCCATCATTACGCATGAGCCGGACAGCGCGATCGGTTTCATCAACTCGGGTCCGCGCGTATTGATGAATGCCGCTGACCTTCCGGCAACGGGTCTGGTGCAGGTGGGCAGCCGCATCCGGTATCGCGTGCTGGTGGCCGGAGATGCGGATGCGGTGGAGCGTTATCGCGCCTGGGTGGCGGCACAACTGGCGCCGGGCCAGCGCGTGGAAAGCATCCACGATGCCCGGCCCGAAATCCGCTCGGCGCTGGAGCGCGCGGAGCGTTTTCTCAACCTGGCCGCGCTGCTGAGCGTGGTGCTGGCGGCGGTGGCGATCGCGCTTGCCGCGCGGCGTTTTCTGCAGCGCCATCTGGATGCCTGCGCGATGCTGCGTTGCCATGGCGCATCGCGTGGCCGCGTGGTGCGCCTGTATCTGTTCCAGTTCATTGCGCTGGGCGTATTGGCCAGTCTCGCCGGCAGCGCTGCCGGATTGCTGGCGCAGCACGCGCTGGCGCTGTGGCTGGGCAATCTGGTGACGGTCGAGCTGCCGGGCGCCGGGCCGCTGCCGGCGCTGCATGGTTTCATCACCGGGCTGGCGCTGTTGCTGGGATTTGCATTGCCGCCGCTGCTGGCGCTGGGACGGGTGCCGCCGTTGCGCGTGCTGCGGCGGGATATCGGCGCGCCGGGCGGCCTCGGCCTGCTCGGCTATGCCCTGGGTGCGGCGGTGATCGGCGGGCTGATCGTGTGGCGGGCCGGTGAATGGCGCATGGGGCTGCTGGTCGCCGCAGGCTTTGCCGTGGCGATGCTCATCGCCGCGCTGGTGGTATGGGCAGTCATGGCGGCGATTACACGGCTGCGTGTCACCGGCGTGTCGTGGCGCTTCGGTATTGCCAATCTGCGGCGGCGCCGCCTCGCCAGCGTGCTGCAGGTGGTGGCGCTCGGCGCCGGCATCATGGCGCTGCTGACGCTGACCATCATCCGCACCGAACTGCTGCAACTGTGGCAGACCAGTCTGCCGCGGGATGCGCCGAACCGCTTCATCGTCAACATCCAACCGGATCAGATCGCGGCGCTGCGCAGTTTTTTCGCGGAACAGGGGATAGTCATGCCGGAACTGCATCCGATGGTGCGGGCGCGGCTCACGCGCATCAACGACAAGCCGGTGGGGCCCGCGGATTACGCCGATGACCGGGCGCGGCGGCTGGTCGACCGCGAGTTCAACCTGTCGTGGGCGACCCGCATGCAGAAGGACAATCTGCTGGTGGCGGGACGCTGGTGGAGTGAATCCACGCCGCGGCGCGACCAGTTTTCGATGGAAGACGGCATTGCCCGCGCGCTGGGCGTGGTCATGGGCGATACGCTGACCTTCGATATCGCCGGGCGCAGCGTCACGGCCGCGGTGACCAGTCTGCGCAAGGTGGATTGGGATACCTTCAACGTCAACTTTTTCGTGGTGGCGCCGCCGGGCCTGCTCGAAGGACACCCGGTCAGCCATGTCAGCAGTTTTTACCTGGCGCCGGGAAATACCGCGCTGCTGAATGCCATGGTGCAGCGATTCCCGAATTTTCTGCTGATCGACGTCGCGCAGGTGCTGTCGCAGGTGCGCGGCATGATCGACCAGGTGGCGCGCGCGGTGCAGTTCGTATTCTTGTTTACGCTGGCGGCGGGGCTGGTGGTGCTCTATGCGGCGATTGCCGGCACGCAGGACGAGCGGCTTTATCAGGCGACGATCATGCGCACGCTGGGGGCGAGCCGCAGGCAGTTGCTGCGCGTCAATCTCGCGGAATTTGCGGTGATCGGCGCGCTGGCCGGCGTGATTGCCGCGGCCGGCGCCAACGCGCTGGGTGCGTTGATCGCGCACCGGGTCATCAACGTCGGCTATAGCTTCAGCACGGAGGCGTGGATCGCGGGCATCCTGTGCAGCATTGCGGGCATCACGCTGGCCGGGTATCTGGGCACGCGCAAAGTGGTTGCGACGGCGCCGTTGCGCGTGTTGCGGGAATTGTCATAAGCCCGTCGTTTCCCTGTTGTTTCCCATCCCAGGGGTGCGGACGATATACTTCCGCGATGACCGGCCATGATCATGACTGACGCGCAGACCTACGTTATCCTGTTGTTTTTATTGGCATTATTTGTTGCGCTAGGGGCGATCCTGCTGCTCCAGGGGCGCACGCTGGCGCGGGCTACACGCGCGCTGCAGGACGCGCTGGAAGAGAAGCACCGCGCCATGCTCGGTGATTTGCATGGCGGACTGACGCAGCAGGGCGACCGGCTGGGCGGGCAGGTGGCGCAGTCCGGCGAACGGCTGCGCGAATCGGTGCATGCCCTGCAACTCACCCTGACGCAGAACCTGGGCACGCAGCGCGAGGCCATGGCGGAAAAACTCACGGAAACCACGCGCGCGCTCACCGCCAAAATCGATGAACGGCTCGACCAGATTTCGGGCAAGGTCAGCGAGCGCCTCGACGAGGGGTTCAAGAAAACCAATGAAACATTCGTCAATGTGATGGCGCGGCTGTCGACCATCGATGAGGCGCAGAAAAAAATCGACGGCCTGACCGGCAGCGTGCTGAGTCTGCAGGAGCTGCTGGGCGACAAGCGCGCGCGTGGCGCGTTCGGCGAGGTGCAGCTGGAGGCGCTGGTGCGCAATGTGCTGCCGACCAGCGCGTTCGAGATGCAATTCACGCTGTCCAACGGCACGCGTGCCGATTGCGTGTTGCGCCTGCCGCCGCCGACCGGACTGGTGGCGGTCGATTCCAAGTTTCCGCTGGAAAACTATCACCGCATGTACGCTTCCGGCACCAGCGAGGTCGATTACGCTCTGGCGCAAAAACAGTTCAAGATCGATGTGCGGCGTCACGTGGATGCCATCAGCGGCAAATACATCATTGCCGGGGAAACTTCGGACGGCGCGGTGATGTTCATTCCGGCGGAAGCGGTGTTCGCGGAGATACATGCGCATCACGCCGAGGTGGTCGAATACGCCAATGCGAAACGCGTATGGATCGTGTCGCCGACCACGCTGATGGCGGTGCTCAACACCGCGCGTGCCGTGCTGAAGGACGTGGAAACGCGCAACCAGATCCATGTCATCAAGGATGAGCTGGTGAAGCTGAGCCTGGATTTCGCGCGTTTCGATGACCGCATGCGCAAGCTGGCCGACCATGTGCGCCAGGCGCACGAAGACGCGCAGCAGGTGCAGATCAGCAGCCGGAAAATTTCCCAGCGTTTCGCGCAGATCGAGGGCGTCGAGCTCGACGAGATCGACGAGCCGGCCGGGGAAGCGCAGGTACTGAAACTCCGCGATACCCGCGAAGGCGGGGCGCAGTCTTGAGCGGGCATGAACTGGTTTACCCGCTGGCGCAGGGCGCGCACGCTGCGCAGCCAACCCCTCGATGCCCAGGCATGGGAGGCCTGTGTCGCGCGATTTTCTTTTTTGCGCGCGCTGGCCGCCGCCGACCGGCAGCGCCTGCACGACCAGATCGTGCTGTTTCTTGCCGACAAATCCATACAGGGCGCGGGCGGGCTGACGGTGACCGCCGACATGCGCTTGCTGATCGCGGCGCAGGCCTGTCTGCTGATACTCAATCTGGATTTCGATTACTACCGCGACTGGGTGGAAATCATCGTCTATCCCGATGAGTTTGTGGCGGATTACGAATACACCGATGAAGACGGTGTCGTGCACCGGGTGAAGTCGCCGATCAGCGGCGAGGCCTGGGACCAGGGGCCGGTCATCCTGTCGTGGCGCGATGCGGACGCGGCGGACAGCGGCTCCGGTTATAACGTGGTGATGCATGAGTTTGCCCACAAGATCGACATGCTGAACGGCGAGGCCGACGGCTTCCCGCCGCTGCATGCGGACATGGATCGCGCGGCGTGGACCGAAGCATTCAGCAGCGCCTATGCGAATTTCCGGCGGCGACTGGAAGCGCGCGAAGAAACCCGGCTCGATGCCTACGCCGCCGAGGATCCGGGCGAATTTTTTGCGGTACTCAGTGAAATGTTTTTCGAGATGCCGGTGGCGGTGCGCGACGACTATCCGGCGGTCTATGCGCAGATGGCGGCGTTTTACCGGCAGGATCCGGCGCGGCGTGTCGCATTACTCAGTAGTCGATAAATAAGGCGGCCATTGTGAAACTTCTTAGAGCGGGTAACAAAATGAAAAATCTCCCTCATCCCCACCCTTCTCCCGGAGGGAGAAGGGCTTTTCATCCCTCTCCCTCCGGGACAAGGGAACACTTGAAACGGAGTAGAGGGACTGAGGGTGAGGGGCAGCTTTTGCCATGTCCGAATTTCATTTTGTTATGCGCTCTTAGTGATTTATGTAGAGCGGAATGAGCAAGCTGCAACTCATATTGGCCGCCGATATCGGTGGCACGCACGCCAGGTTTGCGATTGCGGAACAGAGCGCGTCCGGCGCGCGATTTGTCGCGGAGCGGCAGTTTGCCAGCCGCGATTTTCCGGATTTCCATACGCTGATCCAAGCGTATCTCGCCACGCCGGAAGCAGTGGCGGTGCGCGGCGGCCTGAGCGCTGCCTGTGTCGCAGTGGCAGGCCCGGTGGCGGGCGATACGGCAACGCTGACCAATCTCGGCTGGAAAGTCACTGCCGACGAGATTGCGCGCGATCTGGGCTTGCCCAAGGTCAGCCTGATCAACGACTTTTACGCCGCCGGTCTGGGCGTCACCACGCTGGAGGATGATGGTCTGGTCACGCTGCAGGCGGCGGAAGCCGAGCCCCACGGTACCGCGATCATCATCGGCGCGGGCACCGGGCTCGGCGTCGGCATCATCAACTGGGACAGCACCGGTTATCGCGTGCTGCCGTCGGAGGCGGGACATGCGGATTTCGCGGCGACGGACGAATTGCAGGATCGGCTGCTGATTTACCTGCGGCGCAATTTCGGCCACGCGTCCTGGGAGCGGGTGATTTCGGGACCGGGCCTGATGCGCATATTCTCTTTTCTGCAGAACAGCGGTTTCGGCGTGCCGTCGAAGCGGCTGATCGAAGCGACCAAGCAGCCCGGCGCGGACGCAACCGAAGTCATTGCCGAATACGCGCTGGCCAAGCTCGATCCGCTGGCGGTGCGCGCGCTGGATTTGTTCATCGCCGCCTACGGCTCCTTCGCCGGCAACATGGCGCTGGCCGCGCTGGCCCGCGGCGGCGTTTACATCGCCGGCGGCATCGCACCCCGCATCATCAACCGGCTGAAGGAGGGCGGCTTCATGCGCACCTTCACCAGCAAGAGCGCGTTCACGCCGCTGCTGTCGGGCATACCGGTGCAGGTGGTGATGGATCCGCAGGTGGGGTTGCGCGGGGCGTTGAAGGTGGCGGCGGAGGTGAACGGACCAAAGGTGCCGGAGTAAATTTCTTTTTAAATCATGGCGGAGGAAATGCTGATGCGAAGAAAAGAAATCCACTCCGGTAACCTTTCGCTCCTCCCTATATATTGGGCGTTTCTATGTTTGCGTTCCAGCCATGGCTCAGCCGTCCCAGGAAACGCGTAGCTCCGAATTACCCCCGCGCTCCACGCTGACGCGCAATCGCGTCGCTGCCTTGCGCGCAGGTGAGCGCGACACGTTAATTACCGCTGTTGGCAGCCAGCTCTTCCCGAGTATTGATGTTCCGGAACGCCGCCTCGTCGGCAAACTGCACTTCCGCGACTTTCAGTTGCGCATACCACGCATCGATCTTGCGTCCGCCGGATTCGAGAAAGGCAGTAAGGCTCGGCAATACCGATTTGCGGCACAGGCTGAACACCGGATGCGGTTGATCGCCGGTCTTGGCGACGGCGAGGTCGGCATTGTTTTTTTCGAGTGCGGCCTTCAGTTGCGCCACCAGGTCCAGCGGCAGGAAGGGTGAATCGCAGGGCGCGGTGACTACCAGCGGGTGTGCTGCTTCACTGAGGCCGCGATGCAGCCCGGCCAGCGGACCGGCAAAGCCGCCGATGGCGTCGGGGATGACGCGATAGCCAAGTTCTCGATATTGTTCAATATTCTGGTTGGCGTTGATCAGCAGTTCATCGACCTGCGGCGCGAAGCGTTCGATCACCCATAGCGCCATGGGTTTGCCGCGCAGCAGTTGCAGGCCCTTGTCCACGCCGCCCATGCGCCGGCCCTGGCCGCCGGCGAGGATCACTCCGGTTATGGGTGAGGCGTGAGCCGTGAGCCGTGAGCCGGTCATCACGTTACGCCAGCATCGTCGGAGTCACGGACTTCACGAAGCGCTGGTTGCCGGTGAATAGCAGATAGTGTTTGTTCACGGCGCGGCCGAGCATGGTGATGCCGGTGCGCTGCGCGACGTCGTGGCCCATTTGCGTGAGCCCTGACCGGGAGACCAGGAAGGGGATGCGCATCTGCGCGGCCTTGATCACCATTTCCGAAGTCAGCCGCCCGGTGGTGTAGAACACCTTGTCCGAGCCGTCGATGTCTTCCAGCCACATCAGGCCGGCGATGGCGTCCACCGCGTTGTGGCGGCCCACATCTTCGACGAAGTGGAGGATTTCGGCGCGGTCACCGTTGACCGCCGCGAGCGCGCAGCCGTGTACCGCGCCGGCGCTTTTGTAGATGGTTTCGTGGCGGCGCACGGCGTCGAGCAGGGCGTGCAGGCCGGCTTCGCTGAGCTGCACGTCGTCGCGCAGCTTGATGCTGTCGATTTCTTCCATCAGGTCGCCGAATACCGTGCCCTGGCCGCAGCCGGTGGTGACGGTGCGCTTGCTCATTTTTTGGGTGAGGCCGCGGATGCCCTTGCGCGTGGTGACCGCGGCGGAGTCGGTTTCCCAGTCCACCTGCACCGCGGCGATTTCGGCTATGGATTGCACCAGCCGCTGGTTGCGCAGGTAGCCCAGCACCAGTGCTTCCGGCGCCTGGCCCAGCGTCATCAGCGTGACGATTTCGCGCCTGTCGATATAGATCGTCAGCGGATGTTCGCCGGCGATGGCTGTGACCTGCGCTACGCCGTGCTCGTTGATGGCATCGACTTCGACGGTCAGCGGGCGGGTGGCGTTGGTGATTTTGGGTTTGGGCATGTTTGCGGTTGCCCCTCACCCTAACCCTCTCCCCGCTTGCGGGGAGAGGGGATGATTTATTTGGAGGAGGAGGGGATCCGGCACGGGGCGAAGTCGGGTGTTATCCGCCAATGTACGACATCTCAATTTTTTTCAGCGGCACGGTCTGCGCGCTGCGAATTTCGGAATAGCGATCTTCACGCGCGGTCCAGATGCCGCCGATGCGGGCATGAATCTCGTCATCGCTGGCGCCGCTGCGCAACAGCGCGCGCAGATCGTGTCCGTGCGTGGCGAACAGGCAGGTATAGAGCTGCCCTTCGGTGGAGATGCGCGCCCGGGTGCAGTCGCGGCAGAAGGCCTGGGTGACGGAGGCGATGACGCCGATTTCGCCGGAGCCGTCGCGATAGCGCCAGCGCTCCGCGACCTCGCCGGTGTAATTCGGATCGGCGGGCTCCAACGGCATTTCCTTGGAAATCATGCTGACGATTTCTCCGGCGCTGACCACATCGTTCATGCGCCAGCCGTTGGTGACGCCGACATCCATGTATTCGATGAAGCGCAGGATATGGCCGCGTTCGCGGAAAAACCGCGCCATGGGCACGACGCTGTGTTCGTTCAGGCCGCGCTTGACGACCATGTTGATCTTGATCGGTGCGAATCCGGCGGCGGCGGCGGCATCTATGCCCTCGATGACCCTGGCCACGGGAAAATCGACGTCGTTCATCGCCTTGAATACGGCATCGTCCAGTGAATCCAGGCTGACGGTGATGCGCTGCAGGCCGGCGGTACGCAGGTCCGCCGCCTTGCGGGCGAGCATGGAGCCGTTGGTAGTGAGGGTCAGGTCAAGGCCGGAAATGCCGGCGAGCATGCCGATCAGTTGCTCGACATTGCGCCGGATCAGCGGCTCGCCGCCGGTCAGGCGGATTTTTGCTATGCCATGGCGGGTGAACAGGCGGGCGAGGCGGGCGATTTCTTCGAATGTCAGCAGCGCCTTGCGTTCCAGGAACTGATGGTCCTTGCCGAATTTTTCCTTGGGCATGCAGTACACGCAGCGGAAGTTGCAGCGGTCCGTGACCGATATGCGCAGATCGTGCAACGGCCGGCCGAGCCGGTCGCGGCTGGCGGGTGGCGTTGCGGTGCGTACGGGGTCGGTCATGGCGGATATCCGGAAGACGCGAGGATAAGAGACAGCGATTATGGCAAAGGAGAATCAACCGGCGCAAGGAAGGCAACACTTGCAAATCAGGTATTTACGGCTGTCTGCCGGTTGTATCAGCGATGCCGCTGGCGCAGAATGCGCGATATGGACGCGAGTGCAAAAAACGACGCGAATGCAGCAAACGCTGCAAAAACCGGGACTGGATCCGATATCCAGCGCTGGGCTGCGGCGGTAGTCATGGAGCGCATGGCGATTGAAAACCGCTGGGCTACCGAGAAATGGGAGGCCACCGGGGTGCTGCCTGATCTGACGCCGGGCGCCGCGCCGCGGGTGCTGATGGATACGCCGCAGCTGACGCAGGTGATGTTTTCAGGCCTGGACATCCGCCTGCATCGCGATGAAGCCGAGGGCTATTACATGAATATCACCTCGCCGCAGCCCAAGGTGTTTGTGCTGTGGCGCATGGGCGAGCGCATGGCGGAGCCGCAGATGCTGACGGTGAGCTATCACGAAGGCTCGCGCTGGCTGGACAGCGGCGAGACCGTGGATGGCGTGCCGCTGCCGGTTGAACTGGTCGGCTGGATGGCGGCTTTTTGCGAGCAGCATTACCATCCCGAACCGCGCAAGAAGGTCAAGTATGCGACCAACAAGGACAAGGGGCGCATGGGCAACTGGCGCCCCGACTGATCCGCTTACTCATGACGACACCGGATTCAAAACCGAAAGAGGCCGCGGAAGCCGCATCACCGGAAACTTTTCTTTCCCGGTGGTCGCAGCGCAAGCAGCAGGCGCGCCAGGAAGTGCAGGCGCCCGTGTCGGCGCCGCCTGCAGCCGCGCCAGCGCAGGAAGCCCCCCCGGCGCTGCCGCCGGTGGAGCAATTGACTGCGGACTCGGATTACCGGGGCTTCCTGCATCCCAGGGTGGATGAAGGACTGCGGCGCGCGGCGCTGAAAAAGCTGTTCAGCGATCCGCATTTCAATGTCATGGACGGACTCGATACCTATATAGACGATTATTCGGTATCGGAACCGATTCCGGAGGCGATGCTGGCCCAGATGCGGCATGCGCAAAGCATACTTGCGCACTCGAAGGAGCGCCGGGAAACCGAAGCGGCGCGGGTAGCGGCGGAGGAGAACGCCGCCCTGTCCGGGCCGGACGCACCTGCTGCACCTTTACCTGCATCCGCTGCCGATGCAGACGCGGCCACGGTGGCAACCGTCGCGCCGCAAGCACCGCACGACGGCAAGCAAACCACGTAAACTGCCGCGTCTTCCGCAACTCCCGGGATGGTCATGCGTCACAAGACACTGCTGTGCGATTGCAACCGGACGATGCAGATCGACGGGAAGGTCATTGCCCGCGGGCTGAATGTGGATGAACTGCCGCGCGTGCAAAGCGAAATGTGCCGCCGACATCTCGCGGCATTCGAGACGGCAGTGAAATCCGGCGACGACCTGCTGGTGGCCTGCACGCAGGAGGCGCCGCTGTTCACCGAGTTGCACAAGGAGCTGGGCGGCACCGGCGCCATCCGTTTTGCCAATATCCGCGAAGCTGCCGGCTGGTCGGATGAGGGCAAAAAGGCTGCGCCGAAAATGGCGGCCCTGCTGGCCATGGCCGATGCGCCGGACGCCGAGCCGGTGCCGACCGTAAGCTACGAAGCGGGCGGCAATTTGCTGATTGTCGGTCCCGGCGCCGCGGCGCTGGCCTGGGCCGAGCGGCTGCAGGAGCAGGTGTCGGTCACCGTGCTGATGACCGACGACGGTCGCGGCGCCGAGTTGCCGGCCGAACGGCGCTACCCCGTGCTGTCGGGGTCGGTCACCGCGCTCAAGGGGTATCTGGGCGCGTTCACCGCGCGCTGGGCTCAGCGCAATCCCATCGATCTGGAGGCGTGCACACGCTGCGGCGCCTGCATCGAGGTTTGCCCCGAGCAGGCCATCGACTTCAGTTATCAGATCGACCTCGACAAATGCAAAGCCCACCGCAAGTGCGTGACGGCCTGCGGCACGGTGGCGGCGATTGATTTTTCGCGCACTGCGGGCGAGCACGAAGAACACTTCGATCTGGTGCTGGATTTGTCCGAGCCGGCGTTGATTCGTTTGCAGCAACCGCCCCAGGGCTATCGGGCGCCGGGCCGGGATCCGCTGGAACAGGCGCTGGCCGCGGCGCATCTGACGCAAATGGCGGGATCCTTCGAAAAACCGAAATTCTTCATTTACAAGGAAAAAATCTGCGCCCATGCGCGCTCGGCCATTACCGGCTGCACGCAGTGCATCGATGTCTGCTCGACGGGCGCCATCACCAGCGTCATCAAGGAGAACCGGGTCGCGGTCGAGCCGCATTTGTGCATGGGTTGCGGGGGCTGCGCGACGGTATGTCCATCGGGGGCCATGACGTATGCCTATCCGCGCGTGGCGGATGTGGGCGCGCGCCTGAAGCTGGCGCTGAAAGCGTATGCCGCCGCGGGCGGCGAGCGCGCCTGCCTGCTGATCCATAACAGTACGGATGGCCGGGAGTTAGTTGCGCGCCTGGGGCGCCGGGGCAAGGGCCTGCCCGCACACATGATTCCGGTGGAGATGATGCATGTCGCTGCCGTCGGAATGGACTTGATGCTGGGCGGGCTGGCGCTGGGCGCAGCCCGGGTCGTGGTGCTGGGCACAGGGTCGGAGGCGCCGGAGTATGTTGCTGCGCTGGCCCGGCAGATGGCTTATGCCGAGACCCTATTGACGGGCCTCGGTTATACCGGCGGTCGCGTGCGCTGGGTGCAGGCCGAAACCGTGGCGCAGGCGGAAACCGCGCTGTGGTCCATGGACACACCGGCAAGTATTCCGGCCGCGGGCTTCAACCTGACCAGCGAAAAGCGCCAAACGCTGGATTTCGTGTTTGACCATCTGCGTGCGCATGCACCGAAGGCGGCGGAGATGGTCGCTATGCCGGCCGGCGCGCCATTCGGCGAAATCCGCGTCGATCCCGTGAAATGCACTTTGTGCATGGCGTGTGTAGGGTCTTGTCCGGAAGGGGCGCTGCTGGATTCCAGGGAATCACCGGCGCTGCGTTTCATAGAGCAAAATTGCGTGCAGTGCGGATTGTGCGAACGCACATGCCCGGAAAAAGCAATTACGCTGGCTTCCAGATTGCTGTTGACGCCGCAAGCCAAGACTGCAAGGACACTCAATGCAGCGGTAACTTTTGATTGCGTAAAATGCGGAAAACCCTTTGCCACCAAGCAGATGGTCGACAACATGCTGGCGCGACTGAGCAAGCATTCGATGTTCGCGGAGCCCGGCGCGCTGGAGCGCATCAAAATGTGCGCGGATTGCCGGGTGACTGATCTTTTGCAGAATTCGCGGCATGGCAACATCGGAGATGTCTGAGTATTTTTCTCAAGATACCTTTGCATAAGTCTGTTTAATATGTGCATAATTTTGCATGGTGATGTCCACTCCCATGCAGGAAATTGCTGATCGTTCTCTGCCGGAAACCATCGGCATGGCGAACGAGAACGAGGCGAGGGCTGCTTTGTACGGCGTGCTGGCTCATTTTTTTCTCAATGCACCGTCGCGCGAATTGCTGAAACACACGGCTGCAGCAGAGCATTTGATCGATGGCGACGGATCGCCGCTGGCTGTTGCGTGGCATGCACTGTGCCAGGCTGCACGCGATGCCGATCCGGAGCGCGTGCGCGAAGAATTCGAATCCATTTTTGTCAGTACCGGACGTCCGGCGATATCGCTGTACGCATCGACTTACATGAACAGCGCACGCCGCGGCTCCGTGCTGGCCGACCTGCGCGACGATCTGGCGCGCAGCGGTTACGCCCGTGCCACGGACAGCGCGGAGTACGAAGATCACCTGTCGGCATTGTGCGAAGTCATGCGCGGCATGATTGCCGAAGAGCCGGCGAATGCCGCGGCCGCAGATGCGCAGCGGGAATTTTTTCAGCGTTACCTGGCGCCCTGGTTCGGGGCCGCGTGTGACGCCATCGATCAATCC
The DNA here is from genome assembly GCA_964486865.1 of uncultured Bordetella sp. Classification (GTDB taxonomy): domain Bacteria; phylum Pseudomonadota; class Gammaproteobacteria; order Burkholderiales; family SG8-41. The sequence continues at coordinate 33,258 of CAZAOZ010000019.1, forward strand.
GGGCAGGCGGCTTTTTACCGCCCGGTTGCGCGGTTTGCCAATGCATTTTTCACCAATGAATCCGCTTTTTTCGAATTAGCCTGAGGAGGTCATCGCCATGAGCACAAAAATGAGTCGCAGAAAATTTCTCGCAGCCGTAGGCGCGGGTGGTGCTGCCACTGCAGCCGTGGTTGCATCCAAGATCACTGGTGATGCGCCTGCAGCGACCGCGCAGACCGCGCCTCAGGGCAAAGGCTACCAGTTGACCGAGCACGTGCGCCGTTATTACGAAACGACGAAGGTTTGAGGAGGCCGCCATGTTACTGACCCGCAAAACGACCCATACCGCCGCAGCGCCCAGCCGCCTCGCGCGCAACGCATCGGCCTTTCTGGGCAACACCATAGACCGCCGCACGTTCCTCAAGCGCAGCGGTTTTGCCGTCGGCGGTGCCGCGGCGCTGTCGCAGTTGCCGTTTTCAGTGATGAAAAAAGCCGAGGCCGCGGACAAGCCGGCCGCCAAAACCGAAGTCAAACGCACGATCTGCACGCACTGTTCGGTGGGTTGCGCGATCGACGCCGTGGTGCAAAACGGTGTATGGGTGCGCCAGGAGCCGGTATTCGATTCGCCGATCAATCTGGGTGCGCATTGCGCCAAGGGTGCGTCGATCCGCGAACACGGCATGCACGAAATTTCGCACCGGCTGCGCACGCCGATGAAGTTGGCCAACGGCAAGTGGGAGAAAATTTCCTGGGATCAGGCGCTGACCGAAGTCAGCCAGAAGATGCTGCAAATCAGGAAAGAATCTGGGCCGGATGCGACGATGTGGATCGGCTCGTCCAAGCACAACAACGAGCAGGCTTACCTGTTCCGCAAGTTTGTGTCGTTCTTCGGCACCAACAACATGGATCATCAGGCGCGCATCTGCCATTCGACCACGGTGGCCGGCGTGGCGAACACCTGGGGTTATGGCGCCATGACCAATTCCTACAATGATGAGCAGAATTCAAAATGCATTCTGTTTTTCGGCAGCAATGCGGCCGAGGCGCATCCGGTGTCGATGCTGCATACGCTGCATGCCAAGGAAAACGGCGCCAAGGTCATTGTGGTGGATCCGCGCTTCACGCGGACGGCGGCCAAGGCGGATACGTTTTACCGTATCCGCTCCGGCACCGATGTGGCGTTCCTGATGGGCATGCTGCATCACATATTCAAGAACGGCTGGGAAGACAAGCAATACATCAAGGACCGCGTCTATGGCATGGACAAGGTCCGCGAAGAAGCGGCCAAGTGGACGCCGGACAAGGTCGAGGAAGTCACCGGCATGAAGGAGGCCGAAGTCCGTGATGTCGCCGAAAAGATGGCCAAGAACAAGCCCAGCACCATCGTCTGGGCGATGGGCCAGACGCAGCACACCAACGGCAATGCCATCGTGCGCGCCTCCTGCATCCTGCAGCTGGCGCTGGGCAACGTCGGCGTGTCCGGCGGCGGGTGCAACATCTACCGCGGTCATGACAACGTGCAGGGCGCCACCGACGTCGGTCCGAATCCCGATTCGCTGCCGGGCTATTACGGCATCGCCGAAGGATCGTGGAAGCATTTTGCCGGCGTCTGGGGCGTGGATTTCGAATGGATCAAGAAGCAGTTTGCCAATCCCGGCATGATGACCAAGCCGGGAATCACGGTATCGCGCTGGATTGATGCGGTGCTGGAGAAAAACGAACTGATCGATCAGGACAGCAACCTGAAGGCGGTGGTGTTCTGGGGCCATGCGCCGAACAGCCAGAGCCGCGGCAAGGAAATGGTCGATGCCATCAAGAAGCTGGATCTGCTGGTGGTCATCGATCCCTATCCGTCGGCTACCGCGGCGATGGCGGCAATGTCGCGCAAGGACGGTGTTTATCTGCTGCCGGCGGCGACGCAACTGGAGTGCGCAGGTTCGGCCACCGCATCCAACCGCTCGATCCAGTGGCGTGAAAAAGTGATTGAGCCGATGTTCGAGTCGCGCACCGACCACATGATCATGTACCAGCTCGCGCAGAAGTTCGGTTTTGCCAAGGAGTTCACGGCGAAGATCAAGCTCAGCAAAGGCAAGGGCGGCATGGACGAGCCTGACATGGAAGATACGCTGCGCGAGATCAATCGCGGCGTGTGGACCATCGGCTACACCGGCCAGTCGCCCGAGCGTCTGCAGGCACACATGCGCAACATGCACGTGTTTGACGTCAAAACACTGCGCGCCAAGGGCGGCAAGGATGCCAAGACCGGCTATGTGCTGGACGGCGATTATTTCGGCCTGCCCTGGCCGTGTTACGGCAATGCCGCCCTCAAGCATCCGGGCTCACCGAATCTTTACCAGACCGACCGGCATGTGATGGACGGCGGCGGCAATTTTCGCGCCAACTTTGGCGTGGAACGCGACGGCGTTACCCTGCTCGCTGAGGATGGCTCTCACTCGAAAGGTGCGGAACTGACGACGGGTTATCCCGAATTTGACCATGTGCTGCTGAAGAAGCTGGGATGGTGGGATGATCTGACCGAGGACGAGAAAAAACTCGCCGAAGGCAAGAACTGGAAAACTGACTTGTCCGGCGGCATCCAGCGCGTGAGCATGAAGCATGGTTGCCACCCGTTCGGTAATGCCAAGGCGCGTGCCGTGGTGTGGAACTTCCCGGATGCGGTGCCGATGCATCGCGAGCCGCTGTACAGCCCGCGCGCGGATCTGGTCGATAAATATCCGACGCACGACGACCAGAAAAACCGCTGGCGCCTGCCGGTGCTGTTCAAGACCGTGCAGCAGGCCAACAAGGATGCGGGCAAGCAGTTCCCGCTGATCATGACCAGCGGCCGGCTGACGGAATACGAGGGGGGCGGTGACGAAACCCGGTCGAATCCGTGGCTGGCGGAACTGCAGCAGGAAATGTTCGTCGAGATCAACCCGAAAGACGCGAACGACCGCGGCGTACGCAACAACGAGTATGTCTGGGTGGAAACACCGGCGCCAACCAAGCCGCGCCTGAAGGTCAAGACACTGGTCACCGAGCGCGTTGCGCCGGGAACCGTGTTCCTGCCGTTCCACTTCGCGGGATGGTGGCAGGGCGAGGATATGAAAAAGTTTTACCCGGAAGGCGCTGCCCCGGTGGTGCGCGGCGAAGCGGTGAACACGGCGACTACATATGGCTACGACATCGTGACCATGATGCAGGAAACCAAAACCACGCTTTGCCAGATCGCCAAGGCATAACCACCAGATCCCCGCTAGGAGAACAATATGGCCAGAATGAAATTCCTGTGTGATGCCGAACGCTGCATCGAGTGCAACGGGTGCGTGACTGCGTGCAAACAAGAGCATGAGGTGCCCTGGGGCGTGAACCGGCGGCGGGTGGTGACGCTGAACGACGGTCTGCCCGGCGAGAAATCGATATCGGTGGCGTGCATGCACTGCTCCGATGCGCCGTGCATGGCGGTGTGTCCGGTGGACTGCTTCTACAAAACTTCCGAAGGCGTGGTGCTGCACGACAAGGATCTGTGCATCGGTTGCGGCTACTGCTTCTATGCCTGTCCGTTCGGTGCACCGCAGTTCCCGCAGGACGGCGCGTTCGGCCTGCGCGGCAAGATGGACAAGTGCACCTTCTGCGCCGGCGGACCGGAGCAGGATCATTCGGATGCCGAGTTCAGGAAGTACGGCCGCAACCGTCTGGCCGAAGGCAAGCTGCCGGCCTGTGCCGAGATGTGCTCGACCAAGGCATTGCTGGGCGGTGATTCCGACGTGATCGCCGACATCTACCGTAACCGCGTGCTCAAGCGCGGCAAGGGCTCCGAGATCTGGGGCTGGGGCACTGCCTACGGCAAGCCGGAGAAAGGTGCGACACCTCCCGCAGGAGCAAAATCATGAAGCGCATACTGATTGCATCAGCTGTCGCGGCCGCTGCATTCGCAATTTCCGGGTGCGGCGAAAAACAGCCGGTCACGGTGTACAAGCAGGGGCAGTATCAGGGCAAACCTGACACCCGCCCCTGGGACAACGCCCAGTTCAAGAACGACAGAACGGCGTGGGAGACGGCCATCAAGGCACGCAACAACGGCCAGAACGAGTACAGTCGGACCGTCTCTAAATAGGAGGAGGCAATGCGCGTGAGCATGAAACAGTGGTTCGCAGCGCTGGCGGTCGCCGGGATGTGTGCAAGCGCACCCCAGGCGGTCTTGGCCGCTGATGCCGCCAGCGCACAAAAGCAGCAGGTGGAACGCCAGAGCACGCAACCCGGCAACAATGCGCCGTTCTGGGGAGACGTCCGCGGCGGTGAAAACAAGTACCAGACCACACAGGTGCGCGGCATCGAGTCGGGTGTGCTGATGCAGACCGCGGGGGAAACCTGGCGGCAACTGCGCAACGGCCCGATAACCATTTATGGCGGCTGGCTGCTGGTGCTGGTGATGGCAGTAATCGGCGTTTTCTACCAACTGAAAGGCCCGATCAAGCTGCATGAAAAACCGAGCGGGCGGCAGTTGCTGCGCTTCGGCTCATGGGATCGCATGGTGCATTGGGGGGTGGCCATCAGTTTTGTGCTGCTGGCCGTGACCGGCATCATCATTCTGTTCGGCAAGCACATCCTGCTGCCCATCATCGGCTATACGCTGTTTGCCTGGCTCGCCACACTCGCCAAGAATATCCACAACTTCGTCGGACCGGTATTCGCGTTTTGCACGGTTCTGACATTCATCACGTTCGTTAAAGACAACTTCCCCAATGCGCATGACCTGAAATGGCTCGCCAAATTCGGCGGGTTGATCTCGGGCGAGCACGTGCCGTCGGAACGTTTCAATGCCGGTGAAAAGATATGGTTCTGGCTGGGGGTGACGCTGCTCGGTATCGTCGTCAGCGTCACCGGGTTCATCCTGAACTTCCCCAACTTCGAGCAGGGACGCGCGCTGATGCAGCAGGCCAATGTGATTCACGCGATTGCCGCCGTGCTGTTCCTGGCCATGGCGCTGAGTCATATTTATCTCGGCACCGTCGGCGTCGTAGGGGCGTATGAGGCCATGCGCACCGGCTATGCCGACGAGGTCTGGGCCAAGGAACATCACGAACTCTGGTATCAGGAAGTCATTGGACAGAACAAGGGTGGTGGTGCCGCCAAGCCGGCCGCCGCATCCGCACTCAAGGAGGGATGGAAGCTATGAACGCACCCAGGATGTGGAAAATGATTCCCGCGGTACTGGTTTGCTGTGCCGTCGGCCTGGCGTCGGCCAAGCTGCCGGCGCCGCCCCCGGTTGATCCAGCCAAGGCCGAGGAAGCCAAGAAAAAAGCGGCGGATGCGGCGAAGAAAGATGGCGAACAGCTGGCGAAAGCGCAGGATCGCGTCGCTGACCGTTACAAGAAACAGAGCAGGGCGGCGGCGACGCCGGCCAAGACTGCCAAAAAGTGATGCCCGGTAAGCAGCAAAAAAGCCCGGATAATTCCGGGCTTTTTTTGTGTTTGCTGACCGTTAATTATATAAATAAAAACAATTAGTTACGATATTTTTCCAATGCTGTTCTCGAGGAGTTGCCAAGCCTGTTCGCCGACGCTGTCGCGCCAGCGCTGATAAAACCCGGCAGCGGCAAGGCGGCGGCGGAAACTGCCCTGATCCACTCGCGTGGTGGTCATGCCCCAGCCGGTTAGTTTTGCTTCGAGCGCCCGGTTCAGCGCATCGGTATGCGCGCGCTGCCGCGCTACGTGTTTGCGCGCGATGGTTTCTACGGTTTGCCGCATCTGAAGCGGCAACTGTTCCCAGAACTTCAGGCTGGCCATCATGTTGAAACCAGACCACATGTGATAGCTGAGTCCCATGTGGTGCGTGACCTCATGCAGGCGCAGCGCCTCCGTCACTGACAGCGGGTTTTCCTGGCCGTCGACTTCACGGTTTTTCAGCGCGTCATACAGCTTCAGCACATTCACTTCTACAGGGATTGCGCCCAGACTGCGAAAGGCATCCGCAAACATTTTGCCCTCAGGTATGCGGATACGCAGGCCTTCAAGATCGGCGGCGGAATGTATCGGGCGGTCCACCGTGGAAATATGGCGAAACCCGTTTTCCATCAGCCCGTAGGGCAGGGCGTGGATGCCCAGGGGCCGCAGTTGCTGCCGCAGGTATTCCCCCAGCGGCCCGTCGAACGTGGCATGCACCTGCGCGTGATCGCGAAAAGCGAAGGGCAGGCCCTGAATTTCCATGGCCGGCACCAGCGGCCCGAGGATGCCGCCCATCAATACATAGAACTCGACCTCTCCGGCAATCAGCAGATCGACGATGGCCAGATGCGAGGACGGCAGGCCTTCATTTTTGGCATGCACCGTGACTGACAGCCGCCCTCCGGTGGCCTCGCGGACTTCCTGCCACAAATCGACCAGGAAGGGGTGGACATGGCTGTCCTGCGACAGGTAGTGATACTGCCGCCCCTGCCACTGCGGAGCGTTCACGCCGGCAGCGCCGAAGCCATCAGCTCGGGGGTCATGCCCTGCGCTTCGGTATTGGAGAAATTCAGCTCCACCTTGACGCCGTTGGGATCAACCAGAAAAAGCTGGTACAGGCCCTGATCGCTGACCATGCGTTGGCGGAACTCGATCTTGTGGCGCTGCAGGTGCGCCATCATGTCGCGCAGCCCGGTGCTGCGGAACGCCACGTGATCGACCACGCCGCTGCCGTGCACCGCGTCCGATTGCTGACCGAGATAGGCCTTGCGGTTGTCGCTGACATTCCTGCCGCCCTGGGTCAGGTGGACGATGTCCTGCTCGCCGAGGTACAGCCAGACCACGGGAAACTTGAAATCCGGATGGGGACCTTCCCGGAAGCCCAGCACGTTGACATACCAGTCGCGCGTAGCCTTGAGGTCGGCGGTCTGGATCAGAAAATGCTCGAGATGACTGATGGGCACTGCACTTCTCTCCTGTGGGATGTTGATTAAACGGGGGTGGCGTCGCCGGATTCCACGATGACCTGTTCGACTTCGCCCACCCCGGGCGCACGCCGGAACGCGGCTGCCGCCTGGTATTCCGGCGATTGATGGCATTTTACCGCTTGCTCCAGCGTGGGAAACTCGATCACGACAAAGCGGTGGAAGCGGTCGGTGCCTTCCATGACCTGATATTTGCCGCCGCGCGCGAGCACCTTGCCGCCGAATTGGGCGATGATGCCGGGTACCCGGTCGGTGTATTTCTTGTACTCAACCGGATTGTTGATTTTGCAGCGGGAGAGCCAGTAGGCAGGCATGCTTCTTGTTCCTCAAACGTTTATTTGGCGACTACAGCCCCCAGATTGGGCAGCCAGGTGGCCAGTTGCGGGTATGCCGCGATGATCACGATTACGCAAAACAGGCACATCCAGTAAGGCATGCAGCCCCTGAATATGTCGCCGAGCGAGGCTTCCTGCGGCAGGGCGGCTTTGACGGTAAACACCAGTATGCCGAAGGGCGGCGTCAGCAGGCCGGTTTCAATGGCGAGGATGCCGAGAATGGCGAACGCCAGCGGGTCCATGCCCAGCGCAGTGGCCACCGGTGCGAATACCGGCACCGTGAGCAGGATGATCGAAATCGAGTCGATCAGCATGCCGAGTATGAACCAGATCAATACCATCACCGCCAGCACGCCCCAGATGCCGAGACCGGAAGTGAGGAAAAATTCTTTCGCCATGCCGGTGATGCCGGTCATCGACAGCACACGCGAATACAGTTGCGCGCAGAACAGCAGGATCAGCAGCGGGGCGGAGGTGCGGCCGACGGAGAGGATGACCTCGAGGATCTCTTTGCCACGCATGCCTTTCCACAGCGCCAGCAGCAGCGCCAGCGCCGCGCCCACGCCTGCGCCTTCGGTGGGCGTGAAAAAACCCAGCCAGATGCCGCCGAGGGTGATGCCGACCAGCAGAAACACCAGTCCGGTGCTGATCAGCAGTTCACGGAATTCGGCGTCGGTGATCTCGACTTCGCTTTGCACTTTTTCAAGCTTGGTGCCGGCGCCGACGAGTTCCGGTTTCAGATACGCCGCGCCGATGATATAGGCGCAGTAGAAAAACACCAGGATGAAACCGGGAATGATGCCGGCGATGAATATTTTGCCGATGGCCTGCTCGGTCAACACGCCCCACACGATCATCAGCACGCTCGGCGGGATCAGCATGCCGAGGCAGGAACTGCCGGCGATGCAGCCGAGCGCGAATTTTCGGTCGTAGCCGTAGCGCTTCATTTCCGGATAGGCGATGCGGGAAAACGCCGCCGCCGCCGCAATCGACACGCCGGTAACGAACGCAAACACCGCATTGGCCAGCACGGTGGCAATGCCCAGCCGGCCGGGGATGCGTTTGGTCAGCCGGTTGGTCAGCGCAAACAGATCGCGCGCCGCCCCGCATTTGGCCAAAAAGTCGCCCATCAGCATGAACAGCGGAATCACTGCAAACACATAATCGCGCAACGCTTCATAAGCGGTGTTGGCGATGAAGGTGTGCACCACCTCCATGTTGCCCTGCATCAGGTAGATGCCGAGCACGCTGGCCATGCCGAGGGCGATGGCGATATGCACGCCGGCGAATACCATCACCAGCAGTGCCGTCAGCAGAATCGTGATTTCAGTGGAGCCAAACATTATTGTTTAAAATCAACGAGTTATAATTATAAGTGATTGGTCATTCAAGCGATTTTTTCGTCGGGCTTGATCGGCCCATGCAGGGTTGCGTTCAGCGGTGCGCGCAGCCGCTCGATGGCGACCAGCAGGTAGTTGAATGCGGCCAGGAACGTGCCCAGCACAATCACGAACCGCACCGGCCATACCGGCACACGCAGGGCGCCTTCGCCTTCAAACTCGTTCGAGGTCCAGGCATGCAGCGACGGATCAAGGCTGCCCCAGAAGACGATGGCAAAAAACGCGAAGCCAAGCGCGTAGCCGGCGATTTCAAGCAGGCGTTGTACAAGCAGCGGCAGATGCGAGGTCACTGCATCGACCCAGATCATGCCGCCGGAACGAATGGCGAAGGGCGCCTGCAGAAAACAGATGATGACTATGGAAAACGACACCATCTCCGGCGTGCCCCTGACCGGGCTGTTAAAGACGACCCGGCCGATGACGTCGGCGCATACCAGAAAACAGATCAGGAACGCCAGGATTGCCGCGACAGCGAGCAACGCGCGCGCAACCCAATCATTGAGTTTGGTAATCATTGGTGCGTACAAGAGGCGGCGGGCATAGGCCCGCCGCTTCCCGTCATGGTTCCGGAAAAATTACTTGACCTGATAGCGCACCGGCCACTTGTGGCCGAGCTTTTCTGCTTCTTCCAGTGCGAGTTTCAGCACCTGGCTTGCCGGCAGCCCCTGCTTGTCGAGCTCGGCAGCTTTTTCCTGCGGCCAGCCCTTCAGCGAATTCGCCCAGTCGAGCTTCACCGATGCCGGCACCGATTTGACGGTAGTGCCGAAGCTTTTCAACTGATCGAGCTGTTTCGGATAGTTTTCCTTGTTGACGGTGCCGGTCCTGATCTCATATTCGCGGGCGACTTCGACCAGGATGTCCTGCACTTCTTTCGGCAGTTTGCTGAAACGTGCCTGGTTGATGGTCAGGCCATGCCAGGTGATCGAGCCGAAACCGACCTCGGTGTAGAACTTGCCGACTTCATACAGCTTGAAGTTGACCCAGCCCGAGGGGAACATGATCCAGCCGTTGTACACGCCGGTTTGCATGGCCGTGTAGGCCTCCGGCAGTGACGACTGCACCGGGGTGGCGCCGGCAAATTCCAGCCATTTCAGGTTAAGACCGGCGCCGGCGAGCTTGCGGCCCTTGAGGTCGGCGACTGTTTGCCAGTCGAATGATGTGCCGAGGTTGTAACCGTTGTCGGCGATCAGCGCCAGCAGTTTCTGTTTGAATTTGTCCTCGAACACCTTGCTCAGGTACGGCACCTTGTCGTACACGGCGCGGGCGAGTTTGACACTGGTTTCCGGATCCATGGTGCCGAAAGGCAGCATCACCTGGAAGGCGTGCAGCGGCAGGTTGGAGGGTTCAAAGCAGAAGCAATAACCGCCGATGTCGATGATGCCGGACTGCACGCCTTCCAGCGTGTCGGCCGTTTTCACCATGGCGCCGCCGTAGCCTTCGATGAACTCCACCTTGTGCTTGGTGCGCGCAGCTACACGCTTGGTGACTTCGGGCACAAAGAAATTCTGCATCAGGTTGACGTAGGTGTTCGCCGCCGGATGGCCGGAGGCGATGCGCAGCTTGATGTCTTCAGACTGTGCAACGGGCGCAGTCAGCGCGCCGATCAGTGCAACGGCGGATGCAATAATGGTGCTGCGGCGAATCAGCTTCATGTAAACCCCTCCTGGTCAATGGGTCCGTGCGTGACCGCGGCTGTTGTTCTTGATTGCTCTTGTGTGCGGCGCCTGCGCGGGAGCCTGCATCATCGGTAAACCCGGCAAGCCTGTCAACAGTGCTGCCGCAATGCCGCCGGAGCAGCTTGTCGTGACCGCGACTAGTTGGTAATGTCGCTGCCTCGTAACGCAGCCGGCACCCGGACTGCGCTGCATTTACAGGGAGAATCCGTCACATGAAAGCCAATGCCATCCGTATTGAAAAACAGGGCGCGCCTGATGTCATGCGCCTGCAAAGCGTCGAGGTTGCCGCGCCGGGCGCGGGGGAGGTGCTGCTGCGCCAGACGGCCATCGGCCTTAATTTCATGGACGTTTATTTGCGCGGCGGCCAGTATCCGTTAGCCATGCCCAGCGGCATCGGCTGTGAAGGCGCGGGCGTGGTCGAAGCCGTCGGATCCGGTGTGACGGGATTTGCCAAAGGCGACCGCGCAGCCTATGGCGGCAGCGCGCCCGGCAGTTATGCGGATTTACGGCTGATGCCGGCGGACCGGCTGGTAAAGCTGCCGGACGACATTTCGGAAGAGCAGGCCGCGGCCATTCTGATGAAAGGCATGACCGTCGAATATCTGCTGCAGCGGTGCTACCCGGTCAAGCAAGGCGAGTTCGTGTTGTTTCACGCCGCTGCCGGCGGCGTGGGGCTGGTTGCCGGGCAATGGGGCAAGGCGCTGGGCGCGACCATGATCGGCGTGGCCGGCGGTCCTGAAAAATGCGCACTGGCCAAAGCGCATGGTTACGCGCATGTGATCGACCGCAAAAGCGAAGACATTGCTGCACGGGTCAAGGAGATTACCGGCGGCGCCGGCGTGCCCGTGGTGTATGACTCGGTGGGCAGGGAGTCGTTCGATGCCTCGCTCAAGTCGCTGGCGCCGCGCGGCTATTTTGTATGCTTCGGCAGCACTACCGGCGCGCCGCCTCCTGTTGAGGCTGCGACGCTGCAGAAAATGGGCTCGCTGTACTTCACCCGTCCGACGCTGGCGACCTACATTGCCAAACGCGATGATCTGGTGATGTCCGCCAATGCCGTGTTCGGGATGGTACGCAAGGGCGCAGTGAAAGTACATGTCGGCCAGCGCTACAAGCTTGGGGATGCAGCCAGGGCGCACGCCGATCTGGAAGCCGGCAAGACCCGGGGCTCATCGGTGATGACCGCCTGACGGATCGGCTGCTGCACGAAAAAAATCCCGGCGCGCCGGGATTTTTTATGAACAGGGAAAACCGGTTAGTTGGCTTTGATGCCGGCGGTCTTTGCCAGCTTGGCAAAATCTTCCACATGCCGGCGTATATAGGCATTGAAATCATCCGGTGAGGCGCTGGCAACCAGCGGGATGCCGAGGCCATCGAAGCGATTTTGCAGGGCGGGCACGGCAACGGCCCTGGCCACTGCGTCCCGCAGCTTGTCGAGGACGGGCCGTGGTGTTCCCGCGGGTGCGACCAGGCCATTGAACGTGGTGTCTTCGAAACCCTTGATGCCGGATTCATCGATAGTCGGCAGTTCAGGAAACAGCGGCGAGCGCTTTTTGCTGGTCACGCCCAGCGCGCGCAGGCGTCCGGACTTGATATAACCCGCCGATGTGCTGACCTGATCAAACATCAGCATGATGTGGCCGCCGACCAGATCAGTCGTTGCGGGGGCGTTACCCTTGTACGGGATATGCATCAATTTGATGCCGGCGTGCTGGCTGAGCATTTCCGCGGCGATATGTCCCGTGGCGCCGTTGCCCGAGGAGCCGTAAGTCAGTTCTCCCGGCCGTTTTTTTGCCAGCGATATGAACTCCTTCAGGGTTTTCACCGGCAAGGACGGATTGACGACCAGCACCATCGGGATGTCGCAAGTCTGCGAGACGCCGATGAAATCCTTCAGTGGATCGTAACCGGCATCCTGGACTATGGCCGGCACCCGCGCAAAGGTATTGGCAATGGCCAGCAAGGTATAACCGTCCGCAGGCTGTGATTTTACGTAGCGGGTGCCGACCAGGGCGCTCGCGCCCGGACGATTCTCCACCAATACCTGCTGCTCCAGCAGTTTGCTCATCTGTTCCGCGACGCCGCGCGCCACAATGTCCACATTGCCGCCGGCGGCCAGCGGATTGATGATGCGTATCAGTTTGTTGGGGTAGGGACCGGTCTGGCTCCATGCCGGCAGGGCAGACAGGGCCAGCAGTCCGGCGGTGACGGCGATTGCGGCGTGTTTCATGGATCTCCTCACTGAGTTTTTTTAATGATGGGTGATTGTGCGGTGACGGGTTGTCGCAGGCAAGTCCGGCGCAAAAATCAGGGCACCACGCTGACGATGCGCCGCTGGTCGATGGATTGCAGCACGGCGTCGGTTACCGCCACCATGTAATGGCCTTCGTCGCCGTCGGGCAGCAGGCTGCGCTGGCCGCGCACATCCGATTCAAATGCGCGGATTTGCAACTCATAGTTGGAACTGGCCGGAAATTTTTCTTCCACTGTGCCCGTTGCGTCGCGGATATGGATGACATGCTCTTTGGTAAAGCGCAGCGCTGACGTGATCAGCGTGGCTTTGCTGCCTTCGATAATCAGATTATTTTCGGCACTGCCGACTTCGCGGGTGGCTTTCGCCAGCGCATGGCAGTCGCCATCGAGCCGGCCGAGCACGGTCATGGTGTCGTCAGGCAGTTTTTGCCGACGGTCGGGATGCGTGAACGCCGCCACTTCGACAAAGCGCTGGCCGCTGACATACTGGATCAGGTCGAGCAGATGCACGCCGACGTCGAACATGACGCCGCTTTGCGCAAAATCCTGGCGCCAGGATGTGCGCGTACCCACCGCGGACGCCCGCTCCAGAGAAATTTCGGCGAGCCGTCCCAGACGACCCGATTGCACGATTTCACGGACGCGGGTTACCGCGGCGTCGAGGCGGATCTGGTGCGCAATGCGCAGCACGACACCGGCTTCGCGGCAGGCGGCAGCCATTTCGCGGGCATGATCGACGTGCATCGCAAACGGTTTCTCGCACAGGATGTGCTTGCCGGCGCGCGCGGCGGCCAGCACGGCTTCATGGTGCATGGTGTTGGGCAGCGCAATGTAAATGGCGTCAACGCCGGGATCGTTGACCAGTCCGGCGAGATCACCATGCGCATTCGCGACACCGAATTTTTCAGAGAACGCGCGTGTTTTTTCCGGCGTGCTGCCGAGACAGGCAACGAGTTGTGAATCCGGGCTTTTGACGATGCCCGGCGCCACGAAATCCGTGGCGACCCAGCCCAGGCCGACGACTCCCCAGCGAAGCGGATTGTTATTGCTATTCATGGAGCTCATTCTTGAAGGATTTGTTATGAGTTATGGGTGATGGGTTATGGGTGAGGAGTCCAGTCGTGCAGTCCTGGTTTTTGCTCATCACTCATCACCCATCACCCATCACCCATCACCCCATCACCTCAAATAACGCCCTCCATGACCTGCACCTCGACCAGCATGCCCGGCGTGACGTTGCCTTGCTCGGTGGGCAGGATGATGAAGCAGTTGGCCTCCGCCATCGAACGCAGGATGCCGGAACCCTGCTCGCCGGTGACGCGCACGCTCAGATTGCCGGCGCTGTCGCGCGACAGGATGGCGCGCTGGAATTCGGTGCGCCCCGGCGTTTTTTTCAGCGCGGAGGTGCAGGGCACCTTGAACGTGGGCACAGGCTCTATCGGATCACGCCCCGACAGTTTCAGCAGCGCATCGCGCACGAACTGGTAGAACGTCACCATGACCGACACCGGGTTGCCCGGCAGCCCGAAGAAATGGGCGTTGCCGATTTTGCCGTAAGCCAGGGGGCGGCCCGGTTTCATGGCGATTTTCCAGAACACCACCTCGCCCAGCTTGTTCAGCAGCACTTTGACAAAATCGGCTTCACCCACCGACACGCCGCCGCTGGTGATCACCACGTCAGCGATGCCTGCCGCTTCACGGAAAGCCGTCTCCAGCAACTGCGGATCATCGCGCACCACACCCATGTCGATGACTTCGCAGCCCAGCCGGGTCAGCATGCCGTAGATGGTGTAGCGGTTGCTGTCGTAAATCTGGCCCTCACCGAGCGGCAGGCCCACGGAGACCAGTTCATCGCCGGTGGAGAAAAATGCCACACGGAGCCTGCGGAACACCGAGACTTCGGCGATGCCCAGCGAGGCGATCAGGCCGATTTCCGCGGGGCGCAGCGGCTGGCCGCGGCGCAGTGCCGGCTGGCCGCGCTGCAGATCTTCACCGGCGCGGCGCAGATTCTGGCCCTGGCGATGACCGGCGCCGATGATGATGTCGGAATCCCTGGCTTCGACATGCTCCTGCATGACGATGGTGTCCGCCCCCTGCGGCACCACGCCGCCGGTCATGATGCGCACGCACTGGCCGACGCCGACGGTGCCTTTGAACGGCGCTCCGGCGAAGGAACTGCCAGCGAGTTTCAGAGTGACTTTGCCGTTGCTTTTCAGATCGGCATGGCGCACGGCATAACCGTCCATCGCCGAATTGTCGTGCGACGGCACATCGACAGGGGAGATGACATCTGTTGCCAGCACCCGGCCCAGTGCCGCACGCACCGCGACGCGTTCGATGGTAGTGATGGGGGCGAGGAATTTCGATATGACTTCCCGCGCCTTGGGCACGGGCATGGAATTCGGATCGTAATCGTCGGCGCAGGATAAGTCGCGCAACGACGGTTCGTGTGACGTCGGTTTGGCAGTGCTCATGGACTGTCCTCGACTGCAGATTACGGGATGGCGTGATTTTAGCAGGCAGGCAATTGCGCTATTCAGGTATTTCCGCGACCGGCCACCGGGCCGATGCGCCGCTTGCGCGTGAGATCGGTGATAATCAGCAACTTCAAAATACTGCAAATCCTGTATGAATGATCTGGGAGACGCATTCGGCGCGGCCTGGCGGCTGATCGCCGGGTTCGATACCGAATTGGCGCAAATCGTCGGACTGAGCCTGCAGGTCAGCCTGACCGCCGTGGTGATTGCCGCGCTGATCGGCCTGCCGCTGGGCGCGGCGATTGCTGTCGAACGTTTCCCCGGTCGCCAGGCCCTGATCGTACTGCTCAATGCGTTGATGGGCCTGCCGCCGGTGGTGGTGGGCCTGCTGGTTTACCTGTTGCTGTCACGCGCCGGACCGCTGGGCAGCCTGGGCATCCTGTTCACGCCGCAGGCCATGATTATTGCGCAGGCCGTGCTGATCGTGCCGATCATTGCCGCGCTGTCGCGGCAGACCATTGAAGATGCCTGGCGTGAATACGCCGAGCAGTTGCATTCGCTGGGCGCGCGGCGGCTGACCGCGGCGATGACCCTGATCTGGGATACGCGGTTCTCGCTGCTGACCATCGTGCTCGCCGGTTTCGGCCGCGCCGCAGCCGAAGTCGGTGCAGTGATGATCGTCGGCGGCAATATCGACGGCGTGACGCGGGTGATGACCACGGCCATCGCGCTGGAAACCAGCAAGGGCGATCTGCCGCTGGCGCTGGGGCTGGGCATCGTGCTGATCGCGCTGGTGGTGCTGCTCAACGCGCTGGCCGCGATGATCCGCGAAGCGGCGCTGCGGAAGTACGGCTGACCATGCTGCCGCTGGAGCTCAATACCGTATCGTTTGCCGCAGATGGCACCGCGATCATCAATGATCTCTCGGCGCGCATTGAGGCCGGGCCGCGCACGATCATTCTCGGTCCCAACGGTGCCGGCAAAAGCGTGCTAATGAGGTTGTGTCATGGTTTGCTGATGCCGACTGCCGGCCGCATCGTCTGGCATGGCGCCATGAATGGCGCAAAAAGCGTTGATGTGCGCCGGCGCCAGGCCATGGTGTTCCAGCGCCCGGTCATGCTGCGCCGCTCGGCACTGGCCAACGTGGTCTACGGCCTGAAGCTTGCCGGAAAATCGCGCAGCGAATGCGAACTGCGGGCCATGGACGTGCTGGAAGTCGTCGGGCTTGCGCAGCACGCGGCACGACCCGCGCGCATCTTGTCCGGCGGCGAGCAGCAGAAACTCGCGCTGGCACGGGCATGGGCGCTGGGGCCGGATGTGCTGTTTCTCGACGAACCGACGGCCAATCTTGACCCGGCAGCGACGCAGGAGATCGAGGGCATCATCAACGCCATCCATGCTTCCGGCACCAAAATCATCATGACCACGCACAATCTCGGCCAGGCGCGGCGGCTGGGCGACGAGATCCTGTTCATGAGCAACGGCCGGCTGATGGAGCACACGCCGATTGACCGGTTTTTCAAGGAGCCGTCTTCCATCGAGGCAGCCGCTTTCATCAAAGGAGAGCTGCCGTGGCAGTAACGGGAAAGCCGGTGATGCGTGGAGTGTTTCTGGCGTGGGCGCTGTCGGGACTGCTGCAGGGGCCGGCGGCCATCGCACAGCAGAAATTCATCACCGTGGCATCGACCACATCCACCGAGCAGTCCGGGTTGTTCAGGCACCTGCTGCCGGTGTTCGAGAAAAAAATCGGCATTCAGGTGCGCGTGGTGGCACAGGGCACCGGCCAGGCGCTGGACATGGGCCGCCGCGGCGACGCCGACGTGGTGTTCGTACATGACAGGGTTGCCGAGGAAAAATTCGTCGCCGACGGTTTCGGCGTGCAGCGTTTCGAGGTCATGTACAACGACTTCGTGCTGGCAGGACCCAAAAGCGATCCGGCGAAAATCGCCGGCAGCCAGGACATCGTGGCCGCTTACCGGAAAATTTTCGGGGCCAGGGCGCTGTTTGCATCGCGCGGCGACAAGAGCGGCACGCACGCGGCCGAACTGAGGCTATGGCAGATGGCCGGCATTGATCCGGCGAGCGGCAAGGGCAGTTGGTACCGTGAAACCGGTTCCGGCATGGGACCGACGCTGAATACCGCGGCCGGCATGAATGCCTACGTGTTTACCGATCGCGGTACCTGGCTGTCGTTCAGGAACCGCGCGGACCTGGTCATCGTCGTCGAGGGCGACCAACGGCTGTTCAATCAGTACGGCATCATGCTGGTCAACCCCGCGAAACACGCGCATGTGAAAAAGGACATGGGACAGTTCTTCATCGACTGGGTCATTTCGCCGGAAGGCCAGAAAACGATTGCTGATTACAGCATCGGCGCCGACCAGCTGTTTTTCCCGAACGCGAAGCGCTAGACGGGCGCACGTTCCGGCATCAGGGATTTTTGATTTGAGCACACAGGAAATATCGGAAAACCGCAAGACTGTCCTGCTCATTGCCGCAGCGCTGCTCGGCCTGACCGGCATCGTGGCAATCGCGTTTTCCGTCGGTCGTTATCCGGTCGCTTTTGCCGATCTGTTGCGCGTGGTGTGGACATGGGCGGGCGGCGCGCCGCACGGGTTGGATGCAACTCTGGATACCGTGGTGCTGCAGATCCGCGGGCCGCGGGTGATTGCCGCGCTGCTGGTCGGCGCGGCGCTGGCTGCGGCGGGCGCGGCCTATCAAAGCCTGTTCCGCAATCCGCTGGTGTCGCCCGATATTCTCGGCGTATCGGCAGGCGCTGCGGTGGGGGCGGTGCTGGGCATATTCCTGTCGCTGGGCGCAGTCGCCATGCAGTCCATGGCTTTTGCCGGCGGCCTGGCTGCCGTCGGCATGGTTTACCTTGTGGCAAAGACCGTGCGCGGCCATGACCCGCTGCTGGTGCTGGTGCTGGCCGGCGTGGTGCTGGGTTCGCTGCTGGGCGCCTGCGTGGCACTGATGAAATATCTCGCCGACCCCTACAATCAGTTGCCGGCAATCACCTTCTGGCTGCTGGGCAGTCTGGCCTCGACGGACGCCCGCGACCTGTGGATCGCCGCGCCGCTGATGCTGGCGGGTCTGCTGCCGCTGTGGCTGCTCCGGTGGCGCATCAATGTGCTGTCGCTGGACGACGAGGAGGCGCGGGCGTTGGGCGTGCCTACCGGGCGCATCCGCTTCGCGGTCATTGCCGGCGCGACGCTGATGACTTCAGCGGCAGTGGCCATCTCCGGGGTCGTCGGCTGGATCGGATTGGTGATTCCGCATTTTGCGCGGCTGCTGGCAGGACCGGATTTCTCCCGGTTGCTGCCGGTGTCGGTGCTGCTCGGCGCCGGTTTTCTGGTTGCCGTTGATACGCTGGCGCGGACCATCGCCGACATTGAAATTCCGCTGGGTGTGCTGACGGCCTTTGTCGGCACGCCGCTGTTCCTGTGGCAACTGGTCACTGCGCGGCGAGGATGGCAATGAGGCTCTCTGCGGACAATCTGGCCTTCGGCTACGGCACGCGCCGCGTCGGTAGCGGCGTTACGCTGGAACTGAACGCGGGCGAAGTGCTGTGTCTGCTCGGTCCCAACGGCAGCGGCAAAACCACGCTGTTCAAGACCTTACTTGGCCTGCTGCCGCCGCAGGCAGGCAATGTCCTGATCGACGGTCATGATGCGCGCACCCTGGCACGCGACGAGATTGCACGGCAGATCAGTTATGTGCCGCAGGTGCATGGCGCATTTTTTCCGTACACGGTGCGCGAAATCGTGCTGATGGGGCGCACTGCGCATCTGGGTTTGTTTTCTGCGCCGTCGGCGCGCGACCATGCCGCCGCGCTGGATGCCATCCGCCGCATGGGCATCGCGCATCTGGCCGACGCTGTCTATACGCAGATCTCCGGCGGCGAGCGCCAGCTGGCGCTGATTGCGCGCGCGCTGGCGCAGGACGCGCGCATGGTGATCATGGACGAGCCGACCGCCAATCTCGATTTCGGCAATCAGGTGCGCGTGCTGGAGCGCATCCGCGCGCTGGCCGGCGAGGGTATCGGCGTACTGTTATCAACCCATGATCCGGATCACGCGTTCCTGTGCGCGGATCGCGTGGCGATGCTGCATCAGGGCGGGTTGACGGCCTGCGGCGCGGCGGCAGAGGTGATGACTGCGGAAAAACTGCAGCAACTGTATGGCGTTCCGGTCATGGTGACCGCAGTGGCGCTGGACACCGCAGGCACGCGCCGTGTTTGCCTGCCGTTGGGCACCCCCTGAAAGCATGTTATAACTTGTTGTTTTTATTAATATATTTTGCCGTCCCGTCATTGACAGGGCACTGCGCTGATAATATCGCTCATCAACCGATTCCCGTGAAAATCCGATTCCCATGAAAATTTTCGGCTTTGCCGGTTATTCCGGCAGCGGCAAGACCACGCTGATTGAAAAGCTGGTTCCGCTGTTCGTGCAGCGCAATCTGAAGGTGTCGCTGATCAAGCATGCGCACCATACTTTCGACGTCGATCAGTCTGGCAAGGATTCTTACCGCCACCGCCACGCCGGCTGCACCGAGGTATTGGTCACTTCGTCGCGGCGCTGGGCGCTGATGCATGAACTGCGCGGCGCGCCGGAACCGGGCCTGACCGAGCAGATCGAGCGCCTGTCGCCCTGCGACCTGCTGCTGGTCGAGGGCTTCAAACATGAGCGCATCGCCAAACTGGAAGTGTACCGATCGGTTACCGGTGAATCCCTGATCCATCCGCATGACGACAACATCGTTGCGGTGGCCAGTGATGCGAAAGTGCATACGCAGTTGCCGCAATTCGATCTGAACGCGCCGGAGCAGATTGCCGCATTCATACTGAAGCATGTGGGATTGCAATGAGGAGCAGCGCATGATCACGCTGCTGTATTTCGCGCGATTGCGCGAAGCGCTGGGCGCCGGCAACGAGCAACTGGCGCTGCCGCCGACAGTCCGGACATTAAGTGCGCTGCGCGCTCATCTCGCACAGCGCGGCGGCGCTTGGGCCGTCGAAATGGCGGAGGACCGCAACCTGCGCGCTGCAGTCAATCAAATCGTGGCCGCGGCAGATGCCCCGGTTGCCGACGGCGACGAAGTAGCATTCTTTCCGCCGGTCACCGGCGGATAGGAGGGCGACGATGAGCGTCAGGGTGCAGCAGGAAGATTTCGACATCAGCACCGAGATTGCCGCGATGCGCCTTGGCAATCCGAAGATCGGCGCCATCGCCAGTTTTGTCGGCGTGGTGCGCGACGTCAATGACGGCGATGCCGTGGCAACGATGATGCTGGAGCATTACCCCGGCATGACCGAAAAATCCATTGCCGCCATCGTCGAACAGGCGCGCGGCCGGTGGCAGGTGCTCGATGCGCTGGTAATCCACCGCGTCGGTACCTTGAAGCCCACCGATCAGATCGTGTTGGTCATCGTCGCCAGCGCACACCGCGGCGATGCTTTCGCCGCCTGCGAATTCATCATGGATTACCTGAAGACCCAGGCGCCATTTTGGAAAAAGGAAATCACGCCGCAAGGCGGGCGCTGGGTGGATGCCCGGGTGACGGATGACCGGGCGGCGGAGCGCTGGAAGACGTAACCGCAAGACGCCTGGAATATCAATAAAAAAATTACTCAAGATACAGTCATTGCAAATCATGCCGGTTGAATCACTGCTTCTGTTGTTGGCCGGCGTTTTTGTCATCGCCGTACTGTATTCGACTGTGGGTCATGCCGGCGCATCCGGCTACATCGCCGTCATGTCGCTGCTGAGTCTGGCGCCTGCAGTCATCAAGCCCAGCGCACTCGCACTCAATATCCTGGTCGCTTCAATTGCTGTTTGGCAATTCTCCAGGGCAGGGCACTTCACCTGGCGTTTGTTCTGGCCGTTTGCATTGCCGGCAGTGCCGTTTGCTTTTGTCGGCGGGTACATTGCGCTGCCCACGTACTGGTTCAATGTCCTCGTCGGGCTGGCACTGCTGCTGTCCGCGGCCCGGCTGCTGTTCGAGCCCAAAGGCGAGCGGCCGATCACCGCGCCGCCGTTGCTGTTCGCGTCAGGCGCTGGAGCGGCTATCGGCCTGCTTGCAGGTCTTACCGGCACCGGTGGCGGCATTTTTCTCACGCCCCTGCTGTTGTTCATGGGCTGGGCTGCTGCAAAGCGGGCAGCGGCTGTTTCAGCATTGTTCATATTGCTCAATTCCATGGCCGGGCTTTTGGGCAACTGGTCGAGTACACAGGCATTGCCATCGTTTCTGCTGCCGCTGCTGCTGACCGCAGGCATCGGCGGCCTGATCGGCTCACATCTGGGCAGCCGCAAATTCGATTCCCGGCTCATCAAGCGCTTTCTGGCAGCAGTCTTGCTCATCGCCGGCACCAAACTCATGTTCATATAAGCCTGTGCCCGGCAAGTGTCTGCCGCTGAATATTCGGCGGCAAAAAAAACGGCGCAGGTGCTCTGCGCCGTTACTGATAAATATAATAAAAACAAAAAGCTACATTAAACCCTTCAATCTGGTGTATGCCTCAGGTGGTGCAAATCCCGCTACTTAATTCCGCGTTTCCACCTGCTGCAGCGGTTCGCTGACAGTGGATTCCACCGGCGGGCGCACGCGCTTGACGCGTTTCGGCGCGCCGTCGTCGGCTGCCAGCGCAGCAGCAGCGCGCTCCTTGCTGGTCTCGACCTGCTGCAGATCCGGGGGCCACTCCAGTTTCAGCGCAACGGGCGCAACCACAGGTTGTGCGGGTGCCGACGGCGCGACTGCGACGCGAGGCGGTTCAGTCACTACAGCAGGTGCGGCGGCAACGGCTGCCGGCTCCGGTGCAGGGGTGAAGACTGTCTCCGGTGCTTTGGATACCGGTGCGGCTTCAGGCGCTGCTGTTTCTGCCATCGGCGCAGCGGCGATTACCGGTTCCGGCGACGGCACGTACGGCGCTGGCGGCGGAGTCAGCGGGGCGGCCGATTGCACGGACTCGCGTACCACTTCTTCGGTTTGCACTTCGGCGTTGGGACCGGGTACGGCATTGCGGTCGTTGGGCTGCGGTACGAAGGGTGTGCGCGGATACCAGACGCGGTCGCCACGATCACCACGCTCAGTGCGTGGCTGGCTCTGGCGTGGTTCCTGCGATTGTTGCTCGTTGCCGCTGCGTTCGCCGCGATCTGCGCCGCCGCGACGGCCGCGACGGCGGCGACTGCCGCCTTCGCCCTGCTGTTCAGTGGCGGCAGGCATCACCGGGGCTGCCTGTGCAGCGACGGCGGCATCAACCTGCGGCGCATCCGGCGCGGAGGAGCGTTGCTGCTCACGCGGCCCCTGTGGACGGTCTTCGCGCGGACCGCGGCCTTGACGGCCGCCACGTTGCCGGTCTTCACCGGTGCGCGGACTGCCGTCGCGTTCGCCGCGACCGCCACGACCGCCGCGGCCATGACGCTCACCACGTTCACTGCGTTCGCCACGCTCCGGGCGCTCACCGCGCTGCGGGCGATTACCGTTGCGCGCGGTGCTCGCGCCGCGCCCTTCCTGACGCTGGGTATTGCGCGCGGATTCCGCGGTTGCCGATGCTGCGACTGATTCAGCCGCAGGCTTGCGGCGGAACCAGCCCATGATCTTGCCGATGATGCCGTCGTTTGCTGCAGGCGCTGCTGCTGCAGCAACCGGTACAGGTGCGGGTGCGGGCGTGGCAGCAGGCGCGGGCATCGGCGCCGGTTGCATGGGGGTAATGCCCTTGACGGCTGCTTCCAGCTTGGGTGCGGCGGATTCGGTTTCGGCGCCGGTTTTGTCCTCTTCGCTGGGCAACTGCACCATTTCGTAACTGGGTTTCAGCGCTTCGCCCTGATTCAGATCGTCGTGACGCAGCCGGGTGATGGTGTAGTTTGGCGTCTGCAGATGAATATTGGGAATCAGCATCACATTGACGCGATGCCGCGCTTCCAGCAATTGCAGATCGACGCGTTTTTCGTTGAGCAGGAAGGTCGAGACATCCACCGGCACCTGCGCATGCACGGCGGCGGTGTTGTCCTTCATCGACTCTTCCTGAATGATGCGCAGGATATGCAGCGCGGTGGATTCAGTGCCGCGGATGTGGCCGGTGCCATGGCAGCGCGGGCAGGGACTGTGGCTCGATTCGCCGAGCGAAGGACGCAGCCGCTGGCGCGACAGTTCCATCAGGCCGAAGCGGGAGATTTTTCCGGTTTGCACGCGGGCGCGGTCGTATTTCAGCGCCTCGCGCAGGCGGTTTTCGACTTCGCGCTGGTTGCGCTGCGACTCCATGTCGATGAAGTCGATGACCACCAGACCACCCAGGTCGCGCAACCGCAACTGGCGGGCAGCCTCATCGGCAGCTTCAAGGTTGGTGCGGAAGGCGGTTTCTTCGATGTCGGCGCCACGGGTCGAACGCGCGGAGTTGACGTCGATGGAAACCAGTGCCTCGGTATGGTCGATGACAATGGCGCCGCCTGAGGGCAGATTCACCGAACGCGAGAACGCGGACTCGATCTGGTGCTCGATCTGGAAGCGCGAGAACAGCGGCACGTCGTCGCGGT
>CAZAOZ010000020.1:0-54644 GCA_964486865.1 uncultured Bordetella sp.
GCGTATGCACTTCGATGCCGAGGTAATCATTGCCGGGATTTGCGGCGGCGACGGCCGCCGTGGTTTCGCCCATGCCGCAGCCGATTTCAAGGATGAGCGGCGCCTGCCGGCCAAAAGCGGCGTCAGGATCGATGGTTTTTTCCTGAAAGGCGAGGCCGTAGCGCGGCAGCAGCGTATCGTGCGCCCGGCGCTGCGCGTTCGAGACGCGGCCCTGGCGCAGCACGTAGCTGCGGATGGATCGATCATGCGGAGCAGTCATTCCCGCCGAGTGTAGCGGAAATGGCCATGAGCGGATCAGCAGACCCTAGCGCAGCGTAACGATGTCGTGTGCGAACTCCCGGCTGTCGAGTGTTGCGGCCAGTTTCAGTATCAGACCTTCCTCAGGGCGGGGCGGATAGACGGCGATGTGCAGCGGCACGGGTGCCTGCATGGCGGCGGTGAGCGGCAGATCTTCCATCTGCCGGCCGGCGAGTACGGCGCAGACCGCAAAGGCGGCAGCCACTGCCCAGCGCGACGCCGGGTGACGCAATGCGCGGCGCAGGCGTGCGGCGCGGTGCATGCTGCGCAACTCGGTGACACGGGTGTGGTCGCGGGCGGCGGCGGCATGCAAACGGTCTGTCGCATCGCGTTCTGCAAGTGCGCGGCGCTGCGCCGCGTCCGCTGCAGCAGCTTCCGCGTCGGCCCGGGTACAGGCGGCGGCAATGGCTGCGCGTTCCGCCTGAAGACGTTCGTCGGCCATGGCGGCGGCGCGTTGTTCGGTCTGCGCACACACCGAGGTCAGTGCGGTTCTCTCGCGGGCCGCCTGCATTTGGGCATGACGCGCGGCGTTCGCCTGGGCGATCGCATCCGCGGCGGCAGAGGCTTCCCTGGACAGCGCTTCAGTGAGAGAAATTTCTTCTTCCAGCGCGGCCTGTCGTGCGCGGGCCGCGGCAGCGAGCGCGGCCGCGGCCGCGGCGCGACGCTCATCGGCGGCGGCGCGGTCACGCAGTGCGGCGAGCGCGGTGCGTTCCGCAGCCAGGCGTGAGGCCTGGGCCGTGCGGCGTGCTTCCGCTGCCGCCGTCTCCTTTTCCGCCAGCGCAGCCGATGCGGCGGTTGCGTCGGCCGCGTGTTCTTCAGCGGCTCGCGCCTGCTCGGCAAGTTGCGCCTGCGCTGCGACGGCGGCTTCGCGGCGGCGCGCGGCAGTCGCTGCCGCGATGTCGGCGGCGGCGAGGCGCAAATGGGCTTGTGCCAGAGACTGTTCCGCATAGCGGCGCGCCAGTGACGCGGCACGCGCACGCTGCTCCCGTGATTTCCGTTCGGCCGCCGCTTTGCCGGCCGCGTCGTGGGCAGCAGCGGCTTCCGCGCATTGCGCCGCCAGCGCCTGTTCGGCGGCGGCGCGTTCTGCGGCGGCGGTGCGTGCGGCATTCTCTGCGCGCACCCGCGCTGCGGCGATGTCTGCCGCGCTGCGCTCGGCGTGTTCGCGCTGCGCCAGTGCGGCGGCGCTCTCTGCAAGGTTCCGGGCGTGTTCGCGCGCAGCCTGTTCGGCGGCGGCATCCTGTCGGGCTTCCGCCGCCAGCTGTTCGCGTGCGGTGCGCTCGGCCTCGGCGCGCGCCTGCGCTGCGGCGCGACGACCGGCTTCGGCTCCGGTACGCCGCTCGGCTTCGGCGCGCGCTTGCAGTTCACTTGCAATGCGTTCCTGCGCCGCCTGTTGCGCGGCTTTTTCGGCCAGGTCGCGGGCTTCGGCTGCGGCACGCGCGGCGGATTCCAATGCGGTACGCCGCCTGGTTTCCTGCAGCACCTGTTCCTCGGCTTCGCGCCGCGCTGCGGTATGTGCATGCAACTCGCGTTCGGTAATGACGAGTTCTTCGGTGGCCCGCGCGAGCCGGTGTTCCTCGATGGCGCGCAACTGCGCCTCTTCTTCTGCGGCGACCGCCGCCTGCTGGCGGGCGAGAGCTGCCTGTTGCGCGAGGTGATCGGCATGAATCTGTGCCTGCACGGCACGTTCGCATTCAAGCTCCATTGCAGCACGGGCTTCCGCTTCCGCGCGGGCTTTCGCTTCCGCACTCAGCCGCGCCTCGGCGGTGCGCACGGCCTGCCCGGCAGCAAGATTGCGGGAAGCCGTCACTTCCGTGGTCAGCCGGTCCAGTTCGGCCTGCGCTTCGGCGAGCCGGATGGCTTCACGCTCGGCCGCAGCCCGCGCTTCGGCCGCCGCGGTGGCGGTTGCGTCAGTTTCTGCGCGGGATCGTGCGGCCTGCATGGCGCGGCTCTCGGCGCGTACGCGCGCGTCCGATTGCTCGAGCGCGGCAAGTTCGGCATTGGCGCGCTCGCTTGCGATCTTGCGGAACCCTTCCTCGGCGGCAAGGCGTCCGGCAATCGCGTCCTGCTCCATCTGCTGGGCTTTGCGCCGTGCCGCGATTTCAGCGGTTTCGCGTTCAAGCAGCCTGGCCCGCGCCGCGGTTTCGGCCGCGCACAGGCGTTCTTCTTCGGCCTTGGCGTGCGCCGTTGCAGCGAGTTCCTGCTCCACCCGTGAACGGGCCTCTGCTGCTGCGCGGGCGCGGGCTTCTGCCGCGGTCCGCGCCTGCGCTTCAGCCAGTGCCGCCTGCTCGGCCTTGGTTCGTGCTTCGGTCTCGGCCGCGCCGGCGGCTTCGGCGGCAATGCGTGTTTCGGCGAGAGTGCGCAGGCGCATCTCGGACTGTGCGCGGTCGTCCGCCAGTTCCCGGGCCCGGATTTCCGCTTCGGTGCGGGCGCGCGCTTCTTCTTCCGCGCGGGCTTCGGCAACGGCCCGCGTGTGCGCTTCGGCCGCTGCAGCAGTCTCTGCGGCCAGCCGCGCCCGCGCCATGGCTTCTGCGCGCGCATGCTCGGCGCCGCGCGCGGCTTCGGCGCTGCGCAGTCCGGACAGTAATTCCCTGATGGTCCGGGCATCTTCCCCGGCGCGACGGTGGGCAGCCTGTTCCAGTTCGGCTCTGGTTGCGGCACTGCGCCGGGCCTCCTGCTCGCGACGCAGGTTTTCCCGCGCGATACCGGCGCGCTCTTCCTCGATGGTCAGGCGTTTCGCGGCTTCAAGCGCTGCCGTGACTTCGGCGTCGCAGCGTGCTTCGGCATAAGAGAGCGCCTCCTGCTCCGTGATCTGGCGGGTGTCGGCGGCACTGGCCGCGCGCTCTTCGGCAGCGATCCGCGCCTGCGCAGCGTCGCGGGCCCTGATTTCCGCCTGCAGTCTTGCTTCGGCCTGCTCCCGGCCGCGGGACTCCCATTCGATGCGCGACTCTGCTTCCAGGCGCATGCGATATTCAGTCTGGGTGCGCGCCAGCGCTTCCTTGATCGCGCGCAGGGGCGCATCGGGTGCATCGGCGGGCGATGCCGGTGGTGCGGCGGATGCGGATTCGGCGGCGGTGCGAGCGTTCATGGGACGGTTCCCCGGTGTGGGAGAGGCAGTTCCGGGGAATTGTGCCCGGCCGCATCCGCAGTCCAAGCCGGGAAAAAGGGGGTATTGCCCGCATTGTTTGCGGGCTGGCAGGCGGCGGGGCGGGTTTGCCGCTTACCGCTTACGCCTTGCCGCTTAACTCTTACTGATGAGCCCGGTGGTCGGCGAGCTGGGCGTGGCCGAGTAGAGTTTTTTCGGCATGCGTCCCGCGCGGTACGCCTCGCGGCCGGCTTCAACAGCTTTTTTCATTGCAGAAGCCATCAGCACCGGATTATGGGCTGCGGCCACTGCAGTATTCATCAGCACTGCGTCGCAACCGAGTTCCATGGCAATGGTGGCGTCGGAAGCCGTGCCCACGCCGGCATCGACCACCACCGGAACCTTGGCGTTTTCGATGATGATCTGCAGGTTCCACGGATTGAGTATGCCCATGCCGGAGCCGATCAGGGATGCCAGCGGCATGATGGCTACGCAGCCGATGTCCTCCAGTTGTCTGGCAATGATGGGATCGTCGGAGGTGTACACCATGACCCTGAAACCGTCTTTCACCAGCGTTTTTGCCGCGGCGATGGTTTCAACGACATTGGGATAGAGCGTTTTCGGGTCACCCAGCACCTCCAGCTTGACCAGATCATGGCCGTCGAGCAGTTCCCGCGCCAGCCGCAGCGTGCGTACCGCATCGTCCGCGCTGTAGCAACCCGCCGTATTGGGCAGCAGGGTGTATCTGGACGGCGGAATGGCGTCGAGCAGGCTGGGCTCGCCCGGATTCTGGCCGATGTTGGTGCGGCGGATGGCGACGGTGACGATCTGCGCGCCGCTGGCTTCCACTGCGGCACGGGTTTCGGCAAAGTCCTTGTACTTGCCGGTTCCGATCAGCAGGCGGGATTGATAAGCGGTGCCGCCGATCAGCAGCGGATCGGTATTTTCATGCGGTTTCATCGGATGTTGCATCCAGGGTTGTCTGTTTCAGAGTGTGCATGTCGCCGCGTGCGGCTGCAATGGCCATGGTCAAGTGTGGTGGTTCAGCCGCCGCCGACGGCAACGACGATTTCCAGGCGGTCGCCGTCCTGCAGCTGGCAGGCGTCCAGCCGGCTGCGCGGCACGATTTCGCCGTTGCGTTCGATGGCTACACGTTTTCCCGCCAGATCGAGTTCGCCCAGCAGTTCTGCGCAGGTCAGTGCGTGAGTGAACGGGCGCGTTTCGCCGTTGATGGTCAGGGAGATCATGATATGGGTGCCGTGATGCTTCTGTGCTGATATCAGGATGACATTCTACCGTTCCCTGCCGGATATCCGGCAGCCCGGTGCTACAATCATCAGCTTCCCTGAGCCCCACAATAAAAGTGCAACGACGCGATTTTCCGGATGCGCGACTGCTGCAACTGACCGCCGGCGCCGCGGTAGCGATCATCCTGTGGTTCGCCGTGCGTGGTGCGCTGCCTGAGATGTGGCGCACGCCCGGCAGCCCGGCGCTGTATCTGACGGGGGTGGGCGGTGTGCTGTTGTTGCTGGTGCCGGTGGCCTTCGTGCTGGCCAAACGCAGCGGCCGCAGCGCCAATCCCGTCGGCTGGTTCAATGCGCATATCGTGTGTTCGCTGGCCGGCATGGTGCTGATCGCGATTCATTCCGGCGGGTTTCTGCGCCGCCCCCCGGCATTGCTGCTGCTGGCGCTGGTCGCGCTGGCTGTGCTGGGCGTGTGGGCGCGGGTGCGCGGTGCGCGGCGGATGGCGGCGACATTCGCAGCGAAGGCGCCGGGGTTCACGGTGCCCGATGCTGCAACCCGTGAGCGGTTGCGCGCACTGATCGCCGACAAGCGCCGGCTGCTCGCCGGGCTCGACCCGCAGGCGACCGAGGGCACGTTTTCGGTCAATCTGCCGCATTTCATCCGCAGTCCCCGGCTGGCACTGGCGTATCGCAAACTGGCGCGCGAGGAATCGCTGCTGCTCGGTACACGGCGCGCGGTGTCGGCGCCGCAGGCATGGTGGCGGCCATTGCATATGGCGCTGGCCTGGCTGTTTGTGCTGGGCGTGGTGATCCATGTGATGACCGTGACTTTTTTTGCCGGTTATGTGGCCGACGGCGGGCCGATTACCTGGTGGCATCTAAAGACATGGTGACGCGATGAGCGCAGTGATGGATTCCAGGAGCGAGCGCGTCGCGCTGCTGATCGATCTCGAGCGTTGCACCGGCTGCAAGAGCTGCGAAGCCGCGTGCAAAACGGAACATCGTCTCGGCCCCGGCGAATACCGCAACAAGGTGGTATGGGCCAGCGCGCTGGAGGAAGCCGGGCTCGCGTTCCTGACGCTGACTTGTCAGCACTGCGAGCGGCCGGCGTGCCTGCGCGCGTGTCCGGTCAATCCCCAGGCCATCGCCAAAGACCCGGTGACCGGCATCGTGCGCGTCGATGAATCGCGCTGCACCGGCTGCGGCGAATGCGTGATCGCCTGCCCGTACAGTGCGATGGGTTACGACGCCACCGGCCATCATGCGGTGAAATGCGATTTGTGCGTGGATCGCCGCGCGGAAGGGGAAGTGACCACCGCCTGCGCCAGCGTCTGCCCGACCCAGGCCATCCGCTTCGGCAGGCGCGACGAACTGCTGGCCGATGCGCAGCAATCCGGCCGCGCGCCGCGCGACCAGGATCATTTCCTGCTCGGGCCGGCGACGATTTATCTGGAACGCACCACGCCGCAGAACAAAAGCACCGCGACCGCGGTGACGCCGGCGCGCGCGCATCCGCAGGCATCGCGCCGCCCGTCATTCATGGATGCGCTGGCGGCGCAAAGCAAAGTGCTGGATATGCCGCCGGCGTTTCCTTATGGCGAGACGCGCGAGGACGCTGCGCCGGATCGCGTGGTGCCCGGCGGCTGCAACATCTGCTTCAATTGCTGCAGCACTAAATTCCATTTTAAAAACAACAAGCTGGTAAAAATTACCGGCAACGACGATGATCCGCTGCTGCAGGGCCGCGTGTGTCCCAAGTCGCAGCTGACGCTGCAGATGTATCACAGCGAACACCGGCTGCTGTATCCGCAGAAGCGCGTCGGCGCGCGAGGGGAAGGGCGCTTCGAGCGCATTTCGTGGGATCAGGCGCTGGATGAAATCGCGGACAAGCTGAAAACAGTCCGCGACCAGTACGGCGCCGAAGCGCTGGCGATGTTCATCGGCACCCGCACCGGCATCCTCGACTACCGCGCGACCACCAAGATGTTCGCGCAACTGTGGGGCACGCCGAACAAGGACGGCACCGACCCGTTCTGCGCCAGCAGCAAGAATGTGGCGTTCGAGATCACGCAGGGCAGCATCGGCAGCGGCAACAGTTACACAGAACACGATCTCGGTTCCGCGGAACTGTATGTCTATATCGGCGACAACCAGGCGGAAACGCGGCCGGTGTATTTCGGCATGATCAACGACTGGCGCATCAGGAACGGCGCCAAGATGATTGCTGTCGATCCGCGGCTGACGGCCACGGCCTCCAAGGCCGACCGCTGGCTGCCGATCCGCCCCGGCACCGACATGGCGCTGGGGCTGGCGCTGGCGCAGCACATCCTCGCCAATAACCTGCATGACGCCGCGTACTGTGCGGATTGGGTGCTGGGTTTTGAACAATGGCGCGATTTCATCGTGCAAAAGAATTACACGCCGGAATGGGCGGCGCCGGTCACCGGCATTGCCGCGGCAGAAATCAGACGGCTGGCCGAAGAAATCGCCGCCGCCGACGGCTGCGTGATTTTCGCCAGCCGCGGCGTCAACCAGCATACCAACGGCACGCAGACCAACCGCGTGCTGATGTTCGTCGCGGCGATCACCGGCAACTGGGGCCGGCGCGGCGGGGCATTTTTCAACATGAGCGCGGGCACGCCGATTGCGGCCAAGGTGCCGGCGGATCGTTCGCCGAAAATCAGCAAGCAGCGCGTGCGGCGCAGTCCCACGGGCTGGACCGAGGCCATGCTGCACGGCAAGCCGTATCCGATCCGCGCGCTGATCGCCTGCAACAATCCGCTGGCGCAGTGGCCGGGGCAGGATCAGGCGCGCGCGGCGTTCAGCGCGCTCGACCTGATGGTGCATATCGAACTGTTTGCCAATGAAACCTCGGCCTGGGCCGATTACCTGCTGCCGGCGGCGAGCGGCATCGAGAAGGGCGAGATCGGCCGTTCCAACGACGACCGCCGCATTGTGTGGATCGACAAGATGATCGACCCGCCGGGTGAAGCGAAATCCGACACCTGGATCTGGATCGAACTCGGCAAGCGTTTCGGCTTCGACGATGTGCTGAAAGACAAATACAAGGATCCGGCGGTGTTCTGGGACGAGGTATGCAGCGACAGCGACGGCCTGCGCGGCTGCACGCAAAAACGCCTGCACTCGGTGCCGTACCGCTGGGTGCGCCAGCCGGTGGCGACCGAGGACGCACCGGAAATCGAGACGCTGTATCTCGAAGGCACCACGGTGCCGGGCGGCGCACCGGGGCGGCGGTTTCCGACGAAGAGCGGCAAACTGGAGTTCTGGACCGAGGAGCTCGAAGCCAGATTCAACATCCTGGGGATGTCGGCGCTGCCGGAGTTTTATTCGGAGCGCGAGCAACTCGTTGATTTGCCGTACATGGAATTGCTGGACAGCGACGCCGAAGAGGGTGTGATCTCGCCATTCTGTACGCCGGCGACCGGCAGCTCCCGCGGGCGCATCGTCGCGCCCGGCGCCGGCCATCCCGGCGCAAAACTGCGCGCGCAGGGCTTCGACACGGAACTCGTCACCGGGCGTCCGCCGGCGGCGCATTTCCACAGCTGGACGCATTATTTCTGGCAGTCGCAGGAAATGTGGCCCGATCTCTATTGCCAGATTCATCCCGACAAGGCTGCGGCACTGGGCATCAGGGACGGCGAGCGCGTGCGCATCGAATCGGCGCATGGAAAAATCGAGGCCATGGCCTGGGTGCATGCCGGCATCCGGCCGAGCGCGGTGTTCATCCCCATCGGCTGGGGTGAGCGCCAGCCCTACAACCCGTGGCGCTCGGTGAATTTCCTCACCGACAAGACCCAGCGCGATCCGGTGTCGGATCAGACCAACCTCAAGGTGCTGCTGTGCAGGGTGTCGCGCGCCGCCGGCTGAGTGGCGTAAAATCCGGGCTCCTGCGGGTGTAGTTCAATGGCAGAACGGCAGCTTCCCAAGCTGCATACGAGGGTTCGATTCCCTTCACCCGCTCCATATTTTTCAGGTGTACGAAACTTGCCAGACTGCATGCACAAGCCAGCCGTGAATCGCGCGACCTCGCTGCTGCTGGTCTGCGCGCTGCCTGTTTTTCCGGCGACAGCCCAGGATGTGGCGCCGCTGTTGCCGGAAGTTTCGGTCAGTGCAACACGGGTGGAACGCGACAGCTTTGATCTGCCGGCGGCAATCGACAGCATGGGGCAGCGCACCATCCGCGAGGGCAATCCGCAGGTCAATCTGTCCGAACAACTGGGACGCGTGCCGGGCGTGGTGGTGCAGAACCGGCAGAATTACGCGCAGGATCTGCAGATTTCGTCCCGCGGTTTCGGCGCGCGTGCCGGGTTCGGGGTGCGCGGCCTGCGCCTGATCGCCGACGGCATCCCGGCGACCATGCCCGACGGCCAGGGTCAGGCCGCATCGTTCAGCCTGTCCTCGGCCGAGCGCATCGAGGTGCTGCGCGGGCCGTTTTCCAGCCTCTACGGCAATGCCGCGGGCGGGGTGATTCAGATATTCACCGCGGACGGTCCGCGCATTCCGGAATTGTCGGCCAGCGTGCTCGCCGGAAGTTTCGATACCTCGAAGATTGGCGTGCAGGCCGGCGGCACGGCCGGCCCCGTCAATTATCTTGTGGATACCTCGCGCTTCCTGACCGGCGGCTATCGCGATCACAGCGCGGCACGGCGCACCCATACCAATGCCAAATTCAAAATCGATGCCGGCAGCCGCGGCACGGTGACGGTGGTGGCGAATGTACTCGACCAGCCGGAGACGCAGGATCCCCTGGGGCTGACCGCAGCGCAGGTGGCGCAGAACCGGCGGCAGGCCGTTGCCGGCGCGTATACCTTCAACACGCGCAAGAGCGTGACCCAGGACCAGGTGGGCGCGATTTATGATCTGCCGCTATCGGGGCAGGACAGCTTGCAGGCGCGTATCTACCTGGGCAACCGCCAGGTTACGCAGCACCTCGGGTTTAACGGCAGTGGTGCTCTGGCTTCCGGCGGCGTGGTTGATCTCGACCGGGGTTATGGCGGAGTCGGGCTGCGCTGGACGCGCGAAACCACGCTGGCTGCGATGCCGTTCGTGTTCAGCGTCGGCGCCGATGTGGATCGCATGGCGGAGCGCCGCAGCGGGTTTCTTAACAACAATGGTGTCACCGGCAGCCTGCAGCGCAACGAGGACAACACGGTGGAAAACACCGATTTTTATGCGCAGGCCGAGTGGCGCATCGCACCGCGCTGGAGCGTGCTGGCCGGGCTGCGCCACAGCCGCGTGGATTTCGAGTCGCGCGACTATTTCATCGCTGGCTCGAATCCCGACGACAGCGGCAGCCTGCGCTACGCAAGAACGACCCCGGTCGCCGGCGTGACGTATCGCATGACGCCGGCCGTCAATGTATATGCCAACTGGGGCAGGGGTTTCGAGACGCCGACTTTTGCCGAGCTGGCGTACCGTCCGGGCGGGGCCACCGGGCTCAATTTTGCGCTGCAGCCTGCCGACAGCACGCACCGCGAACTCGGCCTGAAAATGCTGATTGGCGAATCCAGTCGCTTCAATGCTTCGGTATTCCGCATTAATGTGGCCAATGAAATCGTGGTCAACAGTTCCAGCGGCGGCCGCACCGACTTCAGAAATGCGGCGGGCACCGAACGCGAAGGCATGGAACTGTTGTGGGAAGGCCGGATCGCGCAGGGATACACCATGCTGGTGGCCTATACCCGGTTGAATGCCCGCTTCGCCCAGTCATTTGTCAGCGGTGGGGGCACAGTCAATGCCGGCAACCGGCTGCCCGGAGTGCCCGCGTCCACCCTGTATGGCGAGCTGGTGTGGCGCCATGTCGCCAGCGGATTCCATGCCGCGGTCGAAGGGCGGCACAACGCCAAGGTTTATACCGATGACCAGAACAGCGAAGCCGCATCCGGATACACGGTGTGGAATGTGCGCGCCGGATTCGAGCAGCGCAGCGGCGCGTGGCGGTTCAGCGAATTCCTGCGCGTGGATAACGCGGACAACCGCGCTTACATCGGCTCGGTGATCGTGGCCGATACCAACCGGCGGTTTTACGAGCCCGCACCGGGACGCAGCGTGATGATCGGCGCGCAGGCCATCCTGCAGTTCCGGTGACCCGGTCGGCGGCACGGACCCGCGTCGCGCGCGGGAGTAAATCCGGCGCGGTTCCGGATTTTGCCGCGGCGCTGACGGCCTGGCAGCAACGCCATGGCCGGCATGACCTGCCGTGGCAGCAATCACGCGATCCCTATGCCGTGTGGCTGTCGGAAATCATGCTGCAGCAGACGCAGGTCGCGGCGGTCATTCCTTACTACCAACGGTTTCTCAAAAACTTTCCGACGCTGCCGGCGCTGGCCGCGGCGGCACAGGATGACGTGCTCGCGTTGTGGAGCGGCCTCGGTTATTACTCGCGCGCGCGCAATCTGCATCGTGCGGCGCAGATGATTATGGAGCGCCATGCCGGGAAATTTCCGGCAACACTGGAAGCCATCATGGATCTGCCGGGCATCGGCCGCTCGACGGCGGCGGCCATCCTGGTGTTTGCCTTCGGCAAGCGTGCGGCGATTCTCGACGGCAACGTCAAGCGCGTGCTGGCGCGCGTGCGCGGCATCGCGGGGTATCCGGGCGAGGCTGCGGTGGCCGCGCAGTTGTGGCGCGAGGCGGAGGCATTGCTGCCGGGAACGGGGCTGCGCTCCTATACGCAGGGGCTGATGGATCTCGGCGCCACGGTATGCGTGCGCCGCAATCCGCGCTGCGCCGAATGTCCGGTACGGCGCGGGTGTGTTGCGCACAAGACCAATCGCATTGATGCATTGCCGACGCCCAAGCCGCGCAAGACGCTGCCACAGCGGCGCACCATGATGCTGGTGCTGCAGCATGCCGGGGAAATATTGCTGGAGAAGCGGCCGGCGAGCGGCATCTGGGGCGGGTTGTGGTGTTTCCCGGAGGCGGATGTCGATGCCGACGCCGTTGCGGCCTGCGCACGGCGTTATGGCGCAACGGTAACCTTGAGCCCGCCATTGCCGCTGATCGCGCACGGGTTTACGCATTTCAAGCTCGATATTCTGGCGCAGCCGGCGGCAGTTACGGTGTGGCCGCAGCGGGCGGAGGAGCCCGGCAGCCTGTGGATTTCACCGGATGATGCGTTGCGTGCCGCGGTGCCGACGCCGGTGCGCAGCATCATCGAGCAATTGATCCGCCGGCGGCGGTGACGGCGGGTTTCCCCGTGGGCGCCGCGGCATTCTGCAAATAAGTATAACTAGAAGCCATCTCAAAAACACTCCCTCTCCCCGCATCTGCGGGGAGAGGGTTGGGGTGAGGGGCAAGAAAACGCGATGTTTCCCATGGAAGCATCTGCAATATACCCACCCCCTCACCCTGGCCCTCTCCCCCGGTTGGGGGAGAGGGGATTTTTGAGATGGCTTCTAGTTGTTTTTATTGATATTTTCTATGATGCCGTGGATCAGCAGAAAATCGCGCAACTGCGCCAGCCGGGCCGTGGTATCCGTGAGTTCCAGCAGCGCCTGTTTTTGCTGCGGCGATATCGGCAGGATTTCCGCGAGCCGGTAGCTGACCCATACCGGATCATCGAGCTGCACCGGCCCCGGCACACTGTCCGTGCCGGCACGTTCGACGGCGAGGCGCAGAATTTCCTGACAGGCGGGATCCATGGTTGCGGGATGTGTCGGTTCGGGCAGCATTGCTATGCGTCCGCTGATGAGACCGTCGGCGGCAACCTGCGTGTCCAGCACGCGAAAACGCCTGCCGCCGCGCGCCAGCAGCGCAAACAGATTCGGATGCGGCACATCCCATTGCTCGATGTGCGCCAGGCAGCCGACGGCATGCGGCATGGCCGGGGTGCCCACCTCATGTCCTTCGCGGATCAGGCAGACGCCGAATGGCGTCGCGTCGCGCAGGCACGCCTTGGTCATGTCCACGTAACGCTGTTCGAATATTTTCAGCGGCAGCCAGCCGCCGGGAAACAGCACCGTGGCGAGCGGGAACAGCGGTATTCCGGCGGGTGGCGCCGTCATCCTGGGGTCATGCACCCAGTTCGCGGTGGCGCGCCAGCGTGCGCACGCGGCCGCT
This sequence comes from uncultured Bordetella sp., assembly GCA_964486865.1. Classification (GTDB taxonomy): domain Bacteria; phylum Pseudomonadota; class Gammaproteobacteria; order Burkholderiales; family SG8-41. The sequence continues at coordinate 12,706 of CAZAOZ010000020.1, forward strand.
GAACTTGCCGGCGAGAGTATCGGTGAAAAATACCGAACGGTGGCGTCCGCCGGTGCAGCCGATGGCGACGGTCAGATAGCTGCGGTTGTCGCGTTCGAATGCCGGCAGCCAGTCACCGACGAAACGTTCGATATCGCCGAGCATGCGCATGGCGTCGGGGGTGCCGCGCAGGAATTCGGCCACGGCCGCGTCGCGTCCGGTCAGCGGCCGCAACCGGGGATCGTAATGGGGGTTGGGCAGGCAGCGCACATCAAACACGAAATCCGCGTCGAGCGGGATGCCGTGCTTGAAGCCGAACGATTCAAACAGCAGCGTCAGGCCGGCGTGAGGCAGCGCGGCAAAATCCTTGATCCAGTTGCGCAGCGTGTTCGGCGCCAGATCGCTGGTGTCGATGTGATGCGCCATGTCGGCGATGCCGGCCACGAGCTCGCGCTCGAGGGCGATGCATTCTGGCAGCGTCAGCGCGCCCTGCGACAGCGGATGCCGGCGGCGCGTTTCGGAATAACGCTTGATCAGCGTGTCGGCCTTGGCTTCAAGAAAAATGACACGGGCATCGATGCCGTCCGTGCGCAACTGCCGGATACGGTCGGGAAGCCGGGCAATGTCCTCGCCGCTGCGCGCATCCATGGTCAGCGCAACGCGGTCGTGGCCGTCGGCACGCAGCGTATTGACGAGCTCGCCGACCAGCGCCACCGGCAGGTTATCGACGCAGTAAAAACCCGCGTCCTCCAGCACCGCCAGCGCCACGCTTTTGCCGGAACCGGACAGCCCGGTGATCAGGATCAGTTGCATGGCTGCAGGATGCACGCGCGCCGCCTTCAGTCGCTTTGGTTTTTCATCGAGCGCGCCTGGCGCGCGATGAACTCGCGCGTACTGTCGATGCCGCGCATCTGCAGCACATGGCTGCGGACGGCAGCCTCGGTCAGCACGGCAAGATTGCGGCCGGCGGCGACCGGAATGATGACCTTGTGGATTTCAACATCCATCAGCAACTCTGTTCCCGGCTTCAGCGGCAGGCGTTCGTAGCCGGCAAGATCTGAGCCTGATGCGGAACCCGAGGGCCGCTCCAGATGCACGATCAGCTTGACGTTTTTGCGCGGGCGCAGGGCGGCTTCGCCGAAAATCGTGCGAATGTTGAGTACGCCCAGGCCCCGCACTTCGAGAAAGTCGCGCAGCAGCGGGGGGCAGCGGCCCTCGACGCTCTCCGGGCCGAGCCGGTAGAGTTCGACCACGTCGTCCGCGATCAGGCCGCTGCCGCGGCTGATCAGTTCCAGCGCGAGCTCGCTTTTGCCGACCCCCGAATCTCCGGTAATGAGTACGCCGACGCCGAGCACGTCGAGAAATACGCCATGCACGGTGGTTGACTCCGCCAGCACGCGGGCCAGATGCGGGCGCAGTATCCACATCAGCTCCACGCTGGGAATCGGCGAGGAGAACAGCGGAGTGTGCGCGGCAGCGGCCACCTCGGCGAGGATTGCCGGAACCGCATGCGCGCCGGCCACGATGAAGCAGGCGAGTTCACGCGTGGCCGCCCGCTGCAGCATGTCGCGGCATTCCGCGGCATCGAGATTGTTCAGGTAATCGACTTCGGACTGGCCGAGAACCTGGATCAGGTTGGGGTGGATGAAATTGAGATGACCGACGAGCCCCTTCGATGAGTCCTTGGTGAGCTCGCTGTCGATGCCCTTGTCGGCGCCGTCGCGGCCCCCGACCCAGGTCAGTTGCAGCTTGTCCCGGGTGTCTTCAAACAGCCGGGCTATGCTGACCTGAGGCATGAGGTTCCCATTCGGTGATGAGTTGATGCAGCTCCCCGGGGGTGGCTGCAGCAAACAATCGTTCACGGAACGGCTTGTCGCAGAACATCTGCGCCAGCTCCGAGAGTATTTGCAGGTGTTCGTCGGTTGCGCGTTCCGGAACGAGCAGCACGAAGATCAGCTTGACGTTTTCGCCGTCCGGTGCATCGAACGGTATGGCATTGCGTACCCGCACGACGGCGCCGGCCGCCGTCTTGAGTCCCTTGATGCGTCCGTGCGGAATGGCAATGCCCTGTCCGAGCCCCGTCGAGCCGAGCTTCTCCCGCGCAAACAGGCTGTCGAAAACCATGTTGCGGGAAATGTTCTGGTTGTTCTCGAACAGCAGCCCGGCCTGTTCAAAAACGCGTTTCTTGCTGGTGAGATCCGCGTCCAGCAGGATGTTGGGGATGGGCAGCAGTTTGGCGATCAGATTCATGGGGTGTTTACGGTGGACGGCCGCTGACGGGGGTATCAGTCAACCGGTTGATGTTTGATGGGGGCGGCGTCGTGGCGGTGGGAGAGATTCTTGCCTTTGTGCTTCTGGATCGCCCGGTCGAGTTTGTTGACCAGATGATCAATCGCCACGTACATGTCGGTTTCTTCCGTTTCACAGAAAATTTCCTTGCCGCTGAGATGCACGGTGGCCTCCACCTTGTGCTGCAGTTTTTCCACGGTCATGATGACGTTGATGTCGATGACGTGGTCGAAATGTCCGGTAAGCTTGCTCAGCTTGTTCGCGACATGGTCACGGATCGCCGGTGTAATCTGCATATGGTGGCCGGTCAGGTGCAGGTTCATGAAACCTCCTGTATTAAGGTCAAAGGTCAAAGGGTTTTTCTCATGCTCACCGGGAGTATCTGCATGGATTCCCGGTATTTTGCGATGGTACGCCGGGCGACTACAATGCCCTGCTGCCCGAGCAGTTCTGAGATCTGGCCGTCGCTCAGCGGGGCCCGCGTGTTTTCGGCGCCCACGATCTGCTTGATCAGCGCGCGGATGGCAGTGCTGGAAGCGGCGCCGCCGGCTTCGGTTGCGACATGGCTGCCGAAAAAATACTTCAGCTCGAATATGCCGCGCGGCGTGTGCATGAATTTCTGCGTGGTCACGCGGGAGACCGTGGATTCATGCAGGCCCAGCGTATCGGCGATTTCCCGCAATACGAGCGGCCGCATGGCCACTTCGCCGTGCTCCAGAAAATTGCGCTGCCGATCGACAATGGCCTGTGACACCCGCAGGATGGTATCAAATCGCTGCTGGACGTTCTTGATCAGCCACTTGGCCTCCTGCAGCTGCGAACTGAGCTGTTGGCCGCCCTGGCCGCGGTTGCGTTGCAGGATGTCCGCGTAGAGCCGGTTGACCCTGAGACGGGGCATCGCGTCCTGGTTCAGCGCGGCGACCCACACCCCCTTGGTCTTGCGCACGATCACGTCGGCAATCACGAAACGGGTTTCTTCGACGGAAAAGTTGCGCCCCGGCCTGGGGTTCAGGCTGGTAATGAGCTTCTGTACCGCGCGCAGGCAGGCCTCGTCGCATTTCAGCGTGCGTCGCAAGCCGGCAAAATCGCGTCCGGCAAGGGCATCGAGGTGATGCTGCACGATATTGAGCGCTGCAGCGCGGTGCGGCGTGTCGTCGGGCAGTGCGGCAAGCTGCAGCGCCAGGCACTCGGAAAGGTTGCGGGCGCCCACGCCTGTCGGGTCAAGGTGCTGCAGATGCTTGAGCGCGATGGACAGGTCTTCCGGCCCCACTTCCAGCTCCGGCGGCAGCATGGCCTCGATGTCTTCCAGCGATTGCGGCAGGTAGCCGTCGTCATTCAGCGAGTCGATCAGCATATTGACGAGTTGCTTGTCGCGTTCCGACAGGTACAGCAGGGAGAGCTGGCCGGCGAGATGCGCGCGCAGGCTTGCCGGCTGCTCGGCGATGGGCGGAAATTCACCGTCGTCTGTCTCGCCCGATCCCGTATTCGAGCTGAAGGATCCGCCGTCCAGCACGTCAAAGGCGCTGATATCGTCGGTGGGTACGGCGGCTTCGCCGTCGCTGGCGGCGGATGCCGGCTCTTCAGCGGTGGCGGACTGGGGCGTGCTGTCCGGAGGCGGCGCGGCTCCCGTCCGATCCGCGGCCCCCGCCTGATCCGCCGGAGTGTCTTCGCGTTCCAGCAGCGGGTTGTCCTGCAACAGGCGCTCGATCTCCTGATTGAGTTCAAGCGTCGATAACTGCAGCAGCCGGATCGACTGCTGCAGTTGCGGCGTCAACGTGAGGTGTTGCGAGAGCCTGAGTTGTAGGGAATGTTTCATGCGGGGCCGGACGGGAAATTCGCGTTCCGGTTATACGCGATCCAGGTCAGGCGGGCGGGCCGGATCAGAGCCGGAAATGCTCGCCGAGATAGACCTTGCGAACGCTCTCATTATAAACGATCTCGTCGGGCTTGCCGGACGCGAGTACGGTGCCCTCGTTGATGATGTAGGCGCGGTCACAGATGCCCAGGGTTTCCCGGACATTATGGTCGGTAATCAGTACACCGATGCCGCGATTCCTCAGGAAACCGATGATTTTCTGGATTTCGATCACGGCAATCGGATCCACGCCGGCAAACGGCTCGTCGAGCAATATGAAGCGGGGTTCGGTGGCCAGTGCCCGGGCGATTTCCACGCGGCGGCGCTCGCCCCCGGACAGGCTGATCGCCGGGCTGTTGCGCAGGTGGCCGACGTGTAAATCCTGCAGCAGCGTGTCGAGGCGGGTCTCGATGGCGCCGGGATCGTTGTGGTAGAGCTCGAGAATCGCGCGCACGTTGTCTGCGACCGATAGCCGCCGGAAGATGGAAGCTTCCTGCGGCAGATAACTCAGGCCCAGGCGTGCGCGGCGATGCATGGGGGTGTGCGTGATCCGGTCGTCATCCAGAAACAGTTCGCCGCCGTCCATCGCCACGAGGCCCACCATCATGTAGAAGCAGGTGGTCTTGCCTGCGCCGTTGGGTCCGAGCAGGCCGACGACTTCGCCGCTGGTCACGTCCAGCGATACGTCGTGAACCACGGTGCGCGCGCGGTAGCGCTTGTTCAGGCGCTCTGCGCGCAGGCGGCAGACCTGATGCGGAGCGGCAGGAATGCTTGTGCTGCCGGTTTGAGGCACGGAATCCACGGGAAGGTCAGCGCTGCGGAGCACGCAGCTCCTCGCGGGGGGCGCTGAGGACGGCTGTTGGTTTGAGCGGCACTGGAGGTTGCGCTGCCGCCGGTTCCTTGCTCTTGGGCTGGATTACCGCCCGCACGCGGCCGTCCCCGCTACCCTTGGCTTGCGCGCCGCCGCCGACCACCTGGAAGAATTCGCTGTTGGCGTCGTACGATATGTAATTTCCGCGCACCTCGTCGCCGCCTTTTTTCATCGAGGCCCGGACGAACAGCTGCACCGTGTCGGCGCGGCCGTCGTACTCGATGCGCTCGGCCCAGCCTTCGATGTGTTCGTCATAGCCTTCGCGCTTCTGCCGGAAATAGGCAAGGTTGCCCCAGGTGGTGCCGTGTTTGAAGCCCTGGGCGTCCTGCCGGACTTCCATGCGGTCGCCGCGGATGATCAGCGTGCCCTGTGTCAGCACGACGCGTCCTTCAAACGTGGATACCTGTTTTGCATCGTCAACGGTGACACGGTCGGCTTCGAGATTGATCGGCTTGTCGCGGTCCGCTTTTTCGGCAAAGGCATTGCCGGACGCGACGGCAAAACAGGCCGCCAGCACCATGGCAGCCATGAACCGCTGCCCGGCGACGCTAGCGGCGGGCGCTGGCGCGATCCGGGTCATGGTAAGAGCCCTTGAACTGGGAGAGGAACTTGACGGTGCTGGTTTCACTGTTCAATTCTAAGCCAATCGCCGTGGCAACGGTATGGGCATCGGTGATGGTAACCGGCTTGTCCGTGCGGGCGATGTGTTCGTCGGGAATGACGTGGAGCAGCGTGGTTTGCAGCAGCAACTCGCTGCGGTTGTCATGCGCGGCGCGCGCGGCGCGCACGTCTGTTTCAAAATAGATGTTCTCGCCGCCGCTGGATACGCGCGCTGTTTTTGAGGTGATCGTCACCGGTGCGCGGGTCGATGAGTTGCTCACAAACCGCGGCATGACCAGATGCGTGGTGTCGTCGTCGGGATAATGCGTCATGCGCTCGGCGTGCAGCGTGTGCTTGATGTTGCCGTTGGTGTCCATCCGGCGGGCGACGATATTCTCGATGATGTAGTCGGGATCGTGCCGCGCGGTTTCTGCCGGCCGACCGCCTTGCTGGACGGCCTGATCCAGCCAGACGGTCAGGCTGGCCAGCACCGCGAGCAGGAATATCGGAAACAGTTGCGAGAGGCGCGTCATGCCGCTTGCACGCTTAATGCGGTGCGCCAGAGAGAAAACGGGCAACCTGGCGTTGCAATGAACCCTGGCTGTGCATGATGATTTCGCAGAACTCCCGCGCCGCGCCGCGGCCGCCGTGCGCGCGCGTCACATAGTCTGCGTGGCGCTTGAGCACGGCGGGCGCATCGGCCACGGTGACCGCGAAGCCGCATTGCGTCATCACCGGCAGATCCACCAGGTCATCGCCGATAAAGGCGGCCGCGTCCGCCGCCAGTCCCAGTTCGGCGAGCAGCGTATTGAATGCCGCGCGTTTGTCCGCGACACCCTGTTGCAGGTGGCGGATGCCGATATCCTGCGCGCGCAGCCGCAGGCCGTCGGCGCGCCGGCTGGTGATGATGGCGAGCGCAACGCCGGAGTCCTGCAGGAGCTTCATGCCCAGCCCGTCGCGCACGTCAAAAGTTTTCATGACTTCGCCGGCATCGCCGTAGGGCAGTCTGCCGTCGGTCAGCACGCCATCGACATCGAAAACGGCAAGACGGATGCCGCGTGCTTTCAGGACAGGCTGCATGGGATCCGCCGCAGCGCGGTTACACCACTTTGCCGCGGAACAGGTCATGGATGTTCAGCGCGCCGAGCAGGCGGTGGGCATCATCGACCACCAGCAGTTGCGTGACTTTGCTGCGTTCCATGATTTCCACGGCTTCGGCGGCGAGGTGATCGGGGCCGATGGTCCGCGGATCGGGCGTCATTACGCTGGTGATCAGCGTGCTGCGCAGATCCTGGCCCTTGGCGATGGCGCGCCGCAGGTCGCCGTCGGTAAAAATGCCTTTGACGGTCTGGTCTGCATCGACCACCGCCGTCATGCCCATCCTGCCGCGCGACATCTCCAGCAGCGCGTCAGTCAGCGATGCGGTGTCGCGGATACGCGGTGCATCGGGCCCTGAACGCATGACATCGCGCACCAGCGTCAGCAGCTTGCGGCCGAGCGTGCCGCCGGGGTGTGACCGGGCGAACTGGTCTTCGGTGAAGCCGCGCGCATGCATCAGCGCCACCGCAATGGCATCGCCCAGAGCCAGCGCCGCGGTGGTGCTGGCGGTCGGCGCCAGGTTGAGCGGGCAGGCTTCCTTGGCGGCGCCTGCGTACAGATGCACGTCGGCCTCGCGGCCCAGCGTGGATGCCGGGTTGCCGGTCAACGCGACCAGTTTGGCGCCCTGCCGCTTCAATACCGGAATGATCGTCAGCAATTCCGCGGTTTCGCCGGAATTGGACAGCGCCAGAAAAACATCATCACGCGTCACCATGCCCAGGTCACCGTGGCTGGCCTCGGCAGGGTGTACAAAAAAGGCCGGCGTGCCGGTGCTGGCCAGAGTCGAGGCGATCTTGCGCGCAATATGCCCGGATTTGCCGATGCCGCTGACCACCACACGCCCCCGGCAATGCAGCAGCAACTGTACCGCGGCATCGAAACGGGCATCGATGCCCGGGATCAGTTCCTGGATGGCGCGCGCTTCGATGCTGAGCACTTCGCGTGCCGCAATGATTGCGGGACTGGCGGCGACGGCATCAGTGGGTTTGCTCATCGCTGAAATTATAGCAAACGATGTGCCCGCCCGGCCCGATCAGTGCTTGCAATTCATTGAAGAAAAGGCAATATTCAAGCGGTCCATATCCCTCCGACCGCATGCAAACAGCCCTTCAATCCGTCCTCGTGCTGCTGGCTGCCGCCGTGCTGGTGGTGGTCATTTTCCGTTCGTTCAGGCTGCCCCCGCTGCTGGGCTACCTGATCGTCGGTGCGGCGATCGGCCCGCATGCGCTGGGCTGGATTACCAGTACCGACGAGGTGCGCGATCTCGCCGAAATCGGCGTCGTATTCCTGATGTTCAGCATCGGCCTGGAGTTCAGCCTGCCGCGCCTGCTGACCATGCGGCGCGTGGTCTTCGGACTTGGCGCAGCGCAGGTATTGATCACCGTGCTGCTGGTGCTGGGCACGGCGCTCCTGCTCGATGTGCCCTGGCAGAGCGGCATTGTGCTCGGCGGCGCACTGGCGATGTCATCCACGGCCATCCTGGCGAAACTGCTGGCCGAGCGCTTCGAGCTCAATTCGCCGCACGGCCGGCAGATCATCGGCGTCCTGCTGTTCCAGGACCTCGCCGTGGTGCCGCTGCTGATCCTGATCCCGGCGCTGGGCGCGCCGCCGGAGGATCTCGCGCCGACACTGGGCTACGCCGTGGTCAAGGCCGCGGTGGTGCTGACGGTGCTGCTGTTCGTCGGCCAGCGCATCATGCGTCCCTGGTTTCATGTCGTCGCACGGCAGAAATCGTCCGAACTGTTTGTGCTCAACGTGCTGCTGGTGACGCTGGGCGTCGCTTACATGACCGAACTGGCCGGCCTGTCGCTCGCGCTGGGCGCATTCGTGGCCGGGGTGCTGATTTCGGAGACCGAGTACCGCTACCAGGTTGAGGAAGACATCAAGCCGTTTCGCGATGTGCTGTTGGGCCTGTTTTTCGTGACCATCGGCATGCTGCTGGATGTGCGGGTGGTGATCGAAAACGGCTGGGTCAGCGTGTTGCTGGTATCGCTGGTGCTGGTGAAAACCGTGCTGATCTTCGGCTTGAGCCGGCTGTTCGGCGCCTCCAGCGGCGTTGCCTTGCGGGCCGGATTGGCGCTGGGCGCCTGCGGGGAGTTCGGCTTTGTCATCCTCGCACATGCCGCCGACAGCGGGTTGGTGGCGCAGGACATCCTGCAGCCGGTGCTGGCGGCCATGGTGCTGTCCATGCTGATCGCCCCTTTTGTGATCGAGCGCAGCGAGGCCATCGTACGGCGCTGGAGCGCGACGGAATGGATGAGCCGCGCCATGCAGTTGCATACCATTGCCGTGCAATCGATGGCTGCGGACCAGCATGTGGTGATTTGCGGCTATGGCCGCAGCGGCCAGAACCTGGCGCGCTTCCTGGAGCAGGAAGGGGTGTCGTTCATTGCGCTGGATGTCGATCCGCAGCGCATCCGCGAGGCCGCGGCGGCGGGCGAGCGCGTGGTGTTCGGCGATGCCGCGCGGCGCGAAGTGCTGCTGGCCGCAGGGCTGGCGCGGGCGCGGGCCGTCATCGTGACTTACGCCGATACGCCGTCGGCGTTGCGCATCATTGCCCATGTGCAGGAGGCCAGCCCCGGACTGCCGGTGGTGGTGCGCACCATCGACGACAGCGACGTGGAGAAACTGCGCAATGCCGGCGCCACCGAGGTCGTGGCCGACCTGATGGAGGCAAGCCTGATGCTGGCCTCCAGTACATTGCTGCTGGTCGGCGTGCCGCTGACCCGCGTGCTGCGGCGCATCCGCGAGACCCGCGAGCACCGTTATGAACTGTTTCGCGGTTTTTATCGCGGCATGACCGACGCGGTTGAAAGCGACGATCAGGCGCTGCAGCCGCGGCTGCATTCAGTGCTGGTGGCGGCCGGCGCGCGGTCGATCGGCAGGTCGCTGCAGGAACTGGATCTGGCCAGCGCGGGGGTGGAGGTCCACGCCGTCAGGCGGCGCAACGTCAGAACCACGGCGCCGGCGCCGGAGATGCTGCTCGAGGAAGGCGACGTGGTGGTGTTGCTGGGCGACGAGGCGGCGGTGGCGGCGGCGGAAATCAAGTTGTTGCAGGGTTAGCTGACGGGAAGAAACTGTGCAATAAAAAAGCCCGCGCTGGACGGGCTTTTTTGTGGTGATCGAGCGGTTCTTAGAAAAGGGTTGCGGCGCCGCAGTTGGTCACGGGGTTTACGGTTGCCCATGCCGTACCCGTGAAGCAGCCGGCGTCCGTAGCTGCTCCAGAGGTGTAGGTGGACGCTCTGGTTGTGCCTGTTGTGGCTAGACCGTCATCGATCTTTCGGTCAACTTCAGCAAGAATGTCTGACGGAATTTGATTGCCTGTTTTCACGTTTTGCCTGTTGGTTGCGGTACCAGCATAAACGTTGTCATAAATTAGCTGGAGATACTGGGCATAAGGATTCGTTGGATTTGTGGTGGGGGTCAATGCCGCATTGCCAGTGCAAGTATAGGAGCCGTTAATAAATCCAGCCTTCGAAAGGTGGTCCCAAGCCATTATATGTTCACCGTTTGCAGATTCGATTTGGCCGTCGCCATCACCATTTCCGCCTGTTCCGCAGACTGTTCCAACGCCAGTGATATTGGCGACTGCTTGATTGTAGTCACCGGGCAACGCGCGGTAGCGGTCAAGGAAACCGAAATAAGCTGCCTTGATGCCGTCCTGTTGAGAAATCACATTGCGCACCCGTGCGCTGGTAATCAGTTCCTGCCCCTTGAGCACACCGCCCAGCAGCAGACCGATGATCACCAGAACGATAGCGATCTCAATCAGGGTAAAACCTTGTTGACGACGTTGCATGTTCTGCACTCCTTGCCCGTAAGGGTGAATATTGAATGAATTCAATGGGCCATAACTTGCAAATTACGTACCATGTTTCCATTTCTCCGTCAGCGCTTTGCGGGTAAACGGCTCGCCCGGGGAGAAATTATATAACATATTGATTTAATTGATATTATTTTCAAGTTGCTCGTGCGGTTATGAATGATGAAGGCAGTGGTGCATTGCGCAAATCATTGATTTTTAAGCATATTCTGCCAAGTGGCTGACGGATTATCGGCAGGGCCGACTATTTCCCGGCATGTTCCAGTGCTTTCAGACGCTCGGACAGAAAATGCAGTTCACTCTGATCCGTGACCTCGCCGGTGGCCAGCAGGCCGCCCAGCAGCACTTTTGCACTGACGGTTTCGCCCAGATCTTCGAGGATGAATATGCGCATCTGCCGCGCCCAGCCCGAGGCGGCGCCGGCATGGGTGGTGATGTCCGATGCATAGCGCAACGCCAGCGCCGGATCCCGCAAACGGTGCTTGGCCATGATTGCGCAGTGGGCGAGCCAGCGCCAGCGGGCATTGGGGGCCTCAAGAAACTGCGCACGCACGAAGTCGCACATCGCGCGCTGCTTGCCGGCGTCGGGTACCTGGCCATAGAGCTGGGAGGCCATCATCAGCGGATAGCCGCTCTGCGGATCGAGGCGCAATGCGGCACTCAACCAGCCGCTTACGCGCGAATAATCCAGATCCAGAAACGGGATGCTGATTCCCGCCTGATTGTCGAAGGCCTGCAGGTAGAGCAGCAGCAATTGCGCCGAGGCGATGGGTTCGCCGAAGCTGGCGGCACGCAGGCTGGCAATATTGGGCGCCGGGGGCAGCGCTTCGGCGTGCGCGCGCGGCGACGGCTGCAGGCCGTGCCAGATCAGTTGCAGAGCCAGTGCGACGGCCAGCAGCACATTTACGGCAGGCGGCACGGCACGCAGCGACCGCTCATCGGTGAGCCCGGTGAGGTTCATCCGCTACAACTCGTAGGGCGGATGAGCCGCGCAGCGGCGTTATCCGCCGGTTTGCCACGACATCCGGCGGAAGGCGCTGCGCTTTTCCGCCCTACGGTGCTGTGACCCACACAAAAGCCGGATGACCCGTAAAGTTCAATAAGCAATTACAGGCTCCGCCGATAAAAATCGAACAGGGTCGCCATGGTCAGCAGCGCGATGTAAATCGCCCCCTGGCCGGCAATGGCCAGCAATGTGGCCGGGTCGGGCGCGGCATTGACCAGCCAGGCGGTCTCGGTCCAGCGGTCCAGCGCGGGCATCAGGTAGCCCAGGCCTTCTGTCAGAGCCCCGGTAAACTGATGCGACAGGGTGTCCTGCCCGGACACCGGATTGGCGCTCATCAGTCGCATGGCCGTCACGCTGCGGGCCAGCAGGTAAAACGCCGCAACAAAACCCGCGGCCGGCAGCAGGTGATTGAACGTGACGATGCAGAACAGCGACAGCACGACGATCAGCCCCAGTTCGACGGCCAGCGACAGGGTCCACAGCGCCGCAGCGGATACCGGCGCGAGTGTCCACAGCGGCAGCGCCAGGATTACCGCGATTGCGGCTGCAGCGACAATGAATCCGGCGAGCTTGCCGAAGATATAATGCGAGCGGGGCAGATCAAGCGCGAGCGCAACTTCCAGTCCCTTGTCGTTGAATTCGCGCGCAATGCTGGCCAGGACATACAGGCTTGCCATGAACACCGCACACAGGCGCGCGGCGCTGGCATAGAAGCCGATCTGGAACCGGAGACTTTCAGTGACGGCAAGTTCGCGTACGAAAAAACTGGCGCACAGCAGCAGCGCGAGGGCCAGTGCGGCGAGCAGCGGCAGCCGGGTGCGAATCGCTTCCAGCGCGGTGTATCTGCCGATGGTGATGATGTGTTTGTACACGTTGATGTTTTTGGCGATGTCCTGCGCGCAACAGTATAGCCAAACCGCATGCCTCGGGAATCCGCGTTGATCGCGCCGGAGACCGCCGGCGCCGATACGGCGGCGCGCCAGCCGGTGCGGCCGCCGAACGTGCTGCTGGCGCTCATGCTGCTGGCGTTGCATTTCGCCATTGCCTGGGGTGCCGGCGACTGGTGGCAGCGCGGGTTGATGTTGACGCACCTGGGCCTGTTCCTGATCTGGCAGCCGGTATGGAGCGGCGAGCGGCAGGTGCCGGCGGCGCTGGCGGCCGTGATGCTGGGTCTGGGCGCGGTTTTTGCGTTCGCCGGCAACTGGTGGGTCATCGGCACCTGGATGGCGTTGCTGTTCGGCATGATCGGCGGCAGCGTACCCGGCAGGGCCGGACGCCGCGACCGCGTTGTCTCCATTCTGGCGGCGGTTTATCTGATCACCATGCTGCTGATGTGGGTGGTGCCGCAGATATTCACCAACTATCAGCCGATGTCGGGTGCGACCGATTTTGTGCGTTATGGATTGCTGGTATTGCCTCTGGTAATACTGACCATTCCCAGCGGGGAGCGCGTGCGCGGCGAGCCCGTGGTGGTGGATCTGTTCTACAGCGTCATGCTGTTCCTGCTGGTCGTTGTGCTGGTGCTCGGCAGTTTCGTCGTGCATGAACTGACGCGCGGCGCGTACCTGCTGGGGCTCGCGCAGACGCTGATGGTAATCGCCGTGGTGATGGTGACGCTGTCCTGGCTGTGGAATCCGCGCGCCGGTTTTGGCGGCATCGGCACGCTGGTGTCGCAGTACCTGCTGGGACTGGGCTTGCCGTTCGAGCAGCGCATGCGGCGGCTGGCCGAGCTGGCGCAGGCTGAAACGCGGCCCGAGCAGTTCCTGCACAACGCGCTGACCTACCTGCTGGAGTTGCAGTGGGTCACCGGTTTTGCATGGACGACCTCTTTGTCTGCCGGGGAGGTGGGCGCGAGAGGCGCGCATGCCGAACAGTACGAGTCGGGCGCGCTCAAGGTGACGCTGTACGCACCGCGGCCTTTTTCGCCGGCGGTGCTGCTCCACCTGAGGCTGCTGATGCAGATGGTGGGGCATTTTTACGAGGCGTTGCGTCGGGAGCAGCAGCGCCGGCAGTCGGCGTACACCCAGGCGATCTATGAAACCGGCGCCCGCCTGACGCATGACGTCAAGAATCTGCTGCAATCCCTGCGCTCGATCTGCGCCGCCGCTGAAATGCGCGGCGCGGCAGACAGTACGGCGTTCCGGGCGCTGGTGCAGCGGCAATTGCCGCAGATCACGCAGCGGCTCGGTGCGACGCTGGAAAAGCTGAAGTCGCCGGAAGTGACCGACAGCAATGAGGTGGATGCGGCGATCTGGTGGCAGGCGCTGCAGATACGCTACGCAGGGCGCCCGGTGGATTTTCAGGGCACGGGCATCCCCGGCGGCGCCAGATTGCCGGCCGAGCTGTTCGACAGCGTCGCCGACACCTTGATCGAAAATGCGTTGCACAAGGCGACGCAGGATGCTGCGTTGCAGGTAACCGTCAAACTGGCAGCAGGGCCGCGGCTGACGGTCGTCGATGACGGACCGGCGCTGGCGCCGGCGCTGGCGAAAGAGATTTTCAGTGCACCGGTGGCGTCCGACAGCGGGTTGGGCGTCGGACTGTTCCAGGCCGCGCGTTTTGCCGGGCAGTCCGGCTACCGGCTGGTTTTGCAGGAGAACCGCGACGGCGCGGTCAGCTTCGAACTGGCGCCCGCCCGTTAAGGCACGCTAAGGCAGTTTGCCGGCGGCGACCATGCGGTTGAAGAGGACGTTCTTGGATAGCCACACTCCGATATCATCGAATTCGCCCGCAGTAGTCCCGACCGCTGTCTGCACCCGACTTACAAAGCTAATATCGTTGTCGGTATTTTCTAGTTCGTCAGCGCTCGTTGGTGCGGGATTAGGAGCGTTTGTTAGAGCATTTACTGCGCCTAGGCCGTTTTTCCCGTGAGAAATAATTACCGCAACCGCCCCTTGACCAGCGGTGCCTGAGGTAAGCAAAGTTGTGCATGCAGCTGTTGTGCATACCCTCAGCGTAGAGTCGCTACTGAGATTGAAAGGGGTTGAGTGTGACGAATAATTCGGGTCAACCCTATAACGAAAACGATTTCCCCAAGAATCGAATCCGACGATTCCCAGGGTTGCCCATGGCAAGTTTCCCTCGGCCGCGTTGCAGATGCCACCGGTTACATCCTCTTGCCCGTCATTCGAGTTGGCGCCAGCCGTAAGGTCGGGACAAGGTAGATAGCGGTTTGCAATAGTGTAGCCAATTACGGCCTCGCGGATTTCTTCCAGCGTTTTTTGAGTGTCGCTGATCTGTCTTTGTTCGACCTGAGTGGTCAGTGGCACCAGAATGCTGCCAAGCAGGAGGACGATGATGAACATGACCACCGCGACTTCGATGAGCGAAAACCCGCGCGCAGCGCAGACTGCCCTGCTGTATCTCCCCATCGTGTGGCTCCCTATCCGCATGAGTGTCATTGGTACAGTAAGAGATCGTTGAACGATGCAGTAGTAGAGTGCTGGCCGAATGTATTCTGGGATGTATTTGTACCACCGTCGTTATCATTTTCAAGATAATTCGTGGAAGTACCTTTATCTATAGATCGTGGTTGTCCGCCTGCAACGCCTGACAAACGTTTTCCGGCCACTACTACCACCACGCGTTTATTGGTATATGGAGAAGGGGTATCGTTGTTGACGGTCAGGCAGCCGCCGCAGCCACCACTCGGGGGCACACCCCCGCCCGATACAGGGTCTGCGGGCTTGTAGGCATCGGCGACGCCGTAAAACACCATTTCCTTCCAATTGTTCCACCAAGTGCCTTGAGTGATGCTGCATGAAACAGAAACAGGCCAGTTGGTTGACATGCACACTGTGGGGGAGGCCGGGCACGAGGAATCGGCCACTCCTCCGGCTACACCGAGTTGCGTAGCGCTCAAAGGGTTATCGGGCACCCGGCCGAAACGGGTGTCAACCGTATCTGCATAGGTGACGGTTGCAACGGGCGCTGCCCAAGGATAACGCCCGTTGTATGTCGGCGGTCCTCCTCCATTTTGTGGGAGAGCAGCATAATCATTCAGGCAATTCAATACTTCCTTGGCAACCCTGCGCTGCAGTACCGGCATCAGGTCGCTGTAAGTGATCGTGATCAGGCGGTCGTTTACGATGACGTTGTTGTTGGCGTCGCGGATCACACCGTTGATGAAGCCGTCAGTGGCGCTGCCGTCGGTGAAGCCTGCGTTATCTTCCACGCCATTCAGCACATCGAGATAGTTGACCGGATTGCATTTTGCGGTGAGCGTCGTCGGGCTGCTATTGCATACCCCCGCGGTAGTACAGCTGCCACCGGTGCAACTGCGATCCTGTGATGCTCCAGCCCCCTGCCTGCGCAGGGCGGCGCCGGGGGCAAATATGACCGCGATAACCCCGCTAGGGGTGAACGCATCGGGATTGGCGCCGTCGTGGATTACGGTGCCCGCGCTGTTGCGGATCGTGATGGTGCCGCGGGAATCGCTGTTGAGGCAGCCGGCATCGCCGGGTGCGGCGCAGTCCGTGCGGGGGTTGTTCTTGAAACTACTGGAAACGGCGTACCAGAGTCTTTCCCCATCGCCGTCACGCAGATCTGGCAGGCCGAGCGTTTTCCAAGGCAGGCGTCCCAAGGCCGCTCCGTTGCAAATGGGAACGGCATCGGCATCACCGTCGTCATCCCGGTCGGGACAGGGAAGATCCCCGGGTCGCCCAGCCCCCGACAAATCAACTGCCACTGCGTAACCAATGAGTGCGCTCTTGGCCTGCGCCAGCGCTGCAGCAGTGATTTTGTCTCTTTCCATGGCTGAACTGGCGGGCCTGATCAGGGTGTAGAACGCTGCGCCGGCCCCGACAGTTAGAAGCACCAGCAGCGCCAGCAGTGCTTGGCCGCGCTGTATATTTGAATATTCATTTAAAAACAATAGCTTACTATTATGTGGCATGGCCAAGCTATTGCTGAGGTGCGGGCTTTCGGCTGGTTTCCGTGTCTGCGGTTTCAGCGGCGTTGTCTGCCGCAGGCTGCCGGGTCTGCGCCGGGGCTGCGGTTTTGTTCGCCGGCTCCGGTTTTGCCTTTTGTACGGCCTTCGGTGCCGGAGCAGCGCGCGGCATTGCATACGCTTCACCAACACGCCCCGACAGCAGCTCCGCGCTCTGCCCGACCTTCAGTTGCAGTGTCCCTGCGGCCTGCGGCGCCTGCAGCAGGATCTGGCCGCTGCGGTCGATGCGACCGGCCAGCGGCTGCGCTGTGCTCAATTCGGCGTCCGACATCGCCCTGTTGTTGACCCAGACCGTGGCCTTGCCGTCGCCGTGGCGCACGATGCCGTTGTAGGTGACAAACTCGGGAATCGGCTCGTCCTTGGCTTGCGTTGTGCCGATTTTCTGGCTGCGCGCGAGATCGAGCTGGGCGCGCTGCGCCGGCGTGAAGAATATCCGCCCGATGGCATCCGCGGCGTGGGCGACGGGCAGCAGGCTCATCAGCGCTGCGATCAGCAGCAGTCTCATGGACGGCGTCCTCCGGATGGGGTTTCCGGCGTGGCGGTGATCCACGCCAGCCGGCAGGTCGCGGTGATATTAGGTTGATTGCGGATGGCGCCGGTCAGGTCGGTGCGGCGCAGCAGGCATTGGTCAAGATGGAACAGCCCGGCGTTCTGGGCGCGCAGCGCGTCAAAAAACTGCAGCAGGTCGAGTTCGTGCAGCACGCGCAGTTCCGTGCGCATCATGGACTGGCGCAGAACCATTTTCCCGCGGTCCAGTTCCGCGGCATACGGATAATCCTGCTGCACGCCGATTTCATAGTTCACGCCGAACAGGTCCGTGCGCTCATTGGATTTGCGCAGCGCGTCCAGCCAGTTGATGCGCTGTTCGTCGCCGATGAATCCCGATTGCTGCAACTGGCGGTAGCGGCCTGCGTATTTCTCGATAATGATCTTTTCGTCGCCGGACTGCTGCATCCGGTTTTGCGCTTCGCGCAGCTGGCCGGTCTGCTGCGCCAGCACTTTTTGCGATTGCTGGTGCATCAGGTAGGTGTAATAGACTGCGCCGGCGGCGCAGGCCAGCACGGCGGCCAGCAGCAACAGCGGCCCGCGGAGAGCCTTGAGTTCTTCGGCGTTCATGTGCTTTGTTTCAGCACCACAACCAGCTTGAAATCGGCTGTTCCGGTTTGCGCGGGGCTGTCCGCGGTATTGCCGGTGAGCGCGAGTGTCGGGCTGGCATTGAGAGGCAACTGCACGATGCGCACGGATTCCACTGCGGGATCCTTGCCCAGGCGTTCGGCCAGGGCGTTGATCGATGCGATGGCGCTGCGGAAGTCCCCCTTGAAATCGCGAATCTGCCCGGCGAGCAGGCCGCTTTGTATGCGCTGATTGCCCGCCGCCCGCTCAGGGGTCCGCGCGGGCTGCTGGGACGCCGCAGCGGTTCCTCCGGCAACTTCATACTCGGCGGGGCGGTACTGCCAGCCCACCTCGACCAGATTGACCTCGGGGCTGGCTTCCAGCGCCCGCGATACCACGACCAGGAACTGCTCCGGGGTGCGCGCGGATGCCCGCAGCCTGTCGGCCAGTTCGATCCCCCGCCGCAGATTGTCGGCGGTCGTCGGGGCTTCGGGGAACTGCCTGGTTGCTGCCTGATATTCCGCATTGACCCGCGCCGTGCGCTGCGCCGCCTGCTGAATGTCGTCGGTGACAGACAGGTGTTGCGCGAAATTGAATCCCGCCCACGCGGCGCCCAGGGCCAGCGCGCCGGCGCTGGACGCGAACAACTGGCGCCGGGCTTGATACCGGCGGTAACCTGCGGTGACGGTAGCCGGCGCCAGATTGTTCGCCGGAGCGCGGGTAGCCAGCAGGTGCAGGTAAATGGTCGCCGGCGACAGGGCGATCAGCGCGGTGTCCAGCTTGATGCGTTTGGCGATGTCCGCGCGGCTGAACCGGTTGCATTTCAGGTTGGGATTGTCCTCGCTGATGGCGCGCGCGGCGCTCTCCAGCGTATCGGCGTGGTCGAGCAGCAGTACGGTGACGGACTCATCCAGGGTTGCGGCGCGCAGGGCATGGAGATACAGGCGCGTATTGGAAATTTCATCAAGGATGGCGCGGCCTTGCGTATCGTCAGCGGTATTGGCGCGGCTCAGGCGGCTCAGCCGGAAGGCGCCTTCCTTGAAAAAAGTGAGTCGTATGCCCGCCGGGTGAGTCGCGACCACGAGCAGATTGTTCGGGCGGTTTTCGATGCCCGCGACAAAGCTGGAGACGACCATCGGCAGCAGAAACACGCCGCCGACCGGCAGGCCGGTCTCGGCAAGCACAGCCAGCCAAGGCTCGACGATTTCCGGATTGGTCAGCGCCGAAAACAGGAAACGGTCGTCGCGCCGCTTGCTGCTGTCGCGACCGATGCGCAATGCCGCGCTGAAAGGGGAGTTGCGGTAATGCTGGCGCAGTTTGCGCTCGACCATCTGCGCCCTGTCGGAACCCGATGCATGCGGCAGCGTCTCGAAGCGGTAATCTTCCTCGATGGCATCGACGATCAGCAGCGCCGGGATCTTGCCGCTCGCCGCGGCATAGTCGCGGAAAGCGGCAATGCCATCAGGGTCGGAACCGAAAACCGTGCAATCGCTCAGCCTGCCGCCGCGCCAGCGCGCAACCGTGGCCCCGGTTATGGAAATGCAGATCAGAAGTTTATTGGCCATGGCAGGGGGGACTTGGAGGCGATGGATTCTGTAGCGGCAAATCGTTGCGGCGCGCTAAAACTTCAGTTTTCCGAGAATATCATAGACCGGACCGAGCACTGCCCAGATCACAAATGCGATCATGCCGCCGAGTATCAGCGTCAGCGCGGGGCCGAGCATCTTCATGCCTTTATCGACCGAATCCTTGACGTCCCGGTTGTAGAAATAAGTCACGTTGGCGAGCGCCACATCCAGCGCGCCGGTGCTCTCGCCCACCCGCAGCATGCGAATGACCAGCGGCGGGAAAAGCCCCAGATTGCGGAAGGTTTCCGTCATGCCCTCGCCGGCGGCAATCTGCTGGCCCGCGCGGTTCAGTCCGTCGGCAATCACGCGATTGCCGACGACTTCCTCGCAGGTGCGGAGGGCTTCCAGCACCGTGATGCCCGAGCGGTACATCAGGCCGAAAATATTGGCAAAGCGCGACAGGATGATTTTCTGGATGATGGGGCCGACGACGGGCAGGCGCAGCTTGGCATAATCCCACTGATAGGCAGCTCTGCTGGAGCGGCGGACGGTTACCATCAAAACAGTGATGGCGATTACGGGAAGCAGCAGGATGGGCAGCCAGAAGTCCCTGGCGACCCCGGAGACCGCCAGCAGCGCGCGTGTTTGCATGGGCAGCGCCATGCCCATGGACTTGAACAACTGCGCGATCTGCGGCACCAGAAAAATCAGCAGCGCCGCCATCACTGCGACCACCACCACCAGCGTCAGCGCGGGGTACATCAGCAGCCGTCGGGTCTGTGAAACCAGTTCGTCCTGCCAGCGGATGGTGTCGGCAAGGTTCTTGAAAATCTCCGGCAATTGCCCGGATTGCTCGCCGGCGCGGATCAGGCTGACGAAAACGCGGTCGAACACATCGGGATGGGCGTTCATGCATTGCGACAGCACATTCCCGGCCTCCATGTCCTCCGTCATGACGGTCAGCACTTCGCGGAAGCGCGGCGAATCGAGGGTATCGCGCATGTCGCGCAGGCCGTCGAGGATCGGGATGCCCGATCGCACCATCTGTTCCATGTCGAAGCAGAAATTCACCAGATCCTGCCGGGTGATGGCGCCGCCGGCGGCCAGCGTCGTCGATGTCTGCCGATCCACCGGCTTGCAGGTAATCAGGTCGAGCCCCATGCGCCGCAGGCGCAACTCGAGATCCACCTCGTTGACGGCGTCGAGGCCGCCGCGCGCCGGCTCGCCGGTTCTGTCGATGGCTTTGTATTCGAACGAGGGCACGGCTTGCGCGCTCAGTCAGGCGTATACCGGCGGCAGGCGGTTCACTGGCGCAGCCTTCCGGTGAGATCGACGGTGCGCGCCACTTCAGCCAGGCTGGTGCTGCCGTCGAGCACGCGGGCGAGCCCTTCTTCCGCCAGTGAGCGGAAGCCCTTGGATACGGCCTCGGCGCGCAACTCCTTGGCGGTGGCGCGCCGAGCAACCAGCTCATCCAGATCGCCATCCATCACCAGCAATTCCATGATCGGGGTGCGGCCGCGGTAGCCCTTGCTGGCACATTGCTTGCAGCCGACCGGGCGGTAGATGAACGAGGCGGACTGTCCCATCGGCCCCAGCAGCGCGCGTTCTTCCTGCGACGGCGCATAGGCTTCCTTGCAGTGCGAGCAGAGTACCCGCACCAGGCGCTGCGCAATGATGCCGATGATGTTGCCGGCCATGATTTCCGGCTGTATGCCGATGTCCATCAGTCGCGGGAACGCACCCAGCGCGGAATTGGTGTGCAGCGTGGTGAACACCTGGTGGCCGGTCATCGCCGCGCGGAACGCCATCTCGGCTGTTTCCTTGTCGCGCACCTCGCCGACGAGAATGATGTCCGGATCCTGGCGCATGATGGAACGGATGCCGTTGGCGAAATCCATGCGCGCCACATCGTTGACGGAGGTCTGGCGCATCAGCGTCAGCGGATATTCGACCGGATCCTCCAGTGTCATGATGTTGACGGTCTCGTCGTTGACCTGCGCGAGCAGCGAATACAGCGTGGTGGTCTTGCCGCTGCCGGTCGGCCCGGTGACGACGAGGATGCCTTCCGGGCGGGACAGCATGATCTCCAGCTTTGCCATGGTGTCCGCGGACAGATTCATCTTGTCCAGATTGACAATGGATTTTTCGCGGTCGAGCACGCGCAGCACGATGTTCTCGCCGTAAATGGTCGGTTGCGTCGAGACGCGGAAATCGACCGGCCGCCCGTTCAGCGTCAGCGACAGGCGGCCGTCCTGCGGTGCGCGGGTCTCGGCGATGTTCATGTCGCTGACGACTTTCACGCGTACCGTAATGCCCGACATGTAGGTCTTGTGCAGGCTGCGTACGGTTTCGAGCACGCCGTCGATACGGTAGCGGATGCGCAGGAACGCGTACTCCGGTTCGAAATGGATGTCCGATGCGCCGCGCTTGACCGCATCAACGAGAATGGCATTGACCAGCCGCACCATCGGCTGCGTGTACTCGTCGCCGCCGGCCTGCAGGCTGTCGTAGTCGATCTCGCCGGTTTCGATCTCGGTCAGGATGCCATCGACGGATAGTTCGTGGCCGTAGAACTGGTCGATGTAATCCCCGAGCTGCGCTTCGGCGGCAAGCTGGGTTTTCAACTCCATGCGCGGCCCCAGCATGGCCCGCAACTGGTCGAGCGCCACCACATTGAAAATCTCGGTGGTGGCGACGGTCAATATGTGTTCCGCGGGATCGTAGGCAATCGGCAGCAGATGATTGCGGCGCGCGAAATCCTCGGGCACCAGGCTCAACGCTTCGGAATCAGCGACGACCTGCGCCAGGTCGATCGATTCCTGGCCGACCGTGCGCGCCATGATGTCGCGGATGGCGGTTTCGGTGACGAAGCCCAGGCGCACCATCAGGCGTCCGATGGGGATATTGCTGTTGCGCTGCTCGGCGAGAACGATCGCCAGCTGATCCTTGGTGATCAGCCCCTGCTGCACCAGCAGTTCGCCCAGCCGTAGTTTTTTCCGTTGCTCGGCCATTGCGGCAGCCTTCTTCCGGTTACTTCGGCTGCGAGGCCAGTTGACGAATGCGCTCTTGCGCTTGTGCCAGATTGAAGCCGGTGCGGCCTGTGGTGGCGGCCTGTGCTACCGCGCGCCGGTAGAACTCGGCGGCGAGTCTGGGTTGCCCGACATGTTCCAGGCCGACGGCGAGATTGTAGGCATAGTCGGGATTGGCGGGATCACGATGATGGGCCTGGAAGTAGGCCTGCTGCGCTTCCGCCCACCGCGACTGGTCGGCATACAGATTGCCCAGCGTGAAATACAGCGATGCCATGGGTTCGCGCGCGATCAGCTGTTTCAGTTTTGCTTCGGCGGACGCCGGGTCGGCCTTGCCGAGCAGAGAGATCAGGCCGGACTGGGCATAGGCGTTGCGCGGCTCCAGATCCAGCACGCTGAAATAGATACGGCTCGCTTCTTCGGCCCGGTTTTCCTGCATGGCGACCGCGGCGAGGCCGAGCAGCGCCTGCACGCTGTGCGGTTCGCTGCGGGCGGCATCGGCGTAGAGCTGCCGGGCGGCGTCCAGTTTGCCGGACTGCAGGGCGGCATAACCCTGGGTGAGTCGCGGATCCAGCTGGGGTTCCGCGCTGCCGGCACTGACCCGGATCGTGTCGCGCGGCTGTGCTGCAACGGGTGCCGCGGCTGGTGCAACCGGTGCTGCGCGTGGAGCTGCCGGCGCCGCAGGCGCGTCTGTTCCTGCCGGAGCAATGACGCTGCCGGTGGCGACAGGAGCGGATGGCGCAGCGGGCGCCTGGACCAGCGGCGCCGGCGATGGCCTGGGCGCGGGCGGCTTCGCCACAAACAGCCCCGGATTGGTAATCTGCAGATAGACATAAACGCCGATGCCAATTACGCACACGGCGGCGATGATGCCGAACGCCATCACCGGACGAATACGGACGCCGGCGGCTGCCGGGGACGCGCTGGCCGTGGCCTGCAGGACAGTGGCGGCGCGGGCCCGGGCCTGGTCGCGGCCTGTTGCGCCAGTCGCGGCGGCAGGCCGCGGCGGTGCCGGTTCGGGCGGCGCTGCAGCCGGCAGAGGCTCCAGCGTCAGTTCCATGGCCTGTGGTTTTGCCGCAGGCGGCGGCGCGGCTGCGGCTGTAGCAGCGGCGGCCGGCGCGCCTGCCGAAGCAGGCGCCTGCTGCACTTCGCCACGATCCTTGGCGGCCTTTTCCAAGGCCTTCATCAACAGGCTCATGGCTTGGTGGTCGGTGCTGCCGGCGGCGTTGCGGTTTGGGCTTGCGGCAGGAAACGCTGGAAGAATTTCAGTTCATCGCTGTCCAGCGAAGGGTTCGGGATGATGGTCGGGCGCAGGAAGATGACCAGTTCTGTTTTGTTTGCACTTTCGTTGCGGAAGCGGAACAGATCGCCGGCGTCACCGAGTTTGTCGGCCCCGGGCACCTGTTCACGGTTACCCCGCACGTCGTCCTGCATCAATCCACCCAGAATGACGGTCTGGCCGCTGCTGATCTGCAGCACGGATTCCATTTCGCGCACCTGCACCTGCGGCACGGGATTGGCGACGCATTTCAGCCGATTGGCGTCGCACAAGTTCGGATTGGGGTCGTTGACGAACGGCTGGCTGGGGCGCAGACGGCTGATGGTCGGGCGCACGGTCAGCAGCACGCGGCCATCCTCGTTGATCTGGGGTGTCACGCCCATCACCATGCCCACGGCAACTGTTTTTGCCGTGGTATTGAACGTCGTCAATGCGGGCCCGGTCGTTGACGTCGTGGTTTGCGCCTGGATTTCGAAATAAACGATGTTATCGACGACCTTGAGCAATGCCGTCTGGTTGTTCATCGCCATCAGCTTCGGGCTCGACAACACGCGTGAATTGCCGAATTCCTGCAGCAATTTCACCGTGCCGCTGATATTGCCGATGTTGGTCGTGGGATTGGTGTAGCCGATGGTCAGTGAATTACCGGCGGCGGCGCCCGCGGCTATTGCTGCGCCGCTGAAACCGCCCAGCAGCGTTTGCGAGATGGCGAGGCCGCCGCTGATCGCCAGCCGGCTCCAGTCGATGCCGCCCTGGTAGGCGTCGGACAGCGCCACTTCGACTATGGTGGCCTCGATCAGCACCTGGCGGTGGGTGGCGCTCATCACGCTGTCAATGTGCCGCTGGATCAACTGGTGTTGGGTGTCGGTGCCATTGACCGTAATGACGCCGGAGGCTGCGTTGACCACCACGTCGTCGGGAACCAGCGAGGCCTGTTGCGAACTGCTGCCGGGCACGCTGATGGTGGCGCTGGCGAGATTGGGTGCGCCCGCCCCGGCGCGGCTCGCCGCTTCGATCTGCTTGACGCGCATGTCCTGTTCCTGCCGGACCAGCGCCATGCGCTCGGTCCGCGCATCGGCGCTCAGGTTCTGCAGGCGCGTCGAGTTCAGGATGGAGCGGATGTTGTCGCGCAACTGGTCCCAGAAATTGTTGCTGGAAGAGGACTTGACGACGGTGTTCGAGCCCGAGGTGGAACCCCCGGCGCTGCCGCTGCCCGATGCGGTGGAGATTTCTCCGGATGCGCCGATGCTGGAGGTGGTGTCCCGCGTCATGTTGACGTAGTTCACGCGATAGGTTTTTACGTAAGGCACATCGGGCGACACGATGATGGTGTTGCCCTCGGTGCGGTAACGCAGGTTGATCTGCTTGGAAATGCGCTCGAGGATCGCCGGCAGCGTTTCGTTGATCGCGTTCAGGCTGACCAGTCCGGTGAGGCCCGGATGGACGTCGATGTTCTGCCTGGTGTCGCGGGCGAGCGCCAGCAGCAATTCCTTGACCGGCACTTCATTGACGACAACGCTGTAGGTCTGCGGTTTGATCTGCGGTGTAGGCGGCGGCACCAGCGGCGAGACCCGCGCCGGCGGCGGGATGGCTGCCGCAGCGGGCGTCGGCTTGGCTTCAGGCGCGGCGATGTGGCCTTGCGACGGCGGAACATGGGGCTTGAACTGTGCGCAGCCCGCCGCCATCAGTGCCGCAGCGCAGGCGACCAGCCACACACGCGGCGTGCGGCGGGATCCGGACGCTGCTGCGTGGATCTGCGCCGTACGTTGGCGGGTTACTGACTGTTCGGACATATTCTCAATCTCCCCTGACTGCGGCTACTGTCGCGTATTGCGGGTTTTTATTTCAGCAGACGGCGCGTTGTCACGACGCTTTCTGTCTTGCTACTTCTGTCTTTATGCCCTGCACCGTACGCAGCAGGGGCCTGTAGGCCTTCAGGAATGACGGCAATTGTGCCATTGCTTCCCGAGCCGTGCGCTGGTTGTCAAAGCTGCCCCACACCACGGTCAGGGATGGCTCACCCTTGGCGCTGGTACGATACACAAAAAGATCATTGATCTCAATGATTTTGGAGATAATCTTAAGGTGTTGGTTAAGCTGTGCTTCGTCACTCGCGCCGAGCAACTGGATGGCATAAGCATCCGGCTGCGCACCGGACAGCCAGGCACTGGTTGCCGCGATCCGGTTTTCCAGCAAATTGGTTTCCGTACCGGCAGATGCCGACTGGGCAGCGACATCTGCCGCTGGCAGCACCGGGGGTTTTAGTGCGATGGCTGCATCAGCCGAAGATGATCCATGATTTTTCGGTTTTATTTTATTTTCGTTGTTCCCGGCTGTGGGCGTGACGGTAGTCGCTGACGCCGCGGCCGGGGGTGCGGCGACCGGTGCCGCCGCCGGTGCGGCTACGGACCGACCGGCATCGCTGCCGATCCAGGCATACAGGCCCGCGCCGGCAATCATGCCGCCGCACACCAGCAGCAGGACGTAGGCGAAGCGCGGCTGACCCGCGGGCGGCATCGGCTGGCGGGCGAACTCGCTGTCGCGGACAGCGGCAGCGATGTGTTTCTGGCGGATGGTGTGGGTGTTTTCCGAAAACGCCGCCAGCAGCGCCTTGTCGGCAATCAGATTGATGCGCCGGGTCAGCCCGCCGGAAATGCGCATGATTTCCCGGACGACGCTGTCGCTGAAAAGATCGGGGCCGCGGTAGCCGGCGGCACGCAGCCGGAACATCAGATATTCGCGGGCTTCCGGCGCGGTCAGGGGTTCCAGCCGGAAGCTGTGGGTGATGCGCTCTTTCAGTTGGCGGATCTGCGCCAGACGCAGATTCTCGTCGAGTTCGGGCTGGCCGAACAGCACGATCTGCAGCAGTTTGTCCGACTTCGTTTCCAGATTCGACAGCAAGCGGATTTCCTCCAGCGTCGCGATCGGCATGCCCTGCGACTCCTCGACAAACAGCACGACGCGTTTGCCTTCGGCATGCCGTTTCAGCAGGTAGTCCTGGAGCGAGTGCATGACCTCCAGGCGGCTCGCGTTGCGGTCGGTGTCGAGTTGCAGTTCGAAGGCGATGGCATGGAGGATTTCCTCCGGGGATACGCTGGGATTGGCAAGGTAGATGGTTTCCACTTGCGCCGGCAGCCGCGTCTGCAGCATGCTGCAGAGCATGGTCTTGCCGCTGCCGACTTCGCCGGTGACTTTGACGATGCCTTCGCCCTGCGTGATGGCATAGATCAGCGCTTCGAGTATCGGGCCGCGGTTGCCGCCGCCGAAAAAGAAATCCGTATTCGGCGTGATCCTGAACGGCGCTTCAGTCAGTCCGAAATGCTCGTAATACACGACTTATTTCTCCTCGCCCGCGTCGCCTTGCGCGTGCATGCGGCTGTAGAGCGTGGTGCGATGCACGCCGAGGCGCTTGGCGGCCTGTGACAGGTTGCCGTTGGTCAATTCGAGGGCGGCTTCGACGAAGCCGCGTTCCCAGTGTCTCAGCATGTCGTCCAGCCGGAAGTCGGGGTTGCTCTCCAGTTGACGCCGCGCCGCCTCGACCAGCGCGCGCTGGTCGGTCGCGGGGAGGAAGCCGTCGTCGGCGGCGGTATTCTGCTGGTCGAGTTCCGCCGCCAGCATGTCCGGCGTCACGGTCATGCCTGCGTATTTGGTGCACAGGCGGATGACGATATTGCGCAGTTCGCGCACATTGCCGGGAAAGCTGTAATTGCTCCAGATGCGCAACGCGTCCGCGTCGAGTTCCATCGGGCGTCCGATCTGGCCGGCGTAGAAGTTCCGGTAATGGTCGAGCAACAGCAGCTTGTCGTCGTCCAGCTCGCGCAATGCCGGCACGCTGATGGTGAACACCGACAGCCGGTGATAGAGGTCGGCGCGGAAACGGTTGCCGCGGATTTCACCGCGCATGTTGCGGTTGGTGGCGGTGACGACGCGCGCATTGGAGACTCGGCCCTGCGTTTCGCCGACACGCTGGAATTCGCCGTTCTCGAGTACGCGCAGCAGCTTGGCCTGCAGTTCCAGCGGCAGTTCGCCGATCTCGTCGAGGAACAGCGTCGAGTCCACCGCATCTTCGAAATAACCGGCGCGCGCGGTAACCGCTCCGGTGAAGGCGCCCTTGGCGTAACCGAACAGCGTCGGCTCGACCAGCGTGGGCGAGATTGCGGCACAGTTCAGCGCGAGGAAGGGCTTGGCGGCACGGCGGCTCTGCCGGTGCAGCGCCTGCGCCACCAGTTCCTTGCCGCTGCCGGATTCGCCTTCGATCAGCACCGGGAACGGCGCATCGGCAAACTGCGCGATCTGCTGGCGCAGCTTTTGCATCGGCAGGCTGTTGCCGAGCAGTCCTGAGTCCGCGCCGGCAGTTTCGGCGGCGCTGACGTTGAGCGCCCGTTTCAGCAGCGCCCGCAGTTCCGCGGGTTCCGCCGGCTTGGCGATAAAATCGATTGCCCCCAGGGTGCGTGCGTGGCGGGCGTTGGCTTCATCATTCTGGCCCGACAGTACGATGATTTTTATTGCCGGCGCCGCGGCAATCAGTTCCGAGATCAGCTGGAAGCCTTCGTCCGGACGATGCGGCCGCGGCGGCAGGCCGAGGTCGATCAGCGCCAGTTGCGGAGGCGCATCAAGCTGGCGCAGCAGTGCCCTGGCATGCGGCCGCGATTCCGCGGTGTGCACATGAAAATCATCGCTCAGGACATAGCTCAGCGTATCGGCGATGGCGGAGTCATCGTCAACAATCAGCAGTTCCGGTTTGGCTGGTGCGGTCACGCCGTTGACTATGCCTTTGAATGGGATGGGCTGCTGTAACTTCATGAAATCACTTGGTATTGTGACAGATCGGCAGGCTGCCGTGGGCAACTGCGGCTGTCACTGCGGTGTTGCCGACTCCGCCACACATGCCAGGTAAGCCTGTTCGAGGTCGTGTGCGCCATATGCCGCCATGAAAGCGGCGGGCGTGCCGGCATACTGCAGCCGTCCGCGATGGATGACGGCCATGCGGCTGCACATTTCGCCGACGTCGTGCAGCGCGTGGGAGGTCATCAGCACGGTGCGACCTGCGGTATGGTGCGCCTTCAGTTCACGCTTGAGCAGCGCACGCGCCTTGGGGTCGAGGCCGCTGGTCGGCTCGTCGAGGATCAGCAGATCCTTGTCCGACAGCAGGCACGCGGCGAGGCCGAGTTTCTGCGTCATGCCTTTGGAATAGGCGCGCACCGGCTTGTCGAGCGCGGCGGCATCGAGTTCGAGTGCGCCCAGCGTGGCGACGGCGCGCTGTTCGTCATGGGCGCGGTGGTGCAGCTCGGCGGTGTAGCGCAGGAAATCGCGGCCGTTCAGGTAGTAAGGCGGCACGAAGCGTTCCGGCAGGAAGGCCAGCCGGCTGCGCGCCGCCGTTTGCCGGTGCGGCACGCCGAAGAGTTCGATGGTTCCGGACTGGACATCGCAAAAATCGAGCGCGCATTTGATCAACGTGGTCTTGCCCGCGCCGTTTGCGCCGACCAGTCCGAAAAACTCGCCTGCCGCGATATCCAGTGACAGACCCGCCAGCACCGCCGTGCCGGCGTAGGACTTGTGGAGGTCGCGGATTTGCAGGGCGGGTGCGGACATGCGCCGTAATTGGGGCCTGTTAACCATAGTTTCGTGAGATGCGTTGTGTCCAAAATCGTCAGTGGCAAGGCGCTTGCCGCAGCCCATATCGAGTATATGGGCAAGGCGAGCAACGCCGCCAGTGGCGATTTTGGACACAACCCTTCGGGACGGGACGATTTGGCCCCAGGGCAGTGTCGCGCCTTCGCTTATTTGCCGTCGGGCAAACCGCGCTCGGCGCTTCTCGCCCTGAGGCCAAATCGTCGCCGTCGCACTCATGAAACTATGGTTAACAGGCCCTGAAGCACAGGAGGGGTAAGCAGCGACTTTCGGGAAAGATGGTTTTCCGCAAGGGTTGCGCGCGGCAGCCGGTCGCCCTGCGTGGTGATCGGCGTCACAGTTTGGTGGAGATATGAATCTCGTTTAAAATCCGTCCTTTACCGGGGCAGCTCCGCCGCACTTGTGATCACCCGCTTGTGACTACCGACAATCTCATCGAAATCAAGGATGTCAATTTCGCCTACGGACGGCGGCCGATACTCACCGGCATCAACATGACCATTCCCCGCGGCAAGGTCGTGGCGCTGATGGGCATCAGCGGCTCCGGCAAGACGACGCTGCTGCGGCTGATCGGCGGCGTCATGAAACCGACCTCCGGCGAAATCCGGATCGACGGTGTCTGCACGAGCACGCTCGATCAGCAGGGGATTTACCGGATGCGCCGCCGCATGGGCATGCTGTTCCAGTTCGGCGCGCTGTTCACCGACCTGTCGGTGTTTGACAACGTGGCGTTCCAGATGCGCGAGCATACGGAGTTGCCCGAGAGCATGATCCGCGACCTGGTGATGATGAAACTGCATGCGGTGGGCCTGCGCGGCGCGCACCAGCTGATGCCTGCGGAGTTGTCGGGCGGCATGGCGCGGCGGGTGGCGCTGGCGCGCGCGATTGCGCTCGATCCGATGATCATGATGTATGACGAGCCGTTCACCGGGCTGGATCCGATTTCGCTGGGCGTGATCGCCAATCTGGTGCGCGAACTGAACGACACGCTGGGCACGACTTCGCTGGTGGTGACGCATGACGTGCAGGAAGCGCTCGATGTCGTCGATTACGTTTATTACCTGTCGGACGGCAAGATGATGGCGCACGGCACGCCGGAAGAGCTGCGCGCCAATCCTGATCCGCTGGTGCACCAGTTTGTCTATGGCGAGGCGGAGGGCCCGGTGGCCTACCAGTATCCCAGCGGCGATTACGCCGCCGAACTGAAAATGATGAGTGTGGAGGGGCGCCGCGAAGCAAGTCCTCCTGGGGGGCGTCGTGCCGCATAGAACCCTGCCGTCGATACGCGGCATCGGCGCCAGGGCCATCGACAATGTGCTGCGTCTGGGCTACGCGGCGCGCTTCATCGGCCTGACGCTGGCGCATTCGGGCACCAGTTTCGCGCGGCCGCGGCTGATCGTGCGCGAGCTGTATTACACCGGCGCGCTGTCGCTGATCATCATTCTGGTGTCGGGATTGTTTGTCGGCATGGTGCTGGGATTGCAGGGCTACCAGACGCTGACCACCTACGGCTCGGAATCCGCGCTGGGCGTGCTGGTGGCGCTGTCGCTGGTGCGCGAACTGGGGCCGGTGGTGTCGGCGCTGCTGTTCGCCAGTCGCGCCGGCTCGGCGATGACCGCGGAAATCGGCCTGATGAAAGCGACCGAGCAGCTCTCGGCGATGGAAATGATGGCGGTCGATCCGATCGCGCGCGTGGTGGCGCCGCGGTTCTGGGCAGGCGTGATCTCGATGCCGCTGCTGGCGGCGATGTTCAGCGCCATGGGCATATTCGGCGGTTACGTCATCGGCGTGGTGCTGATCGGCGTTGATGAGGGCTCATTCTGGTCGCAGATGCAGAGCGCCGTCGATGTGCGGGAAGACATCATCAACGGCGTCATCAAGAGTTTTGTGTTCGGCGTCGCCATCACCTGGATTGCGCTGTTCGAAGGTTATGACGCGCCGCCGACCGCAGAGGGCGTTTCGGGAGCGACGACGCGCACCGTGGTAACGTCGTCTTTGGCGGTTCTGGGGCTGGATTTCATCCTGACCTCTTTCATGTTCAGAGGTGCTTAATGGGTAGAGGTGCGTAATGGAACGTTCAATGCTGGATTTATGGGTGGGCATATTCGTGGTCGCGGGCATTGCGGCGCTGGTGATCCTTGCCTTCAAGGTCGGCAACATGTCGAACTTCGGCGGCGGGGACGTCTATGAGATCAGCGCCAGCTTTGACAACATCGGCGGCCTGAAACCGCGTGCGCCGATCAAGAGCGCCGGCGTCGTCGTCGGGCGGGTGAAGTCGATCTCGTTCAACAATGAGCGGTTCATGGCGAAGGTCACGCTGGCGGTGGACAAGGCCTACAAATTCCCGAAGGACACCACGGCGTCGATCCTCACCTCCGGCTTGCTCGGCGAACAGTACGTCGGGCTCGAAGGCGGCGGGGATGACCAGATGCTGAAGGCGGGCGACTCCATCCGTCTCACCCAGTCCGCGGTGGTGCTGGAGAAACTGATCAGCCAGTTCCTGTTTGACAAGGCGGCCGAGGGGCCGGCTAAGAAATAAAGTGATGAGTGAGGAGTGAGGAGCGGAAAATCCGCAGCCTCGTTGCAAAGTACAGGTTAACGGAGAGATTCATGCGCAACACGTTGTTTTTATTGATATTTTTTTCATTCTTTGGTCTGCGGCCGGCGGTTGCGGCGGAGCCGGTTGCGCCTGATGTGCTGGCGCGCAGCGTCACCGACGAGGTCGTCGGCATCCTGCGCAGCGACAAGGATATCCAGGCCGGCAGCCAGCGCAGGGCGCGTGAGCTGATCGAGACCAAACTGGCGCCGCATTTCAACTTCTCCGGCATGACGCAGCTTGCTCTCGGCAAGAACTGGAGCGCGGCGAGCCCTGACCAGCGCAAGGCGCTGGTCGCGGAGTTCCGCGCTCTGCTGGTACAGACCTACACGGCGTCGCTGATGCTCTACAGGGATCAGAAAATCGATTACCGTCCGCTGAAACTCGCGCCGGGGGACAACGACGTGCTGGTGCGCTCGCTGGTGCGGCAGTCCGGTGGCGGCGAGCCGGTGCAGGTGGACTACGGCATGGAGAAACTCGACGGCGGCTGGAAGGTTTACAACGTCAAGATCGGCGGCATCAGCCTGGTCGAATCGTACCGCAGCACATTCAACGCCGAGATCCAGAAAAACGGCATGGATGGACTGATCAAGTCGCTGCGCGACAAGAACCGCGCGCTGGTCGCGCAATCGGACAAATGATCGAGTACGCATGATTGAATGTCACGATGGGCGCTGCACGCTGAAGGGCGCCGTCAATCTGGAAAACGCGCTGGCGCTGCGCGAAGACGGCTTGCGGCTTTTTACTGCCGCCGAAATCACGCTGGATCTGTCCGGCGTTACCGAGGTTGATTCCACCGCGGTCAGCCTGCTGTTCGAGTGGCGCCGCGCCGCGCTCGCGGCCAATCGCACGATCCGCTACGTCAATCTGCCCGGTAACCTGACCAGCCTCGCGAGACTTTACGGCGTTACTGAACTTGTGGGCGCGGCGTAGCCGTCGCGGCTGCGCCCGTTTGCCGGAAATCCGCCTTCGTCAATGACGCATGCCATCGAAGTCATTGACGTCACCAAGCGCTACGGCGACCTGCAGGCGCTGGCCGGCGTCAGCCTGAGCGTTGCGCCGGGAGAATTTTTCGGACTGCTCGGTCCGAACGGCGCGGGCAAGACCACGTTGATCAGCATCCTCGCCGGGCTGACGCGCGCGAGCAGCGGCGCCGCCCGCATCCTGGGCCATGATGTTACGACTGATTACCGCGCCGCGCGGCGTGCGCTGGGCGTGGTGCCGCAGGAGCTGGTGTTCGATCCTTTTTTCACCGTGCGCGAGGCACTGACCATCCAGTCCGGTTATTTCGGGCTGCGCGACAATCGCGCCTGGATCGACGAGGTGCTGGAGAACCTTGACCTGACCGCGAAGGCGGATGTCAACATGCGCGCGCTGTCCGGCGGCATGAAGCGGCGCGTGCTGGTGGCGCAGGCGCTGGTGCACAAGCCGCCGGTGATCGTGCTCGATGAGCCGACCGCGGGTGTGGATGTCGAGCTGCGCCAGGCGCTGTGGCGCTTCATCCGGCGCCTGAACCGTGACGGACATACCGTGGTGCTGACCACGCACTATCTCGAAGAGGCCGAGACGCTGTGCAGCCGCATCGCGATGCTGAAAGAGGGACGCATCGTCGCGCTCGACCGCACCGAGAACCTGCTGCGGCTGCATTCGGGCTGCTATGTCGAACTGCGGCTCGCCGGGCCGCTGCCTGCACCGCTGGAGCCGCTGGTGGCCGGGCGGCGCGAGGACGGCGCGATCCGTCTGGCACTGCGGGAGTATGGCGAGGTGGAGGCGGTGATGACGGCGCTGCGTACCGCGCACATTGCCGTGCAGGAAATGGAGATCATGCAGCCGGATCTCGAAGAGGTGTTTGTGCAGATTATGAGGAAGGCATGAGGAGTGAGGAATGAGGATTGAGGGGGTAGTGCGGCATCATGCCTGTCCTGAACTGCTCTCAATCCTTAATCCTGAACAAAAATGACCGGCTTCTACACTTTGTTCTACAAGGAATGGCTGCGCTTCTGGAAAGTCAGCGTGCAGACCGTGCTCGCGCCGGTGCTGACGGCGCTGCTCTATCTGCTGGTGTTCGGCCACGCGCTGCGCGGACGTATCGAGGTGTTTCCCGGCGTGGATTACCTGACTTTCCTGGTTCCGGGGCTGGCCATGATGTCGGTGCTGCAGAATGCTTTTGCCAATGCGTCGTCCAGCCTGATGCAGTCCAAAATGACCGGTAACATCGTTTTCGTACTGCTGCCGCCGCTGTCGCACCGCGAATTCTTTCTGGCCTACCTGCTGGCGGCGATGGCGCGCGGCATGGTCGTCGGCGCGGGCGTGCTGCTGGCGACGCTGTGGTTCGTTGACTTGCCGCTGGCACACCCGCTGTGGATGCTGGCGTTCGGCGTGGCCGGCAGCGGCGTGATGGGGGCGCTGGGCATCGTCGCCGGCATCTATTCCGACAAAATCGACCAGCTCGCGGCGTTCACCAATTTCATCATTCTGCCGCTGACTTTTCTGTCGGGCGTGTTCTACTCGATCCACTCGCTGCCGCCGTTCTGGCAGGCGGCTTCTCACCTGAACCCGGTGTTCTACATGATCGACGGCTTCCGCTACGGGTTCTTTGGCGCAGCCGACGCAGCGCCGTGGCTGAGCCTGGCCATTGTCGGCGCGAGTTTTATCGCCTTATCATGGCTGACCCTGACGCTGCTGCGTACAGGTTACAAGCTGAGACCCTGAATCATGAGACCCTGAATCGAGACCACAACATGGTGACACCTGAAAGCATCAAACAATCCATTACCGCCGGGCTCGAGTGCCGGCACGTCGAAGTCGCCGGCGACGGCCATCACTGGGAGGCCGTCATCGTCAGCCCGGCGTTCCGCGGCAGGAACAAGGTGCAACAGCACCAGCTGGTTTACAAGGCGCTCGGCGACCGCATGCGCGAGGAAATCCATGCGCTGTCAATGAAGACCCTGACGCCGGAGGAATGGGGACAGCAATAAACGGCGAACGGCTTAACCCCGTCAGCCACAGAGGTCACAGAGGCCACAGAGAACAGCAACCGCAGAACGCCATCAAGAATTTAATAACCGATTGTTTTTCTCTGTGGCCTCTGTGTCCTCTGTGGCTAAAAGGATTTTGACTTTATTTTTCTGTGCCCTCTGTGGCTAAAAAGATTTTGACCTTATGGATAAACTAGTCATCGAAGGCGGCGTTCCCCTGAAGGGAACCGTCGCCATCTCCGGCGCCAAAAACGCCGCGCTGCCGATACTCACCGCGGCGCTGCTGACCGACGAGCCGCTGATCGTCGATAACGTGCCGCACCTGCGCGACGTATCGACCATGCTCAACCTGCTGATGCAGATGGGCGTGACCGCCGTGCTTGACGAAAAAGGCAGCGTCGAACTGCGCGCGGCGAAGATCACCGATCCTGTTGCGTCGTACGAGCTGGTGAAAACCATGCGCGCCTCGGTGCTGGTGCTGGGGCCGCTGGTGGCGCGGCTGGGTGAAGCGCGGGTGTCGCTGCCCGGTGGCTGCGCCATCGGCCTGCGCCCGGTCGATCAGCATCTGAAAGGCCTGCAGGCGCTGGGTGCGACCATAGCCATGGAACACGGCTACATGATTGCCCGTGCCGGACGGCTGAAAGGCGCGCGCATCTGCATGGACATCGTCACCGTTACCGGCACCGAGAACCTGATGATGGCGGCGACGCTGGCCGACGGCGTCACCGTCATCGAGAACGCCGCGCGTGAGCCGGAGATTCCCGATCTTGCCGCCTGCCTGGCGGCGATGGGCGCCAACATCAGCGGCGCCGGCACGGACGTGATCACCATCGAGGGCGTCAAGCGGCTGCACGGCGCACGCCATGCGGTGATGCCGGATCGCATCGAGACCGGCACCTTTCTGGCGGCTGCGGCGGCCACCGGCGGTGACGTGCGGCTGACCGGCGCGCGTCCGGAAACGCTGGAGGCCGTGCTCGACAAGTTGCGCGAAGCCGGTGTTCACATCGAGACCGGCGCCGACTGGATACACGTCAAAGCCAACGGCGCGCTGAAGGCGGCCAATGTGCGCACCGCGCCGTACCCGGCGTTTCCGACCGACATGCAGGCGCAGTTCATGGCGCTGAACAGCGTGGCCCGGGGCACGTCGCGCATGGTTGAAACCATTTTTGAAAACCGTTTCATGCATGTGCAGGAGCTGAAACGCCTCGGCGCCGACATCGAGGTCGAGGGCAATACCGCGGTGATCAAGGGCGTGGCGCATCTCGACGGCGCCACCGTGATGGCCACCGACCTGCGCGCCTCGGCGAGCCTGGTGGTGGCGGGGCTGATCGCGCGCGGCACGACGACGGTGGAGCGCATCTACCATCTCGATCGCGGTTACGAGCGCATCGAGGAAAAACTGTCGCGGCTGGGCGCGCGCATCCGCCGGGAGCGGTAGTCAGGAGGAGTGAGGAATGAGGAGCGAGGTCGAACGATGCGCGACTACCAGCTGAGCAAGCTGTTTTTCGATCTGCAGGATCCGGCGAAAGCCGCGGAGTTCCGCGCCGGTCGCGCGCCGGTGCTGGATCGTTACGCGCTGAACCCGGAAGTGCGCGCAGCGGTGGAGGCCGACGACGTGGCGTTTCTGTCGAAGCGGGTCAATCCGTACCTGCTGCGTTTCTATTTTCTGGTCGCCGGCATGCCGGACGACGAATTCCTGCGCCGCATCCGCGCCACCGGAGAACAGCATGGCTGAACTCGCGGGCATTTTCGCGGCGAGCCACGGGCCGCTGATCATCCGCAAATGGGCTAGCGTGACGCCCGAGCATCAGCAGGCGCTTACGAGCGCGTTTGCCGAGCTGGGCCGCCGCATCCGGGCGGCGCGGCTCGACGCGCTGGTGATCATCTCGCCCGACCACTGGGTCAATTTCTTTCTCGACAACCTGCCGATGATCTGCGTCGGCGTCGGCGAAACCCACGACGGGCCCAACGAACCGTGGATGATGAAGGAATTCCCGCACCCGACGCTGCCGGGACATCCGCAGCTCGCGAACCACATACTCGACACCGCGCTGGCATCGGGTTTCGAGCCGTCGGTGTCGCACCGGATGATTCTCGATCACGGTTTCTGCATCCCGCTGCTGAAGGCGGGGATCGCGCCGCTGCCGATCGTGCCCGTGGTGTTCAACGACATCGAGCCGCCGTTTCCGACAGTGGCGCGCTGCTACGCCTGGGGTGAAATGCTGGCGCGCGCGATTGCCACCATGCCCGGCAACTTGCGGGTGGGCGTGATGGCCAGCGGCGGGCTGAGCCATTCGGTCGGCGAAGCCACCATGGGGCTGGTCGAGGAAGAATTCGACCGTGAATGCCTCGCCCATTTCCGGCGCGGCGATCCGGCGGCGCTGTGCGAATTTCTGACGCGGCGCCTGCCGCAGGTCGGCAACGGCGCATCCGAAATCCGCAACTGGGTCGCGGCGCACGGCGTTGCCGGCGGACGAGGTTTCGATCTGATCAATTACTCTGCGGTGCCTGAAGTGATTGTCGGTTGCGGGTTTGCGGCGTGGCACTTGCAGGCTTCAGGTTAAAACCGCATCAGATGGGACGTGGCCTCAGAACCCCAGTTCGCCCAGCGCAAGCATGAGCCTTGTCCTCAGCGTGACGTCGTCCGTCGGATTGGTTTCGAGCCAGTGACGAACGGTAAAGCCTGGTTGCAGCGCGCGGATTTCCTCCGCCTCCCATGCCGCCGCGGCTTTGTCACCCGCCGCTATGTGCACAGCTGCCATGTAGACGCGCGCGTCAATGAACTCGGGATTGCGCGATAACGCGTGCTCCAGATTGAGCCGCGCCTGCTCCAGGTCGCCGAGGAACAGATAAGCCCGTCCGAGTAGCATGAAGTAGAGATAGCCCGATTCGGGGACAAGGCGCATCGCGGTGCGCAGCAGCGGCACGCTATCCGCCGGACGCCCGATAGACGTGTAGATGCCGCCCATCAAGGCATATCCGTCGGCGAACGATGGATACTGCCGCAAGGCAGTTTCCAGGTAATGCAGCGCTTGGTCATGCTGGCGCCGATGCGCGTGAACAAAGGCCAGCACCCAGTAAGTCTCCGGGAGGTCCGGGTCGATCTGGTGCGCGGTCCGGGCCAACTCGAATGCGCGGTCGAGAGCGGCGGTACCCTCCGCGGCCCACTGATTACGATAGTCCGCGGCGTAAGTCATTGCGAGCCCTGCATAGGCGCGAGCAAAGGTCGCGTCCAGGCCAATGGCGCGACGGAACATTTCGCGGGCGATTTCGTTCTCCGCTTTTCGTCGGACATGGAGTGCTGACTGTCC
Source organism: uncultured Bordetella sp. (assembly GCA_964486865.1). Taxonomy (GTDB): domain Bacteria; phylum Pseudomonadota; class Gammaproteobacteria; order Burkholderiales; family SG8-41. The sequence goes on from CAZAOZ010000020.1 coordinate 50,680, forward strand.
ACGCTGAAAGGTTTCGTAAGCGTCCAGATTTCGCGTGTAGCGCTGTGCAACGCGTTGCTTTTCAGCCTCGCTGACCTTCACAGGCAGTAATTGGAGAATTTTCGGCCCTAGCTCGCCCTGAATCTCGAAGAGACTGCTCAACGCGCGATCGAATCGCTCGGACCACAACTGTTTTCCTGTCCCCACGTCCGTGAGATGAACCTGCAGCCGCAGGCGCTCGTCGATGCGCTGGACGGTACCGGACACGAGGTAGCGGATCGGTGGAGCATTGGCCGGTGCTTCGCCGCCCGTCTGGCCGTTCATGGGCGCACCGCGGATGACCCAGAGCCCGAATACCTTTGACAGGTCGGTGACGAGGTCCGCCGTGATCCCCCGAGCCAGTAGCACTTCCTGGGGGTCGTTGCCGATGGCTTCGAACGGCCTGATGGCAACTGTCGGTTGCGTTGTGCGGGTCATATGGCCGCTTGATATTGCCGTCTGTTCCCGCGAGACGCTGGATGCGCGCTCGCCCTTGATCCACCAGGCCCCGGCGGCAGCGAGCAGCAATGCGGCAACGGCTCCTGCCAGCCATAGAATGCGTCGTTTGCCTTCAGAGGACAACAATTCCAAGACTAGCCCAGCTTGAGCGGATGGATTCTCAGCCAACCGGACCACCGGGGCGACCAGACGGTAGCCGCGCTTTGAGATCGTCTGGATATAAGCCGGCTCTTCCGGCACATCCCCCAGTGCCTTCCGCAACTTGACAACGACTTGGGTGAGGGCGTCGTCGCCTACAACCACGCCGGACCAGATGACTGAAAGCAGCGCTTCCCGACTCACGACCTGCCCCGGCCGGTCCGCAAGATAGAGAAGAACGGCCATGGCCTTGGGTTCGATTTTGACAGTCTCGCCCTCTGCTGAGATCTGATTCAGCGCGGACTCGATCGTCCAGCCTCCGATACGCAATCTTGTCGTGCCCGGCGTGGCAGGGGATTCAGTACCAACGGACATTGTTCGTCCTCAACGGAGCGCTATTTCAACGTGCTGAATTATGCGGTTTTTCGAATTCTTCGCCAAAACTTCGTCAATTGTTCGGAACTTTCTTCCCGACCTTGGATTACATATTGCCGTATGGCAAATCAAGGTCTATCCGCAACTTTCCCAGCAGACAGGAGGTGGTTATGAACAAGTCAATTCGTTTTCTCGTGGGGTTTCTGGCGATTGCCTTTACGGTGGCCGGGATGACTGCGAGTCCGGCAATGGCGCAGGACAAGGCGAAAGAGGCGACGAGCGCGGGGAAAGAAACAACAAAAGTGCTGTTTGACAACGACAGGGTTCGGGTGCAGGAGGTGACGTTCAAGCCCGGCGCCCAGGGTCAGAATACTGCACGTCCGTTTCGCATCATACGTGTCTTGAAGGGCGGAATAATTCAGCGAACCCATCCCGACGGCAAAACCGACAAAGTCGTGTACAAGACTGGCGAAGTGAAAGTTTACGAGGCGGACAAGCCGTTTGTGCCCAAGAACATGGGAAAGTCCGACATCGTATTTTATGTCGTGGCATTGAAAGCACCGAAACAATGATGCGGGCAGAAACGAGAGACGCGCGGTGTTTCGCTAATTTAATTCGGAGTGGCCCGAAGGTCCGTATGTGGCCGATGGCAAACCAAAATTCCCCAACCGTAGACTGAATTATTGGCTGCGCCGTGGGAGCGATGGCCTAAAAGACCGTACGCCGGAATGTTATATAACTTATTGTTTTAATTAACTATTTATGCCGGCAGCTCAAGGTCTGCCGCATACGCATTCTGCTTGTAGTGAAACGGCACCGGGCCGTCGGGCAGGCCGCGGATGAATTGTCTGACGAACGGATCTTCCGACTTTTTCACGTCTTCCGTCGTGCCCTGCGCCACCACTGCACCATCAGCAAGAAAATATACGTAGTCGATGGCCTTCAGCGATTCCTGCGCGTCGTACGACACCACGATCGAGGTCACGCCCAGCGCGTCATTGAGGCGGCGGATCAGCTTGCCGACGACATTGCATGAGATCGGATCCAGCCCGGCGAAAGGTTCGTCGTACATGATCAGGTCCGGATCGAGCGCGATGGCGCGCGCCAGGCCGACGCGCCGCACCATGCCGCCGGAACATTCGGATGGCATCAGCTTTGCCGCGCCGCGCAGGCCGACCGCGCTCAGTTTCATCAGCACCAGGTCGTTGATCATGTCTTCCGGCAGATCGGTTTTCTCGCGCATCTGGAAAGCGATGTTCTCGAACACCGAAAGGTCGGTGAACAAGCCGCCCTGCTGGAACTGCATGCCCATTTTGCGACGCAGCTGATACAGCGCGTCGCGGTCGAGTTCGTGGACGTTCTGACCGAGCACATGCACGCTGCCGCGCGCCGGACGCAGTTGCGCGCCGATCAGGCGCAGCAGCGTGGTCTTGCCGCAGCCGCTGGCGCCCATGATGCCGACGACTTTCCCGCGCGGGATGGTCAGGTTCACGGATTTGAAGATTTCGTGGGTGTTGTAGGAAAACGCGAGATCGCGGATTTCCACAATGTTGTCGCTGGTCGTCATTGCCGGGCCTTGTGAGGGAATGTGCAGTGTAACGGTTGTGCCCGGTTTCGGGAACCGCCGCTGTGCTGCCGTCGGCAGAAAATACGTTACAATTCAGGACTTTCCGTGCGTCCGCCGATATTGTGTCCGGCAGGCGCCGGCAACCCACTGATCCTGCCCGGCCATGATTACGATAGCCCTGTCCAAGGGGCGCATTTTTGATGAAACCGTGCCGCTGCTGAAGGCAGCGGGCATAGTCACGCGCGACAATCCCGAGACTTCGCGCAAGCTGATCCTGGCCACCAACCGCCGCAATGTGCGCCTGATCATCGTGCGCGCCGCCGACGTGCCGACGTACGTGCAGTTCGGCGGCGCCGATCTCGGCGTCGCCGGCAAGGATGTGCTCGACGAACACGGCGGCGCGGGGCTGTACCAGCCGCTGGATCTCAAGATCGCCAAATGCCGGATGATGGTCGCCGTGCGCCGCGATTTCGATTACGCCGGCGCGGTGCGCCGGGGGGCGCGGCTGAAAGTGGCCACCAAATATGTGCAGACCGCGCGCGAGCACTTTGCCGCAAAGGGCATGCATGTCGATCTGATCAAGCTCTACGGCTCGATGGAACTCGCGCCGCTGACCGGGCTTGCCGAGGCCATCGTCGATCTGGTCAGCACCGGCGGCACGCTGAAGGCGAACGGGCTGGTGGCGGTCGAGGAAGTCGCGGCCATCAGTTCGCGGCTGGTGGTCAACCAGGCGGCGCTGAAACTGAAACGCGCGGAAATCCAGCCGCTGATCGACACCTTTGCGCGCGCGGTGGGCTGACCATGCGCAGGCTCTCCACCAGCCAGGCTGATTTCGAAGCGCGGCTTGCCGAGCTGCTGGCGTTCGAGGCGGCGCAGGATCCGCAGGTCGATGCCACGGTGGCGGCGATCCTGGCCGACGTGAAAACGCGCGGCGATGCCGCGGTGCTGGAATACACCGCACGCTTCGACGGCGTGACGGCGCGCGCGCTCGCTGAACTGGAAATCCCCCGCAGCGAACTGCAGGCGGCGCTGGCGCGCATCCCCGCGGCGCGGCGCGCGGCGCTGGAAACCGCTGCGGCGCGCGTGCGCGACTACCACCAGCGGCAGCGTGCCCAGTCCTGGGGATATACCGACGCCGACGGCAATGAACTGGGCCAGCAGGTCACCGCGCTGGATCGTGCGGGGTTGTATGTGCCCGGCGGCAAGGCGGCGTATCCGTCATCGGTGATCATGAATGCGGTGCCGGCGAAAGTCGCGGGCGTCACCGAAATCATCATGGTGGTGCCGACGCCGCGCGGCGAAAAAAACGATCTGGTGCTGGCGGCGGCGGCGATCTGCGGTGTTGACCGCGTATTCACCATCGGCGGCGCGCAGGCGGTGGCGGCGCTGGCCTACGGCACGGCGACCA
>CAZAOZ010000021.1:0-52712 GCA_964486865.1 uncultured Bordetella sp.
TCGCCAGGCCGGGCGGCTGCCACCCAAGGTGACTTCCTTCGGGGCGCGCAACTCGCCCTTGCCGCTGCGCGGCAAGGACTCAGACAGTCCTCGCCGACTTCCCCCGGCTTGGCTGCGCTGCTCGGCGGCTCATAAGGGGGCAAAAACGGCATGCATGCTGCGGTGGGAATAGGGATGTGAGGCGGAACGCAAACCCAAGGTGTTGGGGTTAATCCCCTGTGCGCCGCCGAGCAGCGGAGTCGCACCGGGAGGCCGTCGGCGAGCACTGTGCGAGCGCGCGAATCTGCCCTGAAGAGATGTGCATGCCCGCCCCGGCTGGATGCAATCGTCGAGCCGGTGCGCGAGTTGCGCAGCCGCCCGGTGCGATGAGCAGCGCAGGGAAGTCCGCAGGACCGGCAAACCGGGGGCGATTTCTTTTGGTTACTTTTCTTGGCAAGACAAGAAAAGTAACTGGCCGCCGGGCCACCCCCGGCGAAGTTGAATTTGAATTAAAAAGAACTAAAACAACGCCGGATGCGCCGCAAACGCCGCCGGCGCCACCCGCCGCCCCGGCTGCGCCTTGACGATGCCGGGATTGTTGCGCGCAAACCTGAGCGCAAGCTGCAGCAGTTCATCCCACACGTCGCCGCGGATCAGCCCCTTGACCATGCGGTCGATGACCGCGGCGTGGCGCAGCGCTTCGGTGACCTGCGCCAGCGTGAAGCGCTTGAGGTTGTTCTGCATGGCGCTCTGGTGCGCCGGTCCCCAGATGCGCGCTTCGCGCAGCATCATCGACGCCGGTTTGCCGGCACTGACGCCGGCGAGGATTTTGCCGATGGCGCGGATTTCCTCGGTGAGCGACCACAGCACCAGCGGCGCCGCGGTGCCTTCGCCCTTGAGGCCGTCGAGCACGCGTGATACGCGCAGCGGATCGCCTTCGAGCATGATTTCGCCGAGGTTGAACACGTCGTAGCGCGCGACGTCGAGCACGGCCTCGCGCACCTGGTCGAAATGGATGGGGCCGGCGGGGAACAGCAGCGCCAGTTTCTGCACTTCCTGGTGCGCCGCCAGCAGATTGCCTTCGACGCGGTCGGCGATGAAATCCAGCGTGTCGGCATCGGCTTCCTGCTGCTGATCCTTGAGCCGGCCGGCGATCCATTGCGGCAGCGCCCGGCGCAGCACGGCTTTGGCTTCGACGGCGATGCCGGCGCGCTCCAGGGTTTCGAACCAGGCGGATTTCTGGCTGCGCCAGTCGAGGTCGGGCACGTACACCAGCGTCACGGTGTCCGGCGGCAGCGACTGGCAATAGGACTGCAGCGCCTCACCGCCTTCCTTGCCGGGCTTGCCGGTGGGAATGCGCAGTTCGAGCAGCTTGCGCGTGGCGAACAGCGACTGCGAGTTTCCGGCGAGCGCGAGCTGATTCCATTTGAATCCGGAATCGACGGTCAGCACTTCGCGTTCGGTATAGCCCTCGGCGCGCGCCTTGGCGCGGATGCGGTCGCTGGCTTCCAGCGCGAGCAGGGGTTCGTTGCCGAATACCGTGTAGAGGGGTTTGAGTTCCCGTGCAAGGTGACCGGCGAGTTGTTCGGAAGGCAGGCGCATCGGTGCGCTTATGCTACCGCAGAATGCGGCGACTGACGATACTAAACGTCAGGACACCGGCGTCAGGCGCACGACCTGCAGCCGCCGCACCAGTTGATGCACGGCATCGTTCTGCATGTCGCGGAACAGCAGGGCTTCTTCCGATTCCTTGGACAGCGTGTCCTGGTCGTTGAACGAAAAATCGCGGGTCAGCGTGATTTCGGCGACCGGCAGGATTTCAACCGCATTCTTGTCGAGCATCCTGTATGACAGCCGGTAGCGCAACTGGAATTCGCGCACGCGGCCGCCGCCCGACAGCGACAGGATGCTTTTCTCGCGCAGTTCGGTGACCACGACCAGCGTGGCGGCGGCTTCCTTCGCGGTGTTGACGATGCGGGTGCTGCTGCCCGAAATCACTACGCGCCGGAACTGGACGGCAAACTGCGATCCCGTCGGCGCTTGCACGTACAGCGTGTCAAAGGGCAGGTTCGCCGCGCCGCGCAACTGGAAGCCGCAGCCCGACAGCAGGGTGCAGAGCAGGGCGGCGCAGAGCAGTGTCAGTGTTTTCATGCCGTTTCAGATTACCACGTTCACCAATCGCCCCGGCACGATGACGATTTTTTTCACCGGCTGGCCGGCGATGAATTTCTGTGCTTCGGGGTGGGCGAGCACGGCGGCCTCAATCGCGGCCTTGCCGGCATCGCGCGGCACGCGCACATCGCCGCGCTTCTTGCCGTTGACCTGCACCACCAGCTCGATTTCATCTTCGATCAGCGCCGCGGCATCGGGCTCCGGCCACGGCGCGGCGAGGATGTCGGTGCCATAGCCCAGGTCGCGCCACAACTGGTGAGCGATGTGCGGAGTGATGGGCGAGAGCACGCGCAGCAGTATCGACAGCCCTTCACGCAAAACCGCATTTGCCGGCCCCGGTTCACCGCCGCTTTTCAGCACGCCTTCCAGAGCGTTGAGCATTTTCATGCCGGCCGAGGCGACGGTGTTGAACTGGTGGCGGCCGAGATCGTAGTTCGCCTGCTTCAGCACCGCATGGATTTCGCGGCGCGCCGCGGCGAGCGGCGCGGGCAATGCGGCGGACGGCGCGGCGGCATTGCCGCGTTGCGCGACTTCGTAACCCAGAGCCCACACCCGGCGCAGAAAACGCGCCGCGCCCTCGACGCTGGCATCCGACCATTCCAGCGTTTGTTCCGGCGGCGCGGTGAACATCATGTAAAAGCGCGCGATGTCGGCGCCGTAATCCTCGATCAGCGCCTGCGGATCGACGCCGTTGTTCTTGGATTTGGACATGGTGCCGATGCCGCCGGACTCCACCGGCTGGCCGTCGGCGCGCAGCACGGCGCCGGCGCGGTTGCCCTGGGCATCGACAGTGACCTCGACATCCGCCGGGTTGTAATAGGTGATGCGCCCCGTCCCCATCGGAATCCCCGCGTGAGCGGGGTTCTCGACGCTCCCCTCTCCCTTTGGGACAAGGGAACACTTGGAGCGGAGCAGAGGGGTTGGGGGAGAGGGAGGCTTGCGGAAAAAGATTTCATTCAACACCATGCCCTGCGTCAGCAGGTTTTTGAATGGCTCATCGATTTTGACCAGTTTCAGGTCGCGCATGACCTTGCTCCAGAAGCGCGAGTAGAGCAGGTGCAGGATGGCGTGTTCGATGCCGCCGATGTACTGGTCGGCGGGCAGCCAGTAGTTGACGCGTGCATCGACCATCGCGGTGGCATTGTCGGCGCAGGCGTAACGCAGGTAATACCAGGACGAATCGACGAAGGTGTCCATGGTGTCGGTTTCGCGTTTCGCCGGTTTGCCGCACTTCGGGCATGAACAATTCACGAAGTCGGGACGCTTGAGCAGCGGATTGCCTGATCCATCGGGCACGCAGTCCTCGGGCAGCACCACCGGCAGGTCTTTATCCGGCACCGCCACGTCGCCGCAGCCCGCGCAGTGAATGATCGGGATCGGGCAGCCCCAGTAACGCTGGCGCGAGACGCCCCAGTCGCGCAGGCGGTAAAGCACCTGTTTTTCGCCCAGACCTTTGGCGGCGAGATCGGCGGCGATGGCGTTCACTGCGGCCGAATATGATAAGCCATTGTATTTATCGGAGTTTTTGCAGGTGCCCCGATCCTTGTCGGCATACCACTCCTGCCACGCGTCGGTCGAGAACTGCTGGCCGGCCACATCGATGACCTGTTTGATGGGCAAGCCATATTGTTTCGCAAAATGAAAATCGCGCTCGTCGTGCGCCGGCACCGCCATCACCGCGCCTTCGCCGTAACCCATCAGCACATAGTTGCCGACCCAGACTTCGATTTTTTCGCCGGTCAGCGGATGCTCGACGAAAATCCCCGTCGGCAGGCCCTTTTTTTCCATGGTCGCCATGTCGGCTTCCATCACCGGGCCGCGCTTGCATTCGGCGATGAATGCGGCGAGTTTCGCGTTGCCCTGCGCCGCGCGCACGGCCAGCGGATGCTCGGCGGCGACGGCGACGAAGGTGACGCCCATGATGGTGTCGGCGCGGGTGGTGAATACCCACAGCAACCCTTGTTCCCCTCTCCCTTCGGGAGAGGGGTTAGGGGTGAGGGAAGGTGTTTTATCCTTCTTCGCATCTTTTCCCTCTCCCCCGGAGGGGGAGGGGAGATTTGCGCTACCGCTCGTCGCGGCAGACAAGTTGTATCGAAACGCGAAACGTACGCCGTAGCTCTTGCCGATCCAGTTCGCCTGCATCGCCTTGACCCGTTCCGGCCAGCCCGGCAGCGTGTCCAGCGCCGCCAGCAGTTCATCGGCGTATTTCGTGATCGCCAGGTAGTAGCCGGGGATTTCGCGCTTTTCGACGGCGGCGCCGGTGCGCCAGCCCTTGCCGTCGATGACCTGTTCATTGGCGAGCACGGTCTGATCGACAGGGTCCCAGTTCACGACCTGGGTCTTTTTGTAGGCGATGCCTTGTTCCAGCATGCGCAGGAACAGCCACTGGTTCCAGCGGTAGTACTCCGGCTTGCAGGTGGCGAGTTCGCGGCTCCAGTCGATGGCGAAGCCCAGCGACTGCAACTGCTGCCGCATGTAGGCGATGTTGTCGTAGGTCCATTTCGCCGGCGGCACGCCGTTGGCCATGGCCGCGTTTTCCGCCGGCAGGCCGAAGGCGTCCCAGCCCATGGGCTGCAGCACGTTGTAGCCCTTCATGCGGTGGTAGCGCGTTAGCACGTCGCCGATGGTGTAATTGCGCACGTGCCCCATGTGCAGCTTGCCCGACGGGTACGGGAACATCGACAGGCAGTAGTACTTGGGTTTGTCCCCGCTTTCGACGGCGCGAAAGGTTTGCGCGTCATCCCAGAATTTCTGCGCGTCGCGCTCGATGACCTGCGGGTTGTATTTTTGCTGCATGAGACTGACCGGGTGGGGAGGTGGTGAAATGAGCAGGGGGAAATCAGGGCAGGCGTGATTATATCCGCATCCGATTTTGCTCCGCCTGCCGCAACAGGGCTGCGCGTATAATCGCGGCGGTGAATCTGCCATACGCAATGACCCCAGCCACACCCGCGACCCCTGCTTTTCTTGCCGGCCTCAACGACAAGCAACTCGAAGCCGTCACGCTGCCGCACCAGTCCGCGCTGATCCTCGCCGGCGCCGGCAGCGGCAAGACGCGCGTGCTGACTACGCGCATGGCATGGCTGATCCAGACCGGGCAACTGAGCCCGATGAACCTGCTGGCCGTCACTTTCACCAACAAGGCGGCGAAAGAGATGTTGACGCGCATGAGCGCCATGCTGCCGATCAACACCCGCGGCATGTGGGTCGGCACTTTCCACGGCCTGTGCAACCGCATGCTGCGCGCGCATTACCGCGAAGCGAATCTGCCGCAACTGTTCCAGATCCTCGACACCCAGGATCAGTTGGCGCTGGTCAAGCGCCTGATGAAAGCGCAGAACATCGACGAGGAACGCTATCCGCCGCGGCAGGCGCAGTGGTTCATTGCGGCGCAAAAAGAAGAGGGCAAGCGCGCCGACAAGGTCGAACCCTTTGATGATTTTTCGCGGCGCATGGTGGAGTTCTATGCCGAATACGACCGCCAGTGCCAGCGCGAAGGCGTGGTCGATTTTGCCGAGCTGCTGCTGCGTTCGTACGAACTGCTGGCGCGCAATGAAGGCTTGCGCGAGCATTACGTCAGCCGCTTCCGCCATATCCTGGTCGATGAATTCCAGGACACCAACCGCCTGCAGTATCGCTGGCTGCAACTGCTGGCCGGGCAGCAGAACGCGATTTTCGCGGTGGGTGACGACGACCAGTCGATTTACGGCTGGCGCGGCGCCTCGACCGCCAACATGCAGGATCTGCAGCGCGATTTTCATGTCGATACGGTGATCAAGCTCGAACAGAACTACCGTTCGCACGGCAACATCCTCGACGCCGCCAACGCGCTGATCGCGCACAACCGCAAGCGTCTCGGCAAAAACCTGTGGACCGACGAAACCGGCGGCGAGCCGCTGCGGGTGTTCGAGGCCGCCACCGATTTTGAAGAGGCCGCCTACGTGGTCGAGGAGGTGCGCACGCTGCGCGCCGAAGGCGTGAAACTGGTCGAGATGGCGGTGTTGTACCGCTCGAACGCGCAGTCGCGGGTGATCGAACATGCCCTGTTCAGCGCCGGCATGCCGTACCGCGTCTATGGCGGACTGCGTTTTTTCGAGCGCCAGGAAATCAAGCACGCGCTGGCCTATCTGCGCCTGGTCGCCAATCAGGAGGACGACGGCGCGTTGCTGCGCATCATCAATTTCCCGACACGCGGCATCGGCAGCCGCGGTCTGGAGCAGTTGCAGGGCATGGCGCGCGAAGCCGGCATGAGTCTGTGGGCCGCGGCCTGCGCCAATACGCTGTCGGGCAAGGCCGCCGCCAGCATCGCCGCCTTCGTGCAACTGATTGAGGCCATGCGCGGCGCCACCGCCGGGCTGCCGCTGCCGGAAGTCATCGGCCACGTCATCGAGCACAGCGGGCTGAAGGCGCATTACCGCAACGAGCGGGAAGGCGCCGACCGCATCGAGAATCTGGACGAACTGGTCAATGCCGCCGCGGTGTTCGTCGATGAGCGCGCGACGCAGCTGCCCGCCGAAGGCGCGCTCCCTGAGGAGATGGATGAACTCACCGCGTTCCTGGCGCACGCCGCGCTGGAAGCCGGCGAACACCAGGCCGAGGCCGGCGCCGACGCGCTGCAGTTGATGACCGTGCATTCCGCCAAGGGGCTGGAGTTTCACGCGGTGTTCATCACCGGACTGGAAGAGGGGCTGTTCCCGCACGAGAACAGCATGACCGAGGCCGAGGGCGTCGAAGAGGAACGGCGGCTGATGTACGTGGCGCTGACCCGCGCACGCCGCCGGCTGTATCTGCTGCTCGCGCAAAGCCGCATGCTGCACGGCCAGACGCGCTATAACGTGCCGTCGCGGTTTTTCCGTGAGCTGCCGGAAGCGCTGCTGCGCCGGGTGAATCACCTGCGGCAGGCGCCGGCGCAGGCGTCAGGGCATGCGCGGCAGGGACAGGCGTATTACGGCGCGGCGCGCGCCACCACCCGCGGCCCGTCGACCGCGCCGGTGATGCAGTCGCGGGATTCGCCGTGGCGCATCGGCCAGGCAGTGACGCACGCCAAGTTCGGCGCCGGCGTGATCGTCAATGCCGAAGGCGGCGGCACTGAGGCGCGCGTACAGGTGAATTTCAAAAGCTCCGGCCTGAAGTGGCTGATGCTGGAGTACGCCAAGCTCACGCCGGCCTGATCCGGCGGCTACGACAGCGGGGAGGCGGAGTCCCGGATTTCGCCGGCATCCTGCGGAAAAATATCTTTGTAGCTGGCATAGATCGAGCACACCAGCACCGGCAGCAGCACGACGAAGCCGAGCATCAGCGGCAGCGCCGCTGCAAACGACAGCACCAGCCCGGCGATGCCATAGACCAGAAACGGCATCATGTTCTGCCAGCTTGCGGCGAACGACAGTTTCATTGCCGCGGCCGGCGCCATGTTCTCGAATACGATCAGCAGCGGCGCGAACCATATCGCCATCAGGATTGGCAGAAATGCTGCCAGTCCGACTGCAACGCCCTGGAGCAAGCTGCGCATCGCGATACGCATGGTTTCGATATCGCCGCTTGTTTTTCCCAATATGACCAGCAGCGCTTCGTTGCCGGCAATGCCAAGCATGATGCTGCCCGTAATGATGTTGCCGATCAAAAAAACGCCGCCGACGGTAATCAGCGAGCCGGCGTGGGTTTTGAATGCGGCGAACAACTGGCTGAATTTTGGTTCCCCATCCTGAGCAGTGGTGTCACAAGCGAGCATCAAGCCAGCCACAAGCGCTGGCAACAGCAGGATGACCAACATGCCGATTATTGGAACAACAGCCCCGAAACTGATCACCGCTACGGTTATGCCCAGCACGATCCAGGTCAGCGGCTGCTTGCGGAAAATGCGGAAGCCTTCGACGATCCATTGCCAGCCGTGGCCCGCGGCGACGCTGCGTGTATTCATGATCGGATTCCTCCTCCCGTTTATGACGGAATTTATGACTGAATTATAGGGCGGGCACCGGCGCCGCGGGACTCACGCGATCAGGCCGGGCAGCGACTGTTCGTCGCGGATGCGCAATTCCAGAATGCGGCGGAAATGCGCCGGATCCTTGGCGTGGGTCAGCTCGCCGGGGCGCGGCAGGTGAAAATCGTACAGGCGCGATACCCAGAAGCGCAACGCGCCGGCGCGCAGCATCACCGGCCAGGCGCCGTGCTCCGTTGACGTGTACGGGCGCACTGCCGCATAGGCAGCCAGGAAGGCGCGCGTACGTGCCGCGTCCAGCGCGCCGTCGGCGGTGATGCACCAGTCGTTGACGGCGATGGCCACGTCGTAGAGCAGCGCGTCGGTGCAGGCGAAATAGAAATCGATGACGCCGGCCACCCGGTCGCCGGCAAACAGCACGTTGTCGCGGAACAGGTCGGCATGGATGACGCCGCGCGGCAGGTCGGGAAAGCGGCGCAGCGACTGGAAACGCACTTCTGCGCTGAGCAGAGCGGCATCTTCCGCGGACAGGAACGGCAGGATGTCGGGCATCACGGCCTTCCACCATTTCGGCCCGCGCGGATTGTCCATTGCCGCGCCATACGATTGCCCCGCCAGGTGCAGCCGCGCGAGGACGGCGCCCACCGCGGCGCAGTGCGCGGCAGCGGGCGCCGTGACATCGCTGCCCTCGAGAAAAGCCACCAGCGCGGCGGGCTTGCCGTTCAGTGTGCCGAGATAGTTGCCGGCGCGGTCGGCCACCGGATGCGCGCTGGGCACGCCGCGCTCGGCGAGGTGCGCCATCAGGTTCAGGTAGTAGGGCAGTTCCTGCGCGGTGAGCTTTTCGAACAGCGTCAGCACATGGCGGCCGCCGGTGGTGGTGACGAAATAGTTGGTGTTTTCGATGCCGGCGGCAATGCCGCGCAGTTCGATCAGTTCGCCGACGGCGTATCCGCGCAGCCAGGCGCGCAGCTCGTCAGCGGTTACTGTGGTGTAAACGGACATGGGTGGGTGGTGAGCTGTAAGGCGTAAGCGGTTAGCGGTAAGCGGTAAGCGGTTAGCAGTAAACCGTTAATAGCGACGGCAAAACCCCGTGAAGATGTTCATGGCTTACCGCTCACCGCTAACTGCTCACGGCTAACCGCTTACGCCTTATCCCCTCACCAGTTACCAGGAATGAATCACCCACATCGGCGGACGGATGTTTTGCCCCGGGCCGTCTCTGCGGGCAAAGTTGCCGTTGCCGATTTCATCGACCAGGTAATAAGGCTGTCCACCCGGCGGCGTCACTTTGATCATGTAGAGCTTGCCGGCGATGCGGTATTCCTCGACGGTGTCTTCGCCGCGCTTGCGGATGGTCACCTGCGGTTCCAGCGCGGGATCCAGTTCGAAGCCGGGCGGAGGCGGCGGCGGTTCCGGAATCGGCTGCGCGGCGGGCTTGGTCTGTGCGACCGCATTTTGTGCAGCCACAGGCAGCGCAAGGGCGATCGCTGCGGCAAGGATGATCAGTTTGGCGGCGCTTTGCATGTGCGGGCTCCAGTGATTTCCATTATCCGGCTTTCCCCGGTGTTTTGAAAGACGGGAATCGCTGCGGGCGGGCAGGGCAGACGCGACGGGAACTCTGCGATAATTCCGGCTTCACGACGGCGTCGCCGTACGCTGATCAATCCGGACCGCGAATGAAAACCCTGCTGCTCGTTGACGGCTCTTCCTATCTCTACCGCGCGTTCCATGCGATGCCCGATCTGCGCAACAAATCGGGCGAAGCCACCGGCGCGATCTACGGCGTGCTCAACATGCTGCGCCGGCTGCACAAGGATTTTCCGGCCGAATACAGCGCCTGCGTGTTCGACGCCAAGGGCCGCACGTTCCGCGACGATCTGTACGCCGAATACAAGGCCAACCGCCCGCCGATGCCCGATGACCTCGCGCTGCAGATCGGTCCGCTGAAAGAGGCCATAGTCGCCATGGGCTGGCCGCTGCTGGAAGTCGGCGGCGTCGAAGCCGATGACGTGATCGGCACGCTGGCGCGGGAGGCGGAAAAATCCGGCCTGCGCGTGGTGATTTCCACCGGCGACAAGGACATCACGCAACTGGTGACGCCGCAGGTGACGCTGGTCAACACCATGTCCGGCGAAACGCTGGATGTCGCAGGCGTCGGGAAAAAATTCGGGGTTCCGCCGGAACGCATGATCGATTACCTGACGCTGGTCGGGGACAGCGTCGATAACGTGCCCGGCGTGTCCAAGGTGGGGCCGAAGACCGCGGTGAAATGGCTGACCCAGTACGGGTCGCTGGATGCCATCGTGCAGAACGCCGCGGCGATCGGCGGCGCGGTCGGCGACAATCTGCGCGCAGCGCTGGACTGGCTGCCGCAGGCGCGCGCCCTGCTGACCATCAAGTGCGACGTTGCAATGCCGGTGCATTTCCCGGATCTGGCGCCGCAGCCGCAGGACAAAACAAAACTCGCGGAATTGTTCGAACGCTTTGAGTTCAAAACCTGGCGCCGCGAACTCGATGGCGGCGCTGCCGCAGCGGACGCAGCGCCCACATCAGCGCCGGCTGCGGACAGTGCCGCACCGGCCGCGCCGGCGCCGCAGTATCCGCGCCATTACGAAACCGTGACGACCGCCGGCGCGCTCGACGCCTGGCTCCGGCGCATCGAAGCGGCGGCGCTGACCGCGGTCGATACCGAAACCACCGGCCTCGATCCCATGACCGCCGAACTGGTCGGCATTTCGCTGGCGGTGGAGCCGGGGCATGCCGCGTATATTCCCGTCGGCCATGTGTATGCCGGCGCGCCGGCGCAGTTGTCGCGCGACGCGGTGCTGGCCAGACTCAAGCCCTGGCTGCAGAGCGCGCAGCATGCCAAGCTCGGCCAGCACATCAAGTACGACACGCACATTTTTGCCAATCACGGCATTCATCTCGCCGGCATTGCGCATGACACGCTGCTCGAATCCTATGTGCTGGAGAGCCATCAGCGGCACGACATGGATTCCCAGGCGCAAAGAATCTTATCAATAAAAACAATAAGTTATGACGAAGTTACGGGAACGGGCGCGAAACGCATCGGCTTCGAACAGGTTGCCGTCGAGCGTGCCGCCGAGTACGCCGCGGAAGACGCCGACATTACGCTGCAGTTGCACCTGGCGCACTATCCGCGCATCGCCGCCGACCCAAAACTGAACCATATCTATACCGACATCGAAATGCCGGTGATGCCGGTGCTGTATGCGATGGAGCGCACCGGCGTGCTGCTCGACGAAAAACTGCTGGCCGAATTGTCCGGCGAGTTCGGCGGCAAGATGATAGACATCGAAAAGCGCGCGCACGGACAGGCCGGGCAACCGTTCAACCTGAGTTCGCCGAAACAGATCCAGGAAATCCTGTTCGACAAGCAGGGCCTGAAGCCGGTCAAGAAAACGCCGACCGGCGCGCCTTCGACCGACGAGGAATCCCTGGCCGAACTGGCGCTCGATCATCCGCTGCCGAAACTGATACTCGAATACCGCGGGCTGGCCAAGCTGAAATCGACCTACACCGACAAATTGTCGGGCATGGTCAATCGCAACACCGGCCGCGTGCATACCAGTTATGGCCAGGCTACCGCGGTGACCGGACGGCTGGCCAGCAGCGATCCCAATCTGCAGAACATCCCCATCCGCACCGCCGAGGGCCGGCGCATCCGCGAGGCGTTTATCGCGCCGCCGGGCAGCCACATCGTGTCGGCGGACTATTCGCAGATCGAGCTGCGCATCATGGCGCACATTTCGAAGGATGCGAACCTGCTGCGGGCGTTTGCCGAAGGCGAAGACGTGCATCGCGCGACCGCGGCGGAAATTTTCGGCATAGACCCCAAGGCGGTGGACAACGAACAGCGGCGTTACGCCAAGGTCATCAACTTCGGGCTGATCTACGGCATGTCGGCGTTCGGTCTGGCGCGGCAGTTGAATCTCGAACGCGCCGCCGCGCAGCAGTACATGGATCGCTACTTCCAGCGTTATCCGGGCGTGGCCGAATACATGCGCGTGACGCGCGAGCAGGCGCACGCGCAGGGCTATGTCGAAACCGTGTTCGGACGCCGGCTGTGGCTGCCGGAAATCCGCTCGAGCAACGGCAACCGCCGCCAGGGCGCGGAACGCGCGGCGATCAATGCGCCGATGCAGGGTACCGCGGCGGACCTGATCAAGCTGGCGATGATCGCCGTGCAGAAATGGCTGATTGCGGAAAAATTCGAATCCAGGCTGATCATGCAGGTGCATGATGAACTGGTACTCGAAGTGCCGGACGCCGAACTGGGCCGGGTCAAAACCGGGCTGGCGCGGCTGATGACCGGCGTGGCCGATCTCGCGGTGCCGCTGCTGGTCGAGGTCGGCGCCGGGCCGAACTGGGATCAGGCGCACTGAGGCAGCATGAGCGCTGCCTGATGCTGATCATGCAGTCCAACTGATCGTGGTGCGCTACAAGTCCGCCCTCCCCGGTGTGGTGTGGCCTGCCGTGGCCGACGGGCACGCAGCGCAGTTGCTGGCCTTGTTGTGGCAATTCAGGCAAAGCGAGTGCTGGCCCGCCGGGATGCTGTTACAGCACCAATTGCAGCAGCTCACGCAGGTCGTCGAACACGCATTTCGCACGGTGCCGTTCTACCGGGACCGGCTGGCTGCTGCGGGCTGGCGCAGTGGCCAGGCGCTGACGCCGGCGCAACTGAGCGTCTTGCCGCTGCTGACACGGCGCGATATCCAGGATGCCGGCCCTGCGCTGCGCAGCAGCGCGATTCCGTCGCAATTCGGTGCCGTAAACGAGGTATGCACTTCGGGCGCAACCGGGGAGCCGGTGCGCGTGCTGCGCACAGCGCTCGATGTGCTGCTATGGCAGGCGATTACGTTGCGCGAGCATCATTGGCACTCGCGTGATTCCGCGCAGACACTGGCTGCAATCCGTTACATCCTGCCCGGGCAGTCGGTGCCGGCTGGTGGTGCGTTCGTCGGCAGTTGGGGTCCTGCCTCTGATGCGGTGTGGAAGACCGGAGTGTCGGCGCTGCTGAGCATTACGACCGATGTGGCGGCGCAGGCGTCATGGCTGAAGCGGATTGCACCCGGTTATCTGCTGACTTACCCGAGCAATCTGGGGGCATTGCTGCGCCATTTTGCGGCGGAAGGGGAACGTCTGCCCGGGTTGCGGGCCGTGCTGACCGTGTCCGAGTGCGTGAGCGCAGTTCTGCGGGACGAGTGCCGTGAAATACTCGGCGTGGGTATCGAGGATGTTTACAGCTCACAGGAGCTTGGCTACATCGCGCTGCAATGCCCTGTCAGCGGGCTGTACCACGTGATGGCGGAAAGCGTGCTGGTGGAAGTGCTCGATGCCGCCGGCAATCCGTGCGTGGCCGGCGAGACTGGCCGGCTGGTCATCAGCAGCCTGCATAATTTCGCGACACCGTTGATCCGTTACGAACTGCGCGATTACGCGACGGTGGGTGAGCCCTGCGCCTGCGGCCGCACGTTGCCGACGCTGGTGCGCATTGCCGGCCGCGAACGCAACATGGTGCGCCTGCCCGACGGCACCACGCACTGGCCGGTGGTGGGTTTTCACCGCTTCCGCGGCATTGCGCCGGTGCGCCAGTTCCAGATGATCCAGCGCTCGCTGGACGATGTGGAAGTGCGGCTGGCGACGGATCGCGCGCTGACAACCGCTGAAGAATCGCAACTCGCCGCCATCATCTGCGGTGCGCTGGGCTACCCGTTCCGGCTGCGCTTCGCCTGTTTCGATGGTGAGCTGCCGCGCGCGGCCAACGGCAAGTTCGAGGAATTTGTCTGCGCGGTCGCGTAACTGTGGCGATCAGCGCAACGCGCCGAATACCTTCTTGACGATGTCGCTGGCCGCGCCCACCGGATTGGTGCGGAAGGATTTTTCCTGTTCGGCGATCATCAGGTACAGGCCGTCGAGCGCCTTGCGCGTGACATAGCTTTCGATGGACGCATCATCCTTCTTGATCAGTCCAAGCTGCACGCCCTGGCCGGCGAGGCTGTTGTATTGCTGGGCGAGACCGACGCGGTCGGTGGCTTTCTTGACGATGGGCAGGAAGCGCTGCGTCAGCTGGGTCTGCGTGGTGCGTTTGAAATATTCGGTCGCCGCGGTATCGCCGCCGGTGAGTATGGCCTTGGCGTCCTGCACCGACATTTTTTTGACGGCATCGACCAGCAACTGTTTTGCCTCGGGTGCCGCGGCTTCCGCGGCGCGATTCATCGACAGCACCAGCTCGTCGGCTTTTTTCTTCATGCCCATCGCGCGCATCGCGCTCTCGACTTTCTGCAGGCTGGGCGGCAGCGGGATTTTGACCTTGGGATTGGCGAAATAGCCGTTTTCAGCGCCCAGCAGTTTCACCGCCGCAGCGGAGCCGTCGGTCAGCGCCTGCCGCAGGCCGCTGACGGCGTCGGCGTTGGAGATGTCGGCGATGCCCGCGGCAGCCGGCAGGCTGATGAGCGGCGTGATGACAACGGCCAGCAGAACTCCGAGAATACGCGTCATGTCGGTGACTCCTCGTTCGATGTCGGGCACATGCTGAAGCAGCGCAGGCTCATTCTAGCCGCGGTTGCGGCAGCGGTGCTAGCGTTCGCGGCAGCGGCATTGCTGACGGCCGCGCCCGCGGCGCCCGCCGTGACATTCATCTCCATCGAGGGCGAGAAGACCGCGACGGCAGACCTGCGCGGCAAGGTGGTGCTGGTGAATTTCTGGGCGACGGATTGCGTGGTCTGCGTCAGGGAAATGCCGCAGATCACCGCCACTTACGAAAAATTCCGCGCCCGGGGCTTTGAAACCATTGCGGTGGCGATGCGCCACGATCCGCCGAACCATGTGCTGGCCTATGCTACGAAGAGCAAGCTGCCGTTCAAGGTGGCGCTGGATCCGCTGGGGGAGCTGGCGAGGGCGTTTGGCGACGTCAGGCTGACGCCGACGACGTTCATCATCGACCGGCAGGGCAGGATCATCAAACGCATTGTCGGCGAACCGGATTTCGGCAAACTGCATGCGTTGCTGGAGGAAAAGCTGCAAGAACTTTAGCCACAGAGGACACAGAGTTCACAGAGAAAAGCTTTAAAGCGCGAACGCTAAATATCCCGGGGTTCCCCTCGTCACATCCAGGCCACGAGACTCGGATCCCCGCGCAGTAGCGGACTGGTTTGTCTTCTCTGTGAACTCTGTGTCCTCTGTGGCTGGGGGGTTGCTTTTAAACCACACCCGCTTCATGCGCCTGCTGGTCGGCATGGTAGGACGAGCGCACCAGCGGCCCGCTGGCGGCGTGGCTGAAGCCCATGCGCTCAGCCTCTGCCGCATACATTTCAAAAATCGCCGGCTCGACATAGCGCAGCACCGGCAGGTGATGCGCGGACGGCTGCAGGTACTGGCCGATGGTCAGCATGTTCACGCCGTGCGTGCGCAGGTCGCGCATCACCTGCAGGATTTCATCGTCGGTTTCGCCCAGGCCCACCATCAGGCCGGATTTCGCCGGAATGTGCGGAAAGCGCGCCTTGAAATCCTGCAGCAGTTTCAGCGAGTGGGTGTAATCCGAACCGGGGCGCGCCTGCTTGTAGAGCCGCGGCACGGTTTCGAGATTGTGGTTCATCACGTCCGGCGGGCAGGCGGAAAGTATATCCAGCGCGATGTCCAGCCGGCCGCGGAAATCCGGCACCAGGATCTCGATGCGGGTCTGCGGCGAGAGTTCGCGCACGGCGCGGATGCAGTCCTTGAAATGCGCAGCACCCCCGTCGCGCAGATCGTCGCGATCGACGCTGGTGATGACCACGTATTTCAGTTTCAGCGCGGCGATGGTCTCCGCCAGATGCCGCGGCTCGTCGGCGTCCGGCGGCTGGGGGCGGCCGTGGGCCACGTCGCAGAACGGGCAGCGCCGGGTACACAGGTCGCCGAGGATCATGAATGTCGCCGTGCCCTTGCCGAAGCACTCGCCGATGTTCGGGCACGAGGCTTCCTCGCATACGGTATGCAGTTTCTGCGCGCGCAGGACGTCCTTGATTTCCTGGAAGCGCGCGCTGTTGCCCAGCCGCACGCGAATCCAGTCCGGCTTTTTCAGCGGCGCCATCGGCACCACCTTGATGGGGATGCGCGCGGTCTTGTCGCGGCCTTTCTGTTTTTCGCCGGCGGCGGTCATTGCAGCACTTCGCGGAGTTGCCGGATCAGGCGGTCGCCGAGTTGATCCATGCCGTCGGTGATGCCGAGATCGCGGGTGCGCGTGACGCGCAGGCCGGGGTAGCCGCAGGGATTGATGGCGGCAAAAGGCGCGAGATCGACATCGACGTTCAGCGCGATGCCGTGATAGCAGCAGCCGTTTTTGATGCGCAGCCCGAGCGCCGCGATTTTTGCGTCGCCGACATAAACGCCTGGCGCGTCGGTGCGGCCGCGGGCCGCGACGTCATATTCGGCCAGCAGGTTGATGACGGCCTGTTCCATCAGCCTGACCAGCGGCCGGATGGTGAGGCCGCGGCGGCGCAGGTCGAGCAGCAGATAGGCGACCAGTTGCCCTGGGCCGTGATAGGTGATCTGTCCGCCGCGATCGACGCGCACCACCGGGATGCCGTTGTCGGTGCGCGGCCAGTGCTCCGGTTTGCCGGCAATGCCGACGGTATAGACGGGAGGATGTTCCGTCAGCCAGAGTTCGTCCGGGGTCTGCGCGTCGCGCGCCAGCGTGAACTCGCGCATGCGCTCCCATGTGGGCACGTACTGCGCCAGCCCGATCCGGCGAATAACGGCTGCTGCCGGATTCGGGGAAACCGGCAGCAGGGTAATCGGGTTTGCAGAAATTCCGGGCACTGGAACGATCCGGTGTTGAGAGCAGCGCAGGGATTGATGGGATAATTCAGCGCATTATAAGGTGATCGGGAGAATGCAGTGCGTCTCGGTGTGCTCAAGGCCGGATTGCTGTGCGCGGCATGCGCTGCGGGCCTGCCGTCCGCTGCCATGGCGGCGGACGGTGATTACGGCGTCAATCTGCGGGAAGTTTATTTTGCCCACCAGCGCCTGCTGGCGGTGCGCGAGGCCTGCGACGAGGCTTTGCCGGCACAGGCGCAAGCCAATGCGAAGGCGTATGCATCGTGGCAGGCCCGTCACAAGGCGCTGTTGAGCGAACTCGATGCGCGGCTGACGCTGATGATCCGCGGTGCTTCCAAAGACGAAAAAGAGTACATGCGCAGTGTCGGCAAGTACGAAGGCGCGATACTCGAATACCGCAAGGAACAGCGCGAGCAGATACTGGCGCAGCCGCGCGACGGCATCGAGCAGGGCTGCGGCGACTTCCGCAACTACCTGACCGGTTCAGGTTCGGATTTTCACAAGGAATACGCCGGGGAACTGCGCGAGTTGCGCAAGCGCAAGCTGCCGCAATGACGGCTACAACACCATGACGATCGACGGCTGGTCGCACAGTTCCTGATACAGCGCATCGAGTTGCGCGCGCGAGGTGGCGCGGATCACGCAGGTCACGCTCAGGTATTTGCCTTTTTTGCTGGTTTTCATCGCCAGCGAGGCGTCGTCGAAATCCGGCGCGTGGCGTTTGACCACGGTGAGCACGTCCTGCGCGAAGCCGGGTTGCGCGTGGCCCAGTATTTTCAGCGGAAAATCGCAGGGGTACTCGATCAGCGATTCGGTTTCCGGCGTTGGCGTGTCAGGTGGCGGGGGCGTCGCGCTCATGCCTTTTTTCGCATGTGGTCCAGTTTGAACTGCTGGTACAGCGCATGCATGCGGCGAAACAGCGGGCCCGGCTGGCCGTCGCCCACGGGTTTGCCGTCGAGTGTGGTCACCGCCAGCACTTCCTTGGTCGATGAGGTGAGCCAGATTTCGTCGGCGCTGCGCAGCTCGGCCTCGGTCACCGCGCGCACCTCAAGCTGGAATTCGCGCGCGCGGGCGATTTCGATGACCACGTCGTAGGTGATGCCGGGCAGCACCAGGTTGTTCTTGGGCGGCGTCAGCACCGTGCCGTCTTTGACGACAAACACGTTGCTCGAAGAGGCCTCGGTCAGTTGCCCGTCGCGCAGCAGGATGGTCTCGGCGGCGCCGGCATCGACCGACAGCTGGCGCAGCAGGCAGTTGCCGAGCAGCGCGATGGATTTCACGTCGCAGTTGAGCCAGCGGAAATCCTGCGCGGTGATGCAGGCGACACCGGACTCCACCAGCGCCGGCGCCGGCGTCACCAGCGGATTGCTCATCATGAACACGGTCGGTTTGACGCCTTTGGGAAACGCGTGGTCGCGTTTGGCGACACCGCGGGTTACCTGCAGATACACCGACTGATCGTCGCCGTCGTTGCGCCGGATGATCTCGCCGATGAGCCGCGTCCACCCTGCATCGTCGTGCGGGTTTTCGATCCGGATTTTATCGAGGCTGTACTGCAGCCGCTGCAGGTGCTCGGCGAGCCGGAACGGATGGCGTGTATAGACCGGAATCACTTCATAAATGCCGTCGCCGAAAATGAAGCCGCGGTCGAGGACGGGAATGCGCGCATCCGCCAGGGGCATGAACTCGCCGTTCAGGTAAACCATGTCGCTCATCGCCGCGCTCCGATCATCATGTCATTCGTTATTTGAACAGCAGCCGCAGCGTATCCCAGCCGCGACCGAAAATGCCGGCGAGCGGCACCGCTTCCAGCGCCACCACCGGCAATTCGCGGTACGGCTTGCCGTCGATTTCGAGTTTCAGCGTGGCGACGCGCTGGCCGGGGCTGACCGGCGCCAGCAGCGGTTGCAGGCTTTCCACGGTAGCCTTGAGCCGGTCACCCTGCCCCTTGGGCAGTGCCACATACAGGTCGTTGGTGAAGCCGGCCTTCAGCATGCCGGATGCGCCCTTCCAGATGCGCAGGCTGGTGACCGGCTGGTTACCGGCATAGAGCTTCACGCTGTCATGGAACTGGAAGCCCCAGTTCAGCAGTTTCTGGCTCTCGGTCGCGCGCGCGGATTCGGAGGTTGTTCCCAGCACGACGGATACCAGCCGGCGCTCGCCGCGCTTGGCTGACGTGATCAGGCAGTAGCCGGCATTCTCGGTGTAGCCGGTCTTCACGCCATCAACGGTGGGATCCAGCCACAGCAGCCGGTTGCGGTTCGACTGGGTGATGTTGTTGTAGCGGAATTCCTTTTGCGAGTACATCGCGTAATGCTCGGGATAATCACGGATCAGCGCGACGGCGAGTTGCGCCAGATCCTGCGCGGTGGTGTGCAACTGCGGATCGGACAGACCGGTGGCATTGGTGAAGTTGGTGTTGGCGAGGCCCAGGCGTTTGGCTTCGCGGTTCATCATTTGCGCGAAGACTTCCTCGTTGCCGCCGATGGCTTCGGCCAGCGCGATGCTGGCGTCGTTGCCCGACTGGATGATCATGCCGCGCAACAGTTCATCGACGGTGACGGTTTTTTTGGGCTCGATGAACATGCGCGAACCCTCTGCTTTCCAGGCGCGGGTCGATACCGTAACGACCTGGTCCGGTTTCAGCGATTTCTGCTTCAGTGCGCCGAAGGCGAGATAAGCGGTCATCAGCTTGGTCAGCGATGCGGGCTCGAAGCGGTCGCCGGCGTTCCGGCTGGCGAGGATCTGGCCGCTGTTGACGTCGAGCAGCAGGTACGCCTTGGCTTCGATGGCGGGGGCAGGCGGCGCCGGCAGGGCGGGCGCTTGTGCGTATGCCGTGACGGCAGCACACAGGACAAGCAGGGCGTAGCAGCTGGAGTAAAAGCGTTTCATTTTCGGAAAAAGTGCGATTATAACCGCGTGCCGTTGCGTGCCTGCGCGCCATGAAGCGCGGGAATTCAAACGGACTCCTGAAATTGCAGTGATCGTTGCACAACGGCAGGTGCGCACCGTTGATTGGTCCGGGAAGAGCGGGACACTCTCCATGGCGGCCGGCAGGTTTCCTGGAAGGCGCCTTCGGCCTGCGCCGGGTTGCACCGACGGCAGTCACGCTGAGCGGCGATCAGTGCCGGAGCAAGGTCCGCATCATCCTCGGGCGTCTAAAATAATCATTTAAAAACAATATGTTACCGTATTTTCCCCATTGCGGCGGCGATACCGGCAGTCTCTTGAAAAAACACGGTCAGCGCCCATCTTGACTGCAGCGGCGGAGTGCAGTACCCGCAGTTCGCCATCACTGACCTGAAGGAGATTGATCATGCTTAATGTTACCCGTTTCACCCCGTTCGATAACTCATTCGACGAACTGCTGCGCGGCTTTTTCGTGCGCCCGATGGCGCTCGAAGGCGCACCGGCAACGGCGCAGGCGATCCGCATCGACGTGGCCGAAGACGCCGCCGCCTACACCGTGCATGCCGAGATTCCGGGCGTCAGGAAGGAGGACATCCACGTCACCATCGACGACGATCAGGTGTCCATCAGTGCGGAAACCCGCAAGGAGCGCGAAGTGAAGGAAGGCGAGCGTGTGCTGCGCGCCGAGCGTCACTACGGCAAGGTCTATCGGGCTTTCACGCTGGGCCAGGCCGTGGATGACGGCAAGGCGGTTGCGAAATATGCCGACGGCGTGCTGGAACTGACATTGCCGAAAAAAGCCGCGGTTACGGCGAAGCGCCTGTCGATCAACTGATCGGCCGGCGCCGGAAGGTGCAGGGGCGGCAGGCCGCAAAGCCTGCCGCTTTTTTATTCTTAAAACGGCAATTCGGCCACAGAGATCACCGGGAGATTCAAGGCGTTGAATCCTCACGCTACCCTCTCCAGATTGGCGGGATGTGGAAAGGCCCCATGTTCTTGATTTTCCTCTGTGAACTCTGTGTTCTCTGTGGCTAATGGCTTTTTCTGGGTTTATCGCTCATGTAGAATGAGTGAACCCTCACATTTTCCTTATTTCCCTTAATAAAGCGCCCATTCGTTCCATGCCACTGTCCGCCAGTACCGCCGAGAGCAAAGCCAAGACCCTCGCCGAAGCGCTGCCCTATATCCAGCGTTTTCACGGCAAGACCATAGTCATCAAGTACGGCGGCAACGCGATGACCGATGTCGCGCTCAAGGAAGGCTTTGCGCGCGATGTGGTGCTGCTCAAGGTGGTGGGCATGAATCCGGTGATCGTCCACGGCGGCGGGCCGCAGATCGACGAACTGCTCAAGCGCATCGGCAAGAAAGGCGAATTCATCCAGGGCATGCGGGTGACCGATGCCGAAACCATGGACGTGGTCGAGATGGTGCTCGGCGGCCAGGTCAACAAGGACATCGTCAATCTGATCAACCGCTGCGGCGGCAAGGCCGTGGGACTGACCGGCAAGGACGGCGGCTTCATCCGCGCGCGCAAAATGAAGGTGCGCGGCTCGCCGGGCAGCGACGAGATGGTCGATATCGGCCAGGTCGGCGAAGTGGAGAGCATCGACCCGGCGATCGTCAACCTGCTGCACACCGAGGATTTCATTCCGGTGATCGCGCCGGTGGGCGTCGGCGCCAATGGCGAGTCCTACAACATCAACGCCGATCTGGTGGCGGGCAAGGTCGCCGAAATTCTCAAGGCCGAAAAGCTGATTGTGCTGACCAATACGCCGGGCGTGCTCGACAAGAACGGCAAGCTGCTGACGGGGCTGACCGCGCGCAAGGTCGATGAGCTGTTTGCCGACGGCACCATCCACGGCGGCATGCTGCCGAAAATCAGTTCCGCGCTCGACGCGGTGAAGAACGGCGTCAATACCTGCCACATCATCGACGGGCGGGTCGAGCATGCGCTGTTGCTGGAAATCCTGACTGATGAAGGCGTCGGCACGCTGATCCGCCGGCGCTGAATGCGCGTCACCGCGTCATGACCAGCGCTTATGCGTGGATTTTCGATCTCGACAATACCCTGCACAATGCGACGCCGCATATTTTTCCGCAAATCAACCGCGCGATGACCGCTTACCTGCAGCAGCATCTGCAACTCGACGAGGCGGCGGCGGGCGCGCTGCGGCGCCACTACTGGCAGCGTTACGGCGCGACGCTGCTCGGACTGATCCGCCATCACGACACGGATCCGCGGCATTTCCTGTGGCATACCCACCAATTTCCCGATCTCAAGCGCATGGTGGTGGGCGAACCCCTGCTGCGCCATGCGCTGCGCCGGCTGCCGGGGCGCAAGTTTGTGTTCTCCAATGCGCCGGTACACTATGCGCGCGCGGTGCTGCGCATACTGAACGTCAGCGACCTGTTCAACGCCGTGTTTGCCATCGAGCGCGTGCAGTTCCGGCCCAAGCCCGATGCCTACGGTTTCCTGCGCCTGTGCCGCGCGCATCACCTCCAGCCGCGGCGCTGTATCATGGTCGAAGATTCGCTGGAGAATCTGCGCACCGCAAAAAAGCTCGGCATGAAGACGGTGTGGATTTCGGGTGCGGAACGGGCGCCGGGCTACGTGGACCTGCGGGTCAGCGGCGTCGCCGGTCTTGCGGACCGGGCGGGCATGTTTTACTGAACGTTGTTTTACTGAGCGTCTTTACCGGGAATCACATGGCACGCAGCGGCGAACGGAAAAACCAGATACTGCAGACCCTTGCGCAGATGCTCGAGGGGCCGGCAGCGGAGCGCATTACCACGGCGGCGCTCGCCGCCCGCATCGGGGTGTCGGAGGCGGCGCTGTACCGGCATTTCAAGGGCAAGGCCGACATGTTTGCCGGGTTGATCGATTTCACCGAGCAGACGCTGTTCTCGCTGATCAACAAGATCACCAGCGAGGAACAAAGCGGATTGCATCAGACCGAAGCGGTCATCGCCATGCTGCTCGGTTTCGCACAGAAAAACCGCGGCATGACGCGGGTGCTGATCGGGGACGCGCTGGTCACCGAGGACGAGGCCCTGCAGGCGCGCATCAACCAGATCCATGACCGCCTTGAAGCGGCGCTGAAGCAGGCGCTGCGCTTTGCGATCACGCAAAAAGAAATCGCCGGGGATGTTGATCCCGCAGCGCAGGCCAATGCGCTGATGAGTTTTGTCGCGGGCCGCTGGCATCAGTATGCGAAAAGCGGATTCCGCCGCGACCCGATGGAACACTGGCAGAAACAATGGAAGCAGTTGATGGAAGGCGTACTCGCCTGAGTCATTAATCAGCAACCGGGGAGAAATCCATGTCAAACATGACGACGAAACAGGTGGCCCAACTGATGCTGGGCGTGGCGCGCTCGCAACTGGCGATGCTCGACGCTGTCGAGAGCATCAAGGCGGGATTCAAGGCGACCCATATGCGCGGCATCCTCGAAAGCGCGTCGCGCATCCGCTCCAATTCGCCGGAGACGTTGTCCGATTTTCCGTCACGGCTGCTGCTGCAGATGCTGGGGCGCAACCCGCCGGCGCTGGATCGCGTCGCACATGATCTCGAAGTGCTGGTCAGCGGCATCGGCACGACTTCATCGCCCCCCAGCTTCGCCAGTGGTGGTACGGGCGGCGCTGTCGCCGCCACCGGCGCGGGCGGGGGTGGAGCCGGGGATGCGGATTCCCTGGATATGACGACGCCAACCTAGGGTCTGTCAACAACCCTCGCTGCGGTTCTTCAGAGGTTCCCTGGGGCGCATCACCGCGCGGCACAGACCGCGCAGGCGGGATCCCGTTTCAGGCGCACGGTGCGCACATCCATGGTCAGCGCATCGAGCAGCAGCAGCCGGCCGGACAACGGTTCACCGGCACCGGCGAGTATCTTCAGGGCCTCGGCAGCCTGCATGGCGCCGATGATGCCCACCAGCGGCGCAAACACCCCCATCACCGCGCAGCGCATTTCCTCGTTTTCACCGGATTCCGGGAACAGGCAGGCGTAGCAGGGCGAGTCCGGCGCGCGCAGGTCGAATACGGCGAGCTGGCCGTCAAAACGCACGCCCGCCCCCGATACCAGCGGTTTGCGCGCGGTGACGCAGGCGCGGTTTACCGCGTGGCGTGTCGCGAAGTTGTCGCTGCCGTCCAACACGACATCGGCGGTAGCCACCAGCGCCGCCAGCCGCGCGCCGGCCACCCGTTCCGCAACCGCGTTTATGGTCACCCGCGGATTGATGGCCTGCAGCGTGGCGCGCGCCGAATCGACCTTGTTGGCGCCGACCGAGTCCTCGCGATGCACGATCTGGCGCTGCAGATTGGTGAAATCGACGGTGTCGCCGTCGCAGATGGTCAGCGTGCCCACGCCCGCCGACGCCAGATACAGCGCCGCCGGCGAACCGAGCCCGCCGGCGCCGATCAGCAGCGCATGCGCATCAAGCAGGCGCTGCTGCCCCTCGATGCCGATTTCCGGCAGCAGGATATGCCGGCTGTAGCGCAGCAGTTGGTTGTCGTCCATGGCGCCAATCTAGCGTTAAGGGAGGCCGAAAACAACAACGCCCGGCGCTGCCGGGCGTTGTGATGACGGGGTTGCGTGCTTAATTGGCTTTTACGCCGCTGCGGCTCTTGAGAAACGCCACTGCCTGATTGAGCTCGTAATCGTTGGGCGACACGATCTCGCCGGGCGCGGGACGCAGCGTTTTCTCGTCTTCGACCTTCGGCCGCGGCGCCGGGGTGAATTTGTACTTCAGTGCGGACTGCGCTGCCGCATCCGCCTTGTCCGACGGTTTTTCTGCCGGCGTCGGCACGTTCTCGGTCAGGTGTTTGGTCAGGTCGGCTTCACGCAGCTTCAGCGCCGTGCCGCGCTCGTTGCTGCCGTCGTCCAGCAGAATGTCCGGCGTGATGCCCTTTGCCTGGATCGAGCGACCCTTGGGCGTGTAATAGCGCGCCGTGGTCAGCTTGATGGCGGTGCTGTTGCCCAGCGGCAGTATGGTCTGCACCGAACCCTTGCCGAAAGTCTGCTGGCCCATGATGACGGCGCGCTCATGATCCTGCAGCGCGCCGGCAACGATTTCCGAAGCCGAGGCAGAGCCGCCGTTGACCAGTACCACCATCGGCACGGTTTTGGCGCCCGCCGGCAGGGTTTTGAGGAAATCTTCCTTGTTGCGTCCGCCGCGCACGTAGTGCTCCGGGCTGGCGTTGAGTTTCATTTTCGCGTCTTCCGTGCGGCCGTCGGTATAGACCACCAGCACGTCCTTGGGCAGGAATGCGGCGGAAACGGCAACCGCGCCGTTCAGCAGGCCGCCGGGATCGTTGCGCAGGTCGAGCACCATGCCCTTCATCGGTCCCTGGTTTTCCTTGAACATGCGTTCGACGGCGCGCGCCAGCGTGTCGCCGGTGTGTTCCTGGAACTGGGAGACGCGGACATAGGCGTAGCCCGGCTCCAGCAATTTCGACTTGACGCTCTGGATCTTGATGACGGCGCGCGTCAGCGTGACCACGATGGGTTTGGCCTCGCCCTTGCGCACGATGGTGAGGGTGATCTGGGTATTGGGCTTGCCGCGCATGCGCTTGACCGCATCATTCAGGGTCATGCCCTTGACCGAGGTGTCGTCGAGCTTGACGATGAGGTCGCCGGCCTTGATGTCGGCGCGCGAGGCCGGTGAATCATCGATCGGCGATACCACGCGCACGAACCCGTCTTCCATGCCGACTTCGATGCCGAGTCCGCCGAATTCACCCTGGGTGCCGACCTGCAGTTCCTTGAAGGCTTCCTGGTCAAGATAGGCGGAGTGCGGATCGAGTCCGGTCAGCATGCCGTTGATGGCTTCGGTAATCAGTTTTTTGTCGGCTACCGGCTCGACGTAATCGCTTTTCACGCGGCCGAACACTTCAGTGAAGGCGCGCAACTCCTCGATCGGCAGCGGCTGTGCCGCCGTTTCGCGCTGGGCGTTGGCCGAATAATTCAGGCTGATCGCGACGCCGATCAGAACGCCGACAATGACCAGTCCGAACTGGTTGAATTTGCTGCGCATTCAAAGCTCCTGCCGCGGTGGCGGCTGATAAGTAACGGCTATCGGCAAAGGCTATCGCAACTTGACCCACTCAAGGGGGTCGAAAGGCCTGCCTTCATGCCTCATCTCAAAGTATAAACCCGATTCCGCGTTGCCGCCGCTGTTGCCTACGGTGGCCACGGTCTCGCCGCCGCGGATGACTTCACCGACCTGTTTCAGCAGCGCCTCGGCATTCGCATACAACGTCATGTAACTGTTGCCATGGTCGATGATCAGCAGGTTGCCGAAGCCGCGCAGCCAGTCGGCATAGACCACGCGACCGGCGGCAACCGCCCGCACCTCATCGCCGTCTTTGGCGGCGATGAACAAACCCTTCCACGTAACACCGCCATCTGCACGTGGACCGCCAAAACGGCTGCCAAGTTCCCCGCGCACCGGCAGCGCGAGCTGGCCGCGCAGCGCGCCGAAGGCGGTGCCGTCGCCTGGCGCGGACGGCACAGCCTCGTTTTTGGGGCGCGGGCGGGTTGCCGTCGCCGGTTTGCGCGCGACCAGCCGGGCCAGCTGATCAACCAGCCGGGTGAGACGGTTTTCGCTGGCCCGCATGCCGCGGATTTCGCGTTGCTGGGCGCGAATCTGCTGCGAGACTTTCGCCAGCACTCCGGCGCGGGCCCGTTTTTCCCGCTCCAGCACCTTTTTCTGCGCCGTCTGTTCCGCGGCAATGCGGGCGATGGCCGCAGCTTCGGCGGCGATTTCGTCCCGCAGACGGTCGATTTCGCGCAGGTTGGCGCGCAATCCTTCCAGCAGTTGCGCGCGCGCCCGCGCGACGTAACCCAGATAGTGCAGTTGCCGTGCCATTTCGCTGGGATGCTCGCCGCCCAGCACCAGCCGCAGGGTTTCGGGTTCACCCTGCATGTACTGGTGGCTCAGCATCCGGCCGAGCAGATCCTGTTGTGCATCCAGCGCGGCGCCGGTTTCCTGCGAGGATTTGCGCAGCGCCTGGAGCCTGGCGTTGGTATCGCGCGCCTGCCGGTTCAGCGCGTGCAGTTCGCGATTGGCCTCGGAAATGGCCCGCTCCGATTCGCGCAGCGCGTCGGACGCCTCGCTTTTGGTTTCTTCCGTCACATCGAGTTTTTTCTGCAGCGCGCTGATGCGGTTGCGCAGTTCGCGCAGTTCCGCTTCGGCCTGGGTTGAGCTGGCCGCCGCCAGTGCGGCGCCCGGCAGCAGCGTGAGCGCAAGGATGAGCGTCAGCCGCTGCGCGCAGGGAATCACGTGAATTCGAGGAGCGAGCGGCCGGTCATCGCCGCGGGCTGCGGCAGACCCATGATGGCGAGCAGGGTCGGCGCCACATCCTGCAGCGCACCGCCATTCGCCATGCGCGCCTTGCGCCCGACATAGAGCAGCGGCACCAGATTCAGCGTGTGGGCGGTATGCGGCTGCTGCGTTTCAGCATCGCGCATGGTTTCGGCGTTGCCGTGGTCCGCGGTAATCAGCACTTCGCCGCCGGTTTCGCGCATGGCATCGACCGCGCGGCCGATGCACTCGTCGAGCACTTCGATGGCGCGGGTCGCGGCGGCGAGGTTGCCGGTGTGCCCGACCATGTCGCCATTGGCGAAATTGCAGACGATGGCGGCGTATTTTTTCCCGCGGATGGCCGCCACCAGCCTGTCGGTCACTTCATGCGCGCTCATTTCCGGCTGCAGGTCATAGGTCGCCACTTTTGGCGAGGGCACCAGGATGCGGTCCTCCCCGGAGTAAGGGGCCTCCACGCCGCCGTTGAAAAAATAGGTGACATGCGCGTATTTTTCGGTTTCAGCGATGCGCAATTGCCGCAGTCCCTTCGCGGACAGATATTCGCCAAAACCTTCGCGGATCTGCTGCGGGCCGAATGCGGCGGGGATGTGGCTGAAATCGTCGCCGTATCCGGTCAGCGTGCAGTAATAGCCGGGTTTGGGAATGCGCTGGCGCGGGAATCCGCTGAACGCGGGATCGGTCAGCGCCGCGGTCAGTTGCCGCGCGCGGTCGGCACGGAAATTCATGAACACCACGGCATCGCCATCGTTCATCCGCACGGGCTGCGCGCCGGCCGGCACGATGGCGGTGGCTTTGACGAATTCGTCGGTTTCGCCGCGGGCGTACGCCGCCTGCAGTCCGGCGCGGGCGTCGGTTGCCGTAAAGTCGGCCGTGCCGTCGGTGATCAGGGCATGGGCGGTCTGCAGGCGATCCCAGCGCTGGTCGCGATCCATGGCGAAATAGCGCCCGCAGATCGATGCAATGCGCGCATTGCCCAGGGCGCGGCACTTGTCCTGCAGCGCAATCAGCGACGCTTCGGCGCTTTGCGGCGGCGTATCGCGGCCGTCGAGAAAAGCATGCACATGGACCTGTTTCGCGCCGCCCTTGACGGCGAGTTCCAGCAGGGCGTGGATCTGCGATTCATGGCTGTGTACGCCGCCGGGGGACAGCAGGCCGAGTATATGCAACGCGCCGTTGCGCGCCGTGGCGATCGCCGCATTCAGCACCGGATTGGCGGCGAATTCACCGGTTTCTATCGCATGTTCGATCTTGGTGTAATCCTGATAGATCACGCGGCCTGCGCCGATGTTCATGTGACCGACCTCCGAGTTGCCCATTTGCTGCGGCGGCAGTCCCACCCATTTCTCGGAGGCATCGATGATGGTGTGCGGGCAGGTGCTCCAGAGGAAATTCCAGTGCGGCTTGCGCGCCTGGCAGATGGCATTGTCTGCGCACTCTTCGCGATGACCGAAGCCGTCGAGTATCACCAGCAGCACGGGCGTGATTTTCATGAGGCTATATTATCGTATCTTGTTGATTTTAAATGAATTTTATGAAAACGACGGTAAAGTATAATTCTAAATCATTTCGACGGCTTGATTTCGACAAGCTGTGGAACAACGGGGAGAGGCATGACCAATTTAGCTGAAGTGCGCGCGGAATTGCTGCAGAACGAAGCGCACATTGATCTGGCGTCGCGCGCGCTCAAGGCCATGGCGCATCCGCTGCGGCTGAAAATACTGTGCGTGCTGGGCGATCAGGAAGTCAGCGTGCAGGACATTGTCGATTGCGTCGGCACTTCACAGAGCAATATCTCGCAGCACCTGGCCATACTTCGCGACAAAGGCGTGTTGCGCACCAGGAAGGACGCCAACCGGGTGTTCTACAGCATCACCGACGAACGTACGCTGACGCTGATCGGCATGCTGCGCGAGGTGTACTGCGGGCCGGACCAATGATCCTTCCGGCGCGCCTCTCCTGAACGCCGGTCATCCCTCTGATGTTGTGCCGCAACCGGGTGCTATCCGCGGCATGTCGCCGCCATTATCGCCGCTGACCCGGCTGGGTCTCATCTGCATCGCGTTGCTGTGCGTGGCGCCGTTCCTGCAGCCCTGGCATCGTTATCCGCTGACCGGGTTTTATTCGGAGTGGCTGGCGTTTGTGCTCGGTCTGGGCGTGATGGCGCCGCTGCTGGAGCGGCGCAGTTGGCAGGCGGCCGGCGTGCCCTGGCTGGCGTTCGCGCCGTTTGCGCTGGCATTCCTGCTGGTGGTGCATGGCGCGCTGGACTGGTCGCCGTATTTCGGACAGGCGCTGACCGGCGCGCTGTATCTGATCTGGGCCGGGATGCTGATCATCGCCGCGCGCGCGCTGGCGCAGGCCTGCGGTCCGACGACGGTGTACGCGGCGCTCGCCGCGGGTCTTGCGGCAGGCGGCCTGCTCAGCGTGCTGGCGGGCGTCATTCAGCATTTCAATCTCGTCACGCCGCTCAACGCTTTTATTGCGCGGCCGGGAGGCGCCGCGATTTCCGGCAACCTCGGGCAGACCAATCATTTTGCCACGCACGCCACGCTCGGCCTGCTGAGCCTGACGTATCTGTATGCCGCCGGTCGCGTTCCGGTTGCGGCCGGCGTGGTGGCCGCCGTGCCGATGTTGTTCGTGCTCGGCCTGTCCGGTTCGCGCAGCGTGCTGCTGTATCTGGTCGCGGCGTTTGCGCTCGCGGCGTGGCTGCGCAAGGCCGATGCAGATCGCAGTACGCGGCGCCTGTTCATGGCAACCGGCGCCTTCATCATCGCCTACTACGCCATGCAGTTGCTGGTCGATGCCGGCTGGTTCAGGGCGGTCAGCCGCGACTCCATTACCGCCGTCGAGCGCCTGTTCTCCGGCGCGACCAGCGTGACGGAGCGGTTCAGCCTGTGGCGGGCCGCCTGGGCCATGACACTGGAGCATCCGCTCGCCGGCGTCGGCTGGGGCGGGTTTTCCATGCACTATTTCAATTACATCACTGCGCTGGATGCGACAGGCCTGTATCAGCTGTACCACCACGCCCACAACATCGTGCTGCAACTGCTGGCGGAAACCGGCGTGCCCGGGGCGCTGCTGGTCGTGGTGCCGGCAGCGGTCTGGCTGCGGAACGTGTGGAGCGGGGTGCGCGGCGCCGCACTGTGGTGGCTGCTGGCGCTGGCCGCCGTGCTGGGCCTGCACAGCCTGCTCGAGTTTCCCCTGTGGTATGCCTATTTCCTCGGCCCCGCCGCACTGCTGCTCGGCGCCGCGCCGGGGCGGGTGTTCATGCCGCGGCTGGAGCGCAGCGGCCCCTTGTTGGCGGCGGTGCTGCTGGGTATGGGCGCTTTCAATCTGGCGACGCTGTGGCTGGACTACCGCGACTTCGAGCGCGTGTTTCACAGCCGCACGGAACAATTGCAGGGCAACATTGTTACGGGCGAAAGCACGAGCGAAACCATGCGCCGGCTGCACCGCAATCCGGTGCTGACGCCCTACATCGAACTGGCCAGCGCGCTGCCGCTGGCGGCGGACGCCGCGGATCTCGACGCGCGCCGCTTCATCACCGAGCGCACCTTGCGTTTTGCGCCGCTGGCCACGCTGGCCTACCGCGAAGTGCTGCTGCTGGCGCTGGCCGGGCGGCCGGAGGAGGCAGTGGCGCTGCTGGCGCGTGCGCGCCGTGCCTATCCGGCAGCACCGCCGGAGTTCGCACGGGATCTTGAGCGGCTGGCGCGGGAATACCCGGCGCGCATGCGTCCTCTGGTAGAATCCGGCCTTCTTTCCGCAGAGCGCTGACGTCTGATTCCATGGAAGCCTTTTTCGTTTTTCTGCAAAAAAACCCGTTCAACATGATGTTGTTCGGCGCCGCCGTGGCGACCGGCAGCATGCTGCTCTGGCCGCTGCTGTCGCGGCCGTTCCGTCCCGGACGTGAAGTGAGCGCGTTTGAAGCCGTGCAACTGATCAACCGCCAGGAAGCGGTGGTGCTGGATGTGCGTGACGTCGGCGAATTCGAGGCCGGCCACATCACCAATGCCAAACATGTGCCGGAGCGGCAACTCGCCGAGCGGCTGAAGGAACTGGAGAAATACAAGGAGCGGCCGCTGATCGTGACCTGCCGCAGCGGCATGCGGTCCGGCGCCGCGGTCGAGATTTTGCGGCGCAACGGGTTTGCCACCGCGGTCAATTTGCGCGGCGGCATCGGCGCCTGGCAGCAGGCGGGAATGCCGCTGGAAAAACGCTGAATCGATCCGGATTCGCAGGCGAGACCAGGATGGCCCAAGTTCGCATGTATTCCACCGCCGTGTGTCCTTATTGCCAGATGGCGGAGCGTCTGCTGCGCGAGCGCGGAGTTGCCGAAATCGAAAAAATCCGCATTGACACCGATCCTGCGCAGCGCGCCGAGATGATGGAAAAAACCGGCCGGCGCACCGTACCGCAAATCTATATCGGCGACACCCATGTCGGCGGTTATGACGACCTTGCCGCGCTCGATCGCGCCGGCAAACTCAGTGCGCTGCTGGGCGCGTAAATCCCACCGAATTTTTCCCGAGGATCTCCGGTAATGAGCGAGCAGCAATCGGCACCATCGACACAACCGCATTTCGGCATCGAAAAAATATACCTGAAGGATTTGTCGCTGGAGATACCCAACGCGCCGCAGGTATTCCTGGAGCGCGAGAACCCGCAGGTCGAAATCACCGTACACAACGGCGCGGTGGCGCTGGACCAGGCCGGGC
Source organism: uncultured Bordetella sp. (assembly GCA_964486865.1). Taxonomy (GTDB): domain Bacteria; phylum Pseudomonadota; class Gammaproteobacteria; order Burkholderiales; family SG8-41. The sequence continues at coordinate 31,872 of CAZAOZ010000021.1, forward strand.
TGTACGAGGCCGTGCTGACCGTGACCGTGACCGGCAAAATCAAGGACAAGACGCTGTTCCTGGTCGAAGTCGCGCAAGCCGGCATTTTCCAGATACTCAATCTGCCGCAGGCTGAACTCGATGCGGTGCTGGGCGTGCTGTGCCCGAACACGCTGCTGCCCTATGCGCGTGAAATCGTGTCTACCCTGATGTTGCGCGCGGGTTTCCCGCCGGTGCTGCTGCAGCACATGAATTTCGATGCGGCCTATCAGGAACGCATCCGCCAGATGCAGCAGGAGCAGGAACAAGCCGCCAAGGCGGCTGCTCCCAATTAGCCGGCATGACCCGCTTCCGCACCGGTTGGCTGTTTGCGCTGGCGATGATGCCGGCGTGGGCCGGCGCGGCGGATTTCCGCTCTGCCGCGGAAGCGGCCGTGGTGTTGTATGACGCGCCGTCGGTCAAGGCGCGCAAGCTCTACATCGTCAGCCGCGGCTATCCGCTGGAGGTGATGGTGCAGTTGGAGAGCTGGATCAAAGTCCGTGATGCCGTCGGCGCCCTGTCCTGGGCGGAGGCCAAGACGCTCGATACGGCCCGCTATGTGCTGGTGAAATCAGCAACAGTCATCGTGCGCCAAAAGCCGGCAGAGGATGCGCCGGCGGCATTTGAAGCGCAGCGCGATGTGCTGCTCGAGTCGGTCGATACCGCCAATCCCGGCTGGATCCACGTCAGGCATCGCGACGGCGTTGCAGGTTACGTGCGCGTGGCAGACGTGTGGGGCGGCTGAGCGCCGCATCATGACCATCGCGGTGCTGGGCGCCGGCGCGTGGGGAACGGCCATCGCCATCAATCTTGCCGGGCGGCACCGCGTGACGCTGTGGGCGCGCGACGCGGCGCAGGCCGCGGCGATGCGCGCCGCCGGCGCCAACGAACGCTATCTCCCCGGATTCCGTTTTCCCGCGGGCCTGCAGGTGGAGGCCGATTTCGGGCGCGCCACGGCAGACCGTGATTACCTGATTCTGGCGACGCCGGTCAGCGGGTTGCGCGAAATTTTGAGCAAGCTGCATGCGCTGAAAACACCGCTGATCTGGCTGTGCAAGGGGTTTGAACGGCCGCATGCCCGTCTGCCGCACGAGGTCGTCGCCGAAGAACTGGGCGCGGTTGCACGCGGCGCAGTGCTGTCGGGCCCGAGTTTTGCGCAGGAAGTGGCGGCCGGCCTGCCGACGGCGTTGACGCTGGCCGCTGCGGACAGCGCGTTTGCCGCTGTTGCGGCACAGGCGCTGCACGGCCCCGCATTGCGCGTGTATTCCCATGATGACGTGATCGGCGTCGAGGTCGGCGGCGCCGTGAAAAACGTCATTGCCATCGCCGCAGGGGCCTGTGATGGACTGCAACTGGGGCTCAATGCGCGCGCCGCGCTGATTACGCGCGGTCTGGCCGAGATGACCCGGCTGGGGGTGGCGCTGGGCGGTCGTGCCGAAACGTTCATGGGGCTGGCCGGCGTCGGCGACCTGCTGTTGACCTGCACCGGCGATTTGTCGCGCAACCGCCGCGTCGGTCTCGCGCTGGCGCGAGGCGAGAGTGCGGCGCATGCGCAGGCCGGCATGGGCCACGTCGCGGAAGGCGTGTTTACCGCGGGCGAAGTGCTGCGTCGCGCAGGCGAGCGCGGCATCGACATGCCGATTACCGCCGCCGTGTGCCGCGTGCTCGAGCATCCGCAGCAGGCTGCTGATGTGGTGCGCGAACTGCTGGCGCGCGACGCCAAGCCGGAGCACGCGCCGGCACGGGGCAGGTAGCACCCGGGATCACGCGCCGCCACGGAACCCGGTCTGGCGCCACGCTTCATAGACGACGACGGCAACCGCGTTCGATAAATTGAGGCTGCGATTGTGTTCCTGCATCGGCAGGCGCAGCCGCTGTGTTGCGGGAAATGTGTCGAGCATGTCGGCAGGCAGGCCGCGCGTTTCCGGTCCGAACACCAGCACGTCGTCCGCGGCAAATTGCGCCGTATCGTAGCGCGTGCTGCCGCGTGTAGTGATCGCAAACATACGGCGCTGGCCCAGCACGGCAAGACATGCCGGCCAGTCGTCATGCACGATCATCGCCGCGCGCTCGTGGTAATCCAGACCGGCGCGCGCCAGTGTGCGGTCGTTCAGAGTAAAGCCCAACGGCCGCACCAGATGCAATTGCGCACCGGTGTTGGCGGCGAGGCGGATGATGTTGCCGGTGTTCGGCGCGATCTCCGGCTGGTAGAGGACGATGTGCAAAGGCATTCTCGGTATTTTGTTCGCGGTTGCCACTGACCCGGGAACAGGATATCCTTAATTATCAATAACATGCGCAATGCTCAGGCAACCGGCTCCGGCAGCAGAACCCGCGGCATGTTGTTTGCGCGACCACCGCTATTTTGAGCGAGATCTGAATGGGCCGTCCTGAAAAAATCCGCCTCGGCGAAATCCTGGTCCAGCAAAAACTGCTGACCGAAGACCAGTTGAAGGCCGCGCTCGATGAGCAGAAGCGCAGCGGGCGCCGCCTGGGCCGGGTGTTCATCGAGAAGGGCTACATCACCGAGGAGCAGATTTCCAGGGCGCTGGCCCGGCAGCTGGGCGCAGCCTATATCGATCTCAAGCACTACAACACCAAACGCGAAGTCATCGCCAAGTTGCCGGAAACCCAGGCGCGCCGGTTCCGCGCGATGGTGCTCGAAGACAAGGGCGAAACCTACACGGTCGGCATGGCCGACCCCACGGATCTGACGGCGTACGACGAAATTGCGCGCATCCTCAAGCGTGATATCGACCTTGCGGTGGTGACCGAAACGGAACTGCTGCGCGCAATTGACCGCAGCTACCGCCGTACCGAGGAAATCAGCGGCCTCGCGCAGGAACTGCAGGCTGATCTGGGCGACAGCGCCGCCATCGATTTCGGTGCGCTGACGACGACGCCGGGCGCGGAAGAAGCGCCGGTCGTCAAACTGCTGCAGACCGTGTTCGAAGACGCCACACAGGCGCGCGCATCGGACATACACATCGAGCCGCAGGAGCGCCGGCTGCAGATCCGTTTCCGCATTGACGGCGTGCTGCATCTGCAGACCGAGGCCGACAGCAAGATCGCCTCCGCGGTGGTGCTGCGCCTGAAGCTGATGTCGGGTCTGGATATTTCCGAGAAGCGCATGCCGCAGGACGGGCGTTTTCACATCAAGGTGCGCAACGCGGCGATCGATGTGCGGATTTCGACCATGCCGACGCAGTACGGCGAATCGGTGGTGATGCGCCTGCTGAATCAGGGCAGCGGCATTCTCGGCCTCGAAAATATCGGCATTCCGGAAGACATGCTGGCGAAGGTGCGCGAGGTGATACAGCGCCCCAGCGGCATGGTGCTGGTGACCGGCCCGACCGGCAGCGGCAAGACCACCACGCTGTATGCCGCGTTGAACGAGCTGAACACCATGGAGCGCAAGATCATCACCGTCGAGGATCCGGTCGAGTACCGGCTCCCCGGCATCAATCAGGTGCAGGTGAACGAAAAAATCGAACTGACCTTTGATCGCGTGCTGCGATCCGCCCTGCGCCAGGACCCGGACGTGGTGCTGGTGGGCGAGATGCGCGACGAGAAGACCGTGGAAACAGGGCTGCGCGCGGCGATGACCGGCCACATGGTGTTCTCGACGCTGCATACCAATGATGCGATCAGCACGCCGGTGCGCCTGCTGGACATGGGTGCGCCGCGCTACATGGTCGCGCTGTCGCTGCACCTGGTCATCGCGCAACGCCTGTTGCGCGTGATCTGCGAGAGCTGCATCGAGGATCACCAGCCGCTGCCGGGCGAGCACGAATGGCTGCGCAGCGAACTGGGGGATCAGGTCGATCAGTTCAAGTACAAGAGCGGCCGCGGCTGCTCCCATTGCAACGGTACCGGCTTTGTCGGCCGCACCGGCGTTTATGAAATGCTGGAAATGACCAAGCCGGTGGTCGAGGCCGCCAACAACGACGATGTAAGGCAATTCATGAAGATTGCGCGCGAGCAGATCGGCCGCCGCACGCTGCGCCACCATGCCGCGCAGCTTGCGGCTTCGGGCAAGACCTCGCCCAATGAGGCGATGCGCGTCAGCACCCAGCTGGATGACTGATTGACCATGCCTTTCTTTTCCTACAAGGGACGCGACGGTCGCGGCGCATCCGTGCAGGGGGTGCTGGAGGGCGCCGACAGCGGTGCGGTGGCCGGACAGTTGTTCGGCTTGGGCATCGTGCCGCTGGAGATCAAACCCTCGGCGCCGCCGCGCAGCGAGAGCGCCAGCCTCAATTTCAGCTTCGGCCGGCAGAAGGTCACGCATGTCGAAGTGCTGTTGTTCAGCCGGCAGATGTACACGCTGCTGAAAGCCGGCGTGCCCATCATGGGTGCGCTGAAGGGGCTGGAAGAATCGACGGAGAACCCGCGGTTTTCGCAGGTGATGCGCGACCTGCGGGAGAGCCTGGACACCGGCCGCGAGCTGTCGGCATCCCTGGCGCGGCATCCGGAAGTGTTCGGGCCGTTCTATGTGGCGATGGTCAGCGTCGGCGAGCAGACCGGCCGGCTGGAAGAGGTGTTCCTGCGCCTGTTCAACCATCTCGAGTTCGAGAAATTCATGCGCGACCAGGTCAAGGCGGCCACCCGCTATCCGAGCTTCGTGGTTGCCGCCATGGCGATCGCCATCGTCATCATCAACATTTTCGTCATTCCCGCTTTCGCCAAGGTGTATCAGGGTTTCAAGGCTGAACTGCCGATGATGACCAAGGCCTTGATCGCGTTTTCCAATTTCATGGTGGCGTACTGGCCGGTGATGCTGGTTGCATTGATCGCGGTGTTTTTCGGTTTCCGCGCCTGGTCCAATACCGCGGCCGGGCGCATGAAGTGGGATCGCTGGAAACTGCGCATCCCGATTGCCGGCCCGATCATCCAGAAGGCCACGCTGGCGCGGTTTTCGCGCAGCTTTTCACTGGCATTCCGCAGCGGCGTGCCGGTGACCACTTCGCTGAGCATGGTGGCGAGAACGGTCGATAACGATTTTATCGCGGAACGCATCGAATCCATGCGTACCGGCGTCGAACGCGGCGAATCGGTGCTGCGCACGGCACGCGAGACCGGCGTGTTCACGCCGGTGGTACTGCAGATGATCGCTGTCGGCGAGGAGTCAGGCGCGCTCGACGACCTCACCGGAGAAATCGCCGATCTGTACCAGCGCGAGGTCGAATACGACCTGAAAAACCTGAGCGCGCAGATCGAGCCGATCCTGATCGTCATGCTGGGCGGCATGGTGCTGGTGCTCGCGCTGGGCGTGTTCCTGCCGATCTGGGATCTGGGCCAGGCCGCGCTCGGCAAGAAATAACCATGCCGGCGCGAACGCGCGGCTTTTCGTTGCTGGAACTGGCGGTCGTTGCCTGCGTGCTGTCGGTATTGCTGGCGGTGTTTCTCAACCGGCTGACGTTTTACCAGGAGGCCGCCGAGCGGGCGCAATTCGAATCCACGCTGCAGGCCTATAAAACGGCGCTGCAGATCCGGCTCGCCGAATTGATCCTGGAACGGCGGGAGGCCGAGGCCCGGACGCTGGAAACCGGGAATCCGGCAGAGCTGATGGCGGAAAAGCCGGCAAACTATGGCGGCGACTATCCGGCATCCCCTCAATCGGGCACCTGGTATTTTGATAACCTTACCCATGAACTGGTCTATATTGTGAATACCGGCGATCGTTTGTCACTGCCGGCGGGCAATGGCCCGCAAGGGGCGGGCGGCCCGAAACAATTGCGGTTCAAAGTGCGGGTGATCCATCAACCCATCAGCGCGCCGGGCGGCAAGGTCAGCGGCATTGCCGGGATAACGTTGATGCCGGGCCGTGTTTACCAGTGGCCATGATGTAAGAAGTTGGTTATACTGCGGCCGGATTTGCCATAAATAACAAAGACATGCGCATGGAAATTTGCAAAAAAATCCGTGAGAAAGATCACAACGCGATCGGGCGGCAGACCGGCTTTACGCTGATCGAACTGATCGTGGTGATCATTATTCTGTCCATCCTGGCGGCGACGGCGCTGCCGCGGTTTGCCAATCTGCAGGTGCAGGCGCGGATCGCCAAACTGAACGGCGCGCTGGGCGCGGTCAAGGGCGCGGCAGCGCTGTCACACGCGGCCTGCCTGGCATCACAACCGCAATGCACGACGACGCTGCTGATGGAAGGCGTCAATGTCACCATGGTGAACAGTTATCCGACGGCCAATGCCGCCGGTATCATCACCGCGGCCGGCATCAGCGCCGGGCCGACTTCACCCGACGGCTACGACTTGCAGGGCGGGGCGGCGGCGGCGGGCAGTTCGCTGACCATCATGGTGACCGGCAACGATCCGCTGAATTGCAGTTTTACCTATACCTCCCCGGTGGCGGTCAATACTTCGCCGATCTACAGCCTGCTGGTGACCTCGGGATGCTGAGATTCATGACCGCGTGTGTGGTTTACGCGGCAAGTTGATGAACGGAATTACTTTTCAGACACACTCAGTAAACACTGCTTCAAGACACACTAACCTTAAGTCACACTACTCCAAGACATACTGGCAAAGGAGCTGGCACCATGAAACAGCAACAAGGTTTTACACTGATTGAACTGATTGTCGTTATCGTGATTCTGGGCATACTGGCGGCGACGGCGGTGCCGAAGTTTGTCGATTTGCAGACCGACGCCCGTGCCGCCACGATGCAGGGCCTCGCCGGCAGCATCAATTCCGCCAAGGATCTGGTGTATGCACGCTGGCTGGCCAATGGCTCGAGTGGCGCAACCTCGGTGAGTCTCGATGGCGCCATAACGGTCACGGTGAACGCTTCTGGCTATCCGATAGCGGATACTGCAGGCATCGTTGCTGCCATTACATACCCCACGGCACAAGTGGGCCATGCTGCCGGCGTCTTTACATACACTGGGTACTCAGCCTGCACCGTGACTTACACGGCCTCGTCCGCCCCGGCGACAGTCGGAGCGTCGGCCACCAACTGCCGTAACCCGTAACTGATCTTAAGCGGATGGCGCCCGGCGCAAGCCGCGGCGTTTGCAGGCTATAACCGGGCAAGGGCAACGTCAGCCGACGCGGTCCTTGCCCGGTTTTCTTTCGAGGAGCCAGCGATGATTGCAGCGCCGCGTTCGCAATGCGCGGGCTTTACTCTGCTGGAGCTGGTCACGGTTATCGTAATCGTGGGCGTCCTCGCGCTGGTCGCCGTGCCGCGCCTGGGAGACCGTGGTTCGTTTGACTCCCGCGGGTTTTACGACCGGGCAACGGCGGTGGTGCGCACCGCGCAGAAAACTGCGGTGGCATGGCGGAGAAACGTTTTTGTCTGCGTGACGGAAGCGCAAATTGTTGCGGGAACAACTAACGACTGCACAACGCCGCTGGTCGGGCCATCCGGGAACCTCAGCTTCGGGGCGCCTGCGGGCGTCACGCTGAACGTTGTGACTTTCGGCTTCGACGGTCTGGGTCGGCCCAGCGCCGCCACTACGATCACCTTCACCAGCACCATCGCCGGCGATCCCGCACGGACGATCACGGTGGCGGCGGAAACCGGCCATGTCGCGGCCAACTGACATGACAAAGCGCGTATCGGGCAAAGGGTTTGCGGCGGGTTCCCGCCGGCGAGTCCGCGGCCTGTCGCTGATCGAACTGATCATGTTCATCGTCATCGTCGGCGCTGGTCTTGCCGGCATCCTCGGCGTGATGAATTTCACCACCCGTGCCAGCGCCGATCCGCTGATCCAGAAACAGGCGCTGGCGATTGCCGAGGCGTATCTGGAAGAAGTGCTGGCCATGCCGTTTACCTATTGCGATCCGGACGATGCGAACGCTGCGACGGCGGAATCCACCGGCGCGGTGAATCCGGCGGATCCGACGCGCTGCGCAACCAATCTTGAAACTAATCTGGTCCCCGAAAATATGGGTGGCCTGGAAACACGCGGTAGTACGACCTTACCGTTCGATAACGTGAATGACTACAACGGTCTTGCTGGTGTGCCCGCGAATCTGGACGGCACAGTCATCAGCGGCCTCGGCGCTTATCAGGTCAGTGTCGAGGTAGTGGCGGAGGCGCTCGGTACCGTAACCGCTGCCGAGAGTCTGCGCGTGACCGTGACCGTCACTGGTCCTGCTGCCACCACCGTACGGCTCGACGGCTACCGCACCCGTTACGCGCCCAATGCCCTGCCGTGATGCCATGAACAGACAGCGCGGCGTGACCCTGATTGAATTGATCGTGGTGATTGCCATCACCGGCATCATCGCGGCGGTCGTCGCCGTATTCATCCGCCGCCCGGTCGAAGGCTATGTCGATGCCGCGCGGCGCGCGACGTTGACCGATGAAGCCGATACCGCGTTGCGCCGCATGACGCGTGACCTGCGGCTGGCGCTGCCGAACAGCGTGCGCGTCAGCGGCACATTCATCGAATACATCGAGACCAGCGGCGGCGGGCGTTATCGCGCCGAGCTCGACAGCGGCGGTCTGGGCGACATATTGAATTTTGCGGCAGCGGATTCATCCTTCGACGTCATCGGCCCGGCACCGACATTGGCTACCGGCAACCAGATTGTTGTCTATAACCTGTACAGCAGCGGTACTACGTCGAACGCCTATTCCGGCGACAACCGGGCGGCATTGACCAGCACCACGGCGCCGCCGGTCGCGATTGCATCAAAGCTGTTTCCGGCACCATCGCCCGGCAAGCGTTTCCACGTGGTCACCGGGCCGGTGACTTACGGTTGCACCGGCGGTCAACTGCTGCGTTACTCCGGTTACGCATACAACGAGCCGCAGGTTGCGCCACCCGTGGGGGCCACGACCACGGCGGTGCTGGCGACGAACGTCGGCGAGTGCCAGTTTATTTACACTGCCGGCACGCTGACCGAGCGAACCGGGGCGATATCGATCATCCTGCAGATCAACAGCGTGTCGGCCGGTGGCGATACCGAGCGGGTGCGCATGTTCCAGCAGGCCCAGGTGAGCAACGCGCCATGACCGCCATCCGTACCTCCCGCGCAGTCTTCGCCCGTACGGCTTTCGCCCGTACACTGACCGCACGCCGCCATGCGCGCGGCTTCAGCCTGATCACCGGAATTTTTCTGATCGTGATCCTGGCGGCGCTGGGCGCTTTCATGGTGACGTTCACCGGTCTGCAGCAGACCACGGTGCAGGCCGATGTGCTGGGCGTGCGCGCCTATTACGCAGCGCGTGCCGGTGTCGATTGGGCGTTGTACCGTGCGCTGGATCCTGACAACACGATTGCGCCGGGGGCTGCGGTTTTTGCTGCCTGTCCGGTGACCACGCCCACGTTGACCGGACTGGGCGGATCATTGGCGCCGTTCAGCGTGACGGTAGGCTGCACATCGACCGACGCAACCGAGGGCAATCGCGCCATCCGCGTATTTCAGATTACGGCCACGGCCTGCAATCAGGCGACTTGTCCCGGCACACCCGCGGCCGGCTACGTCGAGCGTAGAGTGACAGTCACCGCCGCGCGCTGCAAGGATCCCACGGCAGCGGCACCGCGCTTTGCCTGCGGAGCATAAAACATGAATAAACTAAATAAGTTACTTTATTCCTGGCTGTGGGCGACGCTGACCATTGGACACGCCAGATTGGCGGCATGGGTTATAACGCTGTTCGTGGTAACCGCGAGCGTTGTTGCGAGCAATCCCGCTGCGGCACAGATTACACGGATCGGGCAGGCGAGCGCCGCTACCGGCGGGGGCGGTAATACGTCGATCGTGGTTACTGCGCCCGCCACGGTGCTGAACGACGTGATGCTCGGCGTGGTGACGGTGCGCGGCACAGGGCAGACAATCAACGTGCCCGTCGGCTGGACAGCCGTCGCCGGGCTGTCGAGTTCCGTGGGTAATATAAATCAGCGGGTCTTCTCGCGGGTCGTCACCGCCGCGACCGAGGCGGCAACAAACCACACCTTTTCGTGGACCGTCAGCGAACGCGGCATAGCGGCCATCGTGGTCTATCGCAATGGGGATCCCACGACACCAATCGACGTGGCCGGCGAACAGACCTCGGCCGCCTCAACGAGCATCGTCGCACCTTCAATTGCTACGACCGTTGCGGACACGATGCTGGTGGGTTTTTTCGGCGATGCCCATACCGGCGCGTCGTTTACGACGCCTACCGGGATGACGAATATTTTCGGCGCAGGCGCGGAACCGGCGTCGGGAGCCGGTCCGAACGGCATACGCACGTTGGTTGCCGATGAACTGCGCGCGGCAACCGGCGCAACCGGGACCCGGATCGCGGTTTCCAGCCAAAACGTCGCCAATATCGGCCATATCCTGGCGCTGCGGCCCGTGCCATTAATCAATCATTTCTCGATTTCGCACGCCGGCAGCGGCGTGGCCTGCGATGTGCATACGATCACGATCACCGCGCACAACGCAGCGCACAATCCGGTAAGTGCCGGCGGGTTGGCGGTAAATCTGTCGACGACGAACAGCAAAGGAACGTGGACGGGGATCGTGGCGGGCGGCGGGACGCTGACGGATGCGACGGCGGGGGACGGCGCGGCGAGTTACACGTTTGCGGCGGGATCGAGTTCGGTGCAACTGTCGTTCCAGTATGCCAACCTGGCGGCGACGACCGATACCTTCGGCTTCAGCGTCAGCGGCGGTGGTTTTACCGAAGCCACGGGTACCGCGACGGCGGCGGATGATCCGTCGTTCACGATGTCACAGGCGGGTTTCCGCTTCCGCAACATCGAAGACGGCAATACGACGATCCTGGCCCAGCTCTCGGGGAAACCGTCGAACACCGGGTTCAACGCCAGAACCATCCGTATTCAGGCGATCAATACCAATACCGTGACAGGCGCCTGCACCGCGTTGTTTGCCAGCCAGACCCGCACTGTGGAGCTGGGGGCCGAGTGCAACAGTCCGGCGACCTGCGCCGGGCAGGTGGCGACCATCAACGCGACGAACATTGCCACCAGCAACGACAATGCGGCGACCGGGGCGGCGGCGTACACGGGCGTGTCGCTGACGTTCGACGCGAATTCCGAAGCGCCCACGGTAATCACTTATCCTGACGCCGGGCAGATTTCGCTGCATGCGCGCTACGATCTCGACACCGCGGTGGCCGGTCACGAGATGATCGGCTCATCGAACCTGTTTGTGGTGCGACCATTTGGTTTGACCTTTCCCGGCATCGCGCACAGCAATACGGCGGCAGGCTCGCTGCTGGGAGCGGCCGGCGACAATTTCTCGATGACAGTGCGGGCCTATCAATGGGCGGCGGGTGAGGACGCCGACAATGACGGCGTGCCGGACGCGGGGGTCAATATCACCGACAACGGCACGGTGCCCAATTTCGCGGCGACAGCCACCATCGGCCGCAGCGCCAATCTGCCGGGAATCGCACTGGGCACGGTATCGCGCGGGGCGACTTGCGCCAGCGCGGCAACGGTAGCCCTGTCCGGCGGCGCGGCGACGGCGACCGACTGGTGTTACAGCGAAGCCGGCAACGTGATTCTGACGGCCGACGTCAGCAACTACATTACCGCGGGCATCGACATCACCGGCAACAGCGGTCTCGACGGCGGCGGTTCAGGTGGTTATGTCGGACGTTTCCGGCCGAAACAGTTCGCTGCTTCCGGCGCTGTGCTCACCAACCGTACGCTGGCCGCCTGCGCTCCGTCATCCGGTTTTACGTATATGGATGAAGGATTGACGCTGGCGTTCACGCTGACGGCGCAGAACACGCAGGGCGCGACGACACAGAACTACACCGGCAGCTATGCCATACATGATCCCGCCAGCGCGGCGAACTACGGCATTGCGGCGCGCAACGTGACGCCGTTCAAGGATCTGACAGCCGGCTCGAGGATCACCAGCGCCTATGTCACTGCCGCGCCGACCTGGTCCAACGGCGTGCTCAATGTGACCGGTGCCAATGCCGCGCGGGTCGCGGTGGGCCGCCCCTCGCCGGACGATCCGCCGGACGGGCCGTACACGCAGGTGCAGTTTGGCATTGCGCCGGTCGAATCCGACGGCGTGCTGATGGCGGCGTACGATCTCGACATCGACAACAGTGGCGGCAATGATCATACGGCGGTGGCGCCGACCACGGTGCTGCGCTATGGCCGGGTGCGGCTGGGCGCCGCCAGCGGTTCGCAACTGCAGCCGTTGCGCGTGCCGGTGGAAGCGCAGTACTGGAACGGCACGTTCTGGATTACCAATGTCGATGATGGCTGCACGCCGCTGAGCACAACGAATGTGGGGCTCGGCAATTACCTCGGCAACCTGAATTCAGGCGAGACCACGGTGACTGCGGTAACGAGTCCGTTGTCCGCGGGGCGTGGTGCGATTACGCTCAGCGCGCCGGGTGCCGGCAACAACGGCAGCGTCGATGTGGCGGTGAATCTGGGGGCTGGTGCGACTGCCGACGCCTGCCCGGCTTTTGCGCCGGCGGCTACTGCTGCGAACAAAACTTATTTGCGCGGCAAGTGGTGCGGCGCTACGCATACCAAGGATCCCTCGACCCGCGCCCGCTTCGGTATCCGGCGCGGCAGCGATGAGACCATTTACCTTCGTGAAAACTATTAACCAAAACAACAGGTTACTGGTGAAGATCAGCCGCCTTCCCTCAGAAAGCGTGTCACGAGTACGTTATAAGTCTTTGACAACATTGAAAAATATGCTATTTTCGCGGGAATTCCGCGTCTACGCGGACAGGGGCATATGAAGTTCTTTTCCAGAAAGCAGCGACCGGGCTGGTTGTGTCTCAATTTACATGAGGGGCGCATCGATCTGTCGCACGTGCTGGTGGCCGGCAAAACGCGGCCGGAAGTGCTGCTGTGCGAGTCCTTTCAAAAAGAAGGCAATGACGTGGAGACCCTGAAGCGCCTGCGCCGCGACTTGAATCTCGACCGCTATCAATGCGTGACGTTGCTGAAACCGAACGATTACCAGTTTCTGCATGTCGATGCGCCGAACGTGCCGGCCGAGGAGGCGCGCAATGCAGTGCGCTGGTCAATCAAGGATGTCATTGACTATCCGGTCGAAACGGCCGCTGTCGATGCCGTGCATGTGCCCGGCGGCGCAGCCGGCGGGCGCGCGGCGCAGATGCTGGCCGTGGCGGCGCGCAACGACATGATTGTCGCGCTGGTGAAACCGTTCAACGAGGCCAACATCGATCTCGAAGTCATCGATGTGCCGGAACTCGCGCAGCGCAACCTGGCCCGGCTTCTGGAAACCGAAGGCCGCGGGTTGGCGTTGCTGGATTTCGACGACAGTGGCGCGTTGCTGACGTTTACCAGCGGCGGCGAACTCTACCAGGCGCGCCGCATCGATGTTTCGATGCGCGATTTCGCGGCCGCCGCTGTGCCAGATGAGCTATACGACCGCATCACGCTCGAACTGCAGCGGTCGCTGGATCATTTTGATCGCCAGTTCCGCAATGTCGCCGTGTCCAGACTGGTGGTCTCGCCGGTACCCGAGGGCGAGCGTCTGGTTGAATATCTGAAATCGAACCTGACGGTTCCGGTGGAGCTTCTGGATTTGGAAAAGGTGCTGGATTTCCCCGGCGTTCCTGAATTGCGCAATCCGCTGCGGCAGTCGCAATGCCTGCAGATGCTCGGCGCCGCCATGCGCGAGGAGCGCGCCGCCTGATGAGCCAGTACATCAATCTGCTGGGACCGGCATTCCGCAAACAGCGCCAGGGGTTGACGCTGGCGCGCGCGCTGATGGCAGTCGCACTGGCGGTGCTGGTCATGCTGGCGTTGCAGGCGCACGACCGGCAGCAGCTCAGCGGGCTGCGCGAGGAGCTGGCTTCCGCGCAGCGCCTGGCCAAGGCGCAGAGCGTGCATACCGACCGGCTCAAGGGCGAGGGCGCGGCAAAAAAAGGCAGTGCAGCCATTGACGTCGAAGTGCAACGCCTGGAGGGCGATCTGAAGGCGGCGCGCGACAGCATGACTGTGCTCGAGGGCGGCGCGCTGGGCAACCGCAACGGATTTGCCCGCTACCTGCAGGCGTTTTCCCGGCAGGCCACCGACGGTTTGTGGCTGACGGGATTTTCCATCGCGGGTTCCGGCGATGTCGCCATCAACGGCCGGGTGATCCGGCCGGATCTGGTGCCGGCGTACATCCGGAAACTGAATGACGAGCCGGCCCTGCAGGGCCGCGCGTTTTCGTCGCTGGAACTGCGGCGTCCGGCTCCGCCGGCGAGTGCGGCGCCGGCCAAGGATGGCGAGAAGCCTGCGGTCGAGACACCGCGTTATCTGGAGTTTGTGCTGGCGTCCGGCGATACACCCGCTCCGGCGGAGGCAAAAAAATGAGCCCCGCGATCCGGCAGCAGTGGCAGGATTGGAACGCCAAATTTTCGGCACGGTCGCTGCGCGAGCGTGCGCTGATGGCGGCAAGCGGTGTGGTGCTGGTGGTCGCGGCATTCAATTTTCTGGCGCTGGAACCGCTGGCGGTGCAGCAAAAACGCCTGACGCTGCAATTGACGGAAGCGCGCACGGCGATCAAGGCCGGCGATGCCCTGATCGCGGCCGTGCGCGGCCAGGCAGGCCCCGACGAGGTCAAGCGGAGTTATCGCGACGAATTGCGCAAGCAGATTGCCGAGATCGACAACAAATTGCAGGGCTTGCAGAAACAGCTGGTGCCGCCCGATCAGGTCAGCAAACTCCTTGAAGGCGTGCTGGCCCGGGAGCGCGGGCTGGCGCTGGTAAGTCTGCGCAAGCTGCCGGTGCAACGTTTTCAGACCAACGGTATTGCGGCGCAGTCGCCGGACAGCAAGGCGGTGCCGGGCGCGTCCGACCGCAGTATTTATCAGCACAGTTTCGAGATCGCCATCGAGGGTTCGTATAGCGAGCTGCACGGCTACCTGGCAAAACTGGAAAAACTGCCCTGGCAACTGTTCTGGGGCAAACTCGAACTCGATGCTGGTGCGCATCCCCGGATCAGGTTGATGCTCACGGTGCATACCCTGAGTCTGAACAAGAACTGGCTGGTGGTATGAGAATATTGCGCATGGGGATGTTGCTGGTGTCGCTGGCTGGCCTGACCGGCGCGGCAGCGGCTCAGGCGCTGGTCGATCCGACGCGTCCGCCGGGCGTGCTGGGCGACATGGGCGGCAGCGAAACCGCCGGCGGGCCGGTGCTGCAATCCGTGATGCTGTCGCCCGGCCGGAAAGTGGCGGTGATCAGCGGTGAGGCGGTGGTGCTGGGCGGGCGATATGGCGAGGCGAGACTGGTGAGCGTGACCGAGACCGAGGCTGTGCTGAAAACCGGTGCTGAAACAACGGTGCTGAAGCTGTATCCTCAGGTCGAGAAACGCCCGGCCGGACGCCCGGAATCCGGGAGCGCAGGCAAGACGGTGACGAAAAAATAAAATGAATATCTACAGGCGCAATGACATGCAACGATGGCTGACCATCGCACTGATCGCCGCGGCCGCGGGCTGCGCGGATGCGCCGCATCGCACCGGCGCAACCTTCGATGCCATCAACAAGGAACTGGAGCAGGCTGCGCGCGATCGTAAACCGGTGACCCCGGATGCGGTGAGCCATGCCCTGCTGCCGCCGCTGGTGATGGAAATGCCGCGCGCGGATGCGCAGAAGCCGGAAACCCGCTTTGATCTGTCGGTCAACAATGCGCCGGCCGGGCAGGTGTTTCTGGCCATAGTGTCCGGCACGCGTTACAGCATGGTGCTGCACCCCGAGCTCAAAGGCGAGTTGTCGGTCAATCTGAAAGATGTGACGGTATCCGAGGCGCTGGATACCCTGCGCGATTTGTACGGCTTCGATTACACCGTGCAGGGTAATCGCGTCACGGTGCTGCCGGCCGCGCTGCAGACGCGCATTTTTCAGGTGAACTACCTGCAGGCGCAGCGCTCCGGCCAGACCCAGACCCGGGTCAGCTCCGGCTCCATTTCCGACGCGCCGACCAGCCCCGGCACGCCGGCGGCCGGCGCCATACCGGTGCCGACGACGGGGCCTGCCGGCGCCAGCAATACGCGGTCCGCGGAGAGCACCCGCGTGACGACGAGTTCGAGTTCCGACTTCTGGGGCGATATCCATAAATCCCTGATCGCCATACTGGGCGGCGGCGCGGGGCGCAGCGTGGTGGTGAATGCGCAGTCGGGCGTGGTCGTGGTGCGCGCCATGCCGCAGGAGCTGCGCGGGGTCGAGCAGTTCCTCAAGTCGATGCAGCTCATCGTCGAGCGCCAGGTGATGCTCGAAGCCAAGATCATCGAAGTGACCTTGCGCGATGGCTACCAGGCGGGCATCAACTGGGCGGGGTTCCGCGACGGCAACACGCGCTTCGGCGCCGGCGTGCTGGCGCCCGGCGCAGTGCTGAGTCGCAGCGGCACCATCGGTGCGCCGACGACGCGCGCATCCGACGGCACGGTATTGAGCGGCTCGGCGCTGGTCGGCGGATCCACGGGCGCCATAGCCGGGGCGCTGTCGCTGGGCGCCGGCGCGGCCGGCGGCTTGTTCGGGCTGGCGTTGCAGACCCAGGATTTCGCCGCGTTGCTGAATTTCCTCGAAACCCAGGGCGGCGTGAATGTGCTGTCGAGCCCGCGGGTGGCGACCATCAACAACCAGAAGGCGGTGCTGAAAGTCGGCACCGATGATTTCTTCGTCACCAACGTCAGTACGACGTCGAGCACCAGCGGCACCAGTACCACGGTGACGCCGACGATCACGGTGGCGCCGTTTTTCTCGGGCATTGCGCTCGACGTGACGCCGCAGATCGACAACAACAACAACATCATTCTGCATATACATCCTTCGGTCAGCAGCGTGGTGGAGCGCCGCAAGGTGATCGACCTGGGGTCGCTGGGCGCGTTTACCCTGCCGCTGGCATCGAGCGACGTCAACGAAACCGACACCATCGTCCGGGTGCAGGACAGCAACATCGTCGCCATCGGCGGACTGATGCGCCAGCAATCGTTCAATGACCGCAGCCAGGTGCCGGGTCTCGGCGATGCGCCGGGCATCGGCGGCCTGTTCCGCCAGCGCGACAGCCGCAACGTGAAAAGCGAACTGGTCATCCTGCTCAAGCCCACGATCATTCATGGCGACCGCACGTGGCAGGATGATCTGAACCGCACCCGCGATCGCATACGCTCCATGGGCGCGCCGGAGCAGCAGCGGTGATACGCTCGCACCATGTACGAAGCACACTTCGGGCTGCGTGAACCCCCGTTCGGCATCACGCCGGACACCAGCTTCGCCTACGCCTGCAATTCCCATCAGGAAGCGCTGAACACGCTGCTGGTTGCCGCGCGCAACGGCGAAGGGTTCATGAAAGTCACGGGCGAAGTCGGCACCGGCAAGACGCTGCTGTGCCGGCGGTTTCTGAGCATGCTCGATGCGCGCTTTGTCTCCGCCTACATTCCCAATCCCTATCTGGAGCCGCGCACGCTGATGTTCGCGCTGGCCGATGAGCTGGGCGTGACGCTGCCGCGGGAAGCGGATCAGCACCAGTTGATGAAAGAACTGTCGCGCGCCCTGCTCAATTTTGCGCGCCAGGGCAAGACGGTCGTGCTCTGTCTCGACGAGGCGCAGGCGATGCCGCAGGAAACGCTGGAGGCGCTGCGCCTGCTGACCAATCTTGAAACCGAGAAGCGCAAGCTGCTGCAGGTGGTGTTGTTCGGACAGCCGGAACTCGACGAGCGGCTGGCCCACTCGGCCGTGCGCCAGTTGCGCCAGCGCATCACGTTCCAGTACCGGTTGACGGCGCTGAGTGTCGAGGAAGTCGATCATTATCTGGCGCACCGCCTGCGGGTGGCCGGATACCGCGGCAGCCGGTTGTTTGCGCCGGCCGCGGTGCGGCAAATGCATCGCGCCAGCGGCGGCATCCCGCGGCTGGTCAATATCATCGCCCACAAGTCCCTGTTGTTGACGTTCGGCGAAGGCCTGCAGCAGGCGCTGCCGCATCATGTGCGCGTTGCGGCGGCCGACACGCCCGCAGCCGGGAAAATGCACCGCTGGTGGTGGTTCAGCGGCGCAGCGGTGCTGCTGCTGGCTGCCGGGGGCATTTCACTGGCGTATTTCGCATGAGCGTGATCAATCAGATGCTGGTGGATCTCGAGCGCCGCCGCGCCTCGGGCGAAGAACGCAATCGCATACCGGATCATGTGCGGGCCCTGCCGGGGGAACCTTTCTCCAGACAGAGACCGCAGGTGTTGCTTGCAACAGCCGTGATCGTGACGGCTGCGGCCATGGCGGGCGCATGGTGGTGGATGACCGGCCGCGCGCCGTCCGCGCCGGCGGTCAGGCCGGAAGCGGTATCCGCGGCGGCCATGCCCAGACCGGAGCCGGCCGCTGCGCCGTTGAGTCAGGAGGCGGTGGAGAACATTGCGCAGCGCATGAGTCTCGAACTGGCGAATTTTCCCGGACCTGCCGCCGCGGATACGCGTGGCATACCGGCAGCGCTGCCGCGTGAGCCGGCGCCGGCGGTCAAGCCGCGCAGCGCAGCGCCTCCGGTTGCAGTGCGCGCGGCTGACGCATCTCCCGCCAAAACGCCGCCGCAGGCCGCGACAACCGCAGCCGATCCGTTGCGCGCGGATATCGATAAAAAAGTGCGCGAACTGACGCCGCGTCAGCGCGCCGAGGGCGAATATGCCAAGGGCGCCGCCGCGCTGCATGAGGACAGGAATGCCGATGCGCGCACGGCGTTCGAGGCTGCGCTGCAAGCCGACGCCTCATACCACGCGGCGCGCCAGGCGCTGGTGGGATTGTTGCTCAATGCGCGTCGCCAGACCGAGGCCGCCCAGTTGCTGCAGGAAGGGCTGGCCATTTCCCCGGCGCAATCCGGTTTTGCCATGGCGCTGGCGCGTCTGCAGGTGGAGCGCGGGGACCTCAACGCCGGCGCGCAGACGCTGGCGCGCGGCCTCGAATTTGCCGCCACTAACGCGGACTACCTTGCGTTTTATGCCGGGCTGCTGCAGCGGCAGCAGAAACACGCCGAAGCGATTGAACAGTTCAGCCGGGCGCTGGGCCAGCGTGGCAACGTCGGCGTCTGGCTGCTGGGGCTGGGCATTTCGCTGGATGCGCTGGGCCGCGGCAGCGATGCGCAGGAAGCCTATCGCCGCGCAAAAGCTTCGGGGAATCTGTCTCCCGATCTGCAGACTTTCGCTGATCAGCGTCTGCGTTAAACCTTAAAACGGCAATTCGGCCACAGAGTTCACAGAGAACACCGAGAGATTCAAGGCGTTGAATACTCACGCCACCTTCACCAGATTGGTGGGATGTGAAAATGATTCACGTGCCTGATTTTTCTCTGTGAACACTGTGTTCTCTGTGGCTAAACGCTTTTTTCCAGGTTAAATCGCCTGGCTTTTGCCGGTGTTGCTGCCGGCGACGGTGCGCGCCACGACGAAACCGGTGACGGTAGCCGCGCCCGCGCGCTTCAGGTTCCGCGCCAGTTCATTGAGCGTGGCGCCGGTGGTCAGCACGTCGTCCACCACGGCGACATGGCATCCCTCGAGATTGGCATGCACGGTGAATGCGCCGCGCACATTGTTGCGGCGTTGTTTCCAGGGCAGTCGCGACTGCGGCGGCGTTTCACGCGTTTTTACACACAGACCGGCATCCGCCGGTGTGCCCAGTGCGCGCGCCAGCACGCGCGCGAGTTCCAGCGCCTGATTGAAGCCGCGCGTGCGCAGGCGCTCTGCGGACAGCGGCATCGGCACGAGTACGTCGGGGCGTCGGCGGACGACGGTTTCCAGCATGGCCGCCAGCGGCGTTGCCGCCGCGAGCCGGCCGCCGTATTTGCACGCCTGGATCAGGTCGCCGGTCGGGTAGGCATAACGACAGGCCGCCACGACGGCGTCGTAATGCGGCGGCTCCGCAATGCAGCGTCCGCACAATCCGGGGGACGGCAGCGGATGCGCGCACTGCGCGCAGCATGGGCCGCGCAGCCACGGCAGCTCCGCCCAGCAGCCGTCGCACAGGCCGCGGGCCGACGCGGCGGCCCCGCACAGCACGCAGGAGCAGGCGAAGCCCCATCTGTTAAGTAAACGGCGTGGAAAATTTGACAACGGGATCGGCATCTGCGACCATAATGTTACATAACATATTGATTTTATTGATATTTTTGTTATAAAGCTGCTGTTTTTATCAATGTTCCGGCAATTCCTGCTCTTTATTTCCGACTCCCATGGATCACCTGACCATCAACGAGCCTGCCCTCCGTAACGCCGACACCGTGACGTCCGATCAGCGCTGGACGCCTGCCGCAGTCGAGGCGCTGTTCGCGCTGCCCTTCAACGATCTGCTGTTCCGCGCGCAGCAGGTGCATCGCGTCCATTTCGACGCCAATGCGGTGCAACTCTCGACGCTGCTGTCGATCAAAACCGGGGGCTGTCCGGAAGACTGCGGCTATTGTCCGCAGGCGGCGCGGCATCACACCGGGGTGGAGAACGAGGACACGCTGTCCGTAACCGATGTCGTCGCGGCGGCACAACTCGCGCGCGACAACGGGGCGACGCGGTTTTGCATGGGCGCCGCCTGGCGCGGCCCCAAACAGCGCGATCTCGACAAGGTCGTGGCCATGGTCAGGGCGGTGCGCGGGCTGGGCATGGAAACCTGCGCGACGCTGGGCATGCTGAAGCCGGGACAGGCGGCACAGTTGCGCGATGCCGGCCTCGATTACTACAACCACAACATCGATACCGCGGCGGACTTCTACGACAAGGTCATCACCACGCGCGATTACGACGACCGGCTCGATACGCTGGCGCAGGTGCGCGAGGCGGGGCTGCATGTGTGCTGCGGCGGCATCGTCGGCATGGGCGAGACGCGCGCCGCGCGCGCGGCGCTGATCAGTCAACTGGCCGGCATGGATCCGTACCCGGA